>JAEVEX010000087.1 GCA_016842085.1 Candidatus Thermoflexus tengchongensis | reverse complement strand
GCCCCCATCGGTTTTCCGCTTCTTTGGCTCCGGACGTTAGCTCCCCGCATCGTAGGGGCGTTTCCCTGGAGCAATCCGGTCGGGGCGCGGGCCGCCTTCGGTGCGCCGCAACTCAACGAAAACCGATTCCTTCCTACCTTCCTTTGCACGGTTAACTTTCCAGGCTGGGCCGGACGCCTTTGGCGTTCGGCCCAGCCTGCAGGGCTTTTTAGTTGAGAGTTCCCCCATGGAGGTTTGGGAGCGAGCCGGGCGCCAAATGCACGGGGCTCGCCCCCAAAATCCTTTGGCTCATGGGGCCTTCGGGGTGCAATCCCTGTTTGGGTCTGGGCTGAACGTTTGACCGAGCAGGCCCCTTCCCCTTTCCCTCCTCCCCGCGGCCCTTTGGGCCGTGGGGAGGAGGGAATTAAATTTAAATTAATTACGGGGCCGCCTTTGGCGGCCCCGTCCATACCAAAACCCTGAATGGATTTTGAGCTCCTTTTCATCTCGAAACCGACATGAGCCAATCCTTTTCATTCCCCTGCGGCCTTTCAGGCCGTGGGAGGAAGCAGGGTGGGATCATCCCTCCCTCCAAAGCAGCAAGCCTTGTGATAATCCTCGCAATATGACGAAGATCATATCCCCGCATATGGACCCGCCTCACAATCGAAATCGGAGGATCTGCCTGCCTAATCCTTAAGGGAGCGTTCTCCCTACTTTAAGGAGGGACAGGATGGAAGAAAAGGAGCGGGTGCCCCTCGGACAGGCGATCTTCGATGAATGGTTCCTCCTTTTTCTTCTCTCATTGATCATCAGCCTGATCCTTTATAACGTCTGGGGATTGCTGGATCTCCTGCGGACGCCGCTCATGCCCCCATAGGGAACTCCCCCGTGGCATTCATCCCGGGTTGTGGAGCGAGGGGAAAGCCACGCTGGGGTCCGTCTGAGCGCCCGTGATGTTCAGCCTGACCCTGGAAGTCCTTCATAATGAAGAAGGAGGGCTCCGATGGTTGCACCGCCCCGGGTGTGGTGGAGGCCGCTGGATCGGCTGGAGCGGACGTGGCTCCTGCTGGCCTTTGCCTGGTGTCTCGTCCTGTTCGTCATGATGCCGATCTGGCTGGCCTTCGGTCGTCACAACGTTCCGGCAACCGCCTATCGGGCCTCCCCGGCCCAGTTCCGACAGCGAGTAGAGGAGTTCGTTCAGAAATATCAGGTGGGGACCGAGAAGGGGATCCCCGTTGTCGAGCCGCCCCCTGGAGATGTTTATCTCCTGGCCCGCCAGTGGCAGTGGTATCCCATCCTCAAGCTGAAGAAAGGCCAGACCTACCGTCTCCACGTTTCCTCCATCGACGTCCAGCACGGTTTCTCGATCCAGCCCGCCAACCTGACCTTCCAGATCCTGCCGGAATATGTCTATGTGATCACCATGATCCCTCTGGAAAGCGGGGAGTTCTCCATCGTCTGCAACGAGTTCTGCTACATCGGCCATCACGTGATGATCGGGCGCATCCTGGTCACGGATTAAGGGAAAGGGGGTCACGATGGCCACCCAGGCTATCCCGCTTGGAGAGGAGAAGGCTGTCTTTCGCGTTTGCCCGGTGACCCGATTGCGGGTGGATCTGGCTGCGGAGCGCATGATCATTGCCAACGCCACGGCAGCGGTAGTCTTCCTCCTGGTTGGGGGGATCATGGGGCTGCTGCTGGCTCTGACCCGATGGGAAGCGATTCATCTGCTGCCAGCCACCTGGTATTACCGCCTGGTGACCGCCCATGGCTTCAACATGCTGGTCGCCTGGATTGTCTTCTTCGAGGTGGCCGGTCTTTATTTCGGAAGCACCGTCCTTCTTAACGCCCGGCTGGTAAGCCCGCGGGCGGCCCAGGCCGCTTGCGCCCTGATGCTCTTAGGGGCTCTGCTGGTCAATGCGATCGTCCTCGCCGGGCAGGCGGATGTGATGTTCACTGCCTATGTCCCTTTGAAAGCGCATCCCCTTTTCTATCTGGGCGTCATCCTGTTCGCCCTGGGCGCGTTGACCGCGGTGGTACTGTTCTTCGCGGATCTCTTCATCGCGCGCCTGGAGGGTCGTTACACGGGCTCGGTGCCCCTCGTGGTTTTCGGGCTGGCAACGGCGGGGATCATCGCCACCTATACCCTGCTCTCCGGGGCGATTGCCTTCATCCCGGCCTTCTTCTGGTCTCTGGGCTGGCTGCGCACCTATGACCCGGGCTTTTATCGCAACCTCTTCTGGGGCTTCGGCCACCCAGCCCAACAGATCAACCTGGCTGCCATGGTGGCGGTGTGGTATGCCCTGGCCGCCATCACGGTTGGCGCCAACCCCATCAATGAAAAACTCTCCCGGCTGGCCTTCGTGCTGTATATCCTGTTCATCAACCTCGGCGCGGCCCATCACCTCCTGGTGGATCCCGGCCTGAGTTTCGCCTGGAAGATGTTCAACACTTCCTACGCCATGTATCTGGCCGTGCTGGGGAGCCTCATCCACGCCTTTTCCATCCCGGCGGCGGTGGAGGTCGCGCTACGACGGCAAGGATATCATCGGGGGCTATTCGAGTGGTTGCGCCAAGCTCCATGGCAGGAACCGGGGTTCGCCGCCCTCGTGGTCTCGATGATCCTCTTCGGATGGCTGGGCGGGGTGAGCGGGGTAATCATCGGCACGGAACAGCTCAATATGCAGTTTCATAACACCCTGGCTGTCCCAGGACACTTCCATGCCACCGTGGTCGGCGGCACCACACTGGCCTTCATGGGGTTGACCTATTACCTCATCCCCCTGATCTTCCGACGGGAGCTCCGGCTGAAGCGCCTGGCTGCCTGGCAGCCCTATGTGTTCGGCTTCGGGATGCTGCTGCTGATCCTGGGCTTCCTGACCAGCGGCACCCTGGGCGTCCCCCGGCGGCACTGGGGAGTTTTCACCGTCCCCGCGATCTTCCCGACCCTGATCCCGGAGCCCGCTCAGCTCACCCTGGCCATGGCAGGGATTGGCGGTGTGATTGCGACCATCGGCGGCGCTATGTTCGTACTGGTGGTTCTGAGCTCCGTGTTGACCGGAACCGTTCAGGAGGCTCGCTCTCTTCGGCTGGTGGTGGCGGATGCGGCCGATCCATCGGAAGCGGGGGAAGCCGCGCACGTGGAGCCCCGGGGGACCTTCCTGATTGTGCTGGCCTTCCTGATCTTCTTTGTCCTGGTTTACTTCCGCAACTGGTGGATGTTAGGAATTCGGGAATGGTTGGTGCATTAAGGTTGCTCGGTTGCAAACTGAGGGTTTGATTTACTCCCCTCCCCATGCCGCTTCGCGGCGTGGGGAGGGGAGTAACGGGGACGGGCAAACCC
>JAEVEX010000013.1 GCA_016842085.1 Candidatus Thermoflexus tengchongensis | reverse complement strand
CCACAGATCGTCAGGAATCTGGTACTTGGGATCCACATCCGGGTTCTCAGCAGCCATCTCCCTTCCCTCCCCTATCCTATGGTGCGATCCCAAGTATCGCACAATCCCGATTTTTCGGATAGGCTCTAAGGAAGATCAAGGGGGGCGGGCGGGTCGCCGAAGGCAGCCCGCTCGGCCCCCAGGGCCCCTTTCTTCATCCATCACGCGGCCGGTGGGGGGACGGGGAGGGCATCCACGGGCGTATCGCGCCACTTATCCCCTTCCTCGATGAGCATCACCGGGATGCCATCGCGGATCGGATACTTGCGCCCGCAATCCGGTTCCGTGCATACCAGCCACGCGTCCTTCACCAGCTCCAGCCGGCCGGGATCCGGCCCCTCTTTGCGGGTCGGTCCGGAAACGCAATAGGGACAGCGCAGGATCTCCAGAAGCTCAGGACTGATCATGGGTGAACCTCCGCAGGTTGAGGATTGGATCGACCGGGCTGCCTTTGCGGCCTGCCCGGGTTCCCCTCACCTCGCGAATCGCACCACGGTCGCCCCATCATCCGGCGTGGGCTCCATGCTTTCCACGTGGGGATGGGTTTTCAACCGCTCCCGCACCGCGCGGCGCAGGGCTCCGGTGCCTTTGCCGTGAATGATCCGGACGAAGGGCATGCCGGCGAGGAAGGCTTCGTCCAGAAACTTCTCCAGCACCGGCAGCGCCTCCTCCACGCGCATCCCGCGCAGATCGAGATCGAGAGGGACCTGGGGCGGCCGAACCGCCGTAGCGGGGGTCGGGGAGGAAGGCGCAGGCCGCGGCCGCTCCCGCCGTTCCAGATCCGTCAGGGCCATCCGCAGCCGCCATCGCCCGACCTGCACGTCCGCTTCTTCCCCTTCCAGGCCCAGGATCTCCCCCTCCATCTGGAGGGGGCGCACCCAGACCCGATCGCCGACTGCGAAGGCGGGTTCTGTTGGGGTTTCCCCAGGGGGCGCAGCCCGGGCCAGCGTTTCCCGCATACGGGTCTGCAGGGCCTCCAGGCGGCGTCGGGCCGCTTCCACCTCTGCCTGATGCACCGCCCGCAGCTGACGACGGATCCGTTCGATCTCCTCCCGGGCTTCCTGGACCAGCGCGGTGATCTGCTCTTGGGCCTCTCGAAGCATCCGTTCCCGTTCCGCTTCGATCCGGGCCAGGCGGGCTCGCCATTCTTCCTCCAGAGCGCGGGCGGCGGCACGGGCCTGTTCAGCTTCCGTGTGGGCCCGGGCCGCTTCCTCGCGAAGCCGCTCCGCCTCGGCGAGCAGGGCCTCCAGGCGCAGGGCCTGGGGCGACACATACTGCTGGGCCCGGGCGATCAGATCCTCGGGCATCCCCAGCCGTCGGGCGATCAGGAAGGCGTTGGATCGGCCGGGCAGACCGATGCGAAGCCGGTAGGTCGGGGCCAGGGTTTCCGGGTCGAACTCCATGCTGGCGTTGATCGCGCCCGGGGTGGTCTGGGCCCATAGCTTCAGCTCCGGGAAATGGGTGGCCACCAGCGTGGTGGTCCTGCGGGCGTGGAAGTGCTCCAGGATCGCCCGGGCCAGCGCGGCCCCCTCCATCGGGTCGGTCCCCGCGCCCAGCTCGTCCAGAAGGACCAGGGAGCGGGCGGTGGCGGATTCCAGGAAGCTCAGGATGTTCAGGAGATGGGCGGAGAACGTCGAGAGGTTCTGCTCAATGCTCTGCTCATCGCCGATATCGGCGTAGATCCCGTCGAACACCGGCAGGCGGGAACCCTCAGCGGCCGGGATGTGCAGGCCGCTCTGGGCCATAAGGGCCAGCAGGCCCACCGTCTTGAGGGTCACCGTTTTCCCGCCGGTATTGGGCCCGGTGAGGATCAGCATGAAGGTGGACGGATCGGGCGTCACATCGATGGGCACCACCCGTTGCGGGTCCAGAAGGGGGTGGCGGGCCTGGCGCAGCCAGAGGGGCGAAGCCGTGCGCTGCTCAGGGGGCTCTTCGGGCCATGGGACGATCTCCGGGCGCTCCGCCTGGATGGCGAGGGCGTAGCGGGCTTTGGCCAGCGTTAGGTCCAGATCCGCGAGCGCTTCCAGGGTGAGCCAGATCCCCTCCGCCTGCGCCCCGATCGCGGCGCTCAGGGAGGCCAGGATACGGGCCACTTCTTTCTCTTCCTGTGCCTGGAGGGCCCGAAGCCGGTTTCCCATTTCCACGATGGGCAGCGGTTCGATGAACAGCGTGGCTCCGCTGGCGGAGCTATCGTGGACCAGGCCGGGGATCTTCCCCCGATGCTCCGCCTTGACCGGGATCACGAAGCGGCCGCCCCGCATGGTGATCAGGGGCTCCTGGAGATAGGGCGCGTAGCGGGGATCGGTGAGATAGCGCTGCAGCTGGGCCTGGATCTCGTGGGTCAGGCGGCGGATCTCCGCCCGGAGGGTGCGGAGGGTGGGGCTGGCCTCATCTTTCACCTCGCCCGCCTCGTCCAGACAGCGCTCGATCTCGGCTTCCAGGTCGGGGAACTCCTGCATGCGTTCCGCATGCCGGGCCAGATGCGGCAGGCCCTCGGCCCGTCGGAGCAGCAGGCGTCGGACCCGCCGGGCGGTCCTCAAGGTGTCCCGCACCGCGAGCAGATCGGCCGGCGGAAGAGAGGCCCCGTGCCGGGCGGCCTGGAGCAGCGGGCGCAGGTCCCGCACGCCTCCCAGATCCAGGCCGGGCTCCAGGGCCAGCAGGCGGCGGGCCTCTTCTGTCTCCGCCAGCCGGGCCTGGACCTCCATCGGATCGGTGGAGGGGCGCAGGGCCCGGGCTTTCTCGGCACTCCAGGCGAAGGCCGTGAAGGCCACCAGCCGCTCCAGGATCTTCGGCCATTCCAGGGTGTTCAGATCGTGGTCGCGCATAGATGGCGAATCGCTCGAAGCCTGCCCGGTTGCAGACCGGGAGTGTTTCAGGTCAGGACTTGCCCTGTCCGGCTCGAGTTAGGGAGATGGTCCACCTTCCTCGCCCCACACAGCCAGGCGGCCGGGCCGACGATTTCGCCGCCCACCGGGTTGTCCCCCTGTTCATCTTACCTCCCTTTCCTGCCTTTCCTGAAGGAGGCGGAGCAGCCCCCGATTTTCCATACGTGGGCAAGCTCGCCATCCTGATGGCTCTTCCACGCTGTCCGGAGCTCAATCCATCCAGGCCTGTGACTATAATCAACGGGGGTGGAAACTTCAAGCAAAAGCAGGAGGGCTGGATGCGACCCCATCGGATTGAGCCCCTGATCGAGGCCGAGGCGCTGGCCGCGCGGGTGCGGGATCTCGCGGCTCAGATCTCCGCCGACTACCGCGGTCGGGATCTCCTGATCGTGGGGGTTTTGAAAGGCGCTTTCGTCTTCTGCGCCGATCTCCTCCGAAATCTCCACGGGGTTCACACCCAGGTAGACTTCATCGCCTGCTCCAGCTACGGCGCCGCCACCGAGACCTCCGGGGTGGTCCGGATCCTGAAGGATCTCAACGCCCCGGTGACCGATCGGGAGGTGCTGCTGGTGGAGGATATCGTGGACACCGGGTTGACGCTGCAATATCTGCAATCTCATCTGCGTCAGCAGAACCCCCGCAGCCTCCGCACGGCGGTGCTGCTGGACAAGCCGTATCGTCGTCAGGTGCCGGTGCAGGTGGACTATCGGGGCTTTGAGATCCCCGATCTATTCGTCGTGGGCTACGGCATCGACTGGGCTGAGCACTACCGTCATCTCCCCTATATTGGGGCGGTGCGCTTTTTGGATTAGATCGGGATCAGGGCCTGTCCCATGCAGCTTGAATGGAAACGGCGGGACTGTCGCCGCTAAAGCGGCTCCTACAGCTGGAAAAGCCGTGGTTCCTCTCCCGATATGTTCTGGGATCGGGGCGGCCGCCCCGGCTCCAAAGCCCTCAGGGGATCAGCCGCGGACTCCTACCTCGTCCAGATGGCGCAGCAGGTCCGCCGGATCTTCATATACCCGATAGGCTCCGGCCCGCTCCAGCTCTTCCCGCCCATAGCCGCCAGACAGCAATCCAACTCCCAGGGCGCCGGCCCGGCGGGCCGCGAGCAGATCCCACACGCTGTCCCCCACCACCACGCACTCCTGGATCGGGACCCCCAACCGTTCCGCGGCCGTCAGGAATAGATCCGGGTCCGGTTTGGCATACTGCACATCGTCTCGCGTCACGACCGGAACGTGGGGATCCAGGTCCAGAAGGCTCAGGATCGGCTGGGCGACCTCCCGGCGTCCGCTGGTGGCGATAGCCCAGGGCACGCCCGCCTCGCTCAGGGTCTGAAGCAGCTCCCGCGCGCCGGGGAGAGGGCGCACCTGAGGAAGCATACGGGCGAAAGCCTCGGCGTGGCGCTGCTGGATCCGGGCGACCTCTTCCGGGGTGACCGCGCGGCCGGTTTCCCGCAGCAGGGCGCGGAGCAACAACCCGCCGCTCATCCCGATCCGCCGGTGGATCCGCCATACCGAGAGGGAGATCCCCACCGCCTCCAGCGCCTCGCGCCATGCCAGCACGTGCTGATAGACGCTATCCACCAGGGTGCCGTCCAGATCGAACAGAAACCCCGGACCTCGCGGCATCTCCGACCCTCCGGTGTGGCGAGCTCCTGGAAGGATCCACCGCTCAACTTTATACGACCCGCTCCCCGTGGATCCAGACGGCCTCGGGGGTTCCCCAGCGCGCCCACAGGACGAGATCGGCCGGAGCACCCGGTCGGATATGCCCCAGGGATCGCAGGCCGATGGCCCTCGCCGGCGTCCAGGTGGCGCTCCGGACGGCGTCCAGGGGATCGATGCCCGCTTCCTCGATCAGCACGCGCAGGCCCTCGTTCATCAGGGCGATCGATCCCGCCAGCGCGCCCGCCGGGGTCTGGCAGCGTCCATCGGCCACGATCACCTCATAGCCCAGCCAGGTATAACGGCCCGGCGGCAGCCCGGCCATCGGCGCGGCGTCGCTGATGAGGGCCACGCCGGCGGAGCCTTTGACCCGGAACAGCAGCCGGATGGCCGCCGGATGGACGTGCTGTCCGTCCGCGATCAGCTGGGCGATCACCTCCGGCTCCAGCAGGGCAGCGGTGAACAGCCCGGGTTCCCGGTGATGGAAAGGGCGCATGGCGTTGAAGAAGTGGGTGATCTGGCGGGCCCCGCGCCGGATGGCCTCCATGGCCTGATCATAGGTGGCGTCGCTGTGCCCGATCACGGGGATGATCCCATGAGCGATCAGCGCCGGGATGGCCCGCATCGCCTCCCCCTCCTCGGGGGCGAAGGTCCATAACCGGATGCGTCCACCGGCGGCCTCCTGATAGCGGGCGACGGCCTCCGGGGTCAGGGGGCGAAACCATGTGGGGTTTGCCATCCCCGGCCGTTTCGGGGAAAGGTGAGGGCCTTCGATGTGAATCCCCAGGATCCGGGCCCCGGGCGGAGGGGTCTCCATGACCTGCGCCATCGCCCGCAGGCGCTTCAGGATTTCCTCCTCCGGCATGGTCAGGGTGGTGGGGACGAACGCGGTGACGCCGTAGCGGGGAAGACGTCGGGCTGCTTCCGCGAGCTCGGGACCGAACAGATCGCAGCCTTCCAGGCCGTGGATGTGGAGATCGATCAGCCCGGGAGTGAGCGGGCGCCCGTTCGCATCGATCCGTTCCGCCGGACGGGGCGGGCGGATCTCCCGCGTGGGGCCCAGGGCGAGGATGCGGCCCCCGGCGAACACCACGGTTCCGTCCTCGATCCGTCGGGTCGGCGTGTAAATCTCCGCATGGAGGATCGCCACAGGGCGCAAGGTCATCCGCTGCCTCCGGGGGAAGAGCCTCCCTTCGGCTCCGGGTTCACCCAAACCTGGTCGCCCTCCACCCGGACTTCGTAAACCGGGATGGGCACCACGGCCGGCAGCCGGAGCACCCGGCCTGTCCGGATGTCGAAGCGGGCTCCGTGGCGCGGGCACTGGATGACATAGCCTTCGAGCTTCCCTTCCGCCAGCGGACCGCCATCGTGGGTGCAGACGTCTCCGAAGGCGAACACCTGGTCTCCGACCCGGGTCAGCGCAATCGCCCGACCCTCAACCTGGAAGACTTTCGCGGATCCCACCGGGATCTCCTCGAGCGTCGCGATCTGAACCCACAAGGATGCACCTCCGATCCAGGGATCTGGGCCCAGGATGTCCCCATGCATACTTCCCCAATGCGCTGTCTTTCCTGCCTGTTTACCAGGGGATCCACCCCCGCTCGTGCAGGCATTTCAGCACGGCTTCCAGAACCCCTCCGCCGACCGCCCATGATTTGTCCGAAACCGTGAAGCAGTGACGAACGTCCGCCCGGGGATCCACATCGCCGACCTTCATACCGGGCGTCACCTCCAGCCCGTCGAAGAGGATCCCCCGGAGCACCCCCGCGATCGCCGTCCGGATCGGGGTCTCATCCACATATGCGACGATCTCTCCTGCTTCCACCCGGTCGCCGATGCGTCGGATCCCCCGGAAGCGCCCGGCGCATGGCGCCCGCAGCACCCGCAGCACATCGTGCCCGCCGATCGTCCCCGGGATCCCCGTGTCCGGCAGGGCGCTCCCTGTGTAGTAGACCCGCCCCAGGTCGTGGCCCCGGGCGGTCTCGACCACGGCATGGCAATCCACCCCGGCCGTGAAGCCCGGCCCCAGGGCCACCACCACCGGCGCGTCCTCCATCGAGGTCCCGGTGTTGCGCTTGGCCATGATGGCATCCACCACGACCTCCGGCCGCAATTGCCGGATGCTCTCCCCACCCGGGTCCACCAGCACCGGGATCTCCCCCCGCTCCCAGAGGGCGGGGAACTCGGAGGGGCTTGCCACCCGGCGCGCGGTGTGGCCCTCGATGGTGATCGCGCCTTCATAGATGGCGCTGGCCACCGCCACGGCCCGTCGGATCGCCAGGGGCTGGGGGAGCTCGGTGACCCAGACGCGGAACCCCGCTCGATGGAGCCGCAGGATCGCCCCTGTTCCCAGATCGCCTCCGCCTTTCACCGCCACCCGGATCATCACGGCCTTCGGTTTCACTTCAAAGGTTTTCCCTCATTCATCCCTGCCACGGGCTTCCCGGCGCGAGCCGGAGGGGATCAGGCGTGAAGGTGTTTGTGAAACCACTCCGCCACCAGCGGGACGGTGGTCTCCAGATATTCCAGGGGGAGCATATGGCCGGCCCCGGGCACCACGATCAGCTCGTTCCGACCGCGAAGCCGCGCCGCAAACGCCCGATGAGTATCCGCGGGAAGGATCCGGTCATGCTCGCCGACCAGCAGGCGCACCGGCTTCGTCATCGCCTCAACCGGCGGCTTGTCCGCGGGTTCCAGGAACATGGAAATCCACGCCTTCAAACGATAGCTCCACACACAGAGGGGATCCCTTAACCAGCGACGCCGGTTCTCCGGTTTCTCAAAAACATGGGAAGGCTCCAGGAAGGCGCGCACGGGGATGGGAAGCTCGCCCAGGATCGACTGGAGGGGCCGTGCGGCCCGCGCGAGGGGAACCAGGATGAAATGCCGGCGCAGATAGAGGACCGGACGGATGTCCCGCAGATCCAGCACGTTGTGGCAGACCGCCACCCGGATCCGGGGATCCTCCAGCGCGGCGTAGAAGGCCAGGATGCCGCCCATGCTGGATCCGGTGATCCCGATCCGCTCGTGATAGGTCTCCAGGGCGAAATCCACCGCCCGGCGGATGTTCCGGATGGCTTCAGCATATGTAAAGCGCCCCCGCGCGCCGCCGCTCCGCCCATGGCCCTGGAGGTCGAGGGCGACGACGTTGAGGCCGGCCTCCGCCAGGGCCTGAAGGTAGTTCGCGCCCGGGATCATCTCGCTGTAAAAGCCGGCGTGAGCGGTCATGCCGTGGATGAAAACCGCCACCGGGGCCCGGGGGGAGGACTCGTAGAGCGTGAGATGAAGCGGAAGGCCGTGATCCTCGATCTGAAGCGTGCGGACCATCATCATCGCATGCCCCGTTGATCTTTTATGGCTTTCGGAAATCGGATCAGGTGGAGGCTTCAGGCGCTTCGGTTTCCAGAGTCACCCGAATGTGGTGGGCGAGCTCCAGGCCGATGATCACATCGTGCTGGGCCAGGCGGAGGCGGAGCGGCCCGTTGAACGGCGCCCGGGCGATCAATTCAAAAGCAATGCCCGGCACCAGGCCCAGGGATCCCAGATACCGGAGCTGTTCCGGATCCTCCGTCTTCACCCGGGTGATCCGACCCCGCGCGCCGATCCGGACTTCGCTCAGGGGGACGTCGAAAAGCGCCGGCATCCGCCCATCCGGCGTGGGGATGGGATCCCCATGGGGGCAATGGGTCGGGCGCCCGGCCACCTCATACATCCGTTCACAGAGCGCCTCGTCGATCACCGGGTCCAGCCGGTCGGCCAGGGCATGGACCTCCTCCCAGCCGATGCCCAGCACCCGGGTCAGGAAGGCCTCCAGGATTCGGTGCTGGCGGATGCTCCGGAGGGCTTCCCGCTCCCCCGTTTTCGTCAGAAGGATCCCGTGACGGGTCCGCTGGATCAACCCATGGGACTCCAGACGGTTCAGCATGCGGACCACCGCGGGGATGGTGACGTCCAGACGTCGAGCCAGCGCGGCGGCCCGCACAGGCCCCCCCTCGCCCATACGGTAGATCTCCGCCAGATAGGCCCGCATCGCCGGGCTGAGCGATCGGCTGAGGTGCTCCTGCCGGTTCAGGCTTTCCTCCTCATCTTCCACAAATTCGTTTGGGCTTACGCCATGACGGGATCCCTCGGGAAGCGGGGAGGGGCCGGCTTCCCCTTTTCACCCCTCCCGGGGATCCATCCTGAAAAAGTGTAACATAAATTAAACGGTGGTTCAATGAGCTCGGCGGACTTCCGGTCCGGATCAGGGGGACAGGCCGATGGGATTCCCTGAAGGCGCCCATGCGATCGCGGCCGGGCTTCGCACCGCGATCCGACGGGAGTGGCCCGGCCTGGGGCTGTGGATCGCGGCGGTCCTCGGCTTTGGGGGCTTCGCCCTCCAGCGGGAGCGGGTGGACCTCGCCCTCCCGGCCCTCGGGTTCTTCGCCGCTCTGATGGCCGGCTACCTGGGGAGCGCCTGGCTTCCCGTGGACGCCGTGCGCCGCTGGATGGGGGCGGACATCCGTCGGATCTACGGGATTCCGTTCGCCCTCTGGTTTGGAGGCGGCCTGTGGCGCATCCTCCGGGGGGCGCCCCTCGATCCCGGAACCCTGCTCCTGGACTTGGCGATCCTTCTGGTTCCCACGGCGATGGTGATCCATAACCGCGCCTTATGGAAACCCATCGAGGGGTTGACGGTGGCCGGGGCTCTGGCGTTCCTGCTGATCCCTGGCCCGCCGCCCGCGGATCCGGTGGGGTGGGCGTTCCGGATCGGCGCCGCGCTCTGGCCCCTTCCTTTTATCCTGGGGTGGCCGGTGGAGACCCGAGAGCGATCCCATCTGCTTTTCTTCGGCGCCGTGCTCTTTATGTGGTATGCGGTGGAATTCCAGCGGCTTCCGGACAACCCCCTGATCGCGGGTGGACCCTCGTATGATCGGCTGGCCGTCATCGTCCTGTTCCTGGGGTTGCTGATCCTCGCGGGCCGATTCCCGGATCTGGGATTCACCTTCCGATGGACGTGGGGGGATCTGGGGGTGATGGCGCTGAACCTGATCGGGTTCGCGGCCTTCGCATTGCCTTTCGGGCGGCTGACCGGTTTCATCGCCCCGGCGGCAGCGCTTCCCGGCCTCCCGGAAGCGCTGATCCGCCTGCTGGCGATTTATCTGTTCATCGGGCTCCCCGAGGAGATCCTGTTTCGGGGGACCCTGCATGTGCACCTGCAACGGACGCTGGGGTGGCCCCCGTTGCGCACCCTGATCCTCTCCTCCATCCTGTTCGGCCTCGCCCATCTGAACAACCCCCCGAAGGTCGGCCTCTATGCGATCCTGGCCACCGTGGCGGGGTTCTTCTATGGGCGGACCTACCTGCAAACCGGGAAAGTCACTGCGGCGGCCATGGTGCATGCGATGGTGGACTGGATCTGGGCCGTGTTCTTCCGGTAGCTTGCGGGAAGAGCGAAAAGCCCGGGCGCGGCCCAACTCCGGATGATCCGGCATGTGTTTGACAACCCAAATCCTTCCGCGAATCGCCTTCTCCCGGGAATCCCCCGGGGGATTTGCGGAAAATCGAGCCCATCGGCCTCGAGGATGCCCCCAGATATGCCGGAGGTTATTCTGATATCCCATACATATTGGGGTAGCCCGGGTGACGGGAAGGGGGATTTTCCGCGAATCCCATGGGAGGTTGATTTCCGGGGGGGATTCGCGGCGCTGGCGGAAGCAAAGAAAAAATCCTTGACAGAGGGACGAAAACAGGGTAGAAGGGAAGCGGAAGATGGAAGAGAGCGGGGGATTGCGATGATGACGTAGGGGCGACCCGACGGGTCGCCCCTACGTCTGTTTTCCGGGGATGGGGACCCGCGATGCGGAGCGACATGCCCGGCTGCCCCGCCCCGGGTTGTCAGGTTTCCGTTTCTCCGGTATAATGGGAAGCGCCTGGATGCCACCTTAGCTCAGCCGGAAGAGCACCCGCCTCGTAAGCGGGGGGGCGCGGGTTCGAATCCCGCAGGTGGCTCTCCACACGGCGATCTCCTCATCGGCACGGGCAGCTCTCGGTTCCAGGGGACCCCGATTCCACTGAATATGTCGGCCGCTTCTTCAGGTTCAGACACCCCCGCCTCCCTGCGCCTGGGAGCTTCCTGGATCCGGCTTCCAGCGAGGGGATGGATGTTCCTGGCCAGCTGGCAGGGGATCGCCATCCCTGCCCTGTTGCTGGGCCTCGGGTTCCTCTGGATGAGCCTCGTCCCCCAGGCCCCTTCCCCCGATGACCCGGTTTATGGGCTCTGGGTCGCCCGGGCCCGTCTCCGCTTCGGCCCGCTCTTCGATCCCCTGGACCGCCTGGGCCTGTGGTCCCTCGCCGGGACGCCGGGCTGGCGGTTGCTCTGGGCCGCCCTGGGCTGGAGCTTCCTGGTTCACGCGCTGGAGGCGGCCCGGGCCCGACGCCTGCTGACGGCCCTCAGCTTCGCCCTGCTGGTTCTCGCCATCGGGGTGGGGGGCCTGGGGCGTTACCTGCCGCCGCCTTCATCCCTGACGCTGGCTCCCGGGGAGGGAGGGCGGGTGGGGGATTTCCGGCTGGCCATGGAGGAGAACGGCCTCTCCCTCTGGCGCCAGGGGGACCTCATCGGGCGAACGACGTTCCACGAAGGTCTTCCGTTCCTCCTGGGGCCATATGGCGGGATCGCCCGGCGCCAGCATGCCGTGCTGGAGCTGGAGGCCACAGGCCCTTCCGGTCCGCTGTCGTTGCGCGCGGCGCTGGATGCCCCGCTGACCCCCCGCCTGTTGCTGTATCCTTCCCTGGAAGGGGAAGCCTTCGCCGCCATCCCGGAGGCCCGCTGGATCCTTCGGATCCAGGAGGGGCGGCGGCTGACGGTTTTTGAGGAGGGGACAGGAACCGTGGTCTGGCAGGAAGAGCTGCCTCAGCTGGCCGATGGCCAGACGATGGAACGGTCCCTCCCGGGAGGCTACGTCCTGCGCCTCACCCCGCGCCTGGTGTATCGGTTCACCCTTTTCCCCACGCCCGTCTTCCTCCAGCGCCTCCTCAGCGTGGGGATGGCCATCCTGGGCCTGGGCATCGGCGGGGTGGCCGGGCTCCGCGCGGCGATGGCCCGCTCCCCCCGGGCCGTCTGAAGCCCTGCCGGCTCCCTCTCGCTCATGCCGGCGGCGGTTCGCTGCCCGAAAGCTCGCCATGTAACGGAAATCCCCTTCAGGTGTTCTCTTTACGATAGAACTCGCGCCGCCGGGCTCCCATTCCAGGAGGCAGGATGCCCCTCCCTCCATTCTGGGGCTGGGGAGAGGCACCGAAGGCGCCCTCCAGCTCAGAAGCTCTCAGGACTCATATCGTGGGTTCCTTTTCCGGATTTGAGCCCTGCTGCACAGGTCCGGTATGCGTGAAAGATCGAATCCGTGGATAGACGGGAGGCGGCGGAAATGGTGCGGGTGGTGATCACCGGGATGGGGGCGATCACGCCCCTGGGAAACGATGTGGAGACGTTCTGGCAGAACGTGGTCGCCGGGCGATCCGGGGTCGGGCCCATCACGCTGTTCGATGCTTCCTCGCTGAAGACCCGGATCGCGGCGGAGGTCCGGGATTTCGATCCGGAGGCGTGGTTCGGGCGCAAGGAGGCCCGCCGGCTGGATCGCTATGCCCAGTTCGCCCTCGCGGCGACGCAACAGGCGCTCCAGGACGCCCGGCTCGACCCGGCCCATGTGGATCGGGAGCGGGTCGGGGTGATCCTGGGGACGGGGATCGGAGGGATCGGCGCTCTCGTCCAGGGGGTGGAGACCCTGATGACCCGCGGCCCGGATCGGATCAGCCCCTTCATGGTGCCGATGATGCTGGCGGATACCGCGCCGGGCCTGATCGCCATCGCCTATGGGTTCCGGGGCCCCAATATGGCGGTGGTCACGGCCTGCGCCAGCGGGACCAATGCCATCGGGGAGGCGATGCATCTGATCCGCCGGGGGGACGCGGATGTGGTGATCGCCGGCGGTGCGGAAGCGGGGATCCTGCCGATCTCGGTGGCCGCCTTCAATGTGATGGGGGCCATCTCCACGCGGAACGAGGAGCCGGAGCGGGCCTCCCGCCCCTTCGACCGGACCCGGGATGGTTTCGTGATGGGGGAAGGGGCGGGGATCCTGGTGCTGGAGCGGCTGGAGCATGCGCGGGCGCGGGGCGCGCGGATCTATGCGGAGGTCGTGGGCTATGGCGCCTCCGCGGACGCGTATCACATCACGGCGCCGCTGGAGAACGGGGAGGGGGCGGCGCTGGCCATGCGCCGGGCGCTGGCCGACGCGGGCCTCTCGCCGCGGGATGTGGACTACATCAACGCCCACGGCACCAGCACGCCCCTCAACGATAAAAGCGAGACCCAGGCCATCAAGGCGGTGTTTGGCGAAGCAGCCTACGATGTGCCCATCTCCTCCACGAAATCCATGATCGGGCATCTCCTCGGGGCGGCCGGAGCCGTCGAGGCCATCGTCTGCGTCCGGGCCATCACCGATGGGATCATCCCCCCCACGATCAACTATGAACATCCCGATCCCGAGTGCGATCTGGATTACGTGCCGAACGTCGCGCGCCGCAAGCCCGTGCGGGTGGCCATGTCCAATTCCTTCGGCTTCGGCGGCCACAACGCCTGTGTGATCTTCCGTCGTTACGAGGACGGTGCCTCGTGAGGTCGAATTCCCCCGCGGACTCTGTGGGGGTGGGCCGTTATCTCCGGCGCCGGCCCGACTCCGGAGAATCTCTGGCGGGATGGAGGCCGTGGATGGGGCGATATGCGCATATCGTGGGCTGGGGAATGGCGGTTCCCCAGCGGGTGGTGACGAACCATGAGCTGGCTCAGTTTGTGGAAACCTCGGATGAGTGGATCGTCACCCGCACCGGGATCCGGGAGCGGCGGGTCGCGGGCCCTCAGGAGAGCACCGCCACGCTCTCCATTGCGGCGGCGGAGGAGGCCCTCGCCGTCGCCGGGATCGCTCCCCGGGAGGTGGACCTGATCCTGGTGGCCACGGTGACCCCCGAACACCTCTTCCCTTCCACCGCCTGTCTGGTCCAGGATGCCCTCGGGGCCTCCCGGGCCGGGGCGTTCGATCTGCTCGCGGGATGTTCCGGCTTCATTTATGGGCTCCACGTGGCCGCGGCGGCGATCCGCGCAGGCACCCATAACGTGGCCCTGGTGATCGGGGCGGAGACCCTCTCCCGTATTGTGAACTGGCGGGATCGCAACACCTGCGTCCTCTTCGGGGACGGGGCCGGCGCGGTGGTGCTGAGGGGGAGCGATGTGCCCGGTGGGGTGCTGGCCTCGCTGATCCGGGCGGATGGGTCCGGCGGGGAGCTGCTGATCCTCCCCGCGGGGGGCAGCCGGTTGCCCATCTCGGAGGCCGTGGTCCGGGATGGATGTCACTTCGTTCGGATGAACGGCCGGGAGGTTTTCCGGTTCGCCACGCGGGTGATGGAGAAAGCGACCCGGGAGGTGGTCGCCCAGGCGGGCCTGCGCCTGGAGGATGTGGACCTGATCATCCCCCATCAGGCCAACATCCGGATCATTGAGGCGGCGGCGAAAGGGTTGGGGCTGCCGATGGATCGCTTCTTCGTGAACATCGATCGCTATGGGAACACCTCCTCGGCCAGCATCCCCATCGCGCTGTGCGAGGCCGTCCAGCAGGGGCGCCTGAAGCCCGGCGACCGGATGGTGATGGTGGCTTTCGGGGCCGGCCTGACGTGGGCGGCGGCCCTGGTTCAGTGGGGCGCCCCGACGGCCCGCCCGCGACCGCTCTGGCTGGAGCGGCTGGCCCGGATCACCCTTTATGTGCCCGCTCAGATCCACTCGCGCTTGATGCGCCTCTGGAGGCGTTTCGACGCGTGGCTGAGCCGGGTCCTCCGGCAGGAGGGAGAATGAGCGCCCGCTGGCGGATTCCAGGGCCCAGGTCCGTCCGAGCGTTCCGCTGGGGTGAGCGCGATTTCGCGTGCCTGCCCCAGCGGAACATCTCCCTCCCCATTCCATCCTTCCCCTGAGAGACGCTTGCGAACCATTTCGGTTCGGATTTATGCTCCCCGTCGGATCTCTTCTTAAGGATTCGCCCATGGATCCGCGACCGCGAACGAAGATCGTCTGCACCCTCGGCCCTTCTACGGATCATCCGGAGATTCTGCGGGCGATGATCCGGGCGGGGATGAGCGTGGCCCGGATCAACTTCTCCCATGGGGATCACGCCGCCCACGCCCGTCGCATCGCGATGGTGCGCCAGATCGCCCAGGAGGAAGGGGCCATTGTGGCCCTCCTGGGCGATCTCCAGGGTCCTCGCTGGCGGGTCGGCGTCATCGAAGGCGGATACATCTCCATTGCCCCGGGCCAGCGCATCACCCTCACCACCCGCCCGGTCCCGGGGAGCCCCCAGGAGGTCCACCTTCCCCACCCGGAGCTGGTCACCCTGATCCGCCCCGGCCAGATCCTGCTTCTCGATGATGGGTTGCTGGAATTCCGGGTGGAGGAAGTCAACGGGACCGATGTGATCTGCCGGGTGGTGCGGGGAGGGACGCTCAGTTCCCATAAAGGGATCAACGCGCCGGGCCTTCCCATGACCCTGCCGGCTCTCACGGAGAAGGATCGGCTGGATGTGCGGTTCGCGGTGGAGCAGGGGATGGATTACCTCGCCCTTTCCTTTGTGCGTACGGCGGAGGATGTCCGTCAGCTCCGGGCGCTCCTCCAGGATCTGGGGGCGTCGATCCCCATCATCGCCAAGATCGAGAAGCGCGAGGCGCTGGAGAACTTCGAGGCCATCCTGGAGGCGGCGGATGCGGTGATGGTCGCCCGGGGGGACCTGGGGGTGGAGATCCCGCCGGAGGAGGTCCCGATTCATCAGAAGCGGATCATCCGCCTGTGCAACCGCGCGGGCAAGCCGGTGATCACCGCCACCCAGATGCTCAACTCCATGGTGAGCCACCCGCGCCCCACCCGCGCCGAGGCCAGCGACGTGGCCAACGCGATCCTGGATGGGACGGACGCGGTGATGCTTTCGGCGGAAACGGCCACCGGGACCTATCCGGTGGAGGCGGTGCAGATGATGGCCCGGATCGCGCGGATCGCGGAGAGGGCGCTTCCCCACCGCCAGTGGCTGGATCGGATCGGGGAATCCGCCGAGGTGACGGAGGCCATCAGCCGGGCGACCGTGGAGATCGCGGAGCAGGTCGGCGCGCGGGCGATCGTCACTTCGACCATGTCCGGTTACACGGCCCGGATGATCGCCCGCCACCGCCCGCCCGTTCCGATCCTGGCCGTCACCCCGGTCCCGGCGACCCTGCGGCGGCTGGCTCTGGTGTGGGGGGTGGAGCCGGTTCTGATGCCCTCGGTGCGCAACACCGATGAGATGCTGGGGGCGGCCAGCCAGGCCGCTCTGCAAAGCGGCCTGGCGCAACCCGGGGACTTCATCGTCATCACCGCAGGGGTTCCCTTCGGCCGCCCGGGCCATACCAACCTGTTAAAGGTGCATCGGATCGAACCGGTTTCCCTCGCCGGTTCGTCTGAAGGGTGAGCGGATTGCCTCGTGGGGCTGCCAGTTATGATCTTGCAGGGGCCGCCGGTAGGAGCCGCTTCAGCGGCGACCGGTCGGGGCGGAAGCCTGTCAGGGCTAAAGCCTGTCGGGGCTGAAGCCCCTCCTACCGAAGGGATTCTCGGGTAGGAGTCGCTTCAGCGGCGACATCCGGTCGGGGCTAAAACCTGTCGGGGCGGAAGCCCCTCCTACCGGACCATCTTGTATCGCAGCGGTTGTAACCGGCAGGAGCTGCTTCAGCGGCGACCTGAAGGTCGGGGCGAAAGCCCCTCCTGCGGACTTCTTCAGGCCCGGGCCTTATGCAGGGTCTTCAGGCACCGGGTGCAAATGTGGATCCGCCGGGTGACCCCGTTCAGGGTGACCCGCTTCTTCTGAACGTTGGCCATGAACCGGCGGCGCTCAGCGTGGTTGGAGTGGCTGACATAGTTGCCGAAGGCCGTTCCTTTCCCGCAGATCTCGCACCGTGCCATCTCGCTTCCCTCATTGCCGCAGGATGAATTCGCTGGGTCCCGGCCCTGAGATTTTACCGGGGGAAAGCCCCTCCGTCAATCGGGGCGGATCCGGGCCATGGAGGCGATGCGGTCGGTATCCGTCAGGGCGATGAGGCGGCTCCCCCGGGCCGCTCGCCCGGCCTGGGGGATCTCCGCGATCGGGATCCGGATGGCCATCCCATTGGCGGTGAGCAGCACGATATCATCCCCCGGCCGCACCACCCGCGCTGCGGCGATTTCCCCGATCTCCTCCAGGCGATCCGCGATCGTCCGCACGCCGCCCGTGGCCCGACCCTTCTGAGGATACTGGGGGATAGGGGTGCGCTTCCCGAACCCACCCGATGTGACCACCAGGAGCTCTCCTTCCGGATCCGCCCGATCCAGGGCGATCACGAAGTCTCCTTTCTCCAGCCGGATGCCGCGCACGCCGGCCGCCGCCCGGCCCATCGGACGCACCTCGGCCTCCTCAAATCGCAGGGCCTGTCCTCGAGCCGTGACCAGGAGGAGATCCCCGGCACCGTCGCTGAGGCAGACATCCTGCAGCACATCGCCTTCCTCCAGCTGGATCGCCACCAGCCCGGTGGATCGGGTGGTGAGGAATTCATTCAACGGCACCCGTTTCACCTTCCCGAGGCGTGTGGCCATCACCAGATAGCGATCGCCCCCATCGGCTTCTGTCCCCTCTATCCACGCCGGCGATACGGCCACGGCAGCGGTGATCCGTTCCCCTTCCGTCAGGTTGATCAGGTTCACAATGGGAATCCCCCGGGCGGCGCGATCAGCGTCCGGCACCTCATAGGCGCGGACCCGGTAAGCCCGGCCCTGATCCGTGAAGAAGAACAGGTAATCCAGGGTCCGGCAGGCAAAGACGCCGGCCACCGCGTCATCCTCATCGGTCGTCATGCCGGTGACCCCGCGCCCGCCCCGGCCCTGGGGCCGATACGCCGATACCGGCACCCGTTTGACGTATCCACGCTGGCTGAGGAGCACCAGCGCCGGCTCGTCCGGGATCAGGTCCTCCACCGTGAACTCCGCCGTCGCCTCGGGCAGGATGCGGGTGCGTCGGGGATCGCCGTATTTCTCCTTCAGCTGCTGGAGCTCCTCCCGGATCACCCCGAGGATCCTGTGGGGATCCGCGAGCAGGGCCTCCAGGTCGGCGATCCGGGCCACCAGGCCCTGATATTCCTCCTCCAGCCGTTGCCGTTCCAGCGCCGCCAGCCGCCGCAGGGGCATATCCAGGATGGCCTGGGCCTGGACCTCGGTGAGGCCGAAGCGCTCTATGAGCTGAACCTTTGCGGTCTCCGCGTCGGGGGCCTGGCGGATCAGGGCGATCACCTCGTCCAGAAACTGAAGGGCGATCCGAAGCCCCTCCAGGATGTGCGCCCGCGCCTTCGCTTTCTCCAGGTCATAGCGGGTCCTCCGGGTCACCACCTGGATCCGGTGCTCGATGAACAGCTGGAGGATCCGCTTCAGCGAGAGCACCCGCGGCTGGCCGTCCACCAGGGCCAGCATCTGCACACCGAAGGTCGTCTGGAGGGGCGTGAATTTGAGCAGCTGATTGAGCACCGTTTGCGGCCGGGCACCCCGTTTCAGCTCGATCACGATGCTCAACCCGTGACGATCGGATTCGTCCCGCAGATCGGCGATATCATCGATGCGCCCTTCCCGGACCAGCTCGGCGATCCGCTCGATGAGGGCCGCCTTGTTCACCTGATAGGGCAGCTCCGTCACCACGATCCGCCAGCGCCCGCCTTTCATCTCTTCGATGCGCGTCACCGCCCGGACCACCAGGCGGCCGTGCCCGGTGGCGTAAGCCGCCTTGATTCCCTCCTGGCCCAGGATCAGCCCGCCGGTGGGGAAATCGGGTCCGGGGATGAAGCGCATGAGATCCTCCACGGTCACCTCATCCCGCTCCTCCCAGCGGTCGATCAGATGGAGGAGGGCGTCGCAGACCTCGGCGAGGTTGTGAGGGGGGATGCTGGTGGCCATCCCCACCGCGATCCCCGAAGCCCCGTTGATCAACAGCTGCGGCGCCTTCGCCGGCAGCACCACCGGCTCCTTCAACGAACCATCGAAATTGTCCACCCAGTCCACCGTCTCCTTCTCCAGATCCGTTAGCAGCTCCTCCGCCATCGCCGTCAGCCGCGCCTCCGTATACCGCATCGCCGCCGGCGGATCCCCATCGATGGACCCGAAATTCCCCTGCCCGTCCACCAGCGGATAACGCATCGTGAACTCCTGGGCCATCCGGGCCAGGGCCTCATACACCGCCATATCCCCGTGAGGGTGAAACTTCCCCAGCACCTCCCCCACAATCCGCGCCGACTTCTTGTAAGGGGCGTTCGGATGCAGCCCCATCTCGTGCATCACATACAGGATGCGGCGCTGCACCGGCTTCAGCCCATCCCGCACATCCGGCAGCGCCCGCGCCACAATCACACTCATGGCGTAATCCAGGTAAGCGGTCTTCAGTTGCTCCTCGATTCCCACCGGAATCACGTTCTCCATCGACATCTACAGGACCTCCATAAGATCAAGCTGGTGTCGTTCGAGCCCGCCCCGCGCAGGCGGGTAGGGCTGGCGCAGCCGGGCCTCTGTTCCCTTCCCACGGTCCGAAGGGCTTGGGAACCGGAACCCCCTGGGCATGGCCTCAGTGATTCTACCCGAAGGGATAGGAAGGTGCGAATTCCCCTGGGGTTTTGGGGAACGCCGGGCCGCCGAAGGCAGCCTGACCCCAAAAATTCCCGGGAAGAGGCCAGCGGTGTAACCCGTCGAACGGAAAAGTCCGGTCACCGGACAGGTTGTGTTGTCAGGATCCCCACAGCCCTTTATAATTGAGTCCTGTGCTCTGATCCGTCTGAGAAGAGAATCGGCGCTATGGACTGGCGGAAAACTCTCCTGGCGAGGGAAGCAGGATGAGCGATTTAATCCTTCAGCAGCTGGAGCGGGAATGGATCGCCGGCCGTTCGGTTCCGGAGCTCCGCCCGGGGGATGTGGTGCGGGTGCACGTTCGGATTCGAGAGGGGGATAAGGAGCGGGTGCAGGTCTTCCAGGGGACGGTGATCCGCATCCGGGGCAGCGGCACCGGGCGCACCTTCACGGTGCGGCGGATCGCCGCCCACGGGATCGGGGTAGAGCGCACGTTTCCTCTTTACTCCCCGCGGATCGATCACATCGAGGTGGTGCGCCATTCCCGGGTCCGCCGGGCCCGGCTGTATTACCTGCGCGAGCGCTTCGGCAAGGCGGCCCGCCTGAAAGAGCGCCTGATCGCCGCCCCGGAGGCGGCGGAGCTCCCGCCGGAAGAGGAGATGGAGGCTCCAGAGGCCGAATCCTGATTCCCCCACCGGGTGCCCCACGCCGGTAGGGGCGACCCACCGGGTCGCCCCTACCGGTTATCGGCCTTCCAGACGGCGACGCAGGCGACGGCGCAGATCCCCGGGCCATGACTCCGACGGGCGCTGGGAGCGGCTCTGAACGAGACGCCGGATCGCAGCGCGGATCTCCTCCGGATCGTAGCCTTCGAGGGAGGCGGCCAGGCGTTGCAGGAGCTGCTGTTCCTCGGGCGAAAGGGAGCGGCCGATCTCCTGATCCAGCTGGGTCAGCGCCAGCAGCAGCGCCCGCTCGTCTTCCGATAGGTCCGGCAGCCGTTCCAGAAGACGCCGGATCGCCTCGGGGGGGATCGCGGATTCCGATGGGCTCACGGATCCTCCTTGGGGGAGGAGTGGGTTTCACCGCCCTGCCCTGCTCATGTTATACCGATTTCCCATAGAGCCGGAGTTCTGCCATGGGTTCCCCTCACGGGCCTCTCTTCCCTCGGGGTCCTCTCATGGAAAGCCGCGATCGCTATTTCGGTTCCCGAACGGGACGCAATGCGGATTCCACGATGTAGATCGGCATCCCGCCGATCATGCAGGATGTCCCCAGCCGTTGCCGGCATAGCGCCCCGGGCAGCATCACCCGATAGCGCGATCCCTCCCGCTCCACGGGGGTCGGATGCCCCATCCCATCGATGGCTCCCCGCAGGGTTCCGCGCGCCTCCAGAACGACCGATTGAGGTTGAGGGGAACGGGACCACGCAACCCAGATCCTCCCATCGGGCCTCCAGACCTCCACCACGGCCACGCGATCGCGACGGGCCAGGCGCGCGCCGGTGAACCCGGAAAGGATCCGGATGGCGACGTGATAGGCCCGGAAGGCCGGGCGCGGCGAGCCGTCCTCCCGCACGAGGCCGAAGGGCTCGGGGTTGGCGAAGTGGTCGCTGGGGTTGTCGATCAACTTGTAGACTGCCAGCCGCTCGGCCCCGGCCGCCAGGGCCATGGCCAGCGCCTGACCGATGAAAGCGGCCTGCTCCTCCAGGGTGACCCGGAACATGGCATGGGGCACGGGCCAGGTCGGATCCTCGGAGGGAGCGGCGTTGGTCTCCGTCAGCCAGATGGGCTTATCGAAGCCATGGGCCTGCATCCGCTCATGGTGCCAGCGGATCAGGTCATAGAGGCTATCGGGGTTGAAGTAGAGATTGACACAGAGGCCGTCGAAATAGCGGTGATAGCGGGAGGACTCCGGATCACGGTCCAGGGCCTCCAGGAAGCGCTCGAAATAGGGCCGGCGGCCGTAGACGGCATCCCACCAGTAGGTGAAGGCCCCGAGGAGCACCCGGTTCTCCCGATTCAGGCCTTTCAGCGTGCGATAGGATACCCGTAGCAGGCGGACGAAGTCCGCTTCCGTTCCGCCCCACGTGTAGCCAGGGTATGAAGGGTCCCAGATGTCCGGCTCGTTCCAGATGATCCACGTGCGGATGTAGGGGTATGTGGTGGCCAGGCGGCGCAGGAAAGCCGCCCACAGGTTCTCCGGCCGGCTTTCGTCTTCGTAGAGGCCTCTCGGAACCCCGGGAACCCGGGGATCGGCCCGGGCCCACCCGGGCGTCCCCAGCACCAGGGCCGCGATCTCCCGACCGGCCCGATGCTCCGCCTCCAGCCGTTCCGCCGGCCACGGCGGGTTCCAGTCCTCCGGGCCGTCGGGCTGGATCTCATGCCAGGCGAAGCGCACCCGGGTCCATGCGACGCCCAGCTCAGCGGCCCGTTCGGGAGCTTCCAGGGATTCCACCACGCCGAAGCGGGGATCCGGTGGTGTGGCCGCCAGGAGGAGGAAGCTGAGGATGGCGAGGGCCATATGTTTCCGCTGGCTATAACACATCGGTGACCTCGTAGAGGCGACGGTATTCCTCCAGGGCGAAGCGATCCGTCATCCCGGCGATGTAATCGCAGACCACGCGATGGAGATTCCCCTCCTCCCGGATGCGATCCTGAACCCAGTAGGGGAGCTGTTCAGGCTCCTGGATGTAGGCCCGGAAGAGGGCCTCCAGGATGCGCTCCGCCTTGGCCTGCATGCGCACCACATATGGATGGCGGTAGAGGCGCCGGTAGAGGAAGTCTTTCAGCTCCCGCACTTTCGCGCTCATCTCCTCGGAGAACCCGGCCAGGGGGACCGGATGATCTCGGATCTCATCGGGGGAACGGGGCTGGAGTTCCTGCAGGCGTCGATCGGTGGCGGCGATCACATCCGTCACCATCATTCCGATGAGCCGGCGCACCAGGCGGTAACGGATCAGGTCGTTAAATCCCTTGCCATCCCAGCCGATGGCGCGCTGGAGCTCCTCCCAGAGCGCAAGGCCTTCGAGATCCTCCGGGCGGATCAGGCCGGCGCGCAGGCCATCGTCCAGATCGTGGGCCGTGTAGGCCAGCTCATCGGCGAGGTTGGCGATCTGGCCCTCCAGGGTCGGGCGGCGGTGGGGCTCGAAGCCACGGATCAGAGGATGATCGTATTCCGTCTCGTGCTTGACCAGCCCCTCCAGGACCTCATAGGTCAGGTTGAGGCCGTGGAACTCGGGGTACCGGCGTTCCAGATGGGTCACGATCCGGAAGGATTGGGCGTTGTGTTCGAACCCGCCGTGATTCCGCATCAGGCGGTCCAGGGTCTGTTCCCCGGCGTGTCCGAAGGGCGGATGGCCCAGGTCGTGGGCCAGACAGATGGCCTCCACCAGATCCTCGTTGACCCCGAGGGCCCGGGCGATGGTCCGCCCGATCTGCGCCACCTCCAGGGTGTGCGTGAGGCGGGTTCGATAATAGTCTCCCTCCGTGACGATGAAGACCTGGGTTTTGTGCTTCAGGCGGCGGAAAGCCGTCGTGTGGAGGATGCGGTCCCGATCCCGCTGGAAGGCGGTGCGGTAGGCGTGCTCCGGCTCCGGATGCTGGCGGCCCCGGCTGAGCCGGCTGCGCTGGGCATAAGGGGCAAGGACCTGATCTTCGATCGCCTCGAGATCCTCGCGGGTGCGCATCCCGGGCTCCCTGACGAACGAAGGATGCGGAAGACATACGGACGCATCATTTGAGGAAGGGGGCGGCGGGTCGCCGGAGGCGATTCCCGCGGCCCCCGAATCCCCCCGGAAGAGGCCGGCGCGGAAACCTCACAGGCCGCGGCGGGTGCGAACGGCCTCCAGCGCGCGGTTCAGGAACGCCTCCAGGCTCATCGCCCCCAGATCCTCCCCGGTCCGCAGGCGCACGGCCACCGTGCCCGCGGCCTGCTCCCGGTCCCCCACGATCAGCATATAGGGGACCTTCTGCAGCTGGGCGTCCCGGATCTTGGCCTGCATCCGCTCGCTGCGATCGTCCACTTCGACCCGCAGGCCGGCCGCTCGGAGTTTCGCCCCGATCTCCTGGGCATATGGGATGTGCCGGTCGGTGATGGGGATGACCACGGCCTGGACAGGGGCCAGCCAGACCGGGAAGGCGCCGGCGTAGTGTTCCGTCAGGATGCCGATGAAGCGCTCGAAGGAGCCGAAGATCGCCCGATGGATCATCACCGGCCGCTTGGGCACCCCGTCCCGGTCCATATACTCCAGCTCAAATCGTTCTGGCATCTGGAAGTCCAGCTGCACCGTGGCCAGCTGCCAGTCGCGGCCGATGGCGTCCTTCACCTGGACATCGATCTTGGGCCCGTAGAAGGCGCCCTCGCCCTCCTTCAGGCCGTATTCGATCCCCCGCCGCTCCAGGGCCTGTCGGAGCGCCTCCTCCGCGATCTCCCACAGCTTCGGATCCCCCATCGCTTTGGGCGGCTTCGTGCTCAGGAAGAACTCCGGCTGGAAGTCGAAGATGCGGTAGAAACTGTAGATCAGATCCAGCACGCCGTCGATCTCCTCCAGGATCTGATCGGGCCGGCAGTAGATATGGGCGTCGTCCATGGTGATCTGCCGCACCCGCAGCATCCCGTGGAGCGTCCCGGAGCGCTCGAAGCGGTGCAGCCGGCCGATCTCGTTCAGCCGCAGCGGGAGATCCCGGTAGGAGCGCAGGCGGGAGCGGTAGATGATCGTGGACTCCGGGCAGTTCATGGGCTTGAGGGAGAACTCCTGCCCTTCCACCTCCAGCAGGAACATGTTCTCTTTGTAGTGCTCCCAGTGGCCGGACTGTTCCCAGAGCTTCCGGTGGACCAGGATGGGCGTGGAGATCTCCTGGTAGCCCCGTCGGTCGTGCTCCTCCCGCCACAGCCGTTCCAGCTCTCGGAAGATGACCATGCCCTTCGGGTGCCAGAAGGGCGCGCCCGGGGCGATCTCGTGGAAGGAGAAGAGATCCAGCTCCCGGCCCAGGCGCCGGTGATCGCGCTTTTTGGCCTCCTCCAGCCGCCAGAGATACTGCTCCAGCTGCTCCGGCGTCTCCCAGGCGGTCCCGTAGATGCGCTGGAGCATCGGCCGGCGTTCATCGCCGCGCCAGTAAGCTCCGGCCACGTGGAGCAGCTTGAAAGCCCCCGGGTGGATCTGGCCGGTATGCTCCACGTGCGGGCCCCGGCACAGGTCTTCGAAGGTGTCGTGCCGGTAGGTGGTGAGGACCGGGCGCTGGCCGGGCGGGAGCGGGTTGCCATACTCATCCGTGCCGCGCTGGAGGATGTCCTCGATCAGCTCCAGCTTGTAGGGCTGATCTTTGAAAAGGGCACGGGCCTCCTCCGGGGTCACCTCGCGGCGGATGAAGGGGTGGTTCCCGGCGATGATCTCCCGCATCCGGGCCTCGATCCGCTCCAGGTCCTCAGGCGTCAGCGGGCGGGGGAGATCGAAATCATAGTAGAAGCCATCCTCAATGGGCGGCCCGATCCCCAGCTTGCCCTCGGGGAACATCTCCAGGACCGCCTGGGCCATGATGTGGGCGCATGAATGGCGAATGCGATAAAGCCATGTATCCTGATAGGGCACGATCTTCTTCTGCGGCATCCGGAACCTCCTTCCTTTGAGCAGGATCCGGCCGGCGGGGCATGAAATAAAATGCGCCTCCCGTCCCATCGGGACGGGAGGCGCAGGCCTCCCGCGGTTCCACCCCATTTCGACCGCGCTCGCCGCGCGATCGCCCTCTCTGCCCGTTAACGGGGGCGGACCGTCTGCCCCTACCCCGACGGTGTCGGATCGGGGCAGCCCCTCCGGGGTGGTATCCTCCCGGCCTCCACGACGGGCCCTCTCAGCCGGCGAGGCCCGCGCTCTGGCGTGGAGCGATCGGAAGGACGTGTCCCCTTCCTCGGGTTTCCGGAGATTCAGCAACCCGCCCCAGCCGGGCGGGCTGTTCCGATGGGCGGTGGAGGACTCGAACCTCCGACCTCCGCGTTGTCAACACGGCGCTCTCACCACCTGAGCTAACCGCCCGTCTACTGAAGATTATAACGGGAGGAAGCGAAAGGGGCAAGGATCGTTCTGGAACCTTCCGGCCGCGCCTCGCGCTGTCTTGAGGTCAGTCGTCTGATGAAATGAAGAACGCTACCCTCGCACAGCAGGCCCGGACGCTCTGGGATTATCGGGATATCCCCTTCGGATTCTGGGCGGCGCCATAAGGGGGGCGCGCTGTCACCGCCAGGGGATATCGCTGACGGGTGGTCAGGTCATAGATGATCAGCCTCCCGGGGGAAGGCCCTTCGCTCTGGATCAGGATGAAGCGGCGACCATCGGGCGCCCAGCTCTGAGCCTCGCCCGGAACTCCCAGGGCGCCCAGCTCGGAGATCCGGTAGGCCGTCCCGTCTCGTTCCACCAGCACGACGCCCGCCATGCCGGTCTTGCCGATCAGGCGCAGACCATCGGGAGACCATTGCAAATACTCGTAGGGGATCCGCGCCGACGAAGATGCGTGCTCCATGATGATCGTTCGTTTCCCCGTCCCGAGATCGACCATCACGAGAGGTCCTTCCTCCCCCTGGGCATAAATCAGCTGTCGGCCATCGGGTGTGGGGGCGAAGCCGTCGTAGGGCCAGACGGTGTCATCCACTCGCATTTGGGTCTCCACGCGATCGATGGACACCACCTCTATCCCCCCCACGTTCCCCGATGGGCTCTGTTTGAGATAGGCGATGCGTTGCCCGTCGATCCACTTCGGCGGGGTGGGAAACAGATCCACGGGCCGGCCATGCAGGTCGATGGCCCGGGCCACATAAACATCCCTGCGCAGCATCCGGGGAGAGCCATCGCCTGGACGCAACACGTAAAGGTGGCCGTCGGCGTCCGTGTAAGCCAGATGCTGGCCATCGGGAGACCAGGCCGGTCGGCTATACAGACCGGGGCGATCCAGCAGGGGGCGGACGAGGCCTGTCTCCAGGTCAGCCAGCATCAGGAAAGCGAACGCACATGGCGAAAGCCGTAAATAAGACAGGAACGCAATTCGGCGGCCATCTGGAGCCCAGGCGAAGGCGCCGTCCAGCCCGGCATGGAGCCTGACGTTCTGTCCGGTATCCGGGTGGACGAGCCAGAGGCCGTCGTTCGAGTAAGCGATCATCCCGGCCCCATCAAGGGGTGGGAAACGGGATTCGCGGGGGGGCTCCGCTGGAGGGGGAACGCATGGGGATACGGAAGGGGATCCGGTTGGACGGGGTATGGGGGAGGCGGAGCCCGGAGTAGAGGTCCTGGGAGGCGTCGCCACCGGGCTGGAAGGGGTTGTCGCAGCGCAGGCGGCTGCCCATCCGGCGAGGGCGAACAGAAGCAACGCCATCCATCGTCGGGAGACAGGCAGGGAACACGCCATCTTCTCGCTCCTCTGGGGTTTCAGGCAATTTATCATGGCCCGGAATGCTCATGTACCTGGATGGGATATTTGGGATCATTCATCCGCTATTTCTTACAAGTTTAGTTACAAGGCCCTCCACACGCTTGACCTGATCGCCCACAAACGGGGAACTCAATTGTCCGATGGGGCGGTCAGGTCCATGGCCTTCAAGTCGGGGTGGTTCCGGAGATGTTGCAGAATCGCGAGCCCGATGAAGACATGCACCTGCTCCTCCTCGATCTCCAGAAGCATCGGCTCTTAGCGCCCGGTGGGATTGGGTCTCGCCCCACTCCCGGGAAGTTATTTCCACTCCCCGCTGGGCGGGAAAATCTCTATCGAATCCAGGATTTTCTGCCCCAGGGGCACCAGGTGTTCCCCGTCCGGCTCGCAGAGAATGGGCCAGAATGTGATCTGCCGCACGATTTCCAGCGAGGGGATGTATACATCCAGACAGGTGTTGGGGAGATGCCAGGCGGCCACCCCCCGCCATCCTTTCCCCTGAAGAGGCCTCACCACAAAGTTCTTGGCGTGAAGGGTTTGCCAGTAAGGGCCGATGGCCTTCTGGAACTCCGGCAACGTCCGGGGTAACTCCACGCAGCAGAAAGTTACCATAATTCGTTCTTCATAGTACTCGCCTTCGCCGGTGACCACGATCCGGTAGGCGCCCGGCTGCCGAAAAACTTTCCATTCGCTCGGAACCTGAAGGCGGACCCCCGCCTCCGGGAACTCGTAAACCTGCCACGAGGTCCGCGGAGGGGGAAGCGTGAAGGTGGGGGGCGGCGTCCAGGGCGTCTTCCCTCCCGGTGGCGTGGGCTTCCCCTCAACGGCCGCGGGAGGCGTAAAGGTAAGAGGCGGAGTGGGTATCCTGTCTACGGCCTCTGAAGTCGTTGTGGGGGACGAAAAGGGGGTTATGGTCTGCGGGGCCCATCGGGTTTCGGCGCCTGGAGGGACGGTCGGGGAGGGGGTAATCCCCCTCCCCAGCGCACACCCACTCGCACCGATGGCCAGCAACAGGGTTGCAACACCCCAGATCAGACGTCTCAGCATCCTCTCCCCCTACCAGCCGGAGTGGAGGGCTTTTTCTTCTGGAATCTCAATCCCTATCGGACTCTTTGGTCGAGGAGATCCCATATCCGGCGGCTTCTCGTAGAGGGCATCCTCAGCCCGGATCAGGTGAAGTTCTTCCAGCGAGCGGCTGGCTGGACCAAAGGAGATCAGGGCCAGCAGGGTTTCACACCCCTGGCGATTCCCGTCTCGCTGGGGACAAATGATTTCGTAAAGCCTGCCGTAAGCTGCGCACCTCGTTCTGATAGGCGGGGCTCCCCTTGCTCTCCACAGGGGGCTGCGCGTCCTGAGCCATCGCCCTGCCCACTCCAGCGTTGATCGCGATGATCAGCAGGGCGCATAACAGCGGGGTGTTTCGCATGTGAACCTCCTGTGGGGAATCTTATGAGTTTTGACGATCAAGTTCGGTAATCATGGGCCATGGATTGCCTGGGCCAGTTTGCCATCGCCCAACAGTCCCACATACCGGAGCAACTCCTGAGAGCCGGAGGCGAATTGATCCAGGAAAGCATCGACACGGCGTCTGAGTGCTTCCCCATCCTCTGCCAGGCGGTGCATCTTAAGCACATCCT
>JAEVEX010000043.1 GCA_016842085.1 Candidatus Thermoflexus tengchongensis | reverse complement strand
ATTTGACAGCCCGGCCAGCTCTGGTAGAATTGGAAAAGGATCGCCGGGGTGGCGGAACTGGCAGACGCGCCACGTTCAGGGCGTGGTGGGCATACGCCCGTGCGGGTTCAAATCCCGCCCCCGGCATCGCCGGATGAACGGAGGGCGTGGGGAGGGCTGCAAAGGGCATCCCACGCCCTTTTTTTATCCTCAGGGGAACCAGACTTCCATGCGTCCATGGCTGGGCGGGGCGGTCCGGTGGCTGGTCCGCCTGATTGTATGGATGGGATTGGTGCTCCTGGCCCATGTGGCCTGGGGAAACCTGGAGCTTTACCGGCAACGGGTGGAGCGGGCGGAGCGCCTGCAGCAGGCGATCGCCACCGAGCAGATCCGGGCGACCCGCCTCGCCGAGCAGGCGCGCTATGTGCAGAGCGAGGAGTTCGTGGCCCGCTGGGCCCGCCTGGAAGCCGGGATGATCCGCCCTCGTGAAACGCCTTATCGCCTGGAGCGGATCCCCCTATCTCCCACTCCTTACCCCACACCAACCCCTACCCTCCAACCATGGCAGGCCTGGTGGATGCAATTCCGGGGTCGCTGAGGCGGAGAAGATTCCGAGTTATGGAGGGGCGCCTTCAGCGCCCCTGCGATTCCCCAGAGCCTCCAGGGAGAGCCCGGAAGACACGCCTTGCTGTCCCGATCCGAGCCCAACGACGCAGGTCCCATCCTCATTCGGCATGGGAGCAAACTTACAATAAGATAGGAAGTGCAGGGTGGGCTTCTTTCCAGGGGCTTTTGAAGCGGGGCTGGCCCCGAAGAAAATCGAGGGGAACATTCGGCCCCATGCATGGCATGGAAGCCCAACGGCGCAAGCTCTGAGGGACAGGAGAACTCCGTCTTAAGGGAGGCCCGATGGCGAAGGGAACCGAGAAAGCGAAGGATGTCATTCAGGTCGAGGGGACCGTTGTGGAGACGCTACCGAACGCGATGTTTAAGGTCCGTCTCGACAACGGTCACGAGGTGCTGGCCCATCTCTCCGGCCGGATGCGCATGTATTACATCCGGGTGCTTCTGGGGGACCGCGTTCTGGTAGAGCTTTCCCCTTACGATCTGAGTCGGGGGCGCATCGTGCGCCGGCTTTCCCGGTGATACAGAACCGAGCAGGGTCGGGCACCGCGTTCGCTTTCCGCCTTCTTGCTCCGCTTTACAGCGAAGCCGTTATAATAATTTAAAACGAACCGGCCGCAACGGGCGGGTTTCTCCCTCCGTTGCCCCAGGCAACTGAAGGAGGTTCACCGCATCATCGAATCGAGGATTATCCATGCTGGCCGCGGTTTCCCAGCCTCATCCCCCAGCTCCACGGAGGGAGATCATGGACACCATTAAAGTGGCTGCCAAATCGCGCACCACAGCCGTGGCCGGAGCCATCGCGGGTGTCATCCGGGAGCGCGGGCGGGCGGAAGTGCAGGCGATCGGCGCCGGTGCCGTCAATCAGGCCGTGAAGGCCATCTGCATCGCCCGCACCTATCTGGCCCAGGATGGCATCGACATCGTCTGTGTCCCCGAGTTCACTGATGTCAAGATCAACGATCAGGAACGGACGGCCATCCGGTTCGTGGTCGAGAAACGATGAGTTCCCGCCTTGACCTCCATGTTCACACCACCGCCTCCGATGGCCTGTGGTCCCCCGCCCAGGTGGTGCAGGAGGCCCTCGCGCGCGGTCTGCGCTACTTAGCCATCACGGACCATGAGACCACCCGGGGGGCTGTGGAGGCGGTGGCCCTCGCCCATGGCACGTCCCTGGAAGTGATCCCCGGCGTGGAGATCAGCGTCGGCGGCTCCGAGGAGGAGATCGACCTGCTGGCGTATTTCGTGGACCCCGCTCATCCGGATCTCCTCCGCCTTCTGGAAGGCATGCAGGCGGAACGGATGGAGCGAATTCAGGCGATGGCCGGGCGCCTGGCTCAGCTGGGGATGCCGGTTCCCTGGGAACGGGTGCTGGAGCTGGCTCGGGGGGACGTGCTGGGACGTCCGCACCTGGCCCGGGCGATGGTAGAGCAGGGTTATGTGGCCGATGAAGCCGAGGCCTTCCGACGGTGGTTGGGGCGGGGCCGCCCGGCCTACATCCCCCGACGGCCGGTCGATCCCCGGGAGGTCCTTGCGGTGATCCGGGCGGCTGGAGGCGTGGCCGCCCTGGCCCATCCCGGGCGCTCCGGGCTTCCCCGCGATCTGGAGAGCCTGTGGCGAGCGGGCCTGGTCGGGCTGGAAGTTTTCCACCCGGATCACTCCCCGGCCGATGTGGCCCGGTTGATCACCATCGCCCGGATCTACGATCTGATCCCCACAGGCGGCAGTGATTTCCACGGCCCCGGCCCGGACGGCCGTATCCTTCTGGGCACGATGCCGGTCCCCGAACATACGGTGGAACGGCTCCGGGAGCGGTGCCCCCGTTGACTCTTGCCTTTTGCGCCGGTTTCTGTCAGCCCATGGATGCAGTCCCCCGCTCCGTTTCACCCTTCAGAAGACCCAGAAGGGGCTTTCGCCCCGACCTTCAGCCCCGATCTTTCGCTCACTGACCTCCCGGCCGAAGGCCCCTCACAGGCGATTTCCGCTGGCATCCAGGGTGATTTATCTCTCTTGTCCTCTCCCATTCGGGCTGGTATAATCAAATACGTCTTAACGAAAAGGGCGCGAGGGAAACAAGATATTTTCAAGCCCGGTGGGCGTGTCTTCGACACGTCCCCCCGCCCTGAAAGAACAGGAGTCGAGGAGAGCGTGGAGATGGCAGCGGTTGGACCGACGTATCTGACGCCGGAGGGCAAACGGCAGCTGGAGGAGGAGCTGGAATACCTGCGCACGGTCAAGCGCCGGGAGATCGCCCAGCGTCTGCGTTTCGCCATTCAGCAGGGCGATCTCTCGGAGAACGCCGATTACCACGCGGCGAAGGAGGAGCAGGCCTTCGTTGAGGGCCGGATCCGGATGTTGGAGGCGATCCTCAACAGCGCCATCGTGATCGAGCCCCAGCCCTCGGAGGACGGCCGCGTGCGCATTGGATCTCGTGTCACCATCGCGGAGGATGGTGGCACTCCGGAGGTTTACGTGCTGGTGGGGCCCGCAGAGGCGGATCCCACCCAGGGGAAGATCTCGTATGAGTCGCCGCTGGGGCAGGCGCTGCTGGGCCGGGCACCGGGAGATGTGGTGACCGTGGAGGCGCCGGCCGGCGTCCTGACTTTCCGTATCCTCGATGTGGAGTGAACATCCTGGACGGTTTCCCCCTCTCTCCCTTGCCTCCTCATTGCCAGGTTCTTTCCTCCGTGCGTATTCCTTGCAGACAAGGATATTGCTTCATCCAGTGGTGACTTCAGGAGACGGGTTGTCCGGATCCTTGAAAGGGTGGGCGGCCCCTTCCCATTCAGGGAGTGGAGGCCACCTCCAGCGATCCACCCGGACCCAGGCCCCTAATGAGTTTTGACGATCAAGTTCGGTAATCATGGGCCATGGATTGCCTGGGCCAGTTTGCCATCGCCCAACAGTCCCACATACCGGAGCAACTCCTGAGAGCCGGAGGCGAATTGATCCAGGAAAGCATCGACACGGCGTCTGAGTGCTTCCCCATCCTCTGCCAGGCGGTGCATCTTAAGCACATCCT
>JAEVEX010000091.1 GCA_016842085.1 Candidatus Thermoflexus tengchongensis | reverse complement strand
TATTCTTTTCGATTGCCTGGTGATTGATGGAGCGCCAGAAATACTCCCACGGATAGCGTTCCCGACGGTTGTGGAAGGGGTTGCTGATGACCACATAGCGCTGGTTTCCAGATTCCTCCAGGTGATCTATGACCACCCAGTGGGCGACACCCTTTTCCCTCTCGTGCTGGCTTCCGGTGAGAACACCTCCATCCCCCTTCGCTCGCTGCGGAACCTCCGGAATCATCTCGGCGGCCTGCAGTTCCTTAACCGTCCAGACTGGCCTCCCCGACGAGTAGGAACGAGTAGGAAGTGGTTCCTTTGGCTGTGACCAGGACCATCACGGCCCCTGGCTGCCTGGTTAGCCGCTGGAGATCGTTCCAGGCTTTCTCTGAAGGGTCACCCTCCCCGGCAAGATCAAAAGAAACCATCTTCCCTTGCACGCCATACAGCCCAGCGGTGTTGATGAGGTCCCAACTATCGGTCATAGCGCGGGCCTGCTTTGCGCCTGGGGAGGGGCGTTTATCCGGCTGATCCTTCCACACTTCTTGGACCAGTCGGTCAGCCACTTCCTGGGCTGGGGTGATGCGGCCCCTCACCCGGGAAAGGGCTATGCTGAGGGCCACCGGCCCACATGCGGTGTTCCATGGAATTCGGCCGGAGGCCGTGGGGAACGTGACGACAAACTGATTGGGTAATTCGTGGCCGAGGGCGTCTACAGCAAGCGACGTGGTCGTCAGAGAGAAGGGGAGGATCTCCTCACGCAGCTCAGCGGCCGCCTCCTGAAAAGCGGTTTCCAGCCGTTCCAGGGCCTGCTCCAGGGTCCGCGCCAGGCGCTCCACCCGCTCGCTCCCCCGGACGAGACGCCCGTGGAGCGCGACGGCCATCCCTTCGAACCGCTGCCCCGGCACCGCCCGGACGGTCTCCCCCAGCGCCCGGGATGTCCGCCGGGCACGCTCGATCCCCTCGTTCCACCCCCCTCGCCACGCCCGCAGGCGCTGGATCTGTTCCCGGATTCTCCCCGGGTGTATCCGCAACCCCTCGCTCATCATGACCTCCCGTTCGTGGGGCGGTTCCGTATCTCTTATGAAGGCGCACGATTTCCGAAGAGACCGGACCCCTTGCCCGAAAGACAGGGTGGCATTCTGGGGGACATCCCTTCCGTATCGAACGCTTTGATCGGCTTCTGTCACTCAACCCCAAAGGTGATAGCCACCGGTCGGAGGGTCCTCATCGAATCCAGATTCCCTCGTTCATGGTCCGGATGGCCCCGTGTATCCGCCGCAGGTGGGATCCGCGCACACCGCCCCCTGCCCCTCCCGCACCGCCAGGGGGATCCAGAGATAGGGGAGGCCGTTGCGCAGCACATACCGCACCTCCCACGTTCGATCCGGCCCCCGGATGAACAGCCACGCCGGATGCAGGGCGGCATACGGACGCCCCAGCGCCGTCAGATCCAGGATCCCGTCTCGCTCTTCCGTCTCCCACTCCTTCCGCTCGATCACCTCGACGGTCTCTTTGTCCCCCGGCCAGGCCACCGGCGGATCCCCAATGGTCGTCCAGCAGTTCCCGCCCCGGTCCGGCCTCCCATCCCCATTCGCATCCGGCACCGGCTCGCATCGCTCCTCCCGGCGGGTGTGGTCCTTCACCCGCCGGATGTCCACCCGGAAGCGCACCAGCCACCACCGCTGGAAGTAGCCCGGGAAGGCCGGCAGCTCCTTCCCACCAAACTGCACGTCCTGGGTCTGCCCGGTGGCCGGATGGGAGGCATAGGGGAAGTTCAGGGCGATCTCCCGCCCCGGCGGCATCTCCACCCGTAGCCTCCGGGTGGGGAATTCCAGCAGCCCGGGCAGCAGGATGGGGTTGAGCCCTCTATCAAACCCCGGCGCCGACCACAGCCGCGCCCGCAGGCAGGTGGTCCCGGCGGGGACGTTGTTCGAAAGCAGCTCACCCTCGCTCATATCGCAGGGGAAGGGTTTGTCCCCCGGCCCCCGGTCCGTGCTCCCCCAGGTCCACAGGAGCCAGCCGGAGTTGGCGTAAGTGGGATAATTCCCCGTGGGGTTCCCGAGGGGAGGGGGGAGCCACTTCAGCCGGGTCGTGGGGTGGAAGGTCCCGAAGGGATCCTCCCGGGCCACAAAGCCCACCGGATAGGGCCGGGCCTCGATGACGTGAGGCGGGGCGCACACCCTCAGCCTCGTCGGGTTGCCGTAATAGTCCACCAGCTCGCAGAAGCCCTCGCTGCCCCCAAAGGCGTGGTCTGGATCCGCGCAATACCGGCGGAAGGCCGCCACGGCCGTGGGGCAGAGATCGCCTCCTATGGCGAACACGCGGCGCTCGAGGACGGTGCCGTCGCAATCGATGACGATCTGCCCCTCGGCGCACTGAATGCCCTGGTAGTGAAAGAAGATGGCTCCCACCGTCGAGGGCCCCGCGCACACCCAGGTCCCACCCCCCGATCCCGGCGAACCCCCCGGCGTGATCGGCACCGTCACACAGTCGATTTCGATGGGGCACTGTGCCCATGCCAGGTCAACAAACCAGAGGGCCCAGAGAGTTCCCAGCAGGTAGAGCCCGATCCGGATCCCGCGCTTCATGGTCCCTCCCTCCTCCCTCCTTCACGGTCCGAACTCCAGCAGGTCTCCCATCGGGATCTGCTTCAGGTCCACGGTCTCGGGGAAGAAGTCCTCCATCCCGAAGGCCCGGGCCAGCTCCGAGCGGGTGGTTCCCTTCACCCCCAGCGCCTCCCACAGCCCAGAACCATCCGCCGTCGTGGCGTGCAGCGCCCGCGGATAGCCCCCGCCGATGTAACCCGCGCCCACCCAGCGCCGGCCCCGGGCGTCATAGAACATGCTCCAGACGCGCCGCAGCACCGTCCCCCCCAAGAGGCGGACAGGCCGCCCTTTGGTCATCTTTCCGCCCTCCCATTGAATGGCATAGGCAGGGTTGGGGTAATCCCGGTAGAGGTAGGCAATCACCGGATAATCCCGGTCCCCCGTGGGAAGCACCGTGTAGATCGTGAACACCTCGTCAATCTTCTTCCCGTTGCGGTTATAAAACAGGAAATCTTTGTTGAGTTGATAAGGCTCGAAGGGCCAGCGGGAGATCTCCGGTCCGGGCTCCCAATACCAGGGGACGTTCTCCACCTCCTTCTTCACCGTGGGGGCCGGGGGATCCTTCAGGAACAGGGAGCGGGCCAGGTCCCGCCACAGGCCCTGGTAGACGCAGGGGGGATCGATGCGGTAGATGGGCTTGGGCAGCTGCACGGGCTTGCCGGTCTTCGGGTCCAGGAAGGGCTTGACCTCCACCAGCTTCCAGAGGGCGGGATCCTCCGGGCACAGGGGGGCGGGGGTGTTCGTGGGCCGGGCCGCCTGGGCCGTGACCGTGGCGAAGATCGCCGTCTTCGTCGGCGGGGGCAGGGTGGGAGCAGGCCCTTCCCCCCGCGGAGCCCGAAGGGCGAGGATCCCGGCCGCCGCAAACATCCCGGCGGCCACCAGCAGCGTCAGCACCACCCCATAAAAGGCCGGCCGCGGCTTCCGCTTCCCATAATGGTCATATGTGAAATACTCATAAAGCTCCTTCCACAGGGATCGTAATCCGCGGATCATCAGGGATCCTCCCAATTCGTGGATGTCCTTATAGATGATAGCCAGGTGAGATCCCGTTCCGGCGAGGGGA
>JAEVEX010000072.1 GCA_016842085.1 Candidatus Thermoflexus tengchongensis | reverse complement strand
GCGGCCCTCTGGCTCAGATCCGTCGCCTCGCCCCGCTGGTAGTGCCGGTGACCCTTCACGCCCTGATGATGGCGGAGGACATCATCGACGCGATGGATCTGCGGGCCTTCGGGGTGGGGCGGCGGACATGGCTGACCGAGCTGCGCTTTCGTCGCCACGATTTCCTCCTGCTGGGGCTCAGCGCCGCGCTGTTTTTCGGATCCATGGCCGCCGCCGCCATGGGGTTCGGTCGATTCTGGACCCCATAGGGCGCCCGGGAATGAGGGGGGCCATCCTGGATTCCCGATGGGATCCTGGCGGCATGAGCCCCACAGGACCCGGAAGGGAGCGAATGGTGGGCCCGGCTCTCCATCGGGGCTCAACGGGCAAACCGGGCGAGCCACGCGAGCACGAGGCGAGGGGTCACGTGGACCTCGATCCAGGCGGCGAGGAGGAGAAGGGGCGTGGCGATCAGCAGCAGCTTCAACCAGTCCGCCCAGGCCAGCACCAGCCGATCCCGCAGGGTCCGGGGGCCGGGGGGCGTGAGCGGCGTCAGGCCCAGACGCAGGGCCCCCGCCAGCACCAGCCACGCCGCCGGCAGCTCCAGAACCCCGTGAGGCAGGAGCGCCAGCACGCCCCCTATCCCCAGGCGCGGATCGCTGACGAAGAGCGTTCGCAGAAGCAGCCCGATCAGCCCCATCAACCCCACCGGGTAAAAGGCCACCCATAACCCCATGGTGATGATGCCGATCAGCGTATTGATGACCAGCGCCCGCAGGTTATGGAGGAAAATCCCCCAGGGGGTGAAGGGAAGCCACGCCCCCTGCTCAAGGGCCTGCGGGGAGGAGAAGCCGGCCGACGGGAGCTGGCGAAGGATCTCCTCCGGTGAAAGCACGACGGAGGGAAACCACAGCCATCCGATCCCCCATCCCATCCCTCCCAGAACCACCAGGGTGAGCAGCGCCCCGGCGGAGCGTTGAACCGGCTGCCGGATATGATCCCATCGGCGGGAGATCGGCCGCGCCGGATCCCCCCACCGGAAGGCCTGCCAGAAACTCCGCAGGATCCCCCGCAGATCCAGCGTGTCGAACTCCCCGCTGAGCAGCTGCTCCCGATTGAACAGGGCGATCCCCATCCGGACCAGCAGGATCGCGTAGATGAACAGAACGCACAGGACGACCACCAGCGTCCGATAGCTGCCCCAGAAGAGCAGGGAGGATTCCAGAATCAACAGCATGGAGATGGGGAGGATGATGAAGCTGGCCAGCAGATTGGCGCCGCGGACGCTGTTGGATTGGGTGGAGACCACAATGGCCCCGGAGACCATCACCACGGCGTGCAGGAACAGGATGCTGTAGAGGGAGAGCGACATGGCGAGGTCGAAAAACCAGGCCCCCCGCAGGATCAGGATGAGGAGATAGATCGTCACCCCCAGGAGCGAGGTGGCGGTGGGGACCACCAGCGCCGCCAGCCCTTTCCCGATGTAGAGCTGCAGATCGCTCAAGGGGGCGGCCAGCAGCGGCTCGATCGTCCGCCGCTCCTTCTCGCCCACAAAGGTCTCAAGGGGGATGACCAGACAGACCGTCAGAGGGAGGAACCCGGTCGCCAGGGCCAGGAAGGGCAGCAGCCGTTCGCCGATGAGCTGGGCGCCGAACTGAGCCACATACCGGGTGGCCGCCTCCGCGGAGGACATGGAGAGCAGCGGGAAAATCAGCAGCAGCAGCGCCAGCGGGGTCATCAACCGCCAGTCCCTCAGGATATCCACCACATCCCGCCGGAAAACCCCCCACGTCCCATGGATCCATCGCCGAAGATCCCACCCGGCGGCCCGCCCATGCGGACCCGCCGTCGCGTCGCGGCGGTTGGCTTCTGCAATGGGGTAGGCGGGGAGGGCGCTCGTCGCATGCCCGGGATTTCCCTCCGCCGGACGGGCTCCCTCACCACCTGGCGAGGCGCGGGGATCCCCGTGGAGCTCCCCTCTCAGGATCTGCAGGTAGACCGTCTCGAGCGGGCGCGGGACTTCGGCCAGGGAGATCACCGGGATCCCCCGGGCCATCACCGCGGCCAGGATCCGGGGGTTCTCCCGTTCAGGGTCCTGCGCCCGGTAACGGATCCAGTCCGGCCCATGGGCCACCACCGGCAGGCCCGGGGGGAGCGCGCTCCGCGCCTCCTCCGCGGGCCCTGCCAGGCGGAGCTCATAGATCGGCGGCCCCATGAAGCGCTCTCGCAGCGCCTGAGGACTGCCCTCCACCCGAATTCGGCCCCGGTGGAGGATCGCAATCCGGTCCGCCAGGGCTTCGGCTTCGTAGAGATTATGGGTGCACAGGAGGACCGCGTGACCGTTCCCGGCAAACGAACGGATCATCTCCCGGGCGATCTGCGCGCTCTCGGGATCCATCGCCGAAGTCGGCTCATCCAGCAGGAGCACCGGGGGCTGATGGAGAAAAGCGCGCAGGAGGGCCAGTTTCTGTCGCATCCCCTTGGAATACGTGGCGATCCGCTGGCGCAGAACCTCTCGAAGGCCCAGCCGATCCAGCCAGGCCTCCAGCCGCTGGTGGAAAATCGGGCGTGGCACCTCGTAGAGATCGGCGAAGAACGCCAGATACTCCTCGCCCGTCATCCGCAGATAGAGGCCGGGAAGCTCCCCCAGCCATCCCACCCGGCGGCGGACCTCCCGGGGGGATTCCACCGTGTCATAGCCGGCCACAATGGCTCGACCGGCGGTGGGCCGCAGCAGCGCCGCCAGCATCCGGACCGTGGTGGTCTTCCCGGCCCCGTTGGGGCCCAGCAGCGCCACGATCTCGCCGGGGCGCACCTCCAGGTTGACTTCCTCCACCGCGACCGTTGTTTCGAAGACCTTGCGAAGCCCTTCTGCATAGATCATGGCTGACGAGGCTCCGGGAGGCTGAGCATCCGCAGCGCCTGCCAGGCTCGCTGGAGTGCCGTGAGATGGGCAAGGACGGCGAACAGGATCAGCAGCGGCCCATACCAGCCGGTGAGCAAGGCGACCAGGATGAGGAGGAAGCGTTCCAATCGGGTGAAGAGCCCCTCGCGGAGGGAAATCCCCAGACCCTCCCCCCGGGCTCGGGTGTAGCTGACCATCAGCGCGCCCAGCAGGGCCACGCCGGCGATCCACCCGCCCCAGGCGGCGCCGGCCCGCTGCCACGCCGCCCCCAGGCCCAGGAGGATCGCCGCATCACTGTAACGATCAAGGGTGGAATCCAGAAACGCCCCCGACGGCGAGGCTTTGCCTGAAAGACGAGCCAGCGCGCCGTCCAGCGCATCGCACAACCCGCCCAGCATCCAGAGCAGCGCCGCCCCTCCCCGAAGGTCCAGCCCGGTTAGCAGCCCCGCTCCCATGCTGAACAGAAAGCCCAGCACCGTGAGGACATGGGGATGAATCCCCAGGCGATCCAGGAAACGGGCCATGCCGGTGAGCCAGGGCGCCGCCACTTCCCGCCAGCGTTCCGCGTTCATCCCGATCCTCCTGCACGCCGGGTGGAGGGGAAGGCCGATCCACGAACCCGACAGCCCCCACGGGGAGGACTGCTTAATACGACAACCGCTGTTCCCTGATGAGTTTTGACGATCAAGTTCGGTAATCATGGGCCATGGATTGCCTGGGCCAGTTTGCCATCGCCCAACAGTCCCACATACCGGAGCAACTCCTGAGAGCCGGAGGCGAATTGATCCAGGAAAGCATCGACACGGCGTCTGAGTGCTTCCCCATCCTCTGCCAGGCGGTGCATCTTAAGCACATCCT
>JAEVEX010000100.1:326-3858 GCA_016842085.1 Candidatus Thermoflexus tengchongensis | reverse complement strand
CCGGCCGCCGGCTCAGATGAACGAACACCACCCCGGGCCGCTCCGGCCGACGCTGCACGCGCCAGGCCAGACGGACCTCCACCATCTGACCGGGGACTGCCTGCTCCGGGTGGATCTCATAGCGATCCAGACAGACCCAGCCCTCAAAACATGCTCGACCTTCCCGGGCCAGCGGGATCGGCCTGTGACGGACCGGCCAGGGGGAAAGGCTCAGCGTGAAAACGGGGTAGCCCTGGCGATGAAAAGGCCACATGGTTTCCCATGGAATCTCTTCCCCTCTCTCGTCATAAAGAACCATGCGGATCTGCCCGTAGCCCCGGAGGTCTGGAGGCAACGGCAGGATGATGGGTTGCGCAATGATCTGGCCGGCTTTCCACTGATGGGATGGGAAGAAGGAAGGGCCCAGATCTCCCCGGAACAGGAGGCGGCGAGTGGTTCCCTGCTGCCAGAACAGCGCCATCGAACGCGCGGCCGGGGGAGTGGCTTCCGCCCGCCAGAGCAAACGAAGGGGCACCCCAAGGCCGGGGAAATACGGAGGACCCACCTCCGGTCGGGCAGCGAGCAGCTGGACCCCGCCCGTGGAACGAACCCCAGGGGTCAGGAGGCCATCCGGATGGGTATGACCTTCCAGAAAGAAAGATGGCGATTCCCACATCGGCGCCCCATTGATCGGGATGCGGCGATCGAGGTCGAAGGCCTCCATTCGCAGCCGATAGATCCCTGGAGGGAGACCCGAGGGCAGTCGCATGCGGGCCTGCTGGCGAACCATCCGGCCCTCCGGCCATCGGTCCGGTGGGAAGGAGGGCCACATGGGCTGGACTTCACGAGCCCAGACCCCACCGGCTTCATCGACCAGCCGGAGATCCAGCCACAGATTCAGCGATGAAACCGATCCCTTCTCCCAGAAGAACCACCAGCGGAGAACAGGATTTTCGAGCTCTGGTCCCTCCATCCATCGAAGGCGAAGGTAAGACCCGAGGTGAAGATCGGTCGGGATTGCTCCCGGGGATGGCCGGCGACCCCAGTCATAAAGATCATAGACCAGCACCCGAACCCATATATTCCGACTGGGGAATACCTTCTCCATCAGATAGAGGCCGTTCGCGCTTAACCAGTGGGGCAGCGCCTGATTGGGCCGAAAAAGGTCTTCCTGGGAGAGGCCCGTGATCAGCCAGACGCGCTCCGGCCGCGGTGAGAAAGCTTCCAGCCTCCGGACCATCTCCTCCTGCCCCTCACCTTCTCGACCGGTCAGAAGAAGAGGAGCAGAGCCCTGATAGTAATAATCGGCTAATGGGGTCAGCGTGAGGTCCTGAAGAATGACCAGATCCTTTGAGGTAACCCGTTCGTTTGTCCAGGCCAGGGCTCCCCGCCAGTCATCTTTAAGAGGATAGGGATCAAAGAAATAGCGCCCATCGCTCAGGAGCATGCCAGCGAAAACAGCGGCGCTGATGGGGATCCCGAGGTAAAAACTGCGGCGGATCAGGAGGGCGAAGCCCAGGGATGCCAGGAGATAGGCGATTGGAGTGATCAGAAAAAGATGCCGGATGTTTTGATAGAGCGGTTTTATGTGGGAAAGCCCATAGAGAAGAATCGTGGGTCCGAAGAAAGAGAGGAGAAGCATGAAACCAGCGGATCGCTTGTGGCGCAGGAGATACCAGCTCCCTATCCCCATGGCTCCCACCCATGCCCACGGGATGGGCCACCACGCAGGGTTATCATAAGGAAAAGAGGTTCCAAAAGCGGGTGCCCGCAATACATCGATCAGAAGGCCCGGCAGAGGAACGAAATGATAATCCCGCTCCGGCCCGCTGAGCAGTCTCTGATAGAGAAAGGGCAGAAAAAGCGCCAACACAACAAAAGCGGGAAGAGACACAAGCACCAGGCGGCGCTGGCTACGTTCGGGTTGAAGAAGAGCCCAGGCCCAGAGCGAAAGGAACAACAAGACGGAAGTATAATGAGTCAACAACATGGCGATCATCACGGCAACGATCGCAAGCCCGGAAGAAGCCCGCGGGGAAGCCCTGGAAAGGGAGAGCAATAACTGAAAGAGAAGCAGGCTCTCCATGGCCAGCAACGTATACATGCGGGCCTCCTGGCCATACCACAAATAAAGGGGCGAGACCGCCAGGAGAAGGGTGTTGATCCAGGCCGCCGTATGCTCCCCGAGCCGTTTCCAGAGGGCCCAGGCGAAGGGAATCATCAGGATTGAAAACCACACGGATGGGAAACGAAGGGAGAACTCCGTATGGCCGGCCAGCGCAACCCAGATTTTCAGCACAATGAAGTAAAGGGGCGGATGATTGTCAATCGTCGGAATAGGCTGCAAGCCACGCAGGATGATCTGCCCGCGCAGGAGCTCCTCCCATGGGGCTCGTGCCCGATAGAGGGTCAGGCCCTCATCGTTCCAGAAAGAGGGCTCGCCCAGCCGATAGAGCCGGAGGCCAAAGGCGAAAAGGATCAGAACCCCAAGTCCAGCAAGGGCATTCCATTTGGCGATTCGCCTTCGAAATCTCAGCATGGGTGGATCCAGAAAGGGACTTTTTTGGAGAAATGGGGGCCTGGATGGGCGCACCCTTGGCTCACTCCCCAAACCCCGGCTCGACAGGATATCCGATGCTGGACTTTGATCGAGAGGGCTGGATGATCCCTGCTCCTCCCTTCCCCATGCGGCCTGAGGAGGCCACAGGGGGAGGGCGGAAAATCTTCTTTGGGGCCGGCCCGGCCCCCAGAAGTTCCCGGAGAAGGTCCAATGCCCAGCGCCCAGCTAAATCAGGAGCAGCACCCGTCCCCCGTAACGGGCCCGCAGCTCTCGATTATACGCGTCCGACCCCTCCAGGTTGCCGGAGCGGAACAGCGGGGGGCGGATTCCCTGATCCATCAGCCGGGCAGCCGCCTCCGCGATGACGGCTTGAAGCAGAGCGGCACCGACCCCTCCGCGATGACGGCTTGAAGCAGAGCGGCACCGACCACGGTGGAGGTGGGTCCCACATAAAGCTCCCCATCCAGGTGGATGGCTGCATCGCCCGGAGCTCCCAGCGTATCCAGGACCACATCCGCGATCTCGAAAAGACGTTTGCCGGAGGAATGGCGGGAGGATATGGAGCGGCTGAAGGCTACAGCGGTCACTGCGATCACCGGGAGGCCATGTTGCTTGCCATGAAGGGCCACCTCAATGGGGGCTGGATTGCGGCCCGAATGGGAAATCACAATCAGCACATCCCCCGGATGAAAGGCATGGGCGGCCAGAAGAACAGGGGCAAACCCCTCCAGACGCTCGGCGCGCCCGAACAGCGGATCAAATATGGGATTCACACCCGCCAGCCCTCCCGCACGGCCGACGAGATCCAGGGCCACCAGCTGCGAGTGTCCGCTCCCAAACACATGGACGATCCGATCCCTGGCCACGGTATCGGCGATCAGGCGGGCCGCCGCAGGGATTGTATCCCGATTCGCTTCGAAGGCACGCTGCAGCTGATCCAGGACCACCTCACGATAACGGGTCCAGCTCATGGTCTCTTCCTCTGAGCGGAAT
>JAEVEX010000100.1:0-316 GCA_016842085.1 Candidatus Thermoflexus tengchongensis | reverse complement strand
CGGGTAGCCCCTGATCGCCATGCATGCGGATGGGTTTTGCGCAGTTGGGCTCCCATCCGGGAGGCCGTATGACCGGATAGAGCGGAGGATCCCTTCTGAAGGTCGCGCGGGGTGCCTTCGGTGTTCCGCGCGATCTCGAAAAGCCCCCATGGGCAGGGAGGCAACCGTGATGATCCCCTACCGCGGACCGATTCCCGAGTCGATACGGGCTTTGCTGCGCGAGCTTGCAGATCCCTGGCTTTCCGCGATCGATTGGGAACGAGCATGCCTGCATGTCGGAACCCCGCTCTCCCGGCTGATCCTGCGGCTGATGCCG
>JAEVEX010000030.1 GCA_016842085.1 Candidatus Thermoflexus tengchongensis | reverse complement strand
CGTCTGCTGATCGCGGAGATGGCCCGGCTGGGCTGTTCGTTCTCGTTCCTGCGGCGTTCCTTTCTCCGGGATATCGTGGGTCGGGATCCGCGGGTGGAGGTCCCGCGGATCCTGGAGGCGCTGCGGGAGGCTTTCCAGCAACCGCCTCCGGCGCGGGAGGCCATGCATCAGGAGCTTCTGCGCGCCATCGAGGAAGCGGATGCTTTCTTTTTAAACCGCAACCGGATCATGAGCTCATGGCCGATCTCCAGGGCACGCCTATCCTGATCACCGGCGGGGCCGGCTTCATTGGCGCCGCCCTGACGCGCCGCCTGCTGGAGGCCGGCGCGCGGGTCCACCTCATCGTCCGACCGGGCACCGATCTCAGGCGCCTGGCCAGGATGATGGATCGGGTTTCGATCCACCGCGGGGACCTCCTGGATGCGAGGGGGGTGCGGGAGGTGGTAACGAACGTGTGCCCCCGCTGGATTTTCCATCTCGCCGCCCGGCGCGGGCACCCGCGCACGCCAGAGGAACGCCTGGAGCTCCTGCGGTCCAGTCTCATGGGTACCGCACACCTGCTGGAGGCGGCGCGGGATGTGGGGATCACTCGTTTTATCCACATGGGAAGCTCCCTGGAATACGGCCCGTATCCGCGGGCGATCCGCGAGCGGGATCCTCTGCGCCCGACAACCGACCGGGGGATTGCAAAGGCCGTCGCCAGCTTGCTGGTGGCTTTTTACGCCCATGCCTTCCGCCTGCCGGCGGTCATCCTTCGACCGTTTTACGTCTATGGGCCCGGGGAGCCTCGAGAGCAGCTCATCCCCACGCTGCTCCGGGCGGCCCTCACCGGGGAGGAGGTCTACTTGACCGCGCCGGGCTATCGACATGATTTCGTCTTCGTAGAGGACGTAGTAGAGGCATGCCTGCGCGCCGCCACGCGATCGGTCCGGCCCGGGGAGGCGTTCAACATCGGCACCGGCATTCAGTGGACCAACGAGGAGGTGGCTGCGCTGGTGGAATCCATCACCGGCCGACCGCTTCGCCTCCGGATCGGCATGTATCCTCCCAGCCCGCCGGATACGTCCTGCTGGGTCGCTGATATCCGGAAGGCCCAGCGCCGGCTCCGGTGGTTGCCCCGGTGGGATCTTCCCGCCGGCCTGCGAAGGACCCTGGAATGGATGCAGCGCCATGGAGATCCAGCCTGAGATCAGCGTGGTCATTCCGGTCTTCCGGAACCGGGAAACCCTCTACCTCCTGTATGCACGCCTGCAATCCGTCCTGGACGGGGCGGGCTGGTCCTGGGAACTGATCGCCGTCCACGACGCCTGCCCCGAGGGCTCCCTATATGTGCTGCGCGAGCTCGCCGCCCAGGATCCCCGGATCCGGATCCTGGACCTCCCCTGGAACGTCGGGCAGCACCGGGCCATCTGGATCGGCCTGCATGAGACCCGCGGGCGTTATGTGGTCGTGATGGATGCGGACCTGCAGGATCCGCCCGAGGCCATCCCGCTTCTTCGAAAGGCGCTGGAGGAAGCACAGGGCCGCGCCCTTGTCGTCTTCGCCGGACGGCGCGGGCGGTATGAGCGGCTGGATCGGATGCTGACCTCGTGGCTCTTCAAGCGGGCCCTCCACTGGATCTGTGGGGCTCCGGTGGATGCCGGGACCTTTTGCCTCATGGAAGGTCGGGTGGCGGAGGCCCTGCGACGCTGGGATGCCCCAGAACCGCATTTGCCCACACTGATCGCCTGCGCGGGCTTTCCCACGCTGGTCGTTCCGATCCACCGCTCCCTGCGCCCGATCGGCCGCTCCGCCTACACGACGGGCATGCGCTGGCGGCTCGCTTGGCGCATCCTCCGCACCGCCTGGGCGCTGAAGCGCGATCCGGCTTCCTTCCTTCACTCCTCCATGGCGGTTCCCGCTCTCATCGATCGAAGGGACATCTTCGAAGAAGCGAGCGTTGCCGATGTCAGAGAAGATTGAGGCTCACAATCGGCTGCAACAGGAATATTTCGGACGCCGCATCAAACGGACGATGCGGCCGGAGCGGACACCCTACGTGATCCGCCAGGTGGAGGAGGTCATCCGCTTCGGCGATCTCCGCCCGGGAGAGCGGATCCTGGACGTGGGGTGCGGGATGGGCCGCCACGCCTTCCTGCTGGCCGAGCGCGGCTTCCAGGTGGAGGGGCTGGAACTCTCCCCCTTCCTGATCGAGCGGATGCGAGAATTCGACGGCGGACGATACAACATCCCGGTTTACTGCGCAGACATCCACCGCTGTCCCCCTGAGCTGCATGGACGCTATGATGCGCTGGTGGGCTTCTTCGTCCTGCACCATCTCGCAGATCTGAACCAGGCCTTTTGTTCCATGGGCCAGCTTCTGCGACCGGGAGGACGGGTGGTTTTCCTGGAGCCCAATCCCCTTAATCCCCTTTACTACCTTCAAATCCTGATCACGCCGGGGATGGGGTGGGCAGCGGAACGGGGGATCCTGAACATGCGCCCTTCCGTGATTTCGAAAGCGATGCAGCAGGCCGGGATGCGGCTGACCGCCATCGCCCGCTATGGCTTTTTCCCCCCATTCCTGTCGAACCACCCCTGGGGAGGTCGCCTCGAGCGAGCCCTGGAACAGGTGCCCCTCTGGCGATCGTTTCTGCCCTTCCAGCTGTTCCGCGGAGACCGGATATGAGGAAGGCGACTCTGGCGGCCGGGCTTTTCCTGACCAGCCTTTATTTGAACATGGCGGCGGGGATCAATCGGGGGGATGAGGCATGGTTCCTGCAGGTGATGCGGCGGGTCCGTGAGGGAGAGGTGCTTTACCGGGACGTGTTCTACGGGGCTGGCCCCCTCGCCGTGGCTTTCACCGCGCCCCTGGTCTCCCTGATCGGTGTGGAGATCATCGCGGTGAAGGCGGTGGTGGCCGCCGGCTACACGGCCTCCCTGCTCTTCGGGATGCGCATCCTGGAGCGGATGGGCGCGGGCGCAGGATCCCGCATGCTGTTCCTCGGGGCGAACCTGTTGCTGGCTCCCCCGGCCCCCCACGCGCCCTATCAATCCCTGGCCAACGCCTTCCTGATGGCCGCTTTCGACGCGACCACCGCAGCGCAGGCGGTTGGGGATTCGCGGGCCCGCCGGCACCTCCTCGCCTGGGCAGGGGCCGCGGCCGGGTTGAGTTTCACCGCCAAACAGAACATCGGCGTCTACGCGCTCCTGGCGATCCTGGGGGCCCTCCTGGCCCGGCGCGGGGAAGAGCGCCTCTCCCTCCGCCAGCGGGCGATCGAGATCGGCACGCCCGGGCTCGCCTTTCTGGGGATCCTCGCCCTGACCTTCCTGCCGATCTGGGCAAGCGGCGGCGGTCCGAAGTTTATGGATTACGGAGTGTTGAACAAGCAAACTTACCTGCGCCTCTCCGGGATCCCTTATACGGAGGGTCTTGTGGGGATCCTTCGCAACCTGCAAGCCCTTTCCCCTCGTTCCACCCTGGAACATGGGCTGTGGGCCCTGAGATCCTTTTCGTTCCTCCTGCCTTTCCTGGCTGGTTTCTTCTGGATCGGCGGCTTCTTTGTTCCGACCTCATCCGGACGCGCATCATGGATCGCCTCCGGCCTCTTTGCGGCGGCGGCTTTCCTGGGCGTTTTCCCCCGGGCCGATTATGCGCACATCATTTATGCCGTCCCGGCTTTGCTGACGGTAATGATCGGCGGATGGAGCGCGTGGCCGATCCGCCCGTGGAAAATCGTCCTCGAACGCGGGATCGGCGCGCTGCTCATCCTGGGCCTGATCGTGGCGCTGATGATCCCACCGTTGCGCCTCCTCCAGGGCCGTCTGACGATCTCTTCCCTTCCCCATTTCCGGGGTCCCCTGATCGCCCCCGCCCTGCAAGCCCAGATCCTGGAAGAGACCGCCCGAT
>JAEVEX010000057.1 GCA_016842085.1 Candidatus Thermoflexus tengchongensis | reverse complement strand
GGATCCGCTTTCCCAACTCGCTCCACCGGCGTCACCGGGCGGCCCCGCTCATAGCGCTGGCGGAACCGCGCGCCATCCCGCTGGACGATGGCCTCAAGCCATTCGGAGAGGGCATTGACGGCGCTCACGCCGACGCCGTGGAGGCCGGTCGCCACCTTATAGCTTCCTCCTCCGAACTTCCCGCCGGCATGCAGGGTGGTCATCACCACCTCCAGGGCCGGCCGGCCGGTCTGGGGGTGGATATCCACCGGGATCCCCCGCCCGTTATCGGTCACCCGAACGCTTCCATCCGCCAGGATCTCCACCAGGATATGGGTGCAGACCCCGGCCAGGGCCTCGTCGACCGCGTTATCCACCACCTCATAAACCAGGTGATGCAGGCCCCGGATATCCGTCGAGCCGATATACATGCCCGGGCGACGGCGAACCGCTTCCAGGCCCTCCAGGACCTGGATCTGGCTGGCGTCATAGGCCGTGACCGCTTCCACTGCTCCGTTGGAACCCGATGATCGAGCGACTTTGCGTGTTTCATTCGCCATACATCCTCCCTTTCGCACAGACCGGATTCCCTCGCCCGGCGCAGGCCCCGCCTGATGAAAGCCCATCTCGGGCCCCAGGCCTGCGGCACGAGCACTTTTCTCATTTTAACTCAAATTGCAAGCCCGCGCTGGACATTCCATGGGGTTGCAGGGCGAATGAAACAGGACATCCGTTGTGACGTCCCCCTCCAGGTCTGGAGGTCCCCCGGGGAAATCCCCTCCGCAACCCGGATCCCTTCAGACAGTGCCCAGGCCCAGCCTCCTCCAGATCCCCCATGGCCCCCTTATGAAATCCGCATAAGAACTTGACTTTTTCGGAAAATGTGTTTAAAATTTCGAAACGATGGGTTCATATTTTGATGGAGATCAGGATGACGATGTGGATTGGCATCTGCCCGGTGTGCGGGGAAGGGCTGGAAGTTGTGGCGCTGCAGTGCCCGGCCTGCGAGACGCGGATCGAGGGGCGGTTTCGACTGGGCCGGCTGGCCCGGCTTTCCGCCGAACAGCTGGCCTTTGTAGAGCTTTTCCTGCGATGTGAGGGGAAATTCACCCGCCTGGAGAGCATGACCGGCCTCTCCTATCCCACGCTGCGCAAGCGCCTTCAGGAGATCCTGCGGGCCATGGGGTATGAGGCGGAGGTCGAGGGGCCTCCTGGCCCGGAGGAGCGCCTGCAGATTCTGGAGGCGCTGGCGGAGGGTCGGATTTCCTACGAAGAGGCCCTCCGACGATTGCGCGGGGCGGGATCTTCGGAGGGATGACCATGGTTCACGTCGCAGGCCGGGAAGCGGCGAGCGGGTTGCGTCCCGCCGATGTGCGACGGGATTTGCGGGGAATCGCCGATCTGCTGGAAGAGGCCTTCGCCAGCGAGCTGGATGAAAGCGGCCAGCGGATCATCCGGGAAATGCGTTTCTGGTCCCGCCTGGGATGGCTGCTGAAGGGTCTGGAATGGTTCCTCCCGCCTGGGGAGACTTTTGTGCCGGGCTATGTGTGGGTGGAAGGCGGGCGTGTCGTGGGCTACGCCATGGTCCGCCGCTTCCGGCCGGGCCTGGAAGGCTGGCTGATCGCCAATGTCGCGGTGGCCCCGGAATTCCGGGGAAGGGGGATCGGCCGAGCGCTGGTCTCTGCCTGTCTGGAATATGCCCGGGCCCATGGGGCCCAGTGGGCCGCCCTGCAGGTTCGGGCGGACAACACCCCGGCCCTTCGGCTGTATCGATCGCTGGGCTTTGTCGAGATCGGGCGGATCCAGATCTGGCGTCGGGAGGCCTGGCGTGCGCCGTTCCTCCCGACCCTATCCTCCGGGATCCCGGGCTATCGGGTGCGGCCTGCCCGACCTGGAGAGGCATCCACCCTCTCTGCCTGGATCGCTGCGGCGGAGAACCCAGCGATGCGGTTATTTGAACCTCTGGGCCTGCTTCCGATGGCCCTGGCCCCCTGGCCCTTCGGCCAGCGCTGGAAAACCCTCTGGATGATCGAAACCGAAGGCGGAGAGATCGTGGCCATCGCCGCCTGGATCCGACGGGAAGGCGCGCTGACCCTACGGGCCTTTCTCACCGGCTCCGGAACCCCTCAGCACGCCCGGTGGCTGGTGGAGACCGCCCTGATGGGGATCTCCTCCAGGCTTCCCGTGATGGCCCTTACCGGCGAGGAACCGGCGCTCTCGGCAGCCCTGCTCTCCCTCGGCTTCCAGCCGATCCGCACCCTGATCGGGATGCGCTGCGACCTGAAGGTGGGATAGCAGGAGGCTATTTCCCAGAGATATCCCATGGTGGGCTTGCTTTCCATGATCCAGATCTTTCCGGTTCTCGGGAGGTTACGATGGCACGGGATGAAGAGCGTTTACGGATTCTGAGGATGATCGAAGCCGGCCAGATCACCGCGGAACAGGGTCTGGAGCTGCTGAAGGCGCTCCAGGAAGCCGAGACGGCTCCAGAGTCCTCCGCTCCCTCCGCGCGCTCGCTGCGCATCCGGGTAACGGATGTGGCCTCCGGGCGCCAGCGGGTTCACGTGAGTATTCCCCTGAGCCTGGCGGATCTGGGCCTCCGGATCAGCGGACGCTTCATCCCCGGGATCCCCGAGGGGCAGCTTCAGGAGTTGCTGGAGCACCTGCGAAAAGGAATGGCTGGAAAGCTGGTGGAAGTGGTAGATGAGGAAGAAGGAGAGCGCGTGGAGATCACTGTGGAATAAGAGCATGGCCCTCAGGTTTTCCTGGGGGCTCTGGGGGGGCAGCCGTCCGCCTCCGGCGGCCCCAACCCTCAGGGTGGATAAAACCGGAATGTAACCGACAACATGGGTGATGGGAGCGATGCCTGTGGAGAGAACGCCGGATATCCCATCGGATTCTCCATCCCGGATCTCCCGCGCTTTCTGGGCCCTCTGGATCGGGCATGCGCTTTCCCTGTTCGGCAGCATGCTGGTTCAATTCGCCCTGATCTGGTGGATCGCCCGGACCACCGATTCCGCCACGGCGCTTTCTATCGCCACGCTGCTGGCCCTCCTGCCCGGCATCCTTCTGGGCCCGGCCATCGGGGCCCTGGTGGATCGCTGGGATCGCCGGGGGATCATGCTGGCCGCAGACGGCGGGATGGCCGGGATCACCCTGGGGCTGGCCATCCTCGCGCTGATGGGAACCTTCGATCTGGGTCCGGTTTACGGGGCGATGTTCCTCCGATCGCTGCTGGAGACCTTCCACTGGTCCGCTCTCCAGGCCTCCATCCCGATGCTGGTTCCCGAGCGTCATCTGGCCCGGATCGCCGGATTCCATCAGGCGCTTCAAGGAACCCTCAATATGATCGCCCCACCGGCCGGGGCCATCCTGCTGGGCCTTCTCCCCCTTCCCGGTGTGCTGATGGTGGATGTGCTCACCGCTGCCCTGGCCATATCGATGTTGCTGTTCATCGCTATCCCCTGCCCATCCCGGGACCCCTCCAGCCGCTCTGCGTGGTGGCAGGAGATGCTGGAGGGTCTGGACTATGTGCGGCGGTGGTCTGGAGCGCTGGCGCTGATGGGGATGGGCGCCCTGATTAATTTCGCAGTGAACCCGGCCTTCGCCCTGCTTCCCCTGATTGTCACGCGCCATTTCCATGGTGGAGCGCTGGAGCTGGGATGGCTGGAATCGGCGTGGGGGATTGGGGTGATCAGCGGCGGTTTCATACTTGGGGCCTGGGGGGGATTCCGGCGCCGCATCCACACGACACTGGCCGGCCTGATCGGGATGGGCGCCGCACTGTTGACGCTGGGTCTGCTGCCCCCTTCGGCCTTTCCGGTGGCCCTGGGGGCGATGTTCCTCGGAGGCGTGATGAACGTTCTGACCAACGGCCCGATTTTCGCGATCCTCCAGGCGGTGGTGCCTCCGGGCATGCAGGGTCGGGTCCTTCTGGTTATG
>JAEVEX010000011.1 GCA_016842085.1 Candidatus Thermoflexus tengchongensis | reverse complement strand
TGGAGGAGGATTTTTAGTGTATGGGCGTTTCGCGTGGGTTTTCTCCCGGGAGTTTTAGAGGCCGAGCCGCATGTCTTGAGCGCGCGGCGCGGCCTCTAAATGATTGGTATAAGGTATGTTAAACAAATCAAAATCTGCCCCATCCGCTTTCCTCCCCTCCGGGGTGGACCCAAAGATCAGATTCGCGCTTCTTGCCTCTCTTCCCCATCCCGTTGGGTCAAGCCTGCTGAATGCTGGCTGAGGATTCGCTTCGCCATCCTGCTGCTCCTTTTCGGGATCCTCGCCACGTTGCACAGCAGCCTGAACCCTTTATTTGAATCCTCCGATGAGTTCTGGCACATCGGGATGGCCGTTCACCTGGCTCGAGGAGGTGGCCTCCCGATCCAACAGCCTGGCGTGAAAACCATGTGGCGCCAGGAAGGCAGCCAGCCCCCACTTTATTACGGATGGCTGGCATGGCTCACGCGCCTTCTCCGATGGGACCTCTCCGATTTCGAACAGATTTATCTTCCGAACCCCCACGCATATCTCGGAAACGCCGCCATGATCTCCAACCGCAACCAGATCCTTCATGGCCCCTGGGAGGCTTTCCCGTGGCGGGGCAGTATCCTGACCCTTCACCTCTGGCGGGGGATCTCCATCTTGCTGGCCGCGGCTGGCGTCCTCTTCACCATCGGGTGGATCCGGCAGTTGTTCCCGCAACGCCCTCGCTGGGCGGCGGGCGCCGGGTTGCTGATGGCCCTGAACCCGATGTTCCTTTTCATCTCTGGATCCGTGAACAACGACGTGGCGGTGAACAGCCTGGCCCCCATGGTCCTGTATTTCATCGCCCGGATCTGGAGGCTGGGGTTCCGGTGGAAGGACGTGATCATGTTAGGCGTGGGATTGGGGGCCGCGACACTGGCCAAGCTCAGCGGCTTGCTCCTGTGGCCTCTGGCGGGAGCCGCGCTGTTGATCTGCATCCTCCGGGAGCGCCGCGCGCGGTTCCGATGGTGGGCCTTCCCTGTCCCTTTCGCGATCGCCGCTCTCATCAGCGGCTGGTGGTTCCTTCGCAACTGGCAACTCTATGGGGATCCCACCGGGCTTTCGATGATGCTGATCATCGCCGGACAGCGTTCGGCGACCTGGTGGGACCTGATCCGCGAGTGGGAGGGTTTCCGGCGCTCCTTCTGGGGCGTGTTCGGGGGCATGAATGTGGTCATGCCCTCCTGGATCTACACCGCGCTGGATCTCTGGTCGTTCCTGGGAGCCGGCCTGGGGTTCCTGGCCTTTATCTTCTTCTCGCCCGCCATGCGGCGTTCGGAGGAGCGATGGATCTGGGTGGGCCTTCTGGGATATATCGGTCTGGTGTTCGCCGGGGTGATCCGGTGGACGACCATGACCATGGCCTCCCAGGGACGGCTGATGTTCACCGCGCTGGGCCCTATCGCGCTGAGCCTTTGGATCGGATGGGAATATTGGGCCCACCGGATTCCCTTCCGTAGCCTCCGCTGGCTGGCGTGGGCCTCCTTGCCGGCCTTCCTGGGGACGCTGGCGCTGATGGCCCCCGTCCTATGGATCGCCCCGGCCTACCAGCCGCCCCCTGCCCCGACGCCGGAGGAGCTTGCTGCCCTCCCCGTGCACCTGGATGCGGTCTTCGAGGGGAAGATCCGGCTAATCGGCCTGGATGCGGAACCGCCCCGCCTGCAACCGGGTCAGATTATGGATGTGTGGCTTTACTTTGAAGCACTGGAGCCAACCGAGAAGGACTGGAGCCTCTTCGTCCATCTTCTGGACGATCTCGATATCATCATCACCCAGCATGACGGCTATCCGTTCCAAGGATTAAGCAGCACGCGATTGTTGGAGAAGGGTCAACGGTGGAAGGAACACGTGCGTCTCCAGATCCCCCGCGGGGCCGTGGCCCCCTCTTTGCTGACGCTGGCCATCGGCTTTTATGATCTCCAAACGGGGCAGCGATTCTCCGCCGACCATGGGGGGAGACCGCTGGGAGATCACATTCGCCTCTCCGTCGGCCGCCTGGAGCCAGAACGCGGCGAGGTTCCCAACCCGGTCGGATATCGATTCGGCGGGACGATTGAGCTGGCCGGCTTCGAGATCCGGAACCGCCAGGCCCATCCCGGCGAGGCCATCACCCTGATCCTCTACTGGCGCGCTCTCAAAAAAGTAAACGTGGATCTCACGGTTTTCACCCACGTCCTCCAGCCTCCGCAAACCTTATGGGGGCAGCACGACAAGCCGCCAGACCCGCCCACCTCCCGTTGGGAGGTCAATCGGATCTACACGGAGATCTACACGCTGACCCTTAAATCCGATACGCCTCCCGGCTTCTACGAGGTCGAGGTAGGCCTTTATCGGCCGGAGACCGGGGAGCGTCTGCGTGGTGAAGACGGACAGGACCGGCTACTGCTGAGCCGGATCCGTGTGCTGCCGTGAATCTCGGTGGCAGCGATCACGGTTTGGATGGGATCTCGATGTTCACGATGCCGATAGGGATGGCATCCAACCCGCCAGCCTGGAAGCGCGCGCCATTCGGGGCGAAGGCCGGAAGGCGCTCGCCAGTCTCATAACGATACAACCCGACTGTGAGACGAACCAGGGGAACGTTCAGGTCGGAGGGCAGCCGGATGCGATGGACCTCCTCAAAGGGACGCCCGGGTTTCCAGAGCATCGTGGGATAGTGCCCATAGAAGGGAAAGGTGTCTTCCTGAGCCAGGATACGGGGTTGTTGGGGATCCAGCGCGTGGACGAAGACGGCGTAATTGTCCGTGATCGGCTGTTGCGCTTCCCATGTGAGATAAACGGTGACGACATCCCCGGGCCGCGCGCGGACAGGATCCATGCGGGCTTGGTGGAGGATAATCCCATCGCCGATCCGGGCGATCGGCGAGGCGGCGGGCGCTGCCGGCCGCGGGACATAAACCGGCAGGATCCCATAGAGGATGGCGAGGACGCTGACGGCATACGCCGTCAGCAGGGCTCCTGCAACCGCCCGCGAGCGCCAGGGACGAGGCCCCCACCCTTCCCAGCCGGCTGCCCAGAGCCAAAACCACGAAACCCCGGCGGCCCCCAGGTAGCGGGGGCCGCCGACGAAATAACGCAGGCTCAGGACGAGAGACGAAACAAAGAGCGCCCCGAAATGCAGGGCGAGCATCCCGGCCACAAAAGGGGCCTCGTTGCGAAGGACGCGGACAATCCATCCGAGCATCGCCACTAACAGACTGACTCCCAGCATCCCATACAGCCATCCGGGGGCAAAAATGAACCCCTGGCCCAGATTGATCAATGTCGCCTGAAGGAAATCAATGGACTCCGTGCGGATCCACTGCGAGATCGAGACCGCATGGCCCCGTGCAATCAGCCCGGAGCGCGCCAGGGGGTCCCCATAAAGGACGAGGTTGCGCAGAAGGAGCACGGACACCAGGGAGAAGGAAATCCCGGACCACGCCGCGCCAGATCGGCTCCAAAGCGGCCGGATGGATCGCGGAGATCTCACGACGAGGAACGCTATGGGAATCAGCAGGAGGATGGCTTCCATGCGCGTGTAGAAGCTTAGAACCAGCAGAATCAGCGCTCGGATCCAGCGGGTCCGGGAGGGCCCACGCCGCCAGATCCAGGCCAGCTCGCTCAGGGCCAAAGCGTTGAGCGGCGTGAACAAAGCGATGTTGCTGATCCCTGTCTGATAGAAGAGCAAAGAGGGGAACGTGGCCGTTAGCAACGCCGCCAGGGCGGCGCCCTCCCGGCTCAGCCAGGCGCGCCCACCCCGATAGAGGGCACACACGGTGAGGCTGCCCAGCAGCCAGGACCAGATCCGCCCCGCCATCAGCGGGGCCGTCCCTTGAGGGAAATGCAAACATGGTGTGGCGTTCCCTTGAGGGGCGCCGACGAGGAAAAATGGATTTGCCACCACCCAATCCTCTGGCCACCCGATTGGGCTGGGCC
>JAEVEX010000099.1 GCA_016842085.1 Candidatus Thermoflexus tengchongensis | reverse complement strand
TCCGGTTGCTTGCCGGCCGTGAAGAGGCTGCCACGTGAGCATAACGGCAGGCCGCGCGGAGACGGGAAGGGTGTTGCTGATCGTGTTCAAGAGATAGAGGTCAAAGTAACGCTCTAACCCGGAGGCCTTCGGATTGCCCTGCCAGTCCATGAAATACATCACCACCGCGGGGCGTTTGCCCACCAGGTTGCTGAAATCCAGGATCTCCTGGCCATAGTTCAGCGTAGGCCGGAGATGGATCGCATGGGCCAGGCCCAGGACCTGGGCCGGGCCGGAAGGAGTGAGAGTGGACCCGTTGAGGCCGAGTCCTTCCCAAGCCCACCCGGCTCTCCAGGTGTAAATGGAAATCCCCAAGAGCCCCAAAACCCCCATGCGCGGGAGCACCGACCGGATGCCCATGCAGAACCCCCTTGCGAATCAAATGCGGCGGACACGTTCCTGCCGGGACAGATAACGCCCCCACTTGGGTCGACGGGGAAGCCCACGGATCCCACAGTAAGTACCAAGCCCGACGGCCAGATGCCAAGCAGGGCTGTAAAGCATCCAGAAGAGACGACGCTGAAGGGGTTGCTCGCGGAAGTGTGGATGACGCCAGATGAACCGCCAATCTTCCCAACTCTCCCGGATCGCCCCTCGCAACACCGCCTGGAGGCCAAAGCCCCGGTATGCGGGCGGGTCGAAACGCTCCCGGAAAGCCGCCGCATAGTCCGCGTTCTCCCGGAAGAGCTCCAATAACCCATAATCGTGGGAATGAAAAACCCGGGACCGAGGCTCAAACACAAGGGCGTAGCCAGCGAGGAGGACGCGCTCCGCCCAATCTGCATCCTCCCCAAAGGGGAGAGGGCGGAAGGGGATCTGCGCCCACACCGAGCGCCGGATGGCCGAACTGGTATTGGAGAAGTAAATATAAAAGAACCGATTGACCTCGAAATCGGCCCGGGAAGCCGGCATTCGCTTCACTAAGCGTTCCGTCCCCCCCGTCTGCCATCGGGTGAGCAGCTGGCGCACCAGCGAGGGGCACGCGCTCGGTCGCGGCAGATGGCGGCTGAACACGCCTGCCACCTGTTCGTCCTCCTGCATCGGTTGGATCAATGCGCTCAACCAATTCTCGTCTGCAGGAGTCGCATCCTGAGACAGATAAACCAGATAACGAGTGTCCGGATGGGCCAGCCGGGCCCCCAGGTTGCGGGTCTCCCCATGATTGAATTCATGAGGAGAGATCTCGATCAAACGGACCGGATACCGTTTTAGGATCTCCTTGGAGCGATCTTGAGATCCGGAATCGATCGCCAGCACCTCGAAGGGCAAAGCCACGCGCTGGGCGAAGATCGCTTCCATGACCTCCTCAAGGTAACGCTCGCCGTTCTTGGTCAGCAAGATGATGGTGATTCGCTCTTTCATAGGAATTTGCGCCCCCAGATCTGATAGATCCGGTTCAGCGTTCGAACGATTCGACCCCGCCGGGCAGCCTCCAGATAAGCCAGGAGCGCTGCGCTCTCAGCGCGGAGCCTGTCATTCTCCACGCGGAGCCCCTCATTCTCCATGCGGAGCCTGTCGTTCTCCACGCGGAGCCCGATCCAATGAGAGATCTTTCGCCGGGCATAAGATGCGTCTGGAGCCGTGCGGGGCTCCCGAAGGAACGACTCGATCGGTCGAACCACAGCGGACCACCGTAATCGATCCCGTAGAGGCAGGGTCTGCTGAGCCAGCTGCTCCCGAGAGGGTGGATTCTCTAGCCAGCTCAACAGCGCGTCCGCGACCGCACAGGGATTGCGGGGAGGAACCACACGGGCTAATCCATACGCTCGCAGCAGATCGGCCAGCTCATCCCCAGCGCTCAGCACGCAGGGCAGAGAGGCCCAGAGATAATCCAGCGAACGAGCCCGCACCGCATAACGACTTTCCAGTGGGTGATCATGCAGGCTGATCCCTACATCCGCCTCCAGCAAATAAAGCCCCCGCTGTTCATAAGGAACCCAATCCAGGAAAAACACATAGCGGCCCAGCCAACCTTTCTCCTGACACCACCGGAGAAATTGCGAGGCCCTGGACATGGGTGGAACCACCCGTTCATCGTAATGCTGGGCAGCGCCAAAGACCAGCCGAACCTCTGGATGATGCACCAGGATCCGCTCCATCGCCTCGCCGAGCGTGATCGGGTCCGTCCATTCCCATATTCCGCCCATCCAGAGCACCACCTTATCCTCAGGTTGAATTCCCGGCACCACGCCCTTCAGCACCCGCTTCCCCCTATGCGGGGGATCGTCCGGGATACCCATCGGCACCCAGGCCATCCAGCGCTCTGGGTCCACAGCCAGCATTCGATCATTCAGCCGTCCGGCCATCCATAAAGCCCCCAACCAGAAATCCCGCTGACGCTCGGTTGCATAGAGGAAAAAATCTCCGTTACGGAGATATACTAAAGTTTCCTCAATCAATAAATCTATTAAAAAGAAAGGCTTTTGTGTGTGGGATAGAAGAACAATCTCGATCTCTGGAACATAATAGAGGTCCACTATCGTGGGATGATCGAGGGGCTTTCGCAGCCAGTGAACCACCCGGCTTAGGACAGGACCCGTGGTCATGACCGCTCGGGCCGATTCGAGCCATCGTTCCAGGGAAACCGGGTCCTCCCATGTAAAATCCACAACAGATAAAGATCCTTCCCCAAAGGTTTCTGCATATGGAGTGGCTAAGCGCACTTCCCAGCCAGAGCGGGCGAGGGCTCTGGCGATCTCCCACGCCCGGATCCCGGGGCCAGCCATCCGGGGTCCAATGTGTTCATGGGTAATGATCAGCAAATCAGCCATCACCTTATCCCTCCCACCCTGTCTTCTCTGGATGCCTTCATCTCTTTTCTTTTTAGCTTTACCGCCTCCGTCGGGAGGCCCCGTTCCGGGAGGGGGTGGTCTCGTGAATCCGCAGGGGGCGGGCGAGGGCCGCCTGAAGGACCTCATCCATGGTCTCCACGAAGATCAGGGTCATGCCCCGGATCTCCCGCCGGGGCAGTTCGACCAGATCCCGCTGGTTCTTCTTCGGCAGGATGACCCGCTGGATCCCCGCCCGATGGGCCGCCAGGATCTTCTCCTTCAACCCCCCGATGGGCAGCACCCGCCCCCGCAACGTGATCTCCCCCGTCATCGCCGTGTCCCGCCGCACCGGGATCCCCGTGAAGGCCGAGACCAGGGCGGTGGCGATGGTGATCCCCGCCGAGGGGCCATCCTTGGGGATCGCCCCCTCCGGCACGTGGATGTGCACGTCGGTCTTCTCAAAGCGCTTCGGCCGGATGCCGAAGGCCCGAGCCCGGGAGCGCAGGTAGCTCATGGCCGCCTGGGCCGACTCCTGCATCACTTCCCCCAGCTGCCCCGTCAGCAGCAAGGCCCCCTTCCCCTCCATCAGGGTCACTTCCACCGGCATCACCTCGCCCCCCGCCTCGGTCCAGGCCAGGGCCATGGCCACCCCCACCTGGTCGGTCTCCTCCGCCCGGCCGTAATCATACCGGGGCGGCCCCAGATACCGCTCCAGGGCCGCCGGGGTGATCACCCGCCGATACGGCTTCCCCTCCGCCACCAGCCGCGCGGTCTTGCGGCAGATGGCCGCGATCTCCCGCTCCAGGTTCCCGCCTCCGAGGTGTATTCCCGGATGATCCGCCGCAGGGCCCCATCAGTGATCTTCAGCGGGATCCCCTGCAATCCATTCTCTTCGATCTGACGGGGGATGAGGAACCGCCGGGCGATCTGCACTTTCTCCCCTTCGGTGTAGCCCGGGAACTCAATCACCTCCAGACGGTCCCGCAGCGCCGGGGGCACGGTGTCCAGGATGTTGGCGGTGGTGATGAACAGGACCTTCGACAGGTTATACGGGATCTCCAGGTAATGATCCGAGAAGGCATGGTTCTGTTCGGGGTCCAGCACCTCCAAGAGGGCCGCCGCCGGATCCCCCCGGAAGTCCACGCCGATCTTGTCGATCTCATCCAGCATGAA
>JAEVEX010000059.1 GCA_016842085.1 Candidatus Thermoflexus tengchongensis | reverse complement strand
CGTGGCTGAACCGCTTCCGGCGGCTGTTGATCCGCTGGGAAAAGAAGATCGAGAACTACTTGGCTATGCTCCATTTCGCTTGTGCCTGGATTGCCTTCCGTGCTGCTGGACTTTTCGGATAGGCACTTAGCCGCGTGACCTGTCGGGCTATGAGAATGGGTAAAGGAGCACAGGCGTTCCCTTCCGCCAGGTGTCACGGTCATGAGCGTAGATGAGTGGCAACGTTTATTGCGGGAAGACCCCGAACAGGCGGAGCGCCGCATCTCCGCCCTGCGGGAAGAGCCAGAACATCTGCGCGCACTGGCTCAGGCGCTGCTCCAGGATTCCGATCCCGATCTGCGGGCATGGGCCTGCCGGATCCTGGGGGAAGTCCGGGATGCGGAGAGCCTTTCATTCCTGCTGCGCGCCCTGGAAGATCCGGAGCCGGAGGTTCGCGCCGCGGCCGCCTGGGCGCTGGGGATCCATCCGGTGATGGAACAGCGGGATGCGGTGATCTCCGCCCTGCAGCGGCGTCTGGAAGATCAGCCCTGGGTGGCATGGGTGGCCGCGGAGGCGCTGGCCCGCTACGGCGAGGCGGCCCTGGAGGCCCTGATCGATCGCCTTCGCCATCCCCACCCCCAGGTTCGCGTCCTGGCCGCCCGGGCGCTGGCCCGCATCGCCTCGCCCCGGAGCATCCCGGCCCTCGCGGCCGCCCTGGAGGACCCCAGCCTCCTGGTCCGCCACTTTGCAGAGGCCGGGCTGGATCGGCTCTCGGGAGCATCGTGGATATGGTTCACCTAAGAAAGCGATGGCTATCGCGCAGAGCCTGCCAGGGCGATCTCCTCGAGAATAACCCGGCGGAACACCTCCGGGTCTCCAAAGCGTTTGCGGGCATCCAGGATTTCAATACCCGCAATCCGGCCGTCAGCCGCGTAATCCACCGCAATGCCCTCCGCCACATGCTGCGTGGTTACCGTCGTCTCAAGGAAGCGAATATATAAGGCATCCACCTCGCTATCGTAGGTAATCCGCATAACCCTATACCTCCTTAGAAATAATATACGTAGACAGTGATAATTACAATCTGGTCAGGTTCCTCCACGAAAATCGGACGCACTCGTTTCATGGCATAGAAGCGTCCGTTCCAATCAGCCCCGTAAAGAAAATCCTTCTGGCATTCAAAGCGCTGCCCACCTGCCGGAGTCCATGGTGCTGTCCTGATAGCTTCGGCAACTTCATCCTCCGTCGCGCCCCGGTCGTGAAGTCTTTCGCTGGCATGGCGTGAGAAGCGAATCGGTTTCATGACTCACCTGTTTCCCGCACGGCGTGTTCTGTTCCAGGAGCATGATAGTGGTGAGGAAACGATCAGGCAACAGATCGTTCGCTCCGCTCCGAAACGAAAGGGGCTTCCCGCTTCCCGGAAGACCGGGTCCGAATATGAACCGCCCCGCAGGCGGAACATCCTTCAACCTGTTATCCATCCCAGCAAACCCATCGCCCCGCCCAGGGCCAGGAACGGACCATAAGGGATGGCGGTTTTCAGCGTGGCCCGCCGGGTCAGCAGGAGAAACAGGCTCACTCCCCCACCGATGAGGATCCCGTAAGCCAGCGCCTGAAGGCCATGGGGGAATCCCGTGGTCAGCCCGATGAAGGCGGCCAGCGTGGCATCCCCACCCCCGATCCCCCCGCGGGTGAGCAGGGCCATCAAGAAAAAGAAAACGAAGGCCCCCAGACCCGTCATCCACGCCCCCAGGGCGCCCGCCCCCAGCCATGGGGAAACGGGCGCGAGCACTGCCGCCAGGGCGATGGCTGGAAGCATCACCGCATCGTAGATCTGTCGGTGTTCCAGATCCGTAACGGTGACCAGAACCAGAACCATCAGATAGAGCGCGATCAGCCCCGCCCGGGTCGAGAGCCCGAAACGCGCGGCCGCCAGCCCCCAGAGGACCGGCACCCCCATCTCCACGAGGAGATCCCGCCGACGAGCGAAAGCCCCGGTTCGAAGGACCCGGATCCACGCGGAGGGAAGGCCCCCCGGATCTTCCCACAAAGGAATCACCCGGCGCTGGGGCAATGCGTTCGCCAGGCCGTTGACCAGCATCCCCATGGGCCACCCGATCCCCGCGAAGAGAAAAGCCTCGATCATCAAACGCTGAGCTCCAGGAGGGATCCGAGACAGACAGGACGGTGAAGCCGCCCATCCCCCGGCGCCCGAGGAGCGATCCTCAGGCCCGGGTTCCCCCATTATGCAACCGACGAGCGATAGGGGGAAGAGAGGATTTGACACACGAGGCAAAGGCGGTTAAGTTATTAGCCAAAAGGATCACTCAAAAAGCGACGAAGGGGAAGAGTAAGGATCCAGCGCCGCCCAGAGAGTCGGGGGTCAGGTGGGAGCCCGATGCGGATCCTGGATCCTGAATGGGCCCCGGAGCTGCCGCCCGAACCGGAGGGCCTTCTTCCGCAGTAGGCGCGGCCGGAGACGCCACCGTTATCGGCTGAGGGCTTCGCCCGGCCCGGCCGGGCGGCGCCTGCGGCAATGAGGGGGGCCGGCTTCTCTTCGGAGGGGTCGCGCCCAAAAAGGGTGGCACCACGGGCAACCACAGGGCCCGTCCCTTTGCGGGGCGGGCCCTGTTTTATTCACCCGGAGTGGGAATGCTTTCTCTTCCTGAGGGGCAGGACATCCGTTCAACCAGGAGGTCGCAATGGCGAAAAAGAAGCGCGTGCTGACGGGCGATCGCCCAACGGGCCCTTTGCATCTGGGCCACTATGTGGGGACGCTGGCCAACCGGGTGCGATTGCAGGATGAGTATGAGGTCTTCCTTCTGATTGCGGATTACCACGCCCTCACGACCAAACCGGAGAAGGCGGATATCCTGGCCGCCCGCGAATATATCCGGGAGATCGTGCTGGACTACCTGGCGGTGGGGATCGATCCGGAGAAAACCACGATCTACGTCCAGTCCGATGTGCCGGAGGTCTGCGAGCTGGCGCTGCTGTTTTCCATGCTGGTCACCCTGCCGCGCGTCGAACGCATCCCCACCCTGAAGGATATGATCCGGGATCAGAAAATCGAGAATCCCTCCATGGGGCTCATGCTCTACCCCATCCTCCAGGCGGCGGATATCCTCCACGTTAAAGCGGAGATCGTCCCGGTGGGGAAGGACCAGGAGTCTCACATCGAGCTCTGCCGGGAGATCGCCCGCCGGTTCAACAGCCTCTACGGGGAAGTCTTCCCTGAGCCGGAGGCGCTGATCGGAGACGTGCCCACTCTCCCGGGGATCGACGGGCGGGCCAAAATGAGCAAATCCCTGGGCAATGCGATCTTCCTCAGCGACCCGCCGGAGGAGGTCGCCCGCAAGGTGATGCAGATGTTCACAGATCCCGCCCGGATCCGGCCGGACATCCCGGCGGACCCCGATGCGCCCCACAATGTGGTCTTCCGCTACCACGAGGCCTTCAACGACGATAAGGCCGAGGTAGAAGAACTCAAGGCCCGCTACCGACAGGGGAAGGTCGGGGACGTGGAGGTCAAGAAACGACTGATCGCTGCCCTGGAGCGGTTCCTGGCGCCCATCCGGGAGCGACGGGCGTATTACGCAGCGCGGCCTCATCTCATCGATGAAATCCTGGCCGCCGGTGCGGCGAAGGTCCGCCCGATCTCCCAGGCCACCCTGGCGGAGGCGCGGGAGGCGATGGGTCTCAGCGCCCGCCACCTTGCGGAGCTGAAAGCGCGCTATCGGTGAGAAACGCGCGCCCGTGCAGATCTCCTCATCGGGGAAGTGGGTGGCTGGGGCAGCCGCCCCAGCACCAGAGGAGATTTCTCTCGCATGTGCTGGCCATCCACCCTGTCGCAGGAGGAGTCAACTATAAGGCTTAGACGGGTGTGGGTGCTGGCAGGTCCTGGAAGGGGACCGGATGGCGTAGGAGGTGATAGAGCATTCCCAAGGCTTTACGACTCAGGATGACCAGGGTTTCGCGGACGGCTCGCCCCTGATGGCGGTAGTAGGCGAAAGCCTGGGCGAAGCGACGGGTGTAGCGTTTGAGGGCGGCGGCGATGAGGTAGAGGA
>JAEVEX010000045.1:0-32500 GCA_016842085.1 Candidatus Thermoflexus tengchongensis | reverse complement strand
AGGCCCATATCTCCCGTGGCGCTTATGATTTTATACGCCGAAGGCCGTCTCTGTCAAGATGCCAGCAGGACCGGCAGGGCTTTTCGAAGATCTTACCCATCCAGACAGGAAGTGGAGGGAGAAGGTGGGGGGACACCCCCCGCAGCCCCCCGGCAGGGGGCAAAAGCCCCCTGCACCCCCCTGTCTCTCAGAACATTGAAAAGCCCTGCAGGACCGGCCTGCCGCCTGCAGCGCCAGCCTTCGTCAGCGCCTCGCCTGATCCATGGGGGCAGGTTCCTCTCCGAGATCCTCGAAGCCCTGGAAACTCGGGCATGCCGCCTGGAACACGACAGGGGCTCAATCGTGGAGCGTGAAGGCGTTGACCTCCCAGACCTCATCGGATCCGGCGGATCGCACGCGAAGCTCAATGGAAAATCCCATCCTCTCGCCGCTCGCCACCGTCAGGGTGCCTCCCAGCTCCGCGCGTCGGATCCCGTTCTCACTTTTCACGCTCCAGCTGGAGAAGGACCACGTGGCCGGCCGGCGCTCGCCCCCATACTGCCGGGCCAGCTCTCCAGGCCCGCCCAGCTCCCTCTGGAACGACGGCGTGCACCGGGCATAGGCGGCCTCCCATTGCTCATCCCGGAGGGCGGAGAGGAATCCATCCGCCGCCTCCTGAGCCGGCCGGACCTCGGCCGCCACCAGACCGCCCAGGCCGATCACGCCCAGCGCCGTGGCCCCCAGGCCGCTGATGAGGCAGAACCCGCACAGGCATAGGGGGAGCACCAGAAGCCCTCCGATCAGCGCCCACAGCTTCCACGAGGGGGAAGATGTGCCCTGCGTCGCCATCGTCACCTCCGGATCCGGGAATGGACCCATCGATTCCTGAAGGGTTTATCTCATGGCTGTGGGAACATGATGGGAACATCCGCTTTTGCTGGAGAGCACCCGTTGTCTGAACCGAAGGGAGATCTCACTGTGAGGCCGGCCTTCCCCACTCTCCGACCCTGTTGAATCCGTAGCGTGGACTTGTGATCGGGGCGCTTCTGGACGTAGATTCAGGTAGGATGTGCGCGGCTGGCCCGGATCGGGAAAGCGAGTAGCCCCCGGCCCTCTGCCCATGGAAGGAAGCTTCAAGGGCCGGGCCAGCTTCGAAGGCCCTCGAGGAGAGGCCCATTGCGCTGTTCCTACCATTCATCTGGAAAGGATGGGGCGCTGTTGCGTGATCGGTCGCATGGTCCGACGCTACCTCCGATCCCCTGGCCTCAATACCTGAAGGCCCACGGCATCCGGCCGCGCAAAGGGCTGGGACAGCATTTCCTGATCGATGAGCATATCCTGGCCCGGATCGCGGAGGCAGCCGGGCTGGAGCCCGGGGAGTGGGCGCTGGAGATCGGGGCGGGCCCGGGCACCCTCACCCGCCATCTGGCCCTGCGAGCCGATCACGTGGTGGCCGTGGAGATCGATGAACAGTTCCTGCCACTGCTTCGCGAGATCCTGGCCCCCTTTCCCAACGTCACGATCGTCCCCGGGGATATCCTGACGCTTAACCCCATCGCCCTGGTTCAGGGCCATCCTTACCGCGCGATCGGCAACATCCCTTACTACATCACATCGCCCATCCTCCGGCATCTGATGGAAGTCCCCCTCAAGCCCCGCCGGATCGTCCTCACCGTTCAGCTGGAGGTAGCCCGGCGGATCACGGCCAGGCCGGGGGAGATGAGCCTGCTTGCGGTGAGCGTGCAGGTCTACGGGCGCCCCCAGATTGTGGATCGGATCCGGGCGGGCGCCTTCTGGCCCCGACCGGAGGTGGATTCCGCGGTGGTGGTCATCGACCCCTATGAACAACCCGCGGTGGATCTGGGAGATCCCGACTGGTTCTTCGAGGTGGTGCGGGCAGGGTTCAGCCAGCGGCGCAAGCAGCTGCACAACGCCCTGAGCCACGGCCTGGGAATCCCGGATGATCGTATCCGAAGGGCACTGGCGGAAGCGGGGATCGATCCCGCCCGCCGGGCGGAGACCCTCTCACTGGAGGAGTGGGCGAGGCTCAGCGCGGCGCTTCGCTCTCTGCGCCCCAGCCAGGCCAGGCCGTGAAGCCCGACGGGCACGACCCGCACCGCTAAGGCCGCCGGGAGCGAAAGCTCGCCGATCACGGCGCCGGGGGCCGCCAGACATCCAGATAATTTCCCCAATCCAGATGGCCGTAATATCCAAACCAGGTCAGCGGGGCATCGATCCTTTCCAGAATCCAGCAGGGCGAGCCTCCGGAGGCCGGGATCGCCCATAGGGAGATCCGATCCCAACGATCGAGCCGGATGAATATGATCCATTCCCCCAACCACCTGGGATATTCGTCGCGATAGGCCGGGTCATCGGTCAACTGCTCCCACCGAGGCCCTGAAGATCCGCCGTCGACATCCACGACGAACAGGCGACGCTGGAGCAACCCCCGACGAGCCTCTTCCCCCCCGGCCAGATCGCCCCGATCCGGCATGGCGATGAAGGCGATCCGTGTTCCATCCGCCGACCAGGCCGGCGAAGAGACTGCGTAGGGCCCGGAGAACAGGACCTGACTCTCCCGGGTTCGGACGGACAGCAAATGAAGCTGTTTACTGGTCCACGCGCCCCGATAGCCTCCCACCACCACCGCGATCCGATCGTCCCCCTTCGGGGATGGCGCCAGGAAATCCTCATAAAGCAACATCGGCTCCATCGTCAAGGCCCGGGCGGGGCCTCCCCTGACCGGCAGCGCCCACAGGGGAACCCCATCGGCCAGCAATGAGGCGGAGAACATCGGATCCACCCAGTAAAGCAGGGCGTGCCCATCGGGCGACCAGCCGGCCAGGATCAGGCCGAATTCGGAGGGCCGGCCAGCGTTCAAGAGCTCCTCCGGACGTCCGCCCGCCGCCCGAACACGTCCCAGAAAGGCGTAACGCGCCCCGGGTTGCCCGGTGTAAACATCTTTCTCCCCCTCCAGGATCCGCAGGCCGGAGTAAGCGATCCAGCGTCCATCCGGGCTCCAGGCCAGTTCCTGAATCCCGGCGCCAGGCTCCAGCAGGATCTGCGGCGCCTCTCCGGGGGCGACGCGCAACAGGGCTCCCTCCGCCGTGCGAACGGCCAGCAGATCCGCTACCGGGGACCAGCGGAACGAAACGCCGGACAGGGATTGCACCAGCTTCCCCCCGGTATCGAAGATCTGAACCTCAGCCTCCCCATGGACAGCGGCCAGCCAGCGCCCGGAAGGAGACCAGCGGGGCATTCGCATCAGGCCACCATGCGTCAGCCGGATGCTGGATCCTGCGGGGAGCTCCCGAATCCACAGATCTCCTTCATGGATATAAGCCAGTTTGCCCACCAGCCCCTCCGGCTCCTCGCAGGCTTGCTCCACAGGCAGCGGAGCTGGAGTCGGCGTGGGGGTCCACGTCGGGGGAAGCGGCCGATGGCGCTGGAGTTCCACCTCCGGAGTGGACGGGGTAAATATGGACGTCGGGGAGGGGAAACGCGCAGGAGCAGGAGAAGGCGTTGGAGAAGGCATCGAGGCGAACGGCTCCGGCCTGCCCCGGCAGGCCCATACCATCAGCATCATCAGCAGAACCCTGGAAACCTGTTTCCCTTCTGCCATCCCTGCGCTCCTCACGGAGAGATCGTCCCTCTCCTGGAGATCCCGGGGGACAGGACGAACAGCGCACCCCCCAACATCTCAGGAGGCGTGAGGTGCTCTTCTACAGAGGTCTACCCTTCCCTCTAATGTTGACAAGGATCAAATCTGACCACGTCTATTTTAATGCCTCCAGGGCTTCGGAGTGTCCCCCAAAAAGGAGGACAAACTTCGGGAAAGTTACCGCTCCCTCCCTGGCGCGTCGCTCTACGTTTGGAAGACCCACTCGGATCGCCACCCCAGGGAGTCGCGATGAGGGTTCTGCTTGAGAAGAGAGATACAAGCCACCGAAGGCAGCCCGCACCCCTGCGGGCTCCGACTCCCGGGAAACCCTGGGCGAAGCCGTAGCGCAGAGCAGAGGTAAGATGGAATGGAAAGGGGATGCATCCCGCATTCCCGGCTGGGGGATGCCCGTGGGGGATCCGGACCATGAACTATGAAGCTTTTGCGGAATTCTACGATCGCTTCTTTGGGGATTTCCTGGAGGATCTGCCCTTTTATCAGGGCTATGCGGAGCGGGCGGGATCGCCGCTGCTGGAGGTGGGATGCGGCACCGGCCGGTTAACCATCCCTCTGGCGGTCGCCGGGTTCCGGGTGGTCGGCCTGGACGCCTCGGCCGCGATGCTGGCCCGGGCCCGGGCTCGCGCCGAACGGGCCGGTGTGTCCGATCGCATCACATGGATCCAGGGGGATGCGACGCAGGAGCTCCCCCCAGGACCTTACCCCATGGCCTTCATTCCCCTGAACACTTTTCTGCACTTTGACTCCCTGGAGGCCCAGCGGGCCGTTCTTCATCACCTGCATCGCGTGCTGGAGCCCGGCGGGCTTCTGTTGCTGGATTGCCTGAACCCTGACGCCGCCCTGCTGGGGGAAAACGGTCAGCTTTACGCGCGAAGCTGGCATGAGGATCCAGAGGCCGGGGTCCTTCTGCTCTGGCTGGAGGCGCGGCGGGTCGATGCCGCCGCCCAGCGTCTGGAACTCCTCATTCTGGTGGAGGAACGTCACTCGGATGGAACATGGCGGCGCTGGGCGTTCCCGAGCCGGATGCGTTTCCTGTGGCCGGGGGAGTTCCGACTGCTGCTGGAAACCTGCGGCTTCGCCCTGGAGGAGATGTTCGGCACCTACGAACTTGCCCCCTATCGGGAGGATAGCCCCCAGATGCTGATCGTCGCCCGTCGGACTCCATGAGCTTCGCGAGGAGGCCAGCTATGTGACTCCTGCTCTTCCCCTCCTCTTCTTTACCTCATCGCCCGCGCTATAATTTCCCTGATAGGACTTACCGATTGCGCTCAAATTCGGAGAGGCGAGATCGCTCTTTCTCTCCCTTTCCGTGGCCCGGGGAGCCGCGGGAGCAAGCCGCTTTGGGGTCCAGCAGGCTCCTGAAGGCGGCCCACCTGGCCCCCAGGTCGACGGCGCAACCGGGAATCCCCTTCCTCGAGGTGCACCATGAGCGATCCACGTCTGGAGAAATGGGCCCGGGTGCTGGTGGACTACGCGACGGGGGTCAAGCCCGGGGATAAGGTGGCCATTCGGGGCACCCCGGCTGCCGCCCCCCTCCTGCTCACCGTCTACCGCCGGGTGCTCGAGAAGGGTGGGCATCCCCATCTACTGGTCTCCCTGCCCGGGGCGGCGGAGATCTTCTACCGGGTGGCGGAGGAACCCCAGTTGACGTTCGTTTCACCGATCGACCGCCTGGTCATGGAGACCTTCGACGCGCTGATCAGCGTGCTGAGCGAAACCAACACCCGATCCCTGAGCAATGTGGATCCCGCCAAGCAGGCCAAATTCTCCGCGGCACGGCGGGACCTCACGCGCACGTATATGGAGCGGGCTGCCCGTGGGGAATTACGCTGGGTCCTCACGCTATACCCCACTGAGGCGTATGCCCAGGAGGCCGAGATGAGCCTCCAGGAGTTCGAGGAATTCGTGTATGAGGCGGGATGGTTGAACGACGAAGACCCGGTGGCCCGCTGGCGGGAGCAGGCGGCTTTTCAGGAACGGCTGGTGGAATGGTTGAAAGGGCGCCGGCGGATCCACATCCGCGGCCCGCATGCGGATCTGGTGCTTGGAATCGAAGGCCGGGTTTTCATCAGCGCCGACGGTCGCCACAACTTCCCGGACGGGGAGATCTTCACCGGCCCGGAGGAGACCGTCACCGAGGGCTGGGTGCGCTTCACCTATCCGGCCCTCTACGGCGGCCGGGAAGTCGATGGGGTGGAGCTGGTCTTCGAAGGTGGGAAGGTGGTGAAAGCCACGGCGACGAAGAACGAGGCGTTCCTGCATCGGATGCTGGAGACCGATGAAGGCGCCCGGCGGCTGGGAGAGCTGGGCATCGGCACGAACTTCGCCATCCGCCGGTTCACCCGCAACATCCTGTTCGATGAGAAACTGGGGGGAACTTTCCACCTCGCCCTGGGAGCCGCCTATCCGGAGACCGGCGGGACGAATCAGTCCGCCATCCACTGGGATATGATCTGTGATCTGAAGGAAGGGGAGATCGTGGTCGATGGGGAGGTGCTCTACCGCGATGGGCGATTCCTCATCCGATAGCCAGTGGGGACGCTCAGGGCCCCGGTCGTCCGCCCGGGGGCGTGGGCTGGGCGAGTGTCCTGCTCTGTTCCAAACCCGGATGTTGCCCGATGGAGATTCGCGGATGGGGAGGGGATCCATGGAAATCGAAATCCGCGGGATTCGAGTGGATCCCCGCTTGCTGGAGCCCCGGCCGGTTCAACGATGCGGCCCTGCCTATTGCCGGGGTCGCTGTTGCGCCTATGGCGTGTGGGTGCGGGTTGAGCAACGCGATGAGATCCTCCGCCATGCGGAGCTGATCAAAAAGGTGCTGCCGCCGGATCGGCATGATGAGACCCGCTGGTTCGATGGAGAGCCGGAGTGGGATGACACGCCGCCGGCGGGCTACTGGGTAGGCACCACGGTCATTGAGAACCCGGCCCACCCGGCCGGCCAGTCCTGTATTTTCCTGCTGGATGATGGGCGTTGCGGCCTGCAGGCGGCCGCTATGGAGGCTGGTCTGCACCCCTGGGCCCTGAAGCCCTTTCACTGCGCCCTCTATCCGCTCACGTTATGGGAAGGCCAGCTGATCCTGGACGATGAGAACGAGCTCTATGCGGAAGCCTCCTGTCAGCAGCCTGCGGAGGAGGCGCGGCCTCTGTTTATGGTCTTCGATCAGGAAGTGAAATGGGTTTTGGGGGAGGAAGGCTTTCAGACCCTCCTGGAGCTATATCGGATCCGCTATGGAGCCGAAGGATCTCCTGAGCCTTGAAGCCTATGATTACGAATTGCCCCCGGAGCGGATCGCCCAGTCCCCGATGGAGCCACGGGACGCCGCGCGGTTGATGGTGGTGCATCGGGCGACGGGGCGGATCGAGCACCGGATCTTCCGGGAGATCGTCGACTACCTGCGCCCCGGGGATCTGCTGGTGTTCAACGACACGCGGGTGATCCCGGCCCGTTTGTTCGCGGTGAAGCCGACGGGGGGACGGGTGGAACTGTTGCTGGTGCGCCGGGTGGATCCGGAGCGATGGTGGGCGATGGTGCGGGGGCGTCATATCCGCCCCGGAACGCGCCTCCAGCTGCTCTCCGGCAGCCAGCCCGTCGATCTCTACGCGGAAGTGGAGGCCGAGGGCGAGGGGCCGCTCCGCCTGCTTCGCTTTTCCATCCCCCCGGAAGGATGGCTGGAACGGCTGGGGGTGATCCCTCTCCCCCCTTACATCCGGCGGCCGCTTCACGATCCGGAACGCTACCAGACCGTCTACGCCCGGGTTCCCGGCTCGGTGGCCGCGCCCACGGCGGGGCTGCATTTCACCCCGGAGCTTCTCGCCCGCCTGCGGGATCACGGCGTCCGCCTCGCCTTCGTCACGCTCCACATCAGCCTCGACACCTTTCGTCCGATTGAGACTCCGGACGTGCGGGAACACAAACTGCACCGGGAATGGTGCTCCCTGTCGGCGGATACCGCCGCGCTCATCAACCGGACACGGCTGGAGGGGGGCCGGATCATTGCCGTGGGCACCACCGTGGTGCGGGTTCTGGAGACCGCCGCCCGCTACGGGCTGGGATGCTCGCCGGAGGCCGTTTGCCCATGGCAGGTTGTGGGACCTTTTGAGGGGGAAACGGATCTCTTCATCTATCCCGGCTTTGAATTCCGGGTGGTGGATGCCCTGATCACCAACTTCCATCTGCCACGCTCCACGCTGTTGCTGCTGGTGGCCGCTTTCATGGGCTATGAACGGATGCGGGAGGCTTATCAAGTAGCGATCGCCGAAGGCTATCGCTTCTACTCCTTCGGGGACGCCATGCTGATCCTCTGATCCCCTTATGCCAGGCAAACCAGACACCATGCGCTGGCCGCCGCTGATTCCGGGGGTTTTCCTGCGTCGTTTGAACCGATTCGCGGTGGAAGTGCGTCTGGGGCGGCAACGGGTGCCGGCCCATCTCCCGAATTCCGGCCGCCTGCATGAACTCCTGGTCCCCGGCTATCCCATATGGATGGCCCGGCGGGAGGGTCAGCGGCGAACCCATTATGATCTCCAGGTAGTAGGCCTGCCGGATGGAACGCTGGTGTCCGCCGATGCGCGGGTGCCCAATTTCCTGTTCCGGGAGGCCTGGGAGAGGGGCGAGCTTCCGCCCTTTCAGGCCTACACCACCCTGGAGGCGGAGGTTCCCCTGGGAGAGGGTCGGGTGGATTTCCGCCTCTCGGGCTCCGAGGGCGTGGCCTATGTGGAAGTGAAAAGCGTGACGCTGGTGGAAGACGGCATCGGCCTGTTCCCGGACGCGCCCACGGTGCGAGGGCGGCGCCATATGGCCGCGCTGATAGAAGCGCGCGCGGACGGCATTCAGGCTTTCGCGCTCTTCGTCGTGCAGCGGCCGGATGCCCGGGCGTTTCGGCCTCATGATCAGGCGGATCCAGATTTCGGGCGGATCCTGCGGGCCGCCGCGGCCCATGGCGTTCAGATCCTCGCTTATCGATGCGAGGTCTCCCTGGAGGAGATCCGCCTGACCGATCCCATCCCGGTGCTTCTATAGTTGCCGATACCGATTTTCGCTGGATACCCTGGCCTATTTCCGCCTGGAGGGAGACCCCGGTGACCGATCCGCGCGCATCCGAACGTTCTGATCCGTGGAAAGAATCCAGGCCTTACCGGGTGCTCCAGGTCTGGCTGGATCGCTTCCGGTATCGCTGGTTCGGGATGCTGGAAGTCGAAGGAGAGGCAGGGCGTCTTCGCCTCCCGATGACGGGGACTGTGGCTCAGTGGTTTCAACCCGGCGAGGAGGTCCGGGTGGCTCTGGAACCGCAGGCGGATCCACGGGCGCTCACATTTGATGCCTATACGCTCTGGCGCGTCGTGGATGGAGAAGCCGTCCTGATCTGGCCCTTTTATCAGGAGCGGTTCACCCTGGAACGCTCCTCGCCGCTCTCCACGACGCCCCTTTATCGCTACACGGTGCTCGCCCGGGAAGCCGGGCTGGAATCGGATTTCGAGGCGATCGTCGATCTGGAGCAGCATCACTACGCCTCGGAGGCGGAGATCCTGGCCCGCTGGTGGTGCCCGGAGGATCGAACATGGGCGGAGGCCAACGCCCGGCCGCTCTGCCCGCGCTGCCGACGCCCCATGCGCTTCGGCGATCTGAAAGACGCCACCCGCGCCTCCCGTTTCCTGGTGCTGCTCCTGGAGGATCGCGCCCCCTACGAGCCGCTCTACATCGGGTATGTGCGGATCGATCCGCCGATCCCGATGATGCATCGCCGCCTGCCCGATGGCACGATCCAGCCCAACCTGCGGCAGGCGGTTTTCCCCGCGGACTGGTTCGAGCCCTCCTTCTGGCCGGAGCGGCTGGAGGAAGAGCTGAAGCGGGAGCGGCCGGATCTCTCCCCCTTTGATCTGTGGTGGGAATCCCAGGAAATCGCCCTCCGAACCTGCAACACGCGGGGGGCCCGCCTGGCCCGCGTGGTGGTTCATCCGGATTACCGGGCGGAGGGCCTGGGACAGCTGGCCCTGCGAGCGGCCATCGCCTGGATCCGGGAGCGGCGTATCCCGGAGATGCGCCGGCCCAAGGTCGTTCTGGAGACCATCGCCCAGATGGCGCGCTACAACCCGTTCATGGAGCGGTCCGGCTTTCGCTACCTCGGGGATACAGCCTCCGGCCGTCCCGTGCTGGTATATCCTCTGGAAGACGAGGCGCTCCCCTACCTGGAGCGATTTTACGAAACCGACCCCGTCGCGCGCGTCCATCAGGGGAAGCTGTATCGCCCGGCTTTCCGATCCGTCGAGCCGCTGGCCGGGCCGATCCGCCTGCACCATGTCACTTATCGTTACGAAAACACACTGAGCCTGAGTGGAATGGCCCCACCGCTCCATGAGATCCTGGAAGCCTTCGGGGTCCACGAGCGAACCATTCAAAAGATCGTTTTGAAAGACGTCTCGCTGACCATCCACCCGCGGCAGATCGTGGCGCTGATCGGCGCTTCCGGGGCGGGGAAAACCACGCTGCTGCGCCTGCTTTACGGCGCCGCGACCGGGCGGCGGGATCCGCTGTATCGGGTGCAGTTCGGCCGGATCGAGATGCCGGAGAACGTGCAGGCCGCCGCCTATCTGCCGGGCGAGGTCGAGCCGGAGTTCGATGGGGAAACGATCCTGGAGGCCCTTTATCGTCTGACCGAGGACGAGGTGCTGGCGATCGAGGTCCTGAACGTCGCTGGAATTGCCGATGCGGTGCTTTATCGCGCGCGCTTCTCCGAGCTCTCCACCGGGCAGAAGGAGCGTGCCCGCATCGCTTATCTTTTAGCCCGGCGGCCGAACCTCCTGCTGATCGATGAGTTCGCCGCCCACCTGGATCCCCAGATGGCGTTGCGGGTGGCCCGCAAGGTGGCCGCCCTCTGCCGCCAGCACGGCATCACCCTCATCGCCGCCACCCATCGCCCGGAGGTCATCCAGGGTCTGGAGCCCGATCTCACCCTGATCGCTGGTTACGGCCTGTTCCGGGTGTCGGCCCGAGGGAAATAAAGGACCATCCCCTCTCTTCCTGTGACCCTCCGGGCCGCAGGGAGGGGGAGAACAGACAGCTGGATTGCCTCTACCGCTTATACGTTCTCTCCGTCAGTGCTTCCTCCAGCCGGATCCAGACCACTGGCCCCCGCGGGCGATGGATCGGGATCGGCTCCGGGAAGCGCTGAGGGTCCGTGAGCACCCAGATGTAAAGCGGCCGGCCCCGCGCGTAGGCCTCCAGAAACTCCGGATCCGCCCGGTGCTGAGGGAACTTCCGCCGGAGGGCTTCCACCGGGACGGGGCCCCGGACTTCGGTGAGCACGGCGGTCCCGATCCATCCCCGGTGGCTGATGATCCCGATGCGCCCCCGGATGTGGGTGGGATACCGGCGGATCTCCCACGTCTTCTCGCCGGAGACGATGTAGGTCGCATAGGGCTCCTGCACGATCAAACCCAGCTCCGGGCGCATCTCCATCACCCCCTCTTCCTTCAGTCCGCTATACCTCCCGGCTTTCGTGTATATTTTACGATACAAGATAAATACGCTACCGGGCTTCAAACGGGAAGACGACCCCCCAGCATGACATGAAGGTCGGGGCGAAAGCCGTCGGGGCTAAAGTCGGGGCTCCTACCGGTGGCCTTACCAGGCGGTCGATCGTAAGCCGGGTAGGAGCCGCTTCAGCGGCGACCTTAAGGGTCAGGGCTGAAGCCGTCGGGGCTGAAGCTGTCGGGGCTGAAGCCCCTCCTACCCGGTGGCCTCGCCGGGATGGTTGTAACCGGTAGGAGCCCGCTTCAGCGGTGACCTTAAGGGTCAGGGCTGAAGCCGTCGGGGCTGAAGCTGTCGGGGCTGAAGCCCCTCCTACCCGGTGGCCTCGCCGGGATGGTTGTAACCGGTAGGAGCCGCTTCAGCGGCGACCAGGGTCGGGGCTCATAGAGCGGTTCCGGGCTATCTTCGGCAGCCCTCCAACTCCGGGCATCTTTCGGGCCGATCAGCCCGGATCGAACCAGGCAAAGCACCATGACGGTTGAGGAGCTGAAGCGATGAAAGTGCTGACCGTGGCTCAGATGCGTCAGGCGGAAGCGGCCGCGGATGCGGCAGGCCATACCTATGCGCGAATGATGGAGCGGGCTGGCCACGCCGTGGCCTCCGAGATCATGCGACGGATGTCCGTTCAGGGCCGCCGCATCCTGGTGCTGGTAGGCCCCGGGAACAACGGCGGCGATGGCCTGACCGCCGCCCGCTTTCTCAAGGAGGCCGGAGCGGAGGTGGCCTGCTATCTGTTGAGGCCTCGCGAGGAAACCGACCCGGTTTTCCAGGGAGCGAAAGCGGCAGGCTGTTTTATCGCCCAGGCAGCGGATGACCGGACATGGCGGGTGCTGCGCCTCTGGGTTCGAAGCGCTGCAGTGATCATCGACGCCCTGCTGGGAACCGGGACCACCCGGCCCCTGGAAGGGGATCTCCTCCGCATGCTTCAGATCGTGCGGGCGGAGGTGAGCGATCGACGGCCGTGGCCGGTTTCGTTCTTCGCCCCGGGCCCCCCTTTCACTCCGAGCGCATGGCCTCCGCGAACGCCGCCGGAGCCCTGGCTGGTGGCCGTGGATGGGCCGACCGGGATGAACTACGACACGGGGGAACTGGATCCCCATGCGTTTCACGCGGATCTCACGGTAACATTCGCCCATCCGAAGGTCGGACATTTCCGGTTCCCGGCCGCCCATGCGGTCGGCGAGCTGGCGGTGGCCGATATCGGGATCGAGGCGAAGTGGGTGCCGGAGGGCGCTTTCGAAGTGATGGACGTGGCCACGGCCCGCACGTGGTGCCCACCCCGCCCATCGGATGCGCATAAAAACACGTTCGGGAAAGTGGCGGTGGTCGCTGGCTCCATTAACTACCCCGGCGCGCCCTGGCTGGCCGCTCAGGCAGCAGCGCGGGTCGGCGCAGGCTGGGTGACCCTGGCTATCCCCCGGGCGATTTATCCCGTCCTGGCGGCGAAAACCACCGAGATCACCTACATCCTGCTGCCGGATGAGCTCGGGGTCCTGACCCCGGACGCGGTGGAGGTCCTGGCCAGGGCCGTCGAAGGCTACGCCGCGATGGTGCTGGGTCCAGGGCTGACCCAGGAGAAAGAGGCCATCGCCTTTGTGCACGGGATGTTTGGACTGGAGCGGGCCATGCGACGGGGCCGCATCGGTTTTCATGTTGAAGAGGAGGAAGCGGTGAAGCCGGCGGCGCCTTCCTTCACCTGGCCCCCGCTGATCGTGGATGCGGATGGGTTGAACGCCCTCGCCCAGGCGAAAGACTGGGCGGCCCGCCTGCCCGGCCCGGCGATCCTCACCCCCCATCCCGGCGAGATGGCCCGGCTGACCGGATTGGAGAAAGCGGCCATCGAGCAGGACCGCCTGGGGATCGCGCGACAATTCGCGCAGTCCTGGGGCCACGTGGTCGTGCTGAAAGGGGCATTCACCGTGGTGGCCGCCCCCGATGGGCGAGCGCTGGTGATGCCCTTCGCGAACCCCGCGATGGCCACTGCGGGGACAGGGGATGTGCTGGCGGGGGCGATCGCCGGATTGCGGGCGCAGGGCCTGCCGCCGTTTGAGGCCGCGGCCCTGGGCGCCTATCTCCACGGCCTGGCCGGGGAACGGGCGCGTCAGGAGATCGGGGCGGCCGGCGTAACCGCTGGGGATCTCATCCCCCGGCTCCCCGGCGCCCTTCGCGCGCTGAGCGGAACCGGATAGCACGGGCGCTTCCCCCGAGCAGATGGCCAGCTCTGCTCTCCCCGATCATCCGTGGGGAAAGAGCCCAATCCATACCGCGGGGCGGTAGATATGTCCAGCCATCGAATGCCGGAGCTGGAAGGCCTGGACCCCCAGGCCCCACCCCAATGGCGCTGGGTCCATCGCGCGGGTCCCGGGGCGCGGCGCATCGGGATCTTATCCGCCTCTTTCAATCCGCCCACCCGAGCCCATCTCGCCCTGCTGGAGGCCGCCCGGGAAGCCTTCCAGCTGGAAGAAAACGTGCTCCTGCTCGCCCTCACCCATGTGGAGAAACCCCTTAGCGGGTTCGGATGGCGGGAGCGCCTGGAGATGTTGCGGGCGATCGCCCGGGGGCGACCGGGATGGAGCGTAGCCCTCTGCAACCGTGCCCGGTTCTTCGAGAAAGCGCGGGCGCTTCGGGAGGATGTGGGAGAAGGACCCGAGCTCTTCTTTCTTATGGGCGGCGACACGATGGTCCGTCTGTTCGATCCTCGCTATTACCCGGATATCCCGATGGAATCCGCTCTGGAGCAGTTCTTCCAGACTGCTCACCTGCTGGTCGCTCCCCGCCCGCCGTGGGATCGACCATCCCTGGAAGCCTTCCTGAAGGAGCCTTCGCGGGCCGCGTATCGGGCGCGGATCGCTTTCCTGACCCTTGACCCCGCTTTCGCGACCCTTTCCTCCTCTGAGGTCCGCCAGCGGCTGGCCCGGGGAGAGCCAGTGGATGCCCTGGTCCCCCCCGAGATCCTTCCATGGCTGACGGGACCAGGCGACCAGCCGAAGCCGGAACGCTTCACAGAATAAGCCGAATCCCCGGACCTTCGTCCTATCGAGTCGAGCCGGCTGGCCGTGTAGGATAAACAGGACAGAGGATTCTGACCTTTGATCTGTGAGGGGCAGGATGAACCATCGGGGGCAGGCCCTGGTGCTGATCGCGCTGGCGTTTGCGGCGTTCCTGGCGTTGCTGGCGCTGGCCATCGATGGCGGCAACGCCTACGCGCAACGACGGCGGGCGCAGAACGCCGCCGACGCCGCCGCCCTCTCCGCCGCCCGCCGGCTGTGGGAGATCCGGCGTCAGGGCGGGAGCGAGGCGGATCTTCTCGCTGCGATCCGGGAGGCGATAGACGCCCACGGAACGTTCAATGTGGACGGCCAGCCTAACCGCTTCGAGGCCTTCTATGTGGATGAAAACGGAAGCGTCCTGGGGCCTCTGGGCTCCGGGGTCATCCCGGGGAATGCGGGGGGCGTGCAGGTCACGGTGATCAACCGGTTCGACGCCTTCTTCGCCGGCGTCTTTGGTTTCGATCCGATGGAGGTTCGGGCGGTGGCCACCGCGGTGGTCCATCCGACAGCCGCCTGCGCTTTCGCCATGTTCGCCGAGAACGATCTGCGGGCGGAGTTTCCTGTTCTTCAGATCCAGGCTGCCGGTGTCCACGCGGGGACGGATCTCACGCTCCGATGGGCGGGCGTCATCCAGGGCCCCTGCGAATACGGCGCAAGCGCCTCCATTGAATTCGGCGTGCAATGTCAGGGCGGGCGGATCCAGGCCCCCTTCCAGCCGCTCCCCTCCCTCTATGCCGTGAGCGATTTCGCCCCGGGGGGAGCCCTCTGGAACGCCTTCGTTGGGAACCGTTATTGCATCCGACCTTTGAATCCCGGGCAGCCCATTGTGCTGGACGCGCATCCAGCCGGGGCGGTGAATCCCTCTCCCAACCAGTGCATTACCGCCCAGCGTGTTCGCTTACGAGATGGACTGTATTACCTGGAGGGAGAGGCCCGGATCCTTCGGAGCCAGGGCATGGCAGCCATCCAGGCAGAGGTCACCCTGGCCGCCACCGGATCACTGATCCTGGAGGATGTCCACAACCAATACGAGCTCCAGCCTGCCCTGAACGACCCTCAGCGCGGCGCCCCGCTGCTCATCGCCGACCAGGGGATCACCATCACCACCCCCAGTTTCTGGTGGATCGGCCTGATCCTGGCCCGCGGCGGGCCGGTGAGGCTCTCTGCAACCCTCCAGGCCTGGTCCGATCGCGGCGCGATTTACGGGAAGGCGCTGGATTTAAGGGGTGGACGTCTTCAACTCGCCTTTGATCCCACGGTATGCCCGGCGGGCACTGCCCGGGTGGAGCTCCTGCGATGACGAGCGCCATGCTGATCGTGGGGATCGGGTTCAGCCTCATCGGCCTCCTGCTGGCCTGGCTCCTGCTCGCTCCCGAGGAAGAGCCGGAGGAGACGCCCGGCCGGGTTTCGCTGGCCCCTGAGGGAGACCTGGAGGAAACGTTCCTCGCCTTCGCTTCTCAGGCGTGGGGTCTGGAGACCGGGCCGAATCCGGTGGAGGAACGCCTGCAGGCCGTCCGGGCATGGATCCAGGGACGCCTGACCGCGCTCCAGGGCCCCGGACGACGGATCCGGGATCTGGAGCGCGGGATCACGCGCGGGCTTCGCCGCCGGCTGGCGGAGGCCGATCTCCCCTGGCATCCCCTGGAGTGGATGGGGTTGACCGTGGGGCTGGCGGCGCTGGGGGCCTGGATCGGACTTCAGGTTTACCGCCTGCCCGGCTTCGTCCTGCTGGGGATGGTGATGGGAGGCGCGCTCCCCTTTCTGTTCCTCCGTCACCGTCGCGAGGTCCGCCGTCGCCGCCTGGAGCTTCAGCTGGCCGATGCGCTGCTGCTCATCTCCCGCACCCTGCAGGCCGGCGGCAGCCTCTACCGGGCGTTCGAAGAGATCGCCCAGCAGCTCCCCCCACCCATCGCCGAGGAGTTCCGGCGGGTGATGCTGGAGGTGCGCCTGGGGTTCTCGATCACCGAGGCCCTGGAGCATATGCGGGAGCGGGTGCCCAGCGAGGACCTCTCGCTGGCCATCACAGCCATCCAGATCAACCAGCAGGTGGGAGGAAACCTTTCGGAGTTCCTGGAAAAGGTGGCCTCCCGAATCCGGGAGCGGGTTCACCTGCAGAACGAGATCCGGGTGCTGACGGCTTCCTACCGGCTCAGCGCCCAGATCCTGACGGCCCTTCCCCTGCTCCTGTGGCTGGTTCTCTTCCCCATCAACCGACGCTATATGATGCGCTTCTTCACCAGCGGCCTCCCGGGTTATGCGATGCTCGGCCTGATCCTCTTTCTGGTTCTCCTGGGCCTCCTGGTGATCCGCCGGATGACGCGGATCAGCCTGTGAACCCGAGGATGCCAAAGGGATCTCCCGTCCTGGAAGCGCCCGCGGAAAAGTTGACCGCCGGCTCCAGCCTTCTATAATCCGGGGGAGGACGCGCAGGGCCCCGGCCCTGCGGAATCCAGACCAGGGAGGTGAGGCCTTCCATGGCCTTTCCCATCGGATGGGAGGAACCGAGGAGTCCGTTCTGTCGCCTGCTGAAGGGCCGGCTGGACCTCTACCACGTGCCGTTCAGCGAGCGGTCTTCGCGCATGATGGTGTTCGCCGAGGACCTGCGCCCCGGGGTACCGGGGTTGTTCATCAAGCTGGCAGAGCGCTGGGAGAAGCAACAGGAGAAGTTCGGAGACTATCGCCACCGCCGGCCGATTGTGGAACGCATGGTGTTCCTCAGCCCGGACGGCGAGCCGCTCTCTGCTTCCTTCGTCTCCTATCCCCATGCCGTGTTCTTCCATACCCCCCGCGGCATCATCGGGATGACCTTCAATGACCCGGAGGCCCTTTACATCGCCCTGCCTTCCGAGGCCGTCGGGATCCAGTTCATCGCCCAGGCGGAGACCGCGCGGGCCGACCGCCGGGGAGGGGTTCTGCGAGGGGTGCGCAACCTGGCTTACACCACCAACGCCCGCCTGCGGCTCAACCGGATCGAATCGGCCGGCCCCGGGCTGTTCCGGGTGACCTTTATCATCGAACCGACGCCCGACGCGGCGGTCCTGCTGAACATCACGCCGCGCCTCGGGTTCAATCGGGCCATCCGCCCCGCCCTCCCGGTCTTCCTGGAGGCGGAGGCCCGCTGGCACGACTGGTTCGCGGCCGCCCCGCCCGTTCGCGAGGATCTGGCACCCCAGTATTACTACGCCTGGTGGGTGATGCGGGCCGGATTGATCTCCCCTCGCTATTACATGACCCGCGAGGGGATGACCCCCAGCAAGATCCACTATGTGGGCGTGTGGCAGTGGGATGCGTGCTTCCACGCCCTGGCCTATCGCTACGTGGACCTGAAGCTCGCCGAGGATCAGATCCGCCTCGTTCTGGATCACCAGCGGGAAGACGGGATGGTGCCCGACGCCGTCCACGACGAGGGGCGGGTAACCCATCTTCCCGTCCCGGTGGACGCGGACGTCACCAAGCCCCCCATCACGGCATGGGCCGCGTGGAAGATCTATGAGATGGGCGGAGATCGGGATTTCCTGGATGAGATCTATGAACCGCTGGTGCGCTGGAACCGCTGGTGGTTTGAGCGGAACGATGACGATCGGGATGGCCTGTGTCAGTATAACCATCCGTATTCCTCAGGATGGGATGACTCCCCGGTGTGGGACGAGGGGGTGCCGGTGGAGTCGCCGGATCTGAACACCTATCTGGTGATCCAGATGGAGCATCTGGCCCGCATCGCGGAGGTGATCGGGGAGCGGGAGGACGCAGCGCGGTGGCGGGCGGAGGCGGAGGCGCTGACCCGCCGGATGATCGAGGCCATGTGGGATGAAGAAGCCGGGCTGTTCTGGCCCCTACGGGGGGAAAGGCCGGTCCGCATCAAGACCCCGTTGAGCCTTTACCCGCTGCTCACTGGCCGGCTTCCCCCTGCGATGGTGGAGCGCCTGATCGCCCATTTGACGGATCCCCGCGCCTTCTGGCCGCGCTATCCCATCCCCACGGTGGCGATGGACGATCCGCACTATAACCCGGAGCAGATGTGGCGCGGCCCCACATGGCTGAACATCAACCGCCTGTTCATCGAGGGGCTGTTCCGGTGTGGATACGCGGACCTGGCCCGGGAGCTGCGGCGTCGGACCCTTGAGCTGGCGATGGGGCATCCGGATCTTTACGAGTATTACCATCCGGAAACCGGGGAACGCCCGCCCCGGGCGGCCCCGATCTTCGGGTGGACCTCCGCCGTGTTCATCGAGCTGGCCATCGAGGCCAGCCGCGAGGAAGCGTGAAGCGGCCGATAAGCGCGACGGCGGAGCCCCCGCCCCCCCCACCGGAATCGAAGCTCCGCCGTGGATCTCCTCCTGGGGGCCCAGCCCTAAAGCACATTCCCCGAAGCCCGAAGGATCACCTGCTGGAGGTGGGTGGACGCGCCTTCGGCCCGCCCCCCCTCGCCCCCAAACGCTTTCCATCCCCCGCTATAGAGCGGCCCGAGGAGGGATCCTCCCCCTCATCCAGATCGACTCACCCGAATGGTATAAAATTTTTAACATCTTGCGAGGTTATAAATTTTATACAAATCGCGCGGTAACTTTTTGTGGAATCGCTTCGGTATATTGGTCAGAAGAATGGGACAAAGGAGGCAGCCATGAGGACCTCATGGATGCGTGTTGGGATCGCGGTCGCTGTTGCGCTGCTCATGCTGGGGGTATTGATCCTCGGCACCGCCATGGCCGCGGGCGGCGGCTCCTCTGGCCTCGCTGCCATGGTCTCGGGGCTCACCGGAGGCCGGGAGATCATCCCCCCTCGTGCGGATCCCTCGCAAGGCCAATCCGGCACCAGCATTGAGGCGGATAAAACGGCGGAGGGCTTCTGGACCCATGTGATCACCTACGACTGGTCCGTTGAGAAAACGGTGACGTCGGATGCTCTCACCCTGGCGAAGGGCCAATCGGGCGAGGTGCACTACACGATCACCACCACCCGCCACGTGGCGGCCGAGGCGGAGATCGCCGGCGTGCGGGGCACCATCTGCGTTACCAACACCGGGGACGTCGCCACGGAGGGCCTGACGATCACCGATGTGGTGGAGTTCAAGAACCCTCCCGCGGTGACCGATTGGACGCCGTTCATCACGGTGACCGTGGATGTGAGCGCAAAGCCCTCCCTGGGGCCCGGCGAGTCCCATTGTTATCCTTATGAGATCCCCTTCACGCCGCTCCCCGGCGTCACCCAGTATCGTAACCACGCCATCGTCACCATCACCAATCACTCGGGGCACCTCGGCGAGCCGTTCGGGCCGGAACCCAAGGTCGGGTTCTCGCTGCCGGAGCATCCCACCCTCGTGGAGGTCGACGCATCCGCAACAGTGACGGATGAAGAGCACTGCCCCACCGGCTTCGCCTGCACGCCCAGCGCGACCGGTCCGTGGGCGTTCTCCGATTCCGGATCGATCTCCTTCCACAAAACCATCACGAATGAGAACGTCTGCGACGCAACCGCGGAGCTTCATAACATCGCCACCCTCACCGAGTCCGATACCCATGAGACCCGGACCGCGGAGGCGGTGGTGCACCTGACGGCGCCGGCGTGCCCAGTTGGGTGCGTGCTCACCCAGGGCTTCTGGAAGACTCATCCGGACGCCTGGCCGGCGGGTCATTCCCCGAGTGATCCCTTCTTCTCCAGCGGGAAGACCTGGATGGAGGTCCTCTGGACGGCGCCGCGGGGCGATGCCTACTACATCCTGGCCCACCAGTACATCGCCGCGGTGCTGAACGTGGCGAACGGGGCGACGCCGCCGGCGGAGGTGGCCGCGGTGATCGACGATGCGACCGCCTGGTTCAGCAGCCACGGTCCGGGCGTCCCGGCGTCGTCGCCGGAGGGCCAGACCCTCGTCCACTGGTCGGAGACCCTGGCGGCCTTCAACGAGGGGAAGATGGGCGTCCCGCACTGTGAGAACGTGGAAGCCGGGCCGGCGATGCCGCCGAAGAAGGGCGGTGGGAAGCCGGAGACCCCACCCGGCCTGGAGAAGCGGCCGGCGATGCCGCCCGGCCTGGAGAACCGCCCCGAGAACAAGCCCGGGCAGGAGCAGCGCCCCGAAACCCCGCCCGGACAGGAGAAACGGCCGGAGACCCCGCCGGGCCAGGGGAAGGGCAAGGGGAAGTAACCTGATCCATAATGGGGAACATCAGGGGGGCCGCTGGAGGTGGCCCCCCTGATGTTTGGCTGATTCGTCCGATATGTTCTTCAACCCAGCCATGCTGGAAGCTCAGCCACCGAAGTTAGGATCGCATCCGGCCGGATGGATCCTTTCAGATCCGCCGGTCGGAACTTCCCCGTTTGCACCAGGACGCCTCGCATCCCCACCGATTGCGCCCCGCCGACATCGATCTCGATGTCGTCTCCCACCATCGCGGCCTGCTCCGGCGGCACATGGAGATCCTCGAGGATCAACCGGAAGAAGGCGGGATCCGGCTTCCCGAAGATCATGGCCTTCTGTCCGGTCGCCTCCTCGAGGGCGGCGATGAAGGGCCCCACATCCAGCCGGAGCCCATCCGCCGCCCGATAATAGCGAGTCCGTCCCAGCCCGATGAGGGCCGCGCCATGCTCCAGGATCAGCCGGAACGCCCGGTTCAGCTTATCAAAGGTCCACGCGTCCCCCAGATCGCCCACCACCACATAATCGGGCCGCTGCTCATCCTCCTGGACGCCTGCGAAGTCCTCCCGGGCGCCCTCAGGCACCAGCAGGAAGGCCCGGGCGCCCCGGGCCTTCAGGAAGCGGCCGGCCGCCCAGGGCGGGCTGTAGATCTCCTCCGGGGCAGCCGGGAACCCCATCCGGGTCAATCGCTCGGCCAGGGCGCGGCGGCTGCGGGTCGTGGTATTGGTGACGAAGCGAACGGCCACCCCATGCGCCCGGAGGGCTCGCACGGCCTCCACCGCGCCCGGGATCGGGCCTTCCGCCGTGTAGAGGGTACCATCCAGGTCGAGAAGGACCGCCATGATCTCCTTCCGGGAAGATGGCATCGGGCCTCCTTTGTGCCGGGGACACGTCGGTGAAGGGAGGGGCTTTCGGTGCCCTCCCCTTCGAACTGCCTCATGGATGCACCTGGAGCTCCTGCGGGAGCTCCCATTCGGGGCTCTCTCCGATCGGGCCGTGGACCGGAAGATGCTCCATCGATGGCCACAGATACCATCCAAGGCGAATGCGATAACGCCCGGGGGGAAGGGAGGGGAATTCCACCCTCAGGGGCACATCCTCCCCCACCGGCCACATGGACGTGAGCTGGAGCCGATCCTGCTGGGCGGCCAGCTGCCCCTTCTCGTCCACCAGGTGAACAAAAAGCGTATAATTCCGATCCGGCGGCCTGAAAGCCCGCCAGTTTAGCCACAGTTCGACCCGCTCACCGGCCCGAACCTCTACAGGCCCTTCCACGCCGTTGAGCTGGAGCATCTCCCCAAAGGATACCGGCGAGGGAAGGACTTGAACAGTTCGGCGGACGATCAGCACCCGCGGCAAATCCACTCCGTCGTCCTTCCCGTTTCCAGCCCGCCAGCGCCGGTTGTTCGGCCCGCCATACAATCCCACGCGAATTCGATAGGGGCCGGGCAGGAGATCATGCGGGATCCTGAGCACATGGTCATCGCGGTAATGTTTCTCCGGATCCCATCGCCGGGTGGGAAGATCGCCTGGATGAACATGGTCGCTTTGAAACACTTGAGCGAACGAGAACGGTTGATCCGCCGGGATCCCATGGACGTAAGCATGCGCGTCCTCCCTGAGCTCGATCAGAGGGCGCCACCACAGGGTCAGCCGCACAGTTTCCCCGGGGGATACAACCCATCGATCGATCTGATAACCTACCAGCCGAATTCGGCCCTCAAAGTCGGTCTGGATGGAAAGGTCGACACCGGGGGGGCGATCCAGCGGCACGCGGGTGATCGCCCACAGGTGATACGGGAGACGGAAGTTAAAAGCCAGCAGGAACATGAGAGAGACTCCGGTGGCTCCCCAATGGGGGGATTCATCATGGCGTTCCGGTGGCCCTGCGCAGAGCCCCCACGAAGGATCCCGCGACTTCCGACGACAGCGTCGGAAGATGCCCCAGAGCAGCCACCCGAGCCCGATCCCCAGGGCGATGCAGTCAAAGAGGCGCCAGCGCCCCCGGCCCGGGAACCAGAGGTGAACCTGGTGGGAGCCAGCGGGGATTTCCGCCCAGAGCCATCCGGCACGAGCCTCCACCCAGGTAGGGGCAGGCTGGCCATCCACGGCAACCATCCAGCCCGGGTATCCGAGAACACCGAAGCGGACAGGGGTGCGATGGGGGACCTGAATCTCCCAGCTCTGATCCAGGGGCCCCCGGCGAAGGGCTCGCACCATCGCTTCAGGGGGAAGCGTCCTTCGATCCAGGCGATCCGGCTCCTCGCCCCGCCCATATGCCTGGACCACATCCGGGGGCGGCTCCGGCCATCCTTCCACCCATTTCGGGAACAGCTCCCCCGTCGCGGTGAGGCCAGGGTAAAGTTGCTCCCGCTCATAACGATGCAGATCCACCAGGGTTGCCCGGGCGAAGGACACACGGGATCCGCCCTCATAGACAAACCCCAGGGTCCCCAGGATGAGCAAAAAAGAGGCCATGAAAGCAGCAGGCCAGCGGATGGAGGGTTTCACCATTTCAACCGAAAAGCCGATGAGGAGCGCCACGATCAACCCCACAGGACCCAGCCAGCGCCATGGGAACTGGATGTAAGAAAGGCCCGGGAGGATAACCCAGAGCGGGTGGGAGGCGGGTGTCATCAGGAAGATCAAGGCCAGTGCGGTGATCCATCCCCACCACACCTGAACCCGCAGGGCCCGACGACGTCCGGGGAATCCCAGGGCAAGGGAGGGGAAGGCCAGAAGCGCCTGATGCAACCCAATCGTCAGGATCAAGGGACGATTCCCCCAGCGCTCATCCCGGATAGGAGGCCACTGCAGAAGCTGGGAGAGGCTCCGGAAATGATGAACCACCTCATAGACCCCGGTGCGAGCGCGTTCCAGGTGGACCTGCGGGATTTCGGTAATGGCCGGACCCAGATAGGGGAGGGCCATGCCCAGCCCCAGGACAAAGGCAACAAGCGCTTTTTGCATGTTCTGCCTGCTGGCTTTCCGGGAAATCCCCAGGGCGAAGGCATAGGAGAAGGCCAGCAGATATCCCATCAATGCCGTGAGGTTATGGCTGAGCCCCAGGAGCGCCACGGTGAGGGCTAAGGACCAGCGCTTTGCGAAACCGCCGCTCCGCAGCGCACCATCGACGCTGATCAGCAGCCAGGGCAGCAGAGTGATCGCAAGGTATTGAGGATAGTTACTCTGCTGGAGCTGGAACGGCATGTAACCGAAGGCAAGGCCCGCCGTCATGGCAGCGGGGGGGCTCAACCCCCATCGCCAGGCCAGGAGATATACCCCCAGGCTTCCCCCTAGCGTAGCCATGATCAGAACCGATTTCATCGCCTGTTCGATCGAAAGCCCCAACCCGATGGAAAGCGCGGCAGCAAGCCAGGGGAACAGGGGGGCGTGGAAGACAAACAGCGGATAACCGGCCCCGCCCGCGAGGTCCGGTGCCCACCGGGGATACAGAATGCCCGCCCGCCACATCCGGGCCATCTCCAGCGCGCGATAGGCATGGAGCAGGGCATCCCCCTCCCGGGGCAGGCCGGGCTGATTCACCCCTTCCCACCAGGCTCTGAGCCCGATGGCAATCCAGAACAACCCTGGTTCCAGTAGCCTTTTCACGACGCGCATGGGATTAGAACTGGATCTACGTCCCGCTGGCTTTACGATATTCGCCGAGCTTTCCACCCGGGAGAAGCGCAGGGCCTATGATCAGCTCTCCTTTATCCTGGACAGGGCCAGATAGGAAGGATAAGGAACCTCCCATCTTCAGTGGGGAGAGCATAGGGATTCTTCTGGATTGCGAAAGGCTGGCCACTCTGCCAGTCATAGAGACCGATTCGCACTGCGGCCGGTGAAAACCCTGTGCGGAGTGGGAGGGTTCGAACCTCCAGAAGGCTTTCCCCCAGGGGGATTTCCTCAAAGGGAACGGCCCCCTTCCATGGCGGACCATCCGCCTGGGCGAGGATGCGCTTTTCGGAATCCAGCAGATGCACCGCCAGGGAAAGGGACGAGGAAATCGGACCCTGGCGCGTCCAGCGCAGATAGATCCGGACGACCGAGGTGCGTTCGCACACAAGGCCCTCTTGCAGCATCAATCCTTCCGAGAAAGCGATATGAATCGGCGCCAACCGCGCCTCAGATTTCAATAGCCTCTCCGTTTGTGGCCCTGCTTCCCGATAAACTGTGAAAAGAATCAGGTCCGCCTCCCGGAGCTCCCGGAGCAGTTCTGCAGGCCCAGCCAGCGGGCCGGCCGGCTGGAACGCATAGCCATGAGGCTGATGGAAAGGGAGATCCACCCGTAACAGCCGGACCTCCGGCCGCTGGGCAGAGTTCGCGATCAGAAGCGCCCCCGGGAGGAGATGGCCACCGAACACCAGAGCTCCCTCTGACCCCAGCGGAAAGATTCGAGTATTATAGGCGATCCACTCCGGGAAGTTAACCAGGAGAGCACGGCGCACCGGCGTCGACGGCGGAAGCCTCTGGACGAGCCGGAGGGGCTCCAGGGCCCTGGCGTATAAGATCCACCTGCCGCTGGCTGATCGCCCCGGCCAGGATGATGACCACCATGAGAGCAACCCGATAAAGCGCCCGAAGCCCGAAGGGAGCATGGGGCGGCGCTTTCAGGCAAGCAACCCAGAAGATCGCTACGCCAGCGCTTCCCAGATAGAGCAGGCGGGGACCGTGAAGGAGATACCCGGCTGGCAGCAACACTACGGAAGGGAGGATTGCCAGGAGAAAGAAGAGCAAGCCCGCGGCTGTGGCGCGCCGCCTGAGATCCCCCGGGATCGCTGTCCAGCGGAGAGCCAGCCACATGAGGCTAATCTCAAATGCAAGATTTGCCTTCTCTTCCCCCAGCCACCGATTCCAGCCCGCGAGGAGAGGAAAGGCCAGCACCTGGAACGCGAACCGGAGACGCTCAGCCAGATCCGGCAGGCTCCATATGGTTCCTGGAGGCCGGCCATGGGGCAAGGCCGGATACAGAAGCGCATATCCGGCCCCCGCGATCAAATAAGGCAACCATCGGCGGCTGCGGACCGCAGCCAGGTAATCCACCCCAGCAAGGAACACCCCAGCCAGGACAGCTGTCTCATGGTTGAGCAGGGCAAGGAGGAACAGCAAGGACAACAGGACATGCCGGAGCCAGGTGTGAAGCCCGGGAACAGTATAAAGGATTCCCATGCTGAGAAAGAAGGTCATCTGCCAGACGTGCAGGGAGAAAGCGGGCGTCAGAATGGCTTGATAATGGAAGGGGAACAGCCCGAAGAGGATCCCCGTGATGAGGGCAAAAGGCCGCAGAGGCGGCAGCACGCGAAGCAGCCGGACCAGCAGCGCAATGTTCAACATATGAAAGGCGACCGCGCCCAGATGGAGCAGCATCGGGGCGTGATGCCCTGGCATGGCAAACGCCAAACGCGTCCACAGGAGGACGAGGGGACGATAATAGCCATATTCCGGCGTCGGCCGAAGCAGAGCCATCCAGGGCCGGCCCTCGACCAGGGCCAGATGGAGGAGATCATCATAGAAAAGCGGAAAGAACAGGCTGGGCCCGTAGAGGATCCATGAGGGTATGAACAGAAGCCATGCCTCCACCCCCAAGCGCCCGACTCGCCTCCTTCTCACGGCCTGTTCACCTCCAGCAGATTTTTCCACTTCCCTCACTGGATGAGACCAGACACCTCAGCCTATGAGGGGCCCCATCTCTCCTTCGCGGAGAGCAACCCTTGAACCACTCGCGCATAGATCCGAACCCGCTTCCAGCGCATCGCCCGTTTGTGCCCCAGGGCCGCTTTCGATCCCTCCATCAGCATCTGCCACAGATATTGTCCGATGAGAAAGGCCCGGAGGGCGACCGCGGCGATCGGGCCATGATGCTTCCGAAAATAACGGATTTTGCTTCGCTGAAAGGCCAGATGTTGCACCGCGGGCACCTGATCGCTGCTCCGCCCTCCGTAATGGATCACCTTCGCCCGAGGATAGTAAAACACCCGCCAGCCCGCCGCTCGCATCCGCCGGCACCAGTCCATCTCCTCCGCATACATAAAGAACCCCTCATCCATCGGCCCGACCTGCTCCACCGCCTCCCGACGAACCAGCATGGCCGCTCCTGTCACCCAGTCGACCTCCTGGATCTCTTCGTCCGAGCGGTCCAGCACGTAATAGCGCTGCAGGATCCTGCGGGGCGCGTAAGGCTGCCACCAGGTGCTTTCAAAGAGGGCCGTCCAGAACGTGGGGAACCGGCGGCGGGAGGACTGAACGGTCCCATCCGGGTTCAACAGCTGCGGGCCCACCACGCCGGCCTCCGGGTGCTCTTCGGCGAAGGCCACCAGGGATTCGATGGCCCGATCCAGAACCCGGGTGTCCGGGTTCAACAGGAAAAAATAACGACCCCGGGCAACGGCCATCCCCTGGTTATTCGCCGCCGGGAAGCCCCGGTTGACCGAATTGGCCAGGAGACGAACTTCTGGAAAAGCCTCCCGCACCCGCTCCGGCGTCCCATCCGTGGATGCATTGTCCACCAGGATGATCTCCCCCTTCAGCGCACCCAGCGCCCCCCGCACCGAGTCCAGACAGGGAGCCAGCCACTCCCAGACGTTCCAGCTCACAATGATGACCGAGACATCCATCCCGTTCCATCCGGTTATAACTTCAGGATCCAGGTCGCCCGGATCCCCAGGGAGATGGATGGTCCCTCCCTACAGCCCGGAGAGGCATGAGGGGAGAAAAAATCATCCAGGGGTTGAGGGCTATCTTCGGTAGCCCCCAACCCCCGAAAATCCCCCGGGTGGATAAACCCAGAATAAGCAGGCAAAGCAGGGGCTACAGGGAGGGGTCATCCCGCTTTCACCTGGAAGCCGGCAGGAGCCAGGGCTTTTCCGGGAGGAAGCAATGGGCTGAACTCATACTGCCCTCGGGGAAACCCCTCATCGATTCCGGCGCAGGACATGGTCTCCCAGAGACCACAAGGCATGCCATGCGGGGCCGTCTGGCAGGCCCTGAAGATGGGCCCGGCTTCGACGCACAAAGGCTTCAGCCTCCGCCACCGAACGCGCGATGGCCTCGGAATCCCGGATCCGTCGCACGGCCTCTTCGATCATCCCATCATCCCTGGAGTTCCCCCCCAGGATTTGACGGATCAGCGGATCTTCCGGGTGCTCCTCCAGGTAAAGCAGCACGGGGAGGGTCACCAGCCCCTGGCGCAGATCGTTGCCGATCGGCTTGCCCAGAGCCTGCACCTCCCCCGTGAAGTCCAGGACATCATCCATGATCTGAAAGGCCATGCCCAGGTCCACCCCGTATTGTCGCAGGGCCTCCACCTCCGGCTCTGGCGCCTGAGCCAGCACCGCCGCCGCCTCAGTGGCCAGCTCGAACATCGCCGCGGTCTTGGCGTAGATCCGCCGCAGGTAATCCTGCCGGCTCAGCATCGCCTCACGGTCGCCGAACTGCTGATGGAGTTCCCCCTCGCAGATCGTCATCAGCGTGCGGGCGAAGATCGACATCACCCGCACGTTTTCCGTTCGCGCGGCCAGAGAGGCGGCGTAGGCGAAAAGATAATCCCCGGTGAGCACCGTCGCCGCTGGGGTCCAGATAGCGTTGAGGGTGGGAACCCCTCGTCGAAGAAGGGAGCCGTCGATCAGATCATCATGGACCAGGGTGGCGGTATGCAGCATCTCGACTGCAGCGGCGAGGCTGACCATCGCTTCATCCGCAGGCCGGTAGAGCCGGCCGGTCAGGAGGACCAGCAGGGGGCGAATGCGTTTTCCTCCTGCCGTAAGCAGATGATCCACCGCGGTCCTGAGAGGCTCGAAGGTCAGCGGGATCTCCCGCATCCGAGCTTCCACGCGCTCCAGATCCTCGCGGAGCCATTCCTGGATCATTCGCAATGAGGGTCCATGTTGCACCGTGAGAGGCATTCCCGGTTTACCTGGGTTCAGGATGCGGTCGGAAAGCCGTGCTCCATGCCTGTCTTATTCATTTTAAAGCAGCCCACTGGTTCTGTCACAGAAAAGCGAATCTTTCCACAAAATTCTATAACGCGGAGCGCCTGCTCTTCCCTTCTTCTTTGCTAAAGCCCGGATGGCCCTGGGGTGAGCGAGCGCCCTCAGCGCCTCATTCACCCCTCGAATCCCTTAAACCGGAAAATGCGCTGAGCGTTCCGGCTTGTTTGCTCGGCGATGTGTTCCAGAGAAAGGCCCAGGACGCGGGCCAGGGCTTCGGCGATCAGCCGGAGATAGGCTGGCTCATTCCGCCGCCCTCGATAGGGCTGAGGGGGCAGATAGGGCGCATCGGTCTCCAGGACCAGCGCGGAGGCCCCGACCGCCTGCACAGCCTCCCGAAGGGCCTCCGCACGAGGATAGGTGATGGGCCCTCCGATGCCCAGGACAAAACCCCAGGCAACGGCCGTCCGGGCCATGGCCGTGTCCCCGGAGAAGGCATGCAGGATCCCACGAGCCCCTGAACCGGAGGCCACCCAGCGCTCCAGCTCCTCCATCACGGCGTCCCGGGCCTCCCGCTGGTGGATGATCACGGGCAGCCCCAGCTCGCCGGCCAGCTCCAGCTGTGCCCGGAAAGCCTCGCGCTGCGCTTCCCGGGGGGAAAGATCCCGATAGAAATCCAGGCCGATCTCCCCGATCGCCACCACCCGGGGATGCCGGGCCCATTCCCGCAGTTGCGCCAGCGCTGCGGACGAGAAGGTAGAGGCCGCATGGGGATGGATCCCCGCCGCCACGTAGATCCCCGGATGCCGCTCGGCCAACGCCAGGGCAACCGGGATCCGCTCCAGGGTGACGGAAGGGATCACGAGGGCCTCCACGCTGGCCATCCGGGCCCGGGCCAGCACCTCCTCCCGGTCCCCATCGAAGGCGGGATCATCCAGATGGCAATGGGTGTCGATCAGTGGCATCCGGATCCTCACTCCAGACCGGCCAGCTCACGGCCTGCGGCGAGCAGTTGCGGCACCCGCTCCGGGATCGTGGTCTCTGTGTAGATCCGGAGCAGGGGCTCCGTGCCCGAGAACCGGATCAGCAGCCAGCCGCCATCTTCCAGGTAAAACTTGTAGCCATCGCTGCGGTCGATCCGAACGACCCGGAGCCCGGCCAGCCGCTCCGGCTGCGCTTGATCCAGCCGGGCCCGGGTTTCTCCCCGGCGCTCCGGCGGAAATTCCACGTCAATGCGGGAGTAATAGTGGGGACCGACCAGACGGAAGAGTTCCTGGATGAGCCCGGAGGGCCGCTTCCCCGTCCGGACTATGAAATCCAGCAGATACAGACCCGCCAGGATGCCGTCCCGCTCTGGCAGATGCCCCCGGAAGGCAAAGCCCCCGCTCTCCTCACCCCCGATGAGGGCATCGGTCTCCAGCATCTTCGGGGCCACATATTTAAAGCCAACGCCCGTCTCATAAACCGGGACCCCATAGCGCTCCCCCAGTTTCTCCAGCATGGAGGTGGTGGAGAGGGTTTTGACGATCGGCCCCCGCTGTCCCCGGACCTCCAGGAGGTAAAGCGCCAGCAGGCCGTAGACACGCAGCTGATCTACAAATTCCCCCTGCTCATCCACCAGACCCACCCGATCCGCATCCCCATCCGTCGCGATCCCGGCATCGGCTTTCAGGTTCCGTACCTGCTCCTGCAGGTCCTCCAGGTTCGGGGGAATGGGCTCCGGGCGCTTCATGCGGGGGAAGACGGGATTGCGCTCGCCATGGATCTCCACAATCCGGATGCGCCCGGGAGAGAGCAGCCGCCGCAGCCAGCCTGCCCCGCTCCCCCACATCGGGTCCACCACGATGGTGAGATCCGCCTGCCGGAGGGTTTCCAGGTCCACCAGGGTCTGGAGATGCTCGATGTAAGCGGGGGTCGGGTCGAAGATCTCCACCAGTCCTTTCGCCCGGGCCTCCGCCAGCGGCATCCGTTTCACTCCGCTCTCATCCGGCGGGATGCGGGCTTCGATCTCCAGAAGGCCCTGGGGATCCACCGCGCCCCCGAAACGGTTGCGGACCTTGAATCCGTTGTCCGTGGGAGGGTTATGGCTGGCGGTGATGTTGATGGCTCCGGCCGCGCCGCGAGCGACCACGCCGTAGCTGATCACCGGCGTCGGCACGGCGCGCTCGCACAGATAGGCCCGGATGCCGTTGCCGGCCAGGACCTCGGCGCAGGCCGCTGCGAAGTGCTCGGAGGCGAAACGGTGATCGTAGCCGATCACCACCCCGCCCTCCGCCTGTCCGGTATCCAGCAACCATTGGGCGAAGCCCTGCGCGCACCGCCGGACGTTCGCAAACGTGTAATCGTCGGCGATGCGGCCGCGCCATCCGTCAGTGCCGAATCGGATGATCGTCATCTCAGCCCTCCCGAATCCCATACTCCTGCTTCACCAGTTCCAGATCGGCGTCCACCATGATTTTCACCAGCTGCTCGAAGGTTACTGAGGGCGTCCACCCGAGTTTGGTCCGCGCCTTGGTGGCATCGCCCACCAGGAGATCCACATCCGCCGGGCGATAGAGGGCCGGATCCACCACCACGTATTTCTTCCAGTCCAGGCCCAGATAGTCAAACGCCAGCTCCACGAACTCCCGCACCGAGTGGGTTTCCCCTGTGGCGATCACGTAGTCCTCCGGTTCGTCCTGCTGCAACATCAGCCACATGGCCCGCACGTAATCCGGCGCGTAACCCCAGTCCCGGCGAGCCTCCAGGTTCCCCAGGCGGAGCTCGTGGGCCAGGCCCAGCTTGATCTTCGCCGCCGTGTGGGTGATCTTACGGGTGACGAACTCCAGCCCCCGGCGCGGGCTCTCGTGATTGAAGCAGATCCCGGAGACGGCGAACATCCCATAGCTCTCCCGGTAATTCACCGTGATCCAGTGGGCATACACCTTGGCCACCCCATACGGGCTGCGGGGATGGAAGGGGGTGTTCTCGTTCTGGGGGACCTCCCTAACCTTCCCAAACATCTCGCTGCTGGAGGCCTGATAGAAACGGATGGTGGGATCCACCAGGCGGATAGCCTCCAGCAGGCGGGTCACCCCCAGGGCGGTGAATTCCCCGGTGAGGACCGGCTGCTTGAAGGAGGTGGGCACGAAGGATTGGGCGGCCAGGTTGTAAACCTCATGGGGACGGTATTCCCGCAGGATGTCAATGAGGGAGGACTGATCCAGCAGATCCCCCTGAACCAGGGTGATGCGATCCTGGATGTGGCGGATCCGCTCGAAGTTGATGGTGCTGGTGCGTCGGACCATCCCGATGACCTCGTAGCCCTTCTCCAGCAGGAACTCTGCGAGATAGGAACCATCCTGGCCGGTGATGCCCGTGATCAACGCGCGTTTCCGTTCCATCCTCGAACGCCTCCCAGTGGGGTTTAACGCTTTCGGGATCGTGCGTCCATCGATCAGGTTTGCGGCGCCGCCGATCGCCGTCCCTGCTCCTCCCGGGCCCGGACCCGCCACTCCTCCAGCACGTCCCGCAGGGATTGTTCGAGGGGGATGCGGGGCTCCCACCCCAGGCGCTCCCGAATCCGGGCTGTGTCGGCTGCACTGATCGGGATCTCCACGGGACGGATGCGCTGGGGATCCACCTCCACCCGGACGTTCACTCGAGCCATGGCGAGGAGGAGCTCCAGCACCTCCCGGATCGGGCGGGGTCGACCGGACCCGATGTTATAGACCTCGCCGGGCTCTCCCCGCTCCAGCAGCAGGCGATACGCGCGGGCCACATCCCGGACATCCGTGAAATCCCGCTGGGCTTCCAGATTCCCCACCCACAACACCGGCTCCTGCAATCCCGCCTCGATCCAGGCGATTTGACGGGCGAAAGACGGGACCACAAAGCGAGGATCCTGGCCGGGGCCGATGTGATTGAAAGGGCGGGCCCGGATGATCGGCAGGGCGTAAGCCGTAGCATAGAGGGCGGCCAGCCAGTCCTGGGCGGCCTTGCTGATCCCATACGGATTGGCCGGGCGGAATGGGTGATCCTCCCGAACGGGAACGTCCTCCGGGCGGATCAGGCCGTAGACCTCATTCGAGGTCACGATCAGAACGCGGGGTTGCAACCCCAGCGCCCGAATGCCTTCCAGCAAATTCAGAGTGCCCCGCACGTTGGTCTCGAAGGTCCCCCAGGGATCCCTCCAGGATTCCGCCACATCGGACTGGGCGGCCAG
>JAEVEX010000080.1 GCA_016842085.1 Candidatus Thermoflexus tengchongensis | reverse complement strand
GAGGATCGTGATCTCGATGGTTAATCAGTTGTTGGCGTTCCTCTTCCGTCAATGTTACTGTTCTACGTCGGGCCATCTTTCGCTCCTTTCATGCGTGATGACCCGAGTATGCCTTTACCGATCTTGATTGTCAAAACTCATTAGGTCGATGCAGGCAGACTTCCCCGGAGTCGGGGCGAAAGCCCCTCCGATCGGTCTTCTGGGAGTTGTCCGGCAGAGCGGCCGGTCGTGGCCTGCTGGGGTGTGGTGTTTCGTATTCAGGAAATTGGCCAGATATCCTCAAGGAGCGGGCTATGAAGCCCGAAATCGCTCTCATGGTGGAGGGCCAGAACGGCCTGAACTGGCCTCGATGGCAAAGGATCGCCCGGGTCGCTGAAGATCTGGGGTTCTCTGGACTCTTCCGTTCGGATCATTTCACAAACCCGGATCCGCCCGATCGGGATGCGCTGGAGCTGTGGGTCTCCCTGACCTGGCTGGCCAGCCACACCCGGCGTCTGATCTTCGGCCCCCTGGTTACACCGCTTTCTTTTCGCCACCCGGTCCTCACGGCATGGATGGCGGCGGCGGTGGACGACCTCTCCGGCGGACGCCTGATCCTCGGCCTGGGAGCGGGGTGGCAGGTTCGGGAGCACGAGATGTTCGGGTTCGATTTGCTTCCGCTCCGCGAGCGATTTATTCGCTTCCGGGAAGGAGTGGAGGTGATCTATCGCCTGTTACGCAGCGCGGAACCTGTGGATTTCCAGGGACGGTTTTTTCGATTGAAGGGGGCCACATTACGGCCCCGCCCGCAACGCCCGGGCGGCCCGCCGCTGTTGATCGGCGGTAATGGGATTCGTCAAACCCTGGCGATCGCGGCTCGTTACGCCGATGAATGGAACGCCGTTCTGGTCCCTCCTGACCGTTTCCGGGCGTTGAACGCGCGGCTGAACGAATATCTGGCCCGGGAGGGTCGATCGCCCGAGCAGGTCCGCCGCTCCCTCATGACCGGACTGGTGTTCGGCCGGGATACGGCGGAGGTCCGCCGCAAGCTGGCAGGACGTTCGGAGGAAGCCCTGCGGGCCCGGGGGATCCTGATCGGAACCCCATCGGAGATCCGCGATCAGATCGAACGTCTGGGGGAGGCCGGCGTGGAACGCCTGATGCTGCAATGGCTGGATCTGGACGATCTGGAGGGCCTGGAGCATCTGGCACGAGCGGTGCTGGAGCGCTAAGATCATATATGAGATTGGGGCTGGCAGCTGCCGCCTTACAAGCCTGAGGGAAAGGGGTGAGGTGGATGCCGTTGTGGGATCTGCGCGCCGGTCTTCAGGCGTTGGAGGCGCTCGGGCAACTCGCGGAGCAGACCCGGACAGCTCTCGCCCGCCGGATCCAGGGGGAGCCGTTGCCCGAGAAGGCCCAGGCGACCCTTCATAACGCCCTCGATCACCTCTCGGAGGTCCGGGAGGGATTTATCCTCACCCTGCGCACTTCCGCGGTCCCCTCGCTGGCCGAATTGCGCGCCCTTGTCGAACGCGTCATGGTGGACTGGTCCGCCTGGGAAGCCGCGGGGTTCCGGTTTATGCCGGCTCTGGAGCTGGCCCGCCCGGGGGATCAGATCTTCTTTTTCCATCATGCCTATATTGCGATGGGGATCCTGCCTCGCCTGCCGGATTACGCGGTGACCTTCCCCCATCAGCGTCGTCCGAGCTATGCGGATATCCCGGTACCGGGCACACCGGGAGAGGTGCTGGACCGAATCGAGGAGATGGAGCACGTGGTCTGGGTGGCCGAGAACGCGGATCTGGAAGAGGCTCCCCCGGATTCCGTGCGCCGGACCTATGCCTTCTTTGAGGCCAGCGCCTGGCTGGTGGCGACCGAGCTGACTCGCTGGCTGGGGCGGCGGGGATGGTCTTTGCTTCCTCCCCACCGGGATGCGTAACCTGGAGCGGGCGGGATCCCTCGCGAAGCGGCCCTGCTCAGGGCTCTCCTCGAAGGCTCTTCTCCAGCTCGGCCCGCGTCGGAGCCCCTGCAGTTCCGGTCCAGGTGCGGATCAGACGACCCTGCCCATCGAATAACGCAAAGGATGGTGTAAGGCGCAACCCATAGGTCTTTCCAAAGGATCGCCCGGCCGGGCTGAGGGCCTCCACATAGAGCACACGCCCCTGACGCCATTCCCGCTCGATCCTGCGCACGGCAGGATGAAGAGAGAGACAGCCCAGTCAGTAATTGGAGAACCAGTAGACCAGCACGGGCCTCCCGGATCGAAGGGCCGCCTCAATCTCCGCCTGCGAGGCGAAAGGCTGGGTCGGGCTCGTCCGCATGGAGAGCCAGAAAACCACCAGGCCCATCAGGATAAGGGCCCAGAGCCCCCATCCGATCCATCCGGCTCGTCGCAGCCATAAAAAGGCGCCCAGCCCCAGCAGCACCAGACCGCCAAATATCAGAAACGAATGGCGATTCAGGAACTCCATAGGGGCCTCTACCTCCCATCGTTCCGTTCCGGAGGAAAGCCAGCTGCGCTATCGCACGATGATCCGACGGCGGACCAGCGTATACCACCCGGTGATCCCCTCGAAACGATCCGCCGGCGAGTTGAGCAGCGCCCCCACCTGGATCCCGGAGATCCGCTCATCCACGGCAAAGGTGTAAACCGGATAGAAGAGCAGGAGGGCGGGAACCTTCTCCTGAAACAGCTCCTGGAAGCGCCAGTAAAGCTCCCGGCGACGGACAATGTCCGATGTTCGACGGGCTTCCTCGATCACCTCGCTGATGTCGCGATCCCGAAACCCGCCGTAGTTCTGCCCGGCATCCACCTGGGTTTCATGCCAGAAAGGATAGGGGTCGGGATCTCCCGGGATCATCAGCTCGACCAGTGCGGCATCAAAGCGATGAGGGACAAGGATCTGTTCCACCAGATCCCCCGGGATGGGATCCACATCGACCGCGATCCCGATCGCCCGCCACTGTCGGGCGATCTCCTGAGCGATGAGGTCATGAAAGCCGTCCGCGCTTGCGGCGAGACGGAAGCGCAGCGTCAGATCCCCCTTCTGCCGCACGGTTCCCCCTTCCGGGATCACCCAGCCCCGCGCTTCCAGCAGAGCCCGCGCTTTTTCCGGATCGTAGGGGACCGGCGGAAGCCGGGGATGGAAGGCCCAGTGGCCGGGGGGGATGGGGCTGCTGGCCACCACTCCCTGGCCAGCCAGGAACTGATCGATCAGGCGCTGGCGATCCAGGGCCAGCCAGAGGGCCTCTCGCACCTCCCGCTCCCGGAACAAGGGGGACGCATGATTCAACAGGATCGCCTGGTAGCTCGAGAGGAGCGCCGAGAACAGATTCAGCGAGGGCAGCGCGCGGATCTGATCCAGATCCGAAGGGGCAATGCGGGCGATGCCCTGAACTTCCCCCGCACGATAGGCCAGGAGGGCGGTGCGGGTATCCGGGAAGATCCGGAACTCCACCTGCTCCAGCAGGGGTGGGCCGCGGAAGTAGGAGGAGTTGGCGGAAAGGACCACTCGCTGGATCCGACCTTCTTCCACATGCACGGAGGCCACCCGATAGGGGCCGGTGCCGATGGGATTCAGGTTGAAGGGATGCGTGGGGATCTGGGCGGGCGGCACATCGCGCAGGATGTGAGCGGGCAGGATCCCAAACGTCAGGAGATCCGGGAAAAGCGCCAGCGGCTCCGGCAGCCGGAACTGCACGGTCAGGCTGTTCACCGGAACCACTTCGATGGATTGCCAGAGGCGTGCGCGCTCCGGGGGCCCGGGGAGCTCCGGCGATTGCAACAGGCGCACGGTGAACAGGACATCATCAGCCGTCAGCGGGGCCCCATCGTGCCAGCGGACGTTTGGACGCAGGTAGAAGGTATATCGCAGCCCGTCCTCCGAGACCTCCCAGCGCTGGGCCAGATCCCCTTCCGGCAACCCCTGCGCATCCAGCCGCACCAGGCTGTTGAAGATGAGGCGGGCGATGTCGGCTTCCGAATCTCCGGGTTGAATTTGAAGCGGGTTCAGGGTGGTGATCGGGCCCACGATCGCCTCCACATAATGCCCTCCCCGCGCCGGGACCGTTTCCACGCCGGCCCGGAGGGCCAGGGAGGCCATCAGCACGCCCAGGCTGAGCGCCATAAACAAAACAAGAACCAGTGGAAGATATAGCCCACGGGCCAGAGTAGGATATCGGGGACGTGAAGCCATAGCGGGATCTCTTGCAAGCTGGGATTCCAGGGTGCTGGAACGAGCCGCTTCGGCGCCTGCCCCAGCCCCCCAAGCTCCTGATCTCCCCTCCTTTATGCCGCGAAGCAGCGCGGCGAGGGAAGAGAAAAGAGACCTTAGCCCGCAGGGGTCCCGGTCACGATCACATTGACCACCGCCAGGGCCAGAAAGAGAACGGCCAGGAAGATCGTGAGATTGAAGACGGTGCGTTCCAGCCCCCGGCGCTTACGGGGCACCCCCACATCGCCCAATCCAAAAACCCCTCCCAGCTGGGAAGATCCAGCCTGAAGCAGAATGATGGCGATCAATGCGATCGCCAGCAAGATCTGAGCGATATTCAGGGCGGTGATCACGCTCCCTTCCTCCGGATCAAGATGCCTGTTCATGATAACGCAGCTTTCTCCTGCGCACGGAACCCCCACGACATCCCCAGGAATTACGCAGCTGGTCCCCTCCAGGGGGATTCGGGGGCTGGGGGAGACACCTGGCGCCGCCCACAGCCGCACGGCGGATCCCCCCTGGCCGGCTGCGGGCTGGGTCTATGGGGTGGGTTCGCCGTCCGCCTCACGGTGCCTGAAGGATGGCGAACTTCGCGCGATTCGGCCTTGGACAGAGGTGGAAAACTGGCATTAAAAAATTATATCTCAGCAAGTGTTCCCCTTCACACCATGAAATAGCGGGCTCCGCTTACGCAGTTCTTATAGGGCCCCTGTAGGATCCATGGATGGCCTCCGAGGGATCGCTGTCTGAAGTCAATGCCCGGGGAACACAGCACCCGCCGCCGCGCCCTGGGTGAGTTGCGCCCCGGATGGTTGCTCCCTGGCCGATGGGACTCCGCCCCGGTGGAAGGATCCGAGGTAGATCCCGGAGATCCCGTCGATCTCCGGTTTCCTCAACCCATAACCGGACAGCGCACCATGCTCCATCTGCCCTTTTCAGGAGGGTGGCTTGTGCCGCCTTTCCGAACCTGTCCGTGGGAGGGGGAGAGCGATGCGGACGTTACAACGATCCCACTACACGCGGAATGTCCAGCTCTTCCTCGTTGCCCTGGCGCTGCACGGGTTGAGCAGCGCCATTTATGGGCTCTGGTTCAATCTGCACCTGCTGGATCTGGGGTATCCCCGGGGGGTCATGGGCGTGTTGAATGCCCTGCCTTCCGCCATCGCCCTGGGGATCGGCCTGCCAGCCGGATGGTGGGCGGATCGCATCGGCCGCCGGCCGATGCTGATCATCGGAGGCCTGATGATGGCGATCGGGACCGTAGGGGTAGGCCTGGGGATCTCTCCGGTGTGGGTGGGGCTGGGGGTTGGCCTCATCGGGGCCGGATACAACCTGTTCTTCATCGTTTATGCGCCGTTTCTGACCGAAAACGCATCGGGGGCGGAGCGCACCCGCTTGTTTGCCCTTTCCTCCGCCATTCTGTTCTGGACAGGTTTCCTGGGCGAGGGGATCGGCGGCGCGCTGCCCGATCTTTTCCGGGCCTTCGCGCCGCTGGGCCCCACGATCTACGCCGGGCCGATCCTGTTCACCGCCCTTCTGGACCTCCTGGCTGTGCTTCCTCTTCTGGGGATCCGGGAGGTCCCGCGTGCCTCCCATAGCAATCCGACAGCTGGATGGCCGAAGCAGGCCCTGCGGGGTCCTGTGGCTCGCATGGCCATTCCGAACTTCCTGCTGGGGATAGGCGCTGCGCTGAGCATTCCGTTTCTGAATGTTTATTTCCATGAACGTTATCAGCTGGATGATTCGACCCTCGGCATTTTGTTCGCGCTGACCTCAGCGTTCACCGGGTTTACCACACTCCTCGCCCCGGCGATCGCTCGATGGATCGGCCGGATCGCTACCGTGGCCCTGACCCAGGGGCTCTCCATCGGGTTCCTGATCGGCATGGCCCTGACGGATCAGGCCGCCCTGGCCGCGCTGGCCATGGTGTTGCGGGGCGCATTGATGAACATGGCTTCTCCTCTCTATGTGGAGTTCTGTATGGAGCAGGTCCCGGCGACCGGGCGGGCCGCCGTGAGTGGGGTTCTAAACCTGACCTGGGAAGCGGGATGGATGGTCGGGGCGGCCCTCTCCGGCTTCCTCCAGCAACAATATGGGCTGGCTCCGATGCTCCTGGCCACTGCGGTGTTCTACGGTCTGGGAACGGCCTACCAGTATCTGGCCTTCGCTGCCCATGATCGGGTGGGGGTCGCTTATCCCCAGCAGGCCGTCCGGCGGCAGGTTTCATATTGAGCCGGAGTTGCGTGGCGGGTCTTCCCTCAGGGGAAAGCCGGGCCGGGCATCGAAGGTCCCCGGCCCGGCTTCCGCTGGAAAAGCGAGGTGGGGCGCGTCCAGAAGTGGACGCGCCCCGGGCAGCTGCAGTAAAATGGCCTCAGAATCCCAGGCTGGTGGGTTTTGGAGAGATCCCTGGACCCTGGCGAAGGGGGCCCGGATGGTGGTCGACCAATTCGGACGACATATCCGCTACCTGCGGATCTCCCTGACGGACCGCTGCAATCTCCGCTGCGTCTACTGTATGCCAGAGAAGATGGTCTTTCTCCCCCGCGAGGAGCTCCTCACGGATGAGGAACTGATCCGATTGACCCGCCTCTTCGCCGAACTGGGTTTCGACAAGATCCGCCTGACCGGTGGCGAACCGACGGTTCGCCCGAATCTCGTGGAGCTGGTCGCCCGGATGGCCGCCCTCCCCGGGATACGCGAGATCTCCATGACCACCAATGGCCTGCGGCTGAAGGCCCTCGCGGAGCCCCTGGCCCGGGCGGGCCTGAAGCGGGTGAATGTCAGCCTGGACACCCTGGACCCGGAGAAGTTCCGACGGATCACCCGATGGGGCCGGCTGGAGGAGGTCTGGGAAGGTATTCTCGCCGCCGAGGCTGCCGGGCTCACCCCCATTAAGCTGAACGCTGTGGTGGTGCGGGGCTATAATGACCAGGACCTGGTGGATCTCGCCGCCCTGACCCTCACCCGTCCCTGGCAGGTCCGCTTCATCGAAGTGATGCCTTTTGCCGATGTGGCCCCCTTCGCCCAACAGGTGGTGGTCCCCACGGCGGAGATGATCCGGATCCTGGAAGGGGAATTCGGCCCCCTGGAGCCGGTCAACGATGGCCGCCTGGATGGCGAGGCGCGGGTCTATCGGATTCGGGGTGCGATGGGATCGGTGGGGTTCATCAGCCCGGTCAGCGAGCCGTTCTGCGCCCAGTGCAATCGGGTTCGTCTCACGGCAGAGGGACGGCTCCGTCTGTGTCTGCTGCGGGACGACGAGGTGGATCTGCGGGAACCGTTGCGCAGCGGCGCGAGCGATGAGGAGCTGAAAGCGCTGATCCGATCCGCCATCTGGCGCAAGCCATGGGGTCACGGCCTTCCCGAAGGGGTCATCCCGATGGCCCGGGTGATGAGCCAGATCGGGGGATAAGGTTTGAATAAGCGGGTCGTGCTTTGTCCGGTTGTGACTTCAGGATAGGGGTCGCCCGCGGATCCTTCACGGTTCGACCTCCATGGTGATCACGGATTGCCATCGCAACGAGGGGTCCTCTCCTCCCCCTAACGCGACCTCCAGCGCATAACGGCCGGGCGCGCATGGCATCTGGATGCGATGGCGGACACGCCATCGTTCCCCGGGGCCCCAGGCCCGGTCGGGCTGGGCGGGGTTCCACGGTTCCGTGATGGAAACCTCTCCGATGCGAAGGCTCACCTCATTCGAAGCGGGATGCCCGTCCACTCGCCACCACAGCGCCAGGGTGAGGGGCTGGCACGCCCGGGGTTCCCCCTCGAGATCCACATGGGTCAGCGCCAGGCCAGGCCATTGCGCTCGTGGAGAGCCTTCCCATCGGGAATCTGTATACGGCCTCTCAGGAGGCGAGAGATCCACCGGATTCAGCTGCGCGGCCAGCCACACCTGACCACCCTGATAAACCACCAGGCGGGGCCGATAGCGACCCGGTGGAGTACCGGTCTGCGCCCTGACCGCGTAACGGGCGAGAACAACCCGGGGCCACGGCCATCGGGCCGTGTCCCACGTCTCACCTCCCAGCGCGCCATCCCATTGTCCCCAGAGGGTGCCGTTTTCCTGTTCCAGGCGGAGGGAGACCCGCAGACCGGAGGGAAGAGGCCCGGTGGTCTGCCATCCCGCGATTACGAAAAGGGGGTGATCTGCCGGTAGTGCTCCTCCCGGAAGGCCATAACCCAGCCAGATCAGGTGGGGGCCAATCGGCTGGCCCGGGTGGCCGAAAAGGGCCTGGGGGTCCTCCGGCAGCGGGTGAAATTCCCCCCATATGAAATGCCGGACCCGGATCCCGCCCGCAAACGTGAAGGTCTCCAGCTCGTCGCCGATCCAGTCGAGGGCGGCAGCGGTGACCTGGGCCGGATCGTTGATCTCATCGCCCCACTGCACCAGCCAGGCCCCGCGCGTTCCCGCAAGCGCCTGGTTCAGAATCGGCGCCACCGCTTCGTAATCCAGCACGTATCGCACATCCGCCACCGGGATCGCCGGCAATGGGATCGGCGTGGTGGTGGAGGCGTAAACCTGATAAGCCGGGAGGGCGAATCCGCTGGTCAGCACCACGGCCTCCTGCGGCCCCTTCCGGGCCTCCACCGTCCGGACCGCGCCTCGCCAGTCGTCTTTGACCTGCTCCGCATGGCCCAGGGTCCAGCTCAAAGCCGGCAGGGCGAAGAGGCCCCACGCCGCCAGGGCCGGCAGGAAAGCTCCCCGCCCGCGCTGGAACCCATTCGCCCAGCCCAGCGCTACGGGCAGCCAGAACCCGATGGCGGCGCCGATGAAGTAGTGGGGGTGGAACTTGGGGCTTCCATACAGAAGACCCAGGCCCACCGTGAGGGGGAAAAGGCCGAGGGCCAGAAATATGGAACGCGCCGCTCGCCAGCGAAGCCCGGAGATCAGCCCGATCCCGGCGATGCCCGCGCCCGCGATCAGACCCGGGATCCAGGGGAATCCATCCGGCGGAACGAATCCGGCCATCCGGGCCTGCAAGCCCTGGGCTTGCCAGAGGACCATCAGGATTCGCCCCAGGTCCAGGGTTCCGGGCCAGAACGCCCCCTGCGTCCGCCCCACCCACAGCGCGTGGACCGCGCCGGGGATCGCTCCGATGAGAAGGGCCACCGCCCGGGGGATCCATGGAGACCCCCATGGGAGCCCGAGAAGCAGGATCCCCGGGACCATCCAGAGCATCGCATAATGCGTGTAGATCCCGGCCAGGGCGGCGAACAGGGTCAGATGCATGGAGCCCCGGGCCATCCCGTAAAGGACCAGGGCGGCCCAGAACCCCAGCGTCGCATACATCCGCGCTTCCCGGGATTCCCAGACCCAGAACGGAAGGGTGGCGGCCAGGCCCAGCGCGGTGATCCGGGCCATCGGCGAACGTCCGATCCGCGCGGCGGTGGCGGCGAACAGCACCACCATCAGCGTCCCGGTCACTACTGAGGGAAAGCGAACAGCGAACTCGGAGGAGCCTGCGAGGGCCATCCAGAGCCGGAGCGTTAGATAGAAAAGGGGAGGATGGGCCTCCACCGGTTGCCAGATCTGATGGCGGGCCAGATCGACGCTGAACGCCTCGTCATACCACAGGCTGGCGGCGCCCAGCCGGTAAACCCGCAGGCCGAACGCCAGACCGATCAGGGTCAGAGATAGGCCTGTCCATCCCCAGCGTTTCATCGCTGCGGCCTCACGCCCAGCGACTGGAAGACCTCTTCCACCTGAGCGGCGATTCGTTCCCAGGAGAACTGATCCGCCAGCGTCCGCGCGCCGCGCTCCAGCTGAGCACGCAATACAGGATCTTTCAGGACGCGCCGGATGGCAAGGGCAAGGGCTTGCGGATCTTCCGGGGGGATCAGAAGGATCGGATCTCCCGTCTCGAGTTCCGGGATCGGGACGCGGGGGAAGGTGCTGATCACCGCCCGCCCATGGGCCAGGGCCGCCATCAGCGTTCCCCGTCGGAAGGAAACCCCATCGCGATACGGCAGGGCGCAGAGATCCACCGCCGCGAAGGCGAGGGAGATTTCCTCCGGCGGGCGGTAACTGGTCTCCCAGACGCGCCCCCGCAATCCCAGCTCATGGATCCGTTGACGACACCAGGCCGCGTAATCGCGCTGGGAGGGATCGCTGGGGGCCACCGTCGCGCCGATGTGCACCAGGCCGACAGACATCCCTTCTCGCGCAAGCATGGCGATGGCCTCCAGCAAAACATCGAAACCCTTCGATGGATGCAGGAAGCCGAAAAAGCCCACCAGGGGGAGTTCCTCCGGGAATCCCAGGCGGGCCCGGGCGCTTCGAGGGGGTGGGAGGTCCGATGGGGGCAGGATGTTGCTCCCGATGGGAATGCGCCAGAGGGAGTGGATCCCAGCAGCGCGCAGGGTCGCTTCGTCCTCATGATTGGTGACGATCACCCCATCCGCCCGGCGGGCCAGGAAGCGGATGCTCCACGCTCGCAGCGGGCCGGCTTTCGGGAACAGGTAGGGGACGCGCAGATCGTGGAAAGTGACCACGATGGGGATCCCTCTCAGCCAGAGCCGCGCGATCGCCGGCCAGAGGTTCATCGCCCCGCCCAGCCCATAGGCCGCCGCCTGATACTGGAGCAGAACGCCGTCCGGCCGCCAGGCGCGCAGCGAGCGCCCCAGGGTGAACCAGGCCCGGGCATCCCAGCGTTGAACGACCCGAAAGACCGGGAAGGGGGAAGGCATATCCTCCTCGCCGCGGCGATCGGTCCATACGGCCACGGTATGGCCCCGGGCCTGCAGGGCCCGGGCCAGCTCGCGCGTGTAATCGCCGACGCCCCCAGGAAGAGGCGGATATTCGCCGGTGATCAGGGCCAGCCGCAAAGGGCCATCCCTCCCAATCCAGAAGATCGCTTGAGGCGCTCAAAGCCCCACCGGGGCATACGAAGCCCTCTCACCCCAGATATAATAGGACTTACATAATTCCCGATTCGAGCTTCATCGCATCACCCTGCTCCGATCCTTCAGGGGGAAGAGCCGAAAACCCCCGGGAGGAGAGCAGCTCCGAACGAGTTCAGAGGGGCGAAAGGACCATGCGGCTTTCCGTGATCATCCCAGTATATAACGAGCGGGCGACGATCCGGGAGATCCTCAGACAGGTGCGGGCGGTCGGCCTGGCGGATGAGATCATTGTGGTGGATGATGGCTCGACGGATGGGACGCGGGAGATCCTGGAGGAAGAAGCCCGGAACGGAGACATCCGGGTCATCTACCACGAGCGGAACATGGGGAAAGGGGCGGCCGTGCGGACCGGCATCGCCCACGCCACGGGGGACATCCTCCTGATCCAGGATGCGGACCTGGAATACGATCCGCGGGATTACCCTCATCTGATCCGACCGATCCTGGAGGGGCGGGCCTCGGTCGTTTACGGCTCCCGTTTCCTGGGTCCCCGCAAAGCTATGCTCTTCTGGCACATGATCGGCAACAAGTTCCTTACGCTGATCACCAACCTGCTTTACGATGCGATCCTGAGCGACATGGAGACCGGTTATAAAGTGTTCCGGGCGGAGGTGGTGCGGGGCATCCCGCTGCATGCCCGGGGATTCGAGTTCGAGCCCGAGATCACGGCCAAGATCCTCAAGCGGGGCTACCGGATCTTCGAGGTGCCCATCTCTTACTACGGGCGGGAGTTCCGGGAGGGGAAGAAAATCCGCCCCATCCGCGATGGCCTGAAGGCCCTGTGGACCCTCATCAAGTATCGGTTTGTCGATTAACCCATGAGCCCACCTGCTCCAGCTCCCGATGAGCTGCGACTGATCGAGGCGGCCCGGTCCGGCGACCTGGAAGCGTTCAATGAGCTGGTCCGCCGTTACCAGGATCGCCTCTATCATGTTGCCTATCGCATCATGGGCGATCACGATTCGGCCGCCGATGCGATGCAGGAGGCGCTGATCGCCGCTTTTCGGGGGATCCGGGGGTTCCGCGGCGGCTCCTTTCTGGCGTGGCTCACTCGCATCGTCACCAACGCGTGTTACGATGAGCTGCGCCGCCGTCGCCGCCGGCCTCAGTCCTCCCTGGAAGCGCTGTTCGTGGTGGATCAGGGGCCGGAAGCGGAGATGCTCCTCCCCCCGGTGGAAGGGCCGGAATTTTACGCGGAGCGCCAGGAGCTGGCCGACTGGATCCATCGCGCCATCCAGAGCCTTCCGGAAGATCAGCGGGTGGTCCTGGTGCTTTCTGACATCGAGGGATATTCCTACGAGGAGATCGCGGAGATCCTGCGGGTGCCGCTGGGGACCGTTAAGTCCCGCCTGAGTCGGGCCCGCGCGCGGGTCCGGGATTTCCTGCTGGCTCACCGGGAACTTTTACCGGGAACCATACGTCCCTCTTAAAGGGCCGGCCATGATTCTGACTTTCCTGGAAACATGGGGGCTCAGGATCAGGTGGGGTGCTGAAGGTGCTTTGCCTTGTTCCCAGAACACCTCAATCCTCGGCGTGGTTCCGAATGCCGCTCTTCCGTCTGAAAGTGGACGAACATCGGTGGGTTCAGGATCGGCTTTCCCTGTATCTGGATAACCGCCTGGAACCCGAAGAACGGGCGCGGGTGGAAGCGCATCTGCGCGGATGTGAAACATGTGCTCGGTCGTGGGAGACCCTCCGCTGGACGGTTCAGGCGATCCGGGCGCTGCCGCCTGTGCGAGCGCCCCGTTCCTTCGCGATCCGACCGGAGCAGGTCGCCTCCGTGTCTCAACGGGGTGGCTGGCTCCGGCGGGCGGCCTGGGCGATGGCCGCTACGCTGATTCTGGTTCTGGGTCTGGATCTCATCCTGTCGCGAGGGCCGGCAGGGCCCGCACCGGCGATGGCGCCTGCTGGCGCCCCAGCGACCGAGGCGGAGCAACAGGCGCTGCGGGCTCTGAAAGATCATACCCTCACTCCCTCCCCGGCGCCGATGTTCGGTCTGAGCGTTCCCCAGCCAGCTCCGACAGAGGCAGCGGTAGAGCGCCGGCCTGGGGCTGAAGAGGTCCCGCCGCAGGCTCCGGCGCTCCCGCTTTCCCCATTGCGAGCCCTCGAGTTCCTCCTCCTGTTGGGGACGATCGGGTTGCTGGCGCTGGATCGATGGCGCAGCGGGCGGCTCCGTTAGCCAGGAACCTGGTTGCCGCTTCCTGGCGAGAAGGAGTATGCTGAGTTTTGCGCCCTCCACCGCAAACCCGCGCTGTCCATTCAACGAGGGTGGAAAGGCGCGCGATCCTCATCGGGCTTATATCCGCCATCGAAAGTCTTCCCATGGAGGCACATCCCGGATGCATCGTGCGGTGATTGTGGACTTCGGAGGCGTGCTGGTGCGCAGCGAGGATCCCTCCCCCCGGGAGGCGCTGGCGCGGGAGCTGGGGCTGACTGTAGAGGATCTGGAGCGGCTGATCTTCGCCAGCGATCTCTCCCTGCGAGCCCAGCGGGGGGAGCTGCCGGAGCCGGAGTTCTGGAAAGCGATCGGGGAACGGCTGGGGATCCGATCCCCGGAAAGGATCCAGCAGGTACGCCAGCGATTCTTCGCCGGGGATCGCCTGAATGAGCCGCTGGTCGAAGCGCTGCGACGGTGGAAAGGCCAGGTCGCCCTGGGCCTGATCAGCAACGCCTGGTCTGGATTGCGCGAGGTCCTGAGGCGCCTGGGCCTGCTGGACCTCTTCGATGGGGTGGTGATCTCCGCCGAGGTCGGGCTTCTCAAGCCGGACCCCCGGATCTACCACCTGGCTCTGGAGCGTCTGAGGGTCCCACCGGAAGCCGCGGCTTTTGTGGACGATCTGCCGGAGAATGTGCAGGCCGCCCGCGAGCTGGGCCTTTACGGGATCCATTTCCGCGACACGATGGAGACCTTGCAACAGCTGCAGGAATGGTTGAACGGATGGCGTCCCATGGAGGCGAGGGGTCATGCCGCTGGAGATCCATCTGGATGATGTGGTGCAGCTTCGCAAGCCTCATCCATGCGGTGGGACGGAGTGGCAGGTCGTCCGGGTGGGAGCGGACATCGGGATCCGTTGCTTAACCTGTGGCCGCCGGGTGTTGCTGCCGCGCCGGGAATTCGAACGCCGGGTGCGGCGGATCGTCCGCTGCACTCGCCCTCCTCCCACGTTGTCCTCTCCCTCTTCCCCGGATCGCTGAAAAGATACGGGGCCTGCGTGATATCCACGCAGGGGATTTCAGGGGCTGGGGATCATCGGGGGTGGCTCCCAACCCCTGAGGGATCCGGGGGGCGTCCGCCCCTTCAGGGACCCGGGCAGCCCTGATCCTGAGTTCATAAAAGAGGAGGGGTCGCCATGAAACGCATCGGACTTTACCTGGGTGGCGGGGTGCTGCTGGTTCTTGTTCTGCTGTTCCTCATCGCGGCCTTCTGGCCGGTTCCCCCGGATCTGCCCCCGGGGGGTCTCTCCGATGGGATGCCGGGCGCGACCGGGGCGCTCCGGCGCCCCTTCCCCCCGATGCCGATTCCCCCGGATAACCCCCAGACCCCGGAGAAGGCGGAGCTGGGCCGCCTGCTGTTCTATGATCCCATCCTCTCCGGAGACAACACCCGCTCGTGCGCAACCTGCCATCATCCGGATCTGGGGTTCACGGATGGGAAGGGACGCTCGATCGGTGCCGACGGCCAGCCCATGCGCCGGGGCGCTCCCACCCTGTGGAATGTCGGCTATCTCCGACGTCTGTTCTGGGATGGCCGGGCTTCCTCTCTGGAAGAGGCGGCCCGCATGTCCCTGACGGATCCCCAGGAGATGGCGGAACAGCCGGACCGACTGGTTCAGGAGCTCCGGGCGATCCCGGAGTATCGGGAGCGGTTCGACCGGGCCTTTGGGGGTCGAGACGGTTCGGCGGTCACCTTTGAGAATATTGCAAAGGCCATCGCCGCCTTCGAGCGCACCCTGGTCAGCCGGAATGCGCCCTTTGACCGTTTCGCGGCAGGCGATGAGAGGGCGCTCACGCCGGCCCAGCGCCGCGGCTTGAATCTGTTCCGCTCTGGACGCACCCGGTGCTTTGAATGCCACACGCTTCCCCTGTTCGGCTCCTCGGACTTCCGGGTGATCGGGGTGCCGGATCTGCCCGGGATGCCGGCGGATCGGGGACGGGCGGAGGTCACCGGCTCGCCCCGGGATGAGCGGGCCTTCAAGGTGCCGACCCTGCGCAACGTTGCCCTGACCGCTCCCTATATGCATAACGGGGTCTTCGCGACCCTCGAGGAAGTGATCGATTTCTACAAAGATGGCGGCGGCCGCGGGCGAGGGATGGATCTCCCCAACCTCGACGCGAAGATCCAGCCTTTCCGCTTAAGCCCGGAGGAGCGGGCGGACCTGGTGGCTTTCCTCTACGCATTGACCGATGAATCCGCTCTTCCACCCGTTCCCGAAACGGTGCCCTCGGGCCTGCCCGTGGTCTCCCGTCTGGAGAACCCGGCCCGGGCGCTGGCGGCCCGCTACAATGTCGGCGCCCAGGGCGCCCCCGAGCCGCCCCGCGCTCCCCAGACTTGGGTCGTCCGGCCCGGGGAATCTATCCAGGCGGTGCTCGATCGGACTGGGCCCGGCGACACCGTCCTGATCGAGCCAGGTGTCTACCATGAGGCCCTGGTGGTGGAGACGGAGAACCTCACCATACGGGGGATCTCCCGGGATGGCCAGCGGCCGGTCCTGGACGGCCGGGGCGTGCTGGGAGATGGCATCATCGCGACCCGGGATGGTTTCACGGTGGAGAACCTGATCGTGCGCAATTACACCAATAACGGCATCGTGGTGCCAGGGGCGCGGGGGATCGTGATCCGGGATGTGGTGACGGAGAACACCGGTGCCTACGGCGTGTATCCCGTAGGGAGCGAAGATATCCTCATCGAGCGGGTGGTGGCCACCGGGGCATGGGACACCGGCATCTACATCGGCCAATCCCGCAACGGCATCATTCGCGACAGCGAGGCCTATGGCAACGTCAGCGGGATCGAGGTGGAGAACTCGGTGGCCATCACCGTGGAGAACAATTACGCCCATGACAACACGGCGGGGATCCTGGTCTTCGTCCTCCCGAACCTCGAATCCAAAGTGGGCTCCCGTAACCGGATCGTCGGCAACCGCATCATCCGGAACAACGGGCCCAACTTCGCCAAGCCGGGCGCGATTGTGGGGAACGTGCCCTCAGGGACCGGGATCCTGATCATGGCCGCGGATGAGACCGAAGTGACCGGCAATGAGATCCGCGACAACGCTTCCGTGGGCATCGCCGTGGTCGGGCTATATCAGGTTTTCCCGAAGGGGACCGTTTTCGATGTCGGCGCCATCCCCGAGCGGAACTGGATTCACAGCAATATCCTGGCGAACAATGGCTGGAACCCGGATCCCAAGGTGCGGGCGGCCGGGTTGCCGGGGGCTGATCTGCTCTGGGATGCGAGCGGCTGGGACAATCTGTGGCAGGAGCCCGGCGCCCGCGCCTTCCCGCCGCTGCTGCCCGGCCCGGAGTGGCCCTGGCCGTTCCGTCGCGTCTACTGGCGGTCGCTCCAGTTGTTGCTCTGGTTGCTGGGCTGAGCATCGGTTCGCTGCCCGAAGTTCATGAATATGGGGCGACCGCTTTGCCCATGGAAATGAGCCAGATGTTTTGTGGAGCCTGCCATGCTCCAGATCTCCTCAGGAGCGGGGAAAATGCCCGAACAAACCATCGGTGAGGATGTGATCTATTATGCGGTCCATCAGGCTCCGGAGGCGCATCACACCCTGATTCTGATTCACGGGGCGGGGGAATCCCATCTGGTGTGGCCGGGGGCGCTGCGGAACCTGCCCGGGGCCACCGTTTATGCCCTGGATCTTCCGGGCCATGGCCGCTCCCGCGGGCGCGGACGATCCTCCATCGCTGAATACACGGATCTGATTGTAAACTGGATGGAGAAGGTAGGGCTTTCCCGCGCCGTCTGGGTGGGGCACTCCATGGGTGGTGCCATTGCCCAATGGGCGGCCCTCCATCATCCAGAGCGTGTCGCGGCCCTTGTCCTGGTGGCCACGGGCGCTCGACTCCGGGTTAGCCCTTCGATCCTGGAGGGACTGCGCACGGATTTCCCTCGAACCGTGGATCTCATCGTGGAATGGAGCTGGGGAACAAACCCACCGGCCCGGCTGGTCGAGGAAGGGCGCCGCATGCTGCTCGCCATGGATCCGGCGATTGTTGAGGGAGATTATCGGGCGTGTGATGCTTTCGATGTCATGGATCGCCTGGGAGAGATCCGGGTGCCCACCCTGGTCATCGGCGGCACGGCGGACCGGATGACGCCGATCAAGTATGCGGAATATCTGGCCGCTCACATCCCGAAGGCCGAGCTGGTGCGGATCGATGGAGCAGGCCATATGGTGATGCTGGAGCAGCCGGAGGCGGTGGCGGAAGCAGTGCGATCGTTCCTGGATCGCATCGATTTCTAAGGGTTCTGGAGGGCGGAACTCCTGGTGCCCCGCGCCGTTCCAGGAAGGAGAGGGACCATAGGGCCTCCCGGATGGGAGCCGGGCGACGGAGGCCCTGGGAGCATGCACAAACCTGGGCTCGCCCTCCCGAGGGATCCCCTTTGAATCCGCGAGAGGCCTGCAGATGGTGGCGATCGGGATCGATATCATCGAGATCCGGCGGGTGGAACATGTGGTGGCCCGGTTCGGCGAACGCTTTCTCCAGCGGGTGTTCACGCCAGCGGAGCGCCGCGCCTGTCGGGGGAAGGTGTTCGAATACGCCGCACGGTTCGCCGCGAAAGAGGCGACGGCGAAGGCGCTGGGGGTCGGCCTGCGGATCATGGCCCGCGAAGGCATCGGGTTTCACGACGTGGAGATCCTGCCTGACCACCGGGGGCAGCCCCACGTGCACCTTCACGGATGGGCGGCGGAGCGCGCCCGGGTGCTGGGTTTGAAACAATGGGCGGTGAGCATGACCCACGACGGCGGCTTCGCCATCGCGGTGGTGGTCTCAACCAGCGCGTGATCCTCACGCCTCCGGGGAACACTCCATGAGCCCGTTCACCTGGCTTCGCCCGCCGGATCAATCCCCCGTTCCCCCGGATCCCCACGACGTGCGGATCGCCGACCTGATCCAGGCGGATCCCGCGGGGGCCCATGTAGCGCTGGTCGGCATCCCCTTCGACACCACGGTGATCGGCCGGCGGGGTGCCCGCGAGGCTCCCGCGGCGATCCGGCGCGCCCTTTACCGGATGACGGCGTTCGACCTGGAGAGCGGGGTGGATCTCGTCAGGATCCTGCGCCTGGCTGATCTCGGGGATGTCGCCGTGGTCCACACGGATGTTCACGAAACCCACCGGCGCGTCACGGCCGTCATCGCCGAAGCGGTCCGGTGGGGGTTGCGCCTTCTGGTTCTGGGGGGGGATCACGGGCTCTCTTACGCCACCATCCGGGGCGTGCGGGAGGGCCTGGGAGGGAAGCCCATCGGTGTGATCCAGTTCGACGCTCATCATGATCTGCGAGCGCTCCTGGAAGGGGAGATCACCAGCGGGACGCCGTTCCGGCGCCTGCTGGAGGAGGGCCTCCTGCAGGGCCCCCGGCTGGTGCAGATCGGGCTCATCGGGGGACGGAACAGCCGTGCTTACCACGAGGTCGCCCGACAACACGGCGTCCATATGATCCCGGCAGCCCGGGTTCACGCATCGGATCCGGAGTCCATTGCGCAAACCGCGCTGGCGCACGTGACCACCGGGACCGCGGGATTCTGGATCAGTCTGGATATGGATGTGTTCGACCCGGCTTACGCCCCGGGGGTCTCCGCGCCAAGCCCGGGCGGGCTGACCGCCTTTCAGGGGCTGGCGATGGTGCGCCGGCTGGCCGCCCATCCGGCATGTCTGGGGATGGAGCTGATGGAAACCGCTCCGCCGCTGGATCCGGAGGGCCGCACGGTCGCTCTGGCGGCCGCCCTCGCTTATCGGTTCCTGGTCGGACAGGGGGAGCTCCGCTGGCAGCGCTGATCGACCGGCGTTGCGCGGTGGACCTCCTTCGGGGCGGGGACCGGAGGGTGGGCGCTGCCGGCGCCTGGCCCAGCCCTCATCGGATCCGGGCCGGCGGAGCCCTATCTTGACAGGCATAAATCAACCCCATATAATTTAAGCAAACGTTCGTTAGCAAAAATGGCGCGACGAACTCATGGGGATCGACGGAAAACCATCCTGCGGGTAGCCGGGCGGCTTTTCAGCCAGCGGGGCTATTACGGCACCTCCATCCGGGACATCGCGGCGGCGATCCGCCTGCAAGGAGGGAGCCTGTATGCCCACATCGCCTCGAAGGAGGAGCTGCTCTGGGAGATTGTGGATGAAGCCGCCCAGGCGTTTCTATCCAGCCTGGAGCCCATCGTCCGCTCCGGGCGTTCCCCGGTGGAGAAGCTCCGGCTCGCGGTGGCCGCGCACCTGTGGGTGGTGACGGAGCGCCAGGATGCGGCGGTGGTGTTCAATCACGAATGGAAAGCCCTCAGCCCTCGGCGCCGCGCGGACATCCTGGCCCGTCGGGATGCTTATGAGGCGTTGTTTCGGGAGATCCTGCAGGAAGGGATCGAGGCAGGGGTGTTCCGGGCGGACCTGAATGTGCCATTGATCACCCGGTTCATCCTGACGGCGCTGAACGGCGTCGCCGTCTGGTATCGCCCGAAGGGCCCTCTCTCGCCGGAGCAGATCGCGGAAGCCTTCACCGACTGGGTGATGCGAGGGCTGCGAAGGTGTGAGCCTCCGGAAACATCCGGATGATGTTGCTGGAAAGGGAGAGATATCCCGCTTTCCCGATCCAGGTCCAGCCGCCCAGGTTCTGCTGGGAAAGGAGGGGCACGATGCTCATGTATCGCATTCACGGTCAGGCGGTTCCGGTTCCGGAGCAGGCGCCGCCGCCCCAGGAGGGCCCGGAGTATGAGGCCCGCCTGGCGGAGTTTGAGGCGCGGATCGCCCGGGGGGAGAAGATCGAGCCCACGGACTGGATGCCGGAGGAATACCGGCGGCAGCTGATCCGTATGATCTCCCAGCACGCCCACAGCGAGATCGTGGGCATGCTCCCCGAGGGGAAGTGGATCCCCCATGCGCCCACCCTCCGGCGCAAGCTGATCCTCATCGCCAAGGTGCAGGACGAGGGTGGCCACGGCCAGCTGCTGTATCGGGCGGCGGAGACCCTCGGGATCACCCGGGAGGAGATGATCGAGGCCCTGCTGGCCGGGAAGGCGAAATACTCGGTGGTGTTCAATTACCCCACGCCAACCTGGGCGGACGTAGCGGCCATCGGTCTGCTGATCGATGGCGCGGCGGTGGTCAACCAGCTGATGCTGGCCCAGGGCTCCTACGGCCCCTACGCCCGGGCGATGAAACGGATCTGCTATGAGGAGTCCTTCCATATCAAGCAGGGCTACGATGCCTTTGTGGCCCTGGCCACCGGCACCCCTGCCCAGCGGCAGATGATGCAGGAGGCGGTGAACCGCTGGTGGTATCCGGCCCTGATGCTCTTCGGCCCGCCGGACCGGGATTCGGTGCACACGCCCACCCTGTTGCGCTGGCGGATCAAGACGAAGACCAACGATGAGCTGCGCCAGGAGTTCGTGGATCAATACGCGCCGATGGTGCTGCGCCTGGGTCTGACGATCCCCGATCCGAACCTGCGCTACAACCCGGAGACCGGGCACTGGCAGTTCAGCGAGCCGGATTGGGAGGAGTTCTGGCGGGTGATCCGGGGCGATGGCCCGTGCAACGCGGAGCGAATGGCGGCCCGGCGCCGGGCCCATGAGGAGGGCCGCTGGGTGCGGGAGGCCCTGGCGGCGAAGGCCGCGCAGCGGACGAACGGAGGGGGCAATGGGCGATACGCAGTGGCCGGTTTATGAGGTCTTCCTCCAGGAGAAACGGGGTGATCCCCATGTGCATGTGGGCGCGGTCCACGCCCCTGACCCCGAGATGGCCCTTCTTCTGGCCAAGGAGCAGTTCGTCCGGCGGGGCCGCTGCATCAGCCTGTGGGTGGTTCCCGCGGAGGCGATCTACGCCTCGCGGGCCGAGGAGGCGGAGGAGCTTTTCGCCTCCGCCCTGGAGAAGGAATATCGGGAGCCCCGGGGTTTCCGGGTGACCGAGCGCGTGCGGAGGTGGATGGAGCGCCATGGCCAGTCCCTCCCCGAAGCCGAATGAGACCGTTGCGCTCCCGGATCCCCTCCGGGAGGCGGTGGGCCAGCTGCTTCTGGCGATGGCCGATGATGAGGTCCTGCTGGGCCACCGGGATTCCGAGTGGGTAGGCCACGCGCCGATCCTGGAGGCGGATATCGCCATGGCCAGCATCGCGCAGGACGAGATCGGGCATGCGGTCCTCTGGTATTCGCTGCTGCAGGAGCTGGGGTGGCCGGATCCCGACCGCATGGCCTACTTCCGGGATCCCCCGGAGTTCCGCAACGCGACGCTGGTGGAGCTGCCTAAGGGGGATTGGGCCTTCACCATCGTCCGCCAGTTCCTTTTCGATTTCGCGGAAAAGGTCCGGCTGGAGGCCCTGATGGCCAGCGCCTGGACGCCGCTGGCGGAGGCGGCGGCCAAGGTGCGGCGGGAGGAGACGTATCATCTGATGCACAGCCGGGCCTGGGTGCTGCGGCTGGGGGATGCGACGGAGGAGAGCCACCGCCGGATGCAGGCGGCTCTGGAGCAGGCGTGGCCACATGCCCTGGGGCTCTTCGAGCCGGCACCCGGCGAAATCCTGCGGGTGGAAGCCGGGATCCAGCCGCCGGAGGCCGAGCTCCGGGCCCGCTGGGAGGCGGAGGTCCGCCCGATCCTGGAAGCAGCTTCCCTGAGGATCCCGGAGGCGGAGCCGGTTTACGGCGGACGGCACGGGCGGCATACCGAGCACCTGGATGCGCTGCTCGCGGACTTCCAGATGGTGGCCCGCTCGGGGTTGGGGGAAACATGGTGAGCGACGGCGCGGCGCTGACCCGTGAGGCAGTCCTGACCGCTCTGGAGGCGGTGAAAGACCCGGAGATCCCTACGGTCTCGGTGGTTGACCTGGGGCTGATCTACGAGGTCCGGGTGAAAGGGGACGAGGTGGAGGTGGATTTCGCCCCCACCTTCGTGGGATGCCCGGCCCTGCACGTGATGGAACGAGAGATCGTCGAGCGGATCCAGGCCCTGGGGGCGCGCCGCGTTCAGGTGCGGCGGGTATATCGGCCCCCGTGGACGGCAGATCGGATGAACGAACGCGCCCGGCAGGCGCTGCGCGAGCTGGGGATCGCGCCGCCCCGGCCCGTCCCGGCGGAGATCACGCTGGCCGCGTTCGAGAAGTTGCCATGCCCCTTCTGTGGATCCACCGATACCCGGATGGAGAACCTGTTCGGCCCGACTTCCTGTCGGGCGCTGTTCTACTGCAACACATGCCAGCAGCCCTTTGAGGCCTTCAAGCCCCTGTGAGGCCGAAGCGGCCCCCGTTCTCTCCTCTCCAGGGTCGGGCCGGCCGCCTTGCGGTGGCCAGCCCAACCCTGAAATCCCCCGAGAAAGTCGATCGTGCGGCACCCATCCCGTTCACGGTGTAACCGCCCGGGCCCGGGCGATCCACCCTCGAGCCATGGTGATGATCCAGTAGATCGCGAAGGACACGATGAAGGTTGGGAAAGTGGCCCCCACCGAGGGAGCCAGGCGGGTCAGGGCCTGATAGGTTGCCACCCCGGCTGCCCAGGCGACCAGGCCCTCCCACCGGATGGCGGCCGGCCGGTACAGGTCCGCCTCCGTATAAGTCCGGCGGACCACGAAATAATCCGCCGCCAGCACGCCAAACAGAGGGACGAAAGCGGTGCCGATCAGCAGCAGGAAGTTCTCATACTGGGCGATGGGAACCGTGAGGGCCAGCAGGAGGCAGATCGCCCCGATCGCTCCGGCGAAGAGCGCCTGGCGGACCCCGGGCCAGATGTTTTGCAGGGAGATGGCTGCTGAGTAAATATCGGCGAAGGCGTTATCGGTCTCATCCACCAGGATGATCGGCAGCACGATCCACCCGATGGCCAGCGCGCCGATGGCTTCCACCAGCTGGCCGGTCCGGGCGGTGAGGAGCAGCAGGGCGCCCAGCCCGTAGAACCACACGTTCGCGATGAAATAGCCGACATAAGTCCCCCAGAAGGCGGGCCCCGCCCGCCGGGCGAACCGGTTGTAATCGGCCACCAGGGGCATCCATGAGATCGGCATCGCGGCCACCAGATCCACCGCCAGCCAGAAGGGCATCTCCCCGGTCCCCGGTCGCCGCCACACGGCTCCCAGGTCATACGTGAGGGCGATATAAATCGTCAGCCAGATGGTGGTCAGCAACACCACCCAGACCGCAAATTTCTCCAGCCACTGGCGCACCACCACCAGGGGCCCACCGATGGCCATCAGGGTGCACCACAGGGCGAAGAGGATCGCCCAGAAGGGATAGCTGGAGAAGCCGAGGAAGCGGGCGCTGATGAAATCCGCCGCCTGAGCCATAATGATGATCTCGAAAGCGCCCCAGCCGATCAGCTGGAGCACGTTGAGGGCGGTGGGCAGGAACGACCCCAGACGTCCAAGGGAAGGCCGGAGCAGCACCATCGTGGGCGCGCCCGTCCGGCTGCCGATGTATCCCGTGGCGGCCAGCAGCAGGTTGCCCAGCAGCGTCCCGATCAGGATGGCCAGCAGAGCCTGCGGAAGCCCCAGGCCGGGCACCAGCAGGGCGCCGGCGGCCATCACCAGCAGCCCCACGCCGAGATCCCCCCACAGGACCGCGTAATCGAGGAATCCCAGGCGCCGTGCTTCCACCGGCACTGGCTCGATGCCCCATTCGGGGGGTGCCTGGATCCGTGGGAAAACACGAGCCCACGCTTTGAGGAGCGTCATGGCGAACCTCCCTGAGAGGAATGGAAATGAAGCGGCGTGGGGGAAACAAAAAAGCCCGCCGACGGGCGGGCGAGGAGATCGAAGCCGTCGCGACCGTCCCTCCGCCGGTATGACCCGGATCAGGTTCAATGGGTCGGCGCCAGGGCCGGCCTTCGGCCGGCAAGGCGCCCTCTCAGCCCGCTTTCCCGCGGACTCCCCACGTCGCTTCGAAAAGCGATTTTAGCGTTGAGAGAGGACGCTGTCAAATTCCAGCACTCTGCGGGAGAGCTCATTCCCCCAGGCGCATCAGTTCGCGGGGGAACGTGGTGAGGGATTCGGCTCCGGATTCCGTCACCACCACATCGTCCTCGATGCGGACGCCGCCCTTCCCCGGCAGGTAAATCCCGGGCTCGATGGTGAAGGTCATGCCGGGCTGAAGGAGCTCGGTGTTCCCGGCCACAATATAGGGCGGCTCATGGACCTCCAGCCCGAGCCCGTGGCCCGTGCGGTGGGGGAAATAGGGGCCGTAGCCGGCAGCTTCAATGACCGACCGGGCCGCCCGGTCCACGGCCTCCGCCGGGATCCCGGGCCGCACGGCGGCGCGGCCGGCGGCGTTGGCCTCCTGAACCCGCTCGTGGATCTGCTGCAGCTCGGGATCCAGCTCGCCCACGGCGAAGGTTCGCGTGAGATCGGAGACATATCCTTCCACCATCACCCCGAAATCCACCAGCAGGAGCTCCCCGGCCCCGATGGGACGGTCCGTCGGGGTGGCGTGGGGGAGGGCGGTGTTCGGCCCGGCCACCACGATTGGCTCGAAGGCCAGAGCGTCCGCCCCGGCCGCGAAACATGCCTGGATCAGCCGCCGGGTCGCCTCCTGTTCTGTCATCCCCATTCGAACCTGAGACAGCCATATCCGCAGCGCCTCCTCCGCCACCGCGGCGGCCCGTCGCATCGCGGCGATCTCGTCCGGGCCCTTCACCATCCGCAGCCGGGCCAGCAGCGGCTCCGCTGCGATCGGCTCCGGGAGGGAAAAGACGTGGGCGAGCAGGGACCATTCCAGCACGCGCATCCCCAGGGTTTCCACGGCGATCGGACGTCCGCGCCTGCCGATGGCTTCCGCCGCCGCCTGGAAAGCCCGTGCGGGCCCTTCCTCGTCGGTATAAGGAAACAGGCGCCATGGGATCGGCGCCTGCCGGGCCTTCTCGACCTCGAAGGCCGGCAGGATCAATACGGGATCGCCATCCAGGGGAAACAGCGCCACGATGGGGCGCTCCATCCGATGGAAGGAGAGGCCGGTCACGTAGAACAGATTGGCGCCGGGGATCAGGGCCAGGAGCTCGATCCCCTCCCTTCATTTCCTCTCGCAAGCGCAGCCAGCGTGGGTGTGACATCGTCGCCTCCGGACTTTCCGTCTTCGGGTCCTTTCCCACCCCCACCGCCTTTCAGGCCCGGGAAATTGGGAAAGCTCTCCTGATCAGTTTGACAAATTCTCCCGCTTGTGGCAACATAGAACCCCGGCATGGGCCGGGAACCTGTTCGATACTTCCTCCAATACACGAGCTCGGGCGCTCCGCCGGCGTTCTCATCGGTGGAGCGCAGATTGCGCTTTTCAGGCACCGGGATGGCGATCTCGCCCCCGGTGCTTTTTTTACCCGGCATGGCTTATCCCCCTCCGGGAGGCCCCCTGGAATGACCACCATTCGTCTGCCTGGAGCAGCGGACATCCACGTGCACCTGCGGGACCCTGGAGAGACCCATAAAGAGGATTTCGCCAGCGGGACGGCGGCAGCGCTGGCGGGCGGGGTGGTCACGGTGCTGGCCATGCCCAATACCCGTCCGCCCCTTACGGATCCCGCGGCCTTCCAGGAGGCCGTGCGGCGCGCTCAGGCGAAGGCGCGCTGCGAGGTGGGCCTCTTCATCGGGGGCACGTCGGAGAACCCGGAGATCGCCGCAGCCCTGGCTCCCCAGGCCGTCGGGTTGAAGCTCTATCTGGATGCGACCTACGGCCCTCTTCGGCTGGAAAGCCTTGCCGCCGTCCTGCGCCATTTCCAGGCCTGGCCTGGCCACCGCCCGATCGCCGTCCATGCGGAGGGGCGAACCGTGGCGATGGTGCTGGGGCTGGCCGCCCTGTTCCGTCAGCCGGTCCATTTCTGCCACGTCAGCCGCCGGGAGGAGATCCTCCTCATCCGCCGGGCGAAGGAGCGGGGCCTTCCGGTCACCTGTGAGGTCACGCCGCACCACCTGTTCCTGACGGAGGAAGATCTGCCCCGCCTCGGCCCGTTCGGCCATATGCGACCGCCGCTGGCCACGCGGGCCGATCAGGAGGCGCTCTGGGCCAACCTGCCGGTGATCGATGCGGTGGCGACCGACCACGCCCCCCATACCGTGGAGGAAAAACAGAGCCCCCATCCTCCGCCCGGGGTGCCGGGTCTGGAGACCATGCTGCCGTTGATGCTTACCGCCGTCGCCGAGGGCCGTCTGTCCCTGGAGGAAGCCGTCCGGCTCATGGCGACCGGCCCGCGGCGGGTCTACGGCCTGCTGGAGCCGCCGGAGACGTGGGTGGAGATCGAATGGGGCGGTCCCTGGACGATCTCCCGGGAGGGCCTTTTCACCCGATGCGGGTGGACCCCCTTTGAGGGGATGACGGTCCGGGCCCGGGTGCGTCGCACCGTCCTGGAAGGACGCGTGGCCTTCGAGGACGGAGAGGTCCGCGCGCCTCCCGGCTCAGGGCGGGTGCTGTTTGCCGATCCATCCCGTTGAACCGGTTTACCCCGCGGCGGCGATGTCGCCGCGCAAACGATCTGTAAATCCATAAGGAGGAGGTGAACGATGGTGACCCGACCGCGTCTGTTCCAGTTTGATGGCGCCGCTTCGCGAGAGCCGGTGAACCCGAACAACGGCTTTTACATGCAGGATATCCTTTCGGTCTCCCAGTTCAACCGGGAGAACCTGGCCTACCTCTTCGATATCGCCGAGGAGATGCGGGAGCTGGTCCGCCGCGTGGGCGCCTGTGATCTCCTCAAAGGTTATGTGATGGCCTGTGTCTTCTACGAGCCCAGCACACGCACCAGCTCCTCCTTCATCGCGGCGATGGAGCGCCTGGGCGGGGCCGTCATCCCCATCACCCAGGGCGTTCAGTTCTCCTCTGTGGCGAAAGGGGAATCCCTCCCCGACACCATCAAGACCCTGGAACAGTATTCCGATGTGATCGTCCTGCGCCATCCGGAGGTGGGCGCGGCGAAGATCGCCGCCGATGTGGCCGAGGTCCCGGTGATCAACGCCGGCGACGGCATCGGGGAGCATCCCACCCAGGCCCTGCTGGATCTCTTCACCATCCAGGAGGAGCTGGGCCGCATCGACGGCCTGCACATCGCCATGGTGGGGGATCTCCGCTTCGGGCGCACGGTGCATTCCCTGACCAAGCTGCTCACCATGTATGACGTGCGGCTGTCCTTCGTGTCGCCGGAGATCCTACGGCTGCCGCTGGACCTGATGAACGAAGTCCGGGCGAAGGGGATCCCGGTGTATGAGACCTACGATGTGGCCGATGTGATCGAGGATGTGGATGTGCTCTATGTGACCCGGGTGCAGAAGGAGCGCTTCACCGACCTCAACGCCTATGAGCAGGTGAAGAACTACTATGTGATCACGCCGGAGTTGATGAAGCGGGCCAAGGAACGGATGATCGTGATGCATCCGCTCCCCCGGGTGGGGGAGATCGACCCGGCGGTGGATCGGGATCCGCGGGCGGCTTACTTCCGCCAGGTGGCCAATGGGCTCTACATCCGGATGGCCCTGCTGGCCGCCGTGCTGGGCAAGGCCTGAGCCGGAGGATAGGGCCATGGCATTCTTCGCCCGATTGCACGAGCGAACCGGACCGGCCCGGCTGGGCCTGTGCGTGGGGCTGGATCCGACGCCGGCGCGCCTCCCGCAATGGGCGCGCTGGCATCCGGATCCGGTCCTGGCCTTCCTGCGCTGGGTGATCGAGGCCACGGCGGAGGTCGCCGCGGCTTATAAGCCCAACCTGGCCTTCTACCTGGCGTTGGGCCCCTCCGGCCTGGAGACCCTGCGGGCGGTTCGGGCGGCGATCCCGCCGGAGATCCCGGTGATCCTGGATGGGAAGTTCGGAGACATTGGATGGACAGCTGAGGCGTATGCGCAGTTCGCCTTCGACCTCGTGCGGGCGGATGCGGTGACACTGAACCCCTTCCTGGGTTCGGAGGCGTTACGCCCGTTCCTGAGCCGGGAAGGTCGGGGGATCTTCCTCCTGATCCGGACCTCGAACCCCGGCGCGGAGGCGGTGCAGGAGCTGTCGGTTCGCGGGGAGCCTTTCTATCAGGCCCTGGCCCGTCAGGTCCAGAGCTGGCCTGGGAGCGAGCGGATCGGCTTTGTGGTGGGGGCGACGGCTCCGGGGGCCCTGGCCGCCCTGCGCCGCTTAGCCCCCGATCGCTGGTTCCTGATCCCGGGGGTGGGGCCTCAAGGGGGGGATCCGGAAACGGTGCGGATTCTCGCCGGCCCCCCGGCGCTGATCGCGGCCTCGCGGGAGATCCTGGAGGCGTCGGACCCGGGCGCAGCGGCCCGATCCCTCGTTGAGCGTCTGCAGGGGATGTCTTCCCCTTCCGCTGTCGCCCGCACCCTGGCCCGGTGGCTGTATGAAACCGGCTGCATCCGTTTCGGGGAGTTCGTCCTCAAGTCAGGTCAGCGCTCGCCGATCTATCTGGATTTGCGGCGGCTCGTGGCCTTCCCTGCGCTGCTGGAGAGGGTTGCGGGGATGTATGCGGCCCTGCTGGATCGCCTGACGTTCGATCGCCTGGCGGCCATTCCCTACGCTGCGCTGCCCATCGGGACCGCGGTCGCTCTTCGGACCGGACGTCCTCTTCTGTATCCCCGGAAGGAGGTGAAGACGTATGGGACCGCCCGGCAGATCGAGGGGGACTTCCGGCCCGGGGAGACCGTGGTGGTCCTGGATGACGTGCTGACCACAGGGGCCAGCAAGCAGGAGGCGATCCGGGCGCTGGAGGAGGCTGGCTTGCGGGTCACCGATATCGTGGTCCTGGTGGATCGGGAGCAGGGCGGGCGGCAGGAGCTGGAGGCCGCGGGCTATCAGGTCCATGCGATGATCACGCTGACGGAGTTGCTGGAAGCGCTGGTGATGGAGGGGAAGATCAGCCCGGCCGAGAAGGATCGGATCCGACAGGCCCTGAGGCAGGAGACCTCTCCTTCGGCCCCCGGGTGAGGAACGTGACCGGTAAGGCAGGACAACTGTTTGCCGTCGCCTTACCAGGTGGGTTGCGAGGAATCCCCCATGTGGAGGACCCTGGATGAGGGATCATCCGATAGAATCGGCGTTCCCCCTGGATCTCTCCTGCGAGATCGCCGGGGTGCGTTTGACGAACCCGCTGGTGCTCGCCTCGGGGATCCTGGGCACCAGCGCTTCGCTGATGGTCCGCCTGGCCCGCCTGGGGGCCGGGGCCATCACGGCCAAGTCGGCCACCCGGCTCCCCCGGGCTGGCCATCCCAGCCCCATTCTCTTCGATTGGGGACACGGGCTGATCAACGCGGTGGGCCTGACCAACCCGGGGGCCGAGGGGATGGCGGCGATCCTCCGGGAGGCCCGGGCGGAGCTGGCCGCTATGGGCGTTCCCCTAATTGCCAGCGTCTTCGCCGCCAGCGTGGAGGAGTTCGTGGAGGTCGCGCGGATCCTAACGGCGGCCGCGCCGGATATGATCGAGCTGAACCTCTCATGCCCCAACGTGGCCGCGGAATACGGCGAGATCTTCGCCGCCAGCCCGAAGGCCACGGCGGAGGCCGTCGCCGCGGTGAAAGCGGCGGTCCCCTGCCCGGTGATCGCCAAGCTGGCCCCTAACGTGCCGGATATCGCTCGCATCGCCCGCGCGGCGGAGGAGGCGGGCGCCGACGCCATCACCGCTGTCAACACCATGCCCGGCATGGTGATCGACATCGAGGCCGGGCGGCCCGTTCTCACCAACCGCGAAGGCGGCCTCTCGGGGCCGGCGCTCAAGCCCATCGCCGTCCGGTGTGTCTACGAGATCGCCCGGGTGGTGCGCATCCCCATCATCGGGACCGGCGGGGTCCTCACCGGAGAGGATGCCATCGAGATGCTCATGGCGGGCGCGACGGCGGTGGGCGTGGGCTCGGCGGTGGCCTATCGCGGGCTGGGAGCCTTCCAGGCGATCCGGAGGGAAATGGAGGAATGGATGAAGGCCCACGGCGTCCGGTGCCTGCAGGAGATCCGCGGCCGGGCGCACCGGGAATAAGCGAGCCGGATCCGGGATAAAATAATTAGGAGTTGTGCCGCCTGCAGTGCTGGATAGCCCGAAGGATGGAGGTGGAACCGTGGAGGAGCATGAGGTGGTGCAGCAGCCGGAAGAGGGACAGGCTTCGCCGGCGCCTCAGGAGGCGGCGGTGGCGGAAGCTGAGGTCTCTCTGGCGGAGCAGCTGGAGGCATTGAAAAAGGAACTGGAGGCGGCACGGGCGCAGGCCCAGGAATACCTGGAGGGCTGGCAGCGGGAGCGGGCCGCCTTCGCCAACTATCGCAAGCGGGTGGAGGCCGAGCGGGCGCAGTTCGCCGCTGAGGCGACAGCGCTGTTCATCCGCAAGCTCCTGCCGATTATGGATGACTTCGAGCGGGCCCTGCAGACCCTTCCGGACAACCTGCGTCATCTGACCTGGGTGGAAGGGGTCGCCCTGATTTACCGCAAGCTCCAGCTGGCCCTGGAGTCCGAAGGGGTGCAGCCCATCGAGGTGAAACCGGGAGATCCCTTCGATCCCATGTTGCATGAAGCGGTGCTTTACGAGCCCGCGCCGGGCTTCGAGGATGGTCAGATTGTGGAAGAGCTGCAGAAAGGCTATAAGCTGGGGGATCGGGTGCTCCGTCCCACCCTGGTGAAGGTAGCCCGCAAGGTCGAGGCCGCGCCCGAGGTCCCCGGGGACGAATCATAAAAGTAGGACAACTGCTTGCAGTTGTCCTACATAAGAGTGAGGCTCCATGAGCGCATCCCGCAAAGACTATTATGAGATCCTCGGCGTCCCGCGCAATGCCACGCTGGAAGAGATCAAGCAGGCGTATCGCCGTCTGGCCCGCCAATACCATCCGGATGTGAACAAGTCTCCGGACGCCGAGGAGAAGTTCAAGGAGATCAATGAAGCCTACGCCGTCCTCTCCGACGAGGAGAAGCGACGGATCTACGACATGTATGGCCACGCCGGCCTGGAGAGCCGGGGGTTCCGCCCGGAGCCGGCGGATTTCACGGATTTGTTCGCCGATCTGTTTGAGGACCTCTTCGGCTTCGGGCCGCGAGTTCGGACGCGTCGGGCTCCCCGGCGTGGGGCGGACCTTCAGACCGAGGTCACCCTGACCTTCGAAGAGGCGGCGCTGGGGGCGGAGAAGGATATCGAGGTGATGCGCAACGAGCCCTGCCCTCGCTGCCGGGGATCCGGTGCGGAGCCCGGGACAGGGTCCACGCGCTGCCCCACCTGTGGCGGGCTGGGAGAAGTCCGGCGGGTGAGCCAGTCTTTCCTGGGCTCCTTCGTCCAGGTCACCACATGCCCGACCTGTCGGGGGATGGGGGAGGTGATTTCCTCGCCATGCCGGGAGTGCGGCGGGGAGGGCCGGGTGCTCACTCGCCGTCGGATCGCGGTGCGGATCCCGGCGGGGGTGGACGATGGGATGCAGATCCGTCTGCCGGGCGAGGGAGAGCCCGGGGAAAACGGCGGGCCGCCGGGCAACCTCTATGTTCAGGTGAAAGTCCAGCCTCACCCGTATTTCCGCCGCCGGGGGGATGACCTGATCGTCCAGGTCACCGTGAACGTCGCCCAGGCCGCGCTGGGGGGTCGAATCCGGGTGCCTACGCTGGACGGCGAGGAGACCGTGGAGATCCCGCCGGGCACCCAGCCGGGCCATGTGATCCGCCTGCGAGGCCGGGGCATCCCCCACCTGCGCCGCAACGGGCGAGGGGATCTGCTGGTGGTGGTCCAGGTGGAGATCCCCACGCGCCTGACGCCGGAGCAACGGAAGCTCTTCCAGGAGCTGGCCCGCACCCTGCCGGAGGGCGGCGTGCAGAAACCGGAGAAAGGGTTCCTGGAGCGTTTGCGGGAGCTTCTGGGCGGGTAACGATTCCGCGCTCTGCGGGATCGGCGGAGACCGGCGGAGGATCTGTTCGATGCGCTGGCTGGAGATCTCGGTGCGGGTGCCCACGGAGCTGGCGGACAATATCGCGGAGGTGCTCTCCCGTTATGCCCCTCATGGCATCGCCTACGATTATGGTCCCATCGAAACCGATGACACCGACTGGGAGCGCCCCCGCCTGCCCCCACCGATCCTCACCCTGCGGGTCTACCTGCCGATGACCGGGGACTGGGAGACGGCGCGGCAGCGCATTGAGGAAGGGCTCTGGCATCTGCGCCAGATCCTCCCCTTCCCCCCGCCGCAGTTCCGGGAGCTGGATGAGGTCCTCTGGGAGGAAGCGTGGAAGGCCCATTATGATGTCCTGCGGGTGGGCCCCTTTGTGATCCGGCCCAGCTGGCGGACCGCGCGGCTGGAGCCCGGGGATTTGCTGATCGAGCTGGATCCCGGGATGGCCTTCGGGACGGGCACCCATCCTACCACGCGGATGTGCCTTCAGGCCGTTGCGGAGTGGGTGCAGCCTGGGGACCGGATCCTGGATCTGGGCACAGGCTCCGGGATCCTGGCGATCGCGGCGGCCCGGCGAGGCGCCGCCCGGGTCTGGGCCCTGGACATCGATCCGGTGGCGGTGCAGGTGGCCCGGGAGAACCTGATCCGCAATGGGGTGGCGGATCGTGTGGCGGTGATGCAGGGTTCCCTGGAGGAGGCCCGTGCCCTGGGAGAACACTTCGACGGGATCCTGGCGAATATTGTGGCCCCGGTGATCTGCGGCTTCTGCGAGCAGGGGATCGCGGCGCTGCTGCGGCCGGGGGGCTGGCTCGTGGTCTCCGGGTTCTTCCATGGGGAACAGGAGGAAACCGTCCGCCGCGCTCTGGAGGCTGCCGGCCTCACGGTGACGCGCCGCTGGATCGAGGAAAGCTGGGTCGCTCTGGGAGCGCGACGGAGGCTCTTCTGAGGATTAAACGCCCGCCTCCAGGCGAAGCCGCCGGAGCTCCTCTTGAATTTCCCCGATCACTTCCTCGTTCCAGATGCGTTTCTGGCCACCCTTCTCCGTGATCGAGAACACCACGAAGACCTTTCCACCTTGCTCGTGCTGGAAGCGTTTGTGGGATTCATGCATCCACTCATACCATCTGTAGGCTTCAGGGGCCTGCTGATAGGTAATGGGCTTAATCTGAAGCCCAACGGCCCGGCTTCCCATAGGGATGTAGAAATCGACGTTGTAGCGGCGATCCCATTCATCCGGCGCGGGAAGGATCTGCACGCCCAGCCGTTCCTGTAGCTGCTCGTAGATTGTTTTCTTCTCAGTGATATATCCTTCAAAGGTCCGTCGGATTACCACATCATAAATGTAGGAACGGCAGTCCTCCTCAGTGATCGCCTCGATCTCAGCCCGAAGCTGCTCGCTGATTTTCACATAGAGCCTTCGGGCGACCTCCTCGAGGTGCTCCCGCATATCACGGCCCAGCAGGGGGCCTTCCGGGCGAACGTTCTCGAAGTAATAATGTTCCCACTCCTCGAGGGTGCGAGGGGCACATGCCCGGATTGATTCTGCCAGCCGGCCAACATAGCGAGGCCGATTGAACTGCCACCGGTTAAAGGCGATGTTCAGCACCCACTCCTGAGCCCGGGTCATGGCGTCGTTCCTCCGCTGTGATGAACCGCTCCCGATGCCGGTGAGAGATGGAGCGATCCGCGTCCGCCAGTCCCATCTCAATCATTTTGCGATTAACAAAGAGCATGTTCGTCAGATAGAGATAGACCGGAAGGGGGGCTCCTTTCTCTTCGGGGGGCTGGTCGAAGCGCAGACGCACGGATTTGCCCAGCACGAATTTCCTCAGGTAAGCGATGGCGGCCTCCCGACGCTCCGGGGGCACGCGGATCCCCAGCAGTCGCACTACCAGCCCGTTCTGGAGCTGGAGGGTGTGCTCATCCAGAACGGACACCACCCGGAAGGTGACCTCCTCGTCGAAGCGCAAAAGCCCCGGATCCACCAGCGGCTGAGCGTCCTTCACCCGGGGCTGATAATCTGGGGGCGGATCGACCGGTGGCAGCTCCTGCTCCCGCCGGAGGATCCGCACGGGAGGGGCGAACAGCGGCGAGGGCTGAAGGCCCAGCTTCTGACGAATGATCGGCTCGAAGGCCGGCTGGATCTCATATCCGATGGCCCTGCGCTCCAGATCCAGAGCGGCCTTCACCGTTGTGCCGCTGCCCAGGAAGGGGTCC
>JAEVEX010000098.1 GCA_016842085.1 Candidatus Thermoflexus tengchongensis | reverse complement strand
ATTTTCCCCAATTGGGGCTGACCTTCTCTTCCCCGGATCCTTCGGTTCAGATCAAGCCGGAGAAGGGTGAATTCAAGGAGCAAAGATTATGGCCGGCGGGAAATGGGGTGTGGTGGATCACGGATGTGTGGGCCAATAGCGCTCAAGAATACGCATTCCTGGTGACTTTTCCTCCAAAAGAAGGCGCCTATCAGCTGCACGCGGAAGGTTTTGATCCTCGTTTGGGGCAGGTGGTGAGCTCGGATTTTGTGCACATCGAACTGAGACGGGAAGGAGGGAAAGTGTTTGCGCCCTCTTTGGGCACGCCTTTCCCCACAGCCACTCCCTGGCCGACGCCGTTCCCGACCCCAACTTCCCCGCCACCGGTGCGCACACCTACACCTACCCAACTGCCGCCATATCCTTTTATCTCGCCTATCTCACCTATTTCGTCACCTACGCCGGCGGCATATCCATGAGGGGTTATTCATGGGCAGTCGGCTAGGAGCTAAAGGGTAGGCGGGCTAACCACTCGCTCCAGCCGACTGCTCCCTCAGCTCGCTTCGCTCGCCTCGGTCGCAGCGGCTGAGCTCGGCGCCGTTGAGCAAATGCCCATTGTGAGCAGTGATCCAGCATTCGACGCATATGGCATTACTCGTTTGTGGTAGGCAAAGAAACGCTGGCTAACAGTGGAGGAGGGGTCGGGCCAGCCCCCAGTGGGTGGAACCGACACCGGGGATCCCGGCTACGAAGCGTGGAGGGCCGCCAGCATATCCTCGAGCAGGTGCTCGTCGGTGAAGGTTCCCTTCTCCAGCACCGCATAGGCCTGCTCGCGCAGGCGAGCCTGTTCCTCCGGCGCCAGGCTCCGGGCAGTGATCACCAGGACCGGGATGCGGCGCAGCTGCTCATCGGCCTTCAGCGCCTCCAGCAGAGAGAAGCCATCCATCCCGGGCATCATCAGATCCAGCAGGATCACATCCGGCGGCTGCGCACGGATCCGCGATAGGGCCTCATCGCCCCGATAGACTTCCTCCACGTAGAAAGACCCCCGCGCCTGGAGGATGCGACGGATCAGGCGAGCGGCGTCCGGATCGTCGTCTACAATGAGCACCCGCCGGCTGCGCGGGTCCAGCTGATCCAGAGCGGTGAGGAACCCCTCGGAAGGCGCGGCGGGGGCTTCCAGGGTGTGGATCCAGTCCTCCCCCAGGGCGAATTTCTCCACCGGGAAGGTATGCCCCGAAGCGTTGATGACCACGGTCTCCTCCGGCCGGATGCGCCCGGAGGCGATCAGCTTGAAGGCACCGGCGAAGGCGGCGGCCGCCGCCGGCTCCATCGAAAGCCCTTCCATCTTGGCCAGCAGATGCATCGCCCGATAGGCCTCCTCATCGCTCACCACCTCCATCGCCCCCCCGGTCTCCAGGACGATGCGGCGCAGCACCGGGTAGGCCGGGCCCGGATCCCCGGTCGCCAGCGTGGCGATCCGGGTGCGCGGGGTCTGGACCACCCGGGCCTGCTCCCGGCCCTCGCGGAAGGATTCCACGATCGGCGCGCAGCCCTCCGCCTGGATGACGCCGATGCGTGGAACCCGGTCCACCAAGCCCATAGCCTGGAGCTCCCGGAAACCCTTCCACACCCCGATGGGGCCCATCCCGCCGCTCACCGCCTGAATATACCAGCCCGGCGCTCTCCACCCCAGCTGCTCGGCGATCTCGAAGGCGATGGTCTTCATGCTCTCCCGCGCCGCCAGGCTACGGATCCCCCGGTCCAGGAACAACCCCCGCCGCTCGGCGAACCGGGCCGCCACCTGCTTGGTCTGATCGTAAGTCCCGGTCACTTTGATGACCTCCGCGCCATACAGGGCGACCTCCCGCATCTTGTCCGCGGGCGCGGAGCTCACCAGGAAGGCCCACAGCTGAATCCCGGCCCGGGCACAGTAGGCCGCGTAGGAGATGGCTACATTCCCGGTGGAAGCCACCACCATCTCCCGCAGGTCCGCTTCCCGCGCCACGGAGATCGCCAGGGAGGCCTGGCGATCTTTGAAGGATCCCGTGGGGTTCTGGCGCTCGTCCTTGATGTAGAGGCGCGGGCGGCCCAGCATCAACCCCAGGTTCTCCGCCCGCAACAGCGGCGTTCCCCCTTCGTCCATCGTCACGATGTGGAGATCCTGACGCAGGGGCAGAAGCTCCCGATAGCGCCACATGGTGAAGGGGCGATCGCGGAGCACGCGCTCCCACTGCCGGCGGACGGCCTCCAGATCGTAGACGACATCCAGCCAGTCGCCGCCACAGCGCGGGCATCGGATCTCGAAACGGAGATACGGCCACTGATGCTCACAGGAAGCACAGCGCAACCACATCCGCTCTCCTCCCTCGGATTCCGGGGGTAGGAGCCACGTTCGATGGCCACCAGCTCCCGAAGGGTTTCCCCCTCTGGCCCTCACTCCAGCCCCAGAACACGGCGGATCTGGAGATCAAAGGGTGGGTACAGGATCCCTTTCTCGGTGACAATACCCGTGATGTAACGGGCAGGAGTGACGTCGAAGGCGGGGTTGGCCGCCCGGGCCCCCCGGGGCGCGATAGGGATGCCCTCGATCTCCAGCACCTCCCGCTCGTCCCGCTCCTCGATGGGGATCGCATCCCCGTTCGGAGTGTGGGGATCGATGGTGGAGGTGGGGGCCACCACATAGAAGGGAACCCCATGTTCCCGGGCCAGAACGGCCAGGGTATATGTGCCGACCTTGTTGGCCACATCGCCGTTGGCCGCGATGCGATCCGCCCCCACCAGGACGATGTTCACTTTCCCTTTGCGCATATAGTAGCCAGCCGCGCCGTCGGCGATCACGGTGAACGGGATGCCCAGCTGAAGCAGCTCCCATGCGGTCAGGCGGGCGCCCTGCAAACGCGGCCGCGTCTCATCCACCAGCACGTGGATGCGTTTCCCCTGCTCATGAGCCGTGCGGATCACCCCCAGGGCCGTGCCGTAATCCACGGTGGCCAGGGCACCGGTGTTGCAATGATGCAGGATGGTGTCGCCATCCCGGATCAGGGCCGCCCCGAACTGACCCATCCGGCGGTTGGTCTCCACATCCTCTTCCGCAATGCGGATCGCCTCCGCCACCAGGGCCTCCCGCAGCGCCTGCGGGTCCTCCAGGCTCTCATCCGTCGCGCGGCGAAGCATCCGATCCACGGCCCAGAAGAGGTTTACGGCGGTGGGCCGGGAGGCTTTGAGCAGGGCCGCGGCCGCCTCCAGATCCCGCAACAGGCCCATCCGATCCGATGCTGGGCTGCGCAGGGCGGCCAGGGCCATCCCGAAGGCGGCCGCCGCTCCGATCGCCGGCGCGCCGCGGACCGCCATCGTGCGGATGGCTTCCGCGACCGCCTGGGGGGTGTCACACTCCAGGATCACCAGCTCATGGGGCAGCCGTCGCTGGTCGATCAGACGCAACACGCCGTCATGCCATTCCACGCTGCGCATTCGGTAGCCTCCATGCCGGAAAGATCAATGGGGATTTTACTCGAACGGAGCGCCACGCGGGGCGTAGGGCAACGGCAAGCCATTGCCCTACGGGGAACAGGGAGGCTCCGCTCAACGATCTGTGGTCCTCGTATGAATAGGTGGAAAGGCCCCTTCGCCTCTTCCCACGTCGCCTGGCGGCATCCGGGGCAGGCCAATCCATCAACGAAGGTGGAACCGGGAAGGGCCCTCTCGCCTTCCCGATTCGAGCCTGACCCCATAAGCCCTGGGCGGGAACGAAATCCCCCCTCCCTGCTTTCAGGGAGGGGGGATCCAGTTAACACTCGCTGTAGCCGCAGTTATAGCAGGTCCGGCATCCTTCCTGCTCCAGCAGCGTGGCCTCGCCACACTGCGGGCAAAGATCCCCGACGGGCCCCAATCGCCCGGTCTCCTCCGGGGCTGCCGGGGGGACCTCGGACAACGGGAGGGCCGGCTGAACCGCTGGGGATGGGGCCGGAATGGCTTCCATCCCCCGCTCTGTCAGGTATTCCGCCAGCACCCGGGCGATGCCGTCGGGGAGGCTGCGAACCCGCTCCGGCCCGAAGCCCAGGGCGCGCCCCCCGCCGATGCCCTGGAGCTGATCCACCACCTGGCGCAGCCGCTCGGCCGGCGGCACCGGGGAGGGCAACCGCAGGAGCAGCGAGATCAACCGCCCGATGGCCTCCGCCACCGCCGCGATGTCCGAACCCGCCTTCCCCACATTCAGGAACACCTCGAAGGGCTGGCCCTCCCCGTTCTCATTCAGGGTGATGAACGCCGTCCCCACCGGCGTGGCGATCCGGTAGGTGACGCCAGCGAGTTTCTGCGGCCGCGGACGCACGGTCGGGCCCACCGGTTGCGGCAGCGTGGGCTGGGTCGGAACCATCGGTCCCTCCTCCCGTTTCTTTTCCTTTTTTTCCTTCGTCTCCAGCGTCTCCAGCACCTC
>JAEVEX010000090.1 GCA_016842085.1 Candidatus Thermoflexus tengchongensis | reverse complement strand
CCCCCATTCGAGCAAGGCCCAGCCCAGCAGGGCCAGGAAGACCACGACCGCTGCCAGGCCGATCCACCAGCCCCACCGTCCCCGGCTAGGCATGTCCCTCCTCCCTACCAGTGCTCCCGGATCCAGCGGTCCAGCATCCGGGCGTGTTCATCGAGCGAGGGTTCCGGTGAGGACTCCGGCGCCGGGGCGGGTCGGCGCCACCGGGCAAGGCGAAGGGCCAGCCAGAGCCCGGCCGCTGGAAGACCCAGGGCCGGGATCAGCCAGACCCCCAGCCCGATCCCCTGGGGAGGGGGGACGGCCAGAACGCGCATCCCATAACGGGTGATGAAGAAATCGATGATCTCGTTTTCGCTCCGCCCCTCCGCCAGCATCGCCCGGATCTCCTCTTTCCACTGGATGCATGCCGGCGTGTCGCAGACATCCAGCGGCAGATTCTCACATACCGGGCAATAGAGATTTTTCGCCACCCGGTTGACCTCGTCATCGGACACCGGAGGGACCGGGGTCTGGGCCCCGGCGGGCCGGGTTACGGCAAGGACGGCCAGGGCCCAAACCAGGAGGACAGGGCGGAACGCAAACACGAGAAGGCGGGATCCCTGCATCGAACGATCGCCTCCGGGGAAACGTGATCGGCCAGCCTTCGGTAAAACGCGTTATCCCGCTTGAAACCTGGAACTCCAAGGCCTCCCAGGGATTTCTTCGGATCATCCGGCTTGCTCTTACCGGAAGCTCTGCGTTCCAGCTCCTCACGGATACGCCCCGTATATTGGGGAGCGTGATAACAGATCGCCCGGGCCAGGGCCGGCAAATCCGCCCATGCCCAGATTTCCAGCATGGGATCGATGACGATCACCTCGCAACGTCCAGGCCATCCGTTTTTTTCCAGTCGATCTCGTAACCGATCGCGGATCTGAGCGCTCGTCTCAAAGGAATGGGACCATTGGAAGTCGAGAACTGCAAGGGCATACTGTGCCTTTCTCGAGCAGGGCCTTAATAAGTCAGCCGCATGACGGAATGTGAACGGATCATCGCGGCCGATCACATAACGGATGTCAATCCGATTTCCTGCTTGATCCTGCAACGGAAATCGAGCGAACAGACTCTGAAGCGCATTCTGGATGTTACGATCTGTCGCCAGGATGACGAGATCCATGAGACATGCGTTCAGGAGAGAATGTGAGCGAGAAACAGGGCAGTGAGATCCTCCCCCGGTTCCAGATCCCTCAACAGAGGGTGCTGGCTACCTGGAAGAACCCGTGTTCCCTCTTCTTCCTTCGAGAAGATCAGCAGCCGTTCGGGGCCCGCCAATCGGACGAGCAGGGGATGTTGGGAAGTGACCAGCCATTGAACCGCCGGGGTTTCCACCATGATCCCGAAGAGGGCATCGATGGAATCGGGAGAGAGACCGTTCTCGATTTCCTCGATAAAGAACACGCGCCCCTCATTCTCCGGATCATAAGCATGGAGGCTGAGGGCGATAAATCGGAGCCAGCCCTCGGAGATCCCGGAGGGAGAGAGCCAGAGCCCATTCCACTTCATGGCGAGGCGGAAGATGCCGGCGACTTCATCGTGGTGGGGCTGGAGTTCCACATGCCGGCCGATCAGCGACCGGATCTCATCCAGCCAGTATTGATAGGCTTCCGGATGGGCCTCCTTCATTCGCTGGATCAGCAGGGGAAGATCGCGCGCGTTGGGATAGAAGCGCTGATGCCGGGGTTCCTCCCATCGGCGAATACCCCTTTGGATGGCCCGGGGTTCGGGATGCAGGAGCTCCGGCCATGCTTTCAACCACCACCCTCGCAAGCCTTCGGCGATCTCCTTCAATGGCTCTGGGGTGAGTTCGAAAAGCGTCCGGAGCGCAGCCTGATCGCTCTCCACGCGCCAGGACACCCCGGGCTGCTCATCGAAACGAACCTCAGGGCCTGTTCGACGATAGATCGTCCGGCCAGCCCAGGAAAGGTGCTCCCGTACAATGTCCACTTTCCCCTCTCCCTGCTGTAAAGCGATCTCGTAGACCACTTCCCCATGCAGGCTCCCCCTCGCTTCACTGGAATCATTCCCCCAGGTCAGCTGAATCTCGATCTCACGGGCCTGACCTTTCCAGAACAGCTCCTCTGGCTTCCAGGCACGCATCGACATGGCGACCCGGAGGCGGCGCTGCACGATATCATGCACAAACCGGATGGCGTCCAGGAAGGCGCTCTTTCCGCTCCCGTTGGGGCCCACCAGGACCTGCAACGGCTTCAATTCAACATCCACATCCCGAAAGCAGCGGTATCCCTGAATGCGCACCCGTTTCAGCATGGCTACTCCACCGTTACGAGACAGGGGCTGGCTCCTTCCGAAGCGGCGGGCGGATCTCGCCCGGGACTGGAGCCAGCGCGGGCCGGGGCCACACGGCCACCAGCGTGCCCAGGATCAGCACGATCCCTCCGATCCAGATCCACGAGACCAGCGGGTTGATGAACACCTTGAACGTGGCCCGGTTACCACCTTCCACCCACCCGCTCAACAGCAGGTAAAGATCTTCCTTCAAAGTCGCCCGCAAGGCCGGCGGCGTCAGGCTTTCCCCGGTATCGTATTGCAACACATACGGATACAGATCGGCCAGCAGGCGCCCTGAGCGGTCATACACGCGAACCCAGGCCTCGGTGACCAGCACATCCGGCTCGGTTGCCGGCGTGTATTGCCGGATCCCATGATAGACCAGACGATAGCCGCCGAAGGCCAGGGAATCGCCCAGCCCGATCGTGCGCTGGGTTTCCTGCTGATCGAACTGGGAGCCAATCACACCGATCCCGATCAGGACCACGCCGAGATGAACCAGATATCCACCGTATCGCCGCGGGTTGCGAGCGATCAGGCGGGCCAGGGCCACCGGCCACGGCTCGCCCGTCGCCCGTCGCCGCGCCCCCACTCCCAGCGCGTAATCCAGCAATGTCCCCCACCCGGCGAAGGCACACAGGCCGAATCCCAGCAGGGCCCATGGCTGCCGGACCCCCGCGATCGCGGCGAGGACCACCCCACCCAGGGCCGCGAGCAGGGAGGAACCCACCGAAAGGCGCAGCGATGCCCCCGGGGTCCGCCGCCAGCGAACAAAGGGGATCACCCCCATCAGCAGGTAGAGGGCCCCGAACAGGGGGCCGGTGACCTGATTGTAGTAAGGGGGCCCTACGGTCAGCTTCTCGTTGAACAGCAGCTCCGAGAACATCGGGTAGAACGTGCCCCAGAAGACCGCGAAGGCGATCCCCAGAAAGAGCCAGTTGTTGAGCAGGAAGAAGGTCTCCCGCGACAGCCAGGATTCCATCCGGTTCTCCGCCCGCAGCAAATCCCAGCGCGCCGCCAGCAGCGTTAGGGAGCCCACCAGCACCATTCCGACGTAGATCAGAAAGGGCATCCCGATGGCGGAACGGGCGAAGGCGTGCACCGAGGCGATCACCCCAGTGCGCGTGATGAACGTTCCCAGGATCACCAGGGCATAGGTGAGGATAATGAGCAACGACGTCCATACTTTCAACATGCCCCGGCGTTCCTGAACCATCACGGAGTGCAGAAAGGCCGTGCCGGTCAGCCAGGGGAGCAGCGCCGCGTTCTCCACCGGATCCCACCCCCAGTAACCGCCCCATCCCAGCACATCATAGGCCCAGCGAGCGCCTACCAGGAGGCCCAGGCTCAGGAACAGCCACGCCACCAGGGTCCACCGCCGGAGCAATGGGAGCCACGCATCATCCCGCCGGCCGGCCAGCAGGGCAGCGATGACGATGGCGTAGGGAACCGTGAAGCCGACGAAGCCGAGATATAACAGAGGAGGATGCGCGATCATCCCCGGATGGCGCAGCAGCGGATTCAACCCCCGCCCATCCGCCGGGGGAACCGGAAAGGTCTCAAAGGGGTTGGCGAAGAACCGGTTGAGCAGCAAAAAGAAGGTCTGGGTCAGCAGCAGAACACCCGCGATGAAAGGCTGGAGATCCCCGGGAAAACGGGCCGCGCGGGCCATGGCGGCGAAGAGGAAGAGGCTCATCAGCCAGGACCAGAAGAGCAGGGAGCCGTTCTGGCCGCCCCACAGGGCGGTGATCTTCAGGAAGAGCGGCTGGGTCTGGCGGGAGACCTGGGTCACATAGACCAGACGGAAATCGTCGGTGAGGAGGGCGATCTCCAGGGCCAGCACCGTCAGAGTGAGCAACGGCGCCATCACCAGTCCGATGCGCCGGGCCACCTCCACCCATCGGGCCTCCCGTCGCCATCCCGCATAAAATGCTATAATCGTCCCGATCAGGCCCAGACCCCAGGCCAGATCCAGCAACCCTTCCCCAAGAAGACTCATCGGCTTTCCTCCACATCCTCGAAAGCGAGTTCTGCCATACGCAGATCCTCGCGAGCGAAACGAAGCCAGCGCTCAAGATGGGGATTCATAGATCACCACCCCCCTGGCGAGCACTTCCTCCTGAAAGAAGGGGCGGGTTCGGATC
>JAEVEX010000050.1 GCA_016842085.1 Candidatus Thermoflexus tengchongensis | reverse complement strand
ATCGGGCGGTCTCTTCCAGGATCTGGGCTTGCAGGGCGGGGGCGATCAGGGGACCCCGGAAATGGGGAAGGGAAGAGATCGTCAGACGGCCCTGGAGGAGGCGCAACGGTGGGATCATCAGCGCCACAATCAGGCCCAGGATGAGCAGCGCGCCGATCCCGCGTTCGAGGACGATTTTCCACGGGCGGATCGGCCACGCGCTCCATCCGCCGATCATTACCGTCAGCAAAGCCGGGACGGCGTAAATGATGTGCGCATAATCGGCCCGGGGGAAAACGCCCAGGAAAGCCGCCGACGCAAAGAGGCCGGAGGCGATCCAGGATGCGCGTCCAGATGAGGTCGGAACAAAGAAGCCGCCGATCCAGAAGAAACCAGCCAGGAAAGGCAGGAGGAACGAAAAGGATCTCAGGGCCCACAGCCCCTGTTCCAGGGTGGAACGAGGGGAAAGGGCTTGCAGGCTGCGAAGGATCCCCACAAGACCCTCCGTATAAGGGATCCCGGAGAGGCGCAGGTAAGTTGGCTTGTTCAACACGCCGTAATCCATAAACTTCGGACCGCCGCCGCTTGCCCAGATTGGCAGGAAGGTCAGGGCGAGGGTCCCCAGAAAGGCGATCCCGGGCGTGCCGATCTCGATCGCCCGCTGGCGGAGGGAGAGGCGCTCTTCCTCGCGCCGGGCCAGGATAGCCCCCAGGATCGCCAGGAGCGCGTAGACGCCGATGTTCTGTTTGGCGGTGAAACTCAGCCCGGCCGCGGCCCCTGCCCAGGCGAGGAGACGCCGGCGGGCCCGCGAATCCTCAACCGCCTGCGCTGCGGTGGTCGCGTCGAAAGCGGCCATCAGGAAGGCGTTGGCCAGGGATTGATAGGGCGCGTGGGGGGCCGGGGGAGCCAGCAACAGGTTCGCCCCAAGGAACAGCATGCGGGATCCTGCGCCCGCGCCCATCCGCTCCAGGATGCGTATCCCGAAGAGCAGGGAGGCCGTGTAGCCGGCGGCCACCACAGCCTTCACCGCGATGATCTCCACGCCGATCAGGGAGACCAGGGGCGCGGTGAAAGCCACGGCGAGGGGGCCAGCCCCGTAGAACACGTCCCGGTAAAGCACCTCTCCCTCACGGACCCGCCGCATCACCTGCAGGAACCATGCCTCATCCCCCCGATTGATCCCCGCCGCCAGGTTCAGATAAAGGCTGATCAGGAAAAGCCCGGCCGCCAGAGTCGCCTTCCTCATATCCGGTCTCCGCGGAACAGCTGGAAGGGCAGAAACGATCGCCAGAGGGGCACCTGTTCCAGGGCTCGCTCCAGGCGACCTCCCCAGGGGTGGTTCGACAGGAATCGGGGGAAAAAGCCATAGCGGGCGATGGCGATCAGCCGTATCCCGGCCTGCTGCATCGCTTTCGAAATCACGGAAGGGCGCATGTTCAGGATCCCCCGCTCCGCCGCCCACCCCATCCCCGGCGTGATCAGGATTTGAAGATAGTAAAGAGGATTGAGGGGATTGGGCTCCAGGAAAACCACCCGTCCTCCCGGTCGCAGAAGCTGGGCCATGGAATAAAAGGCCTGGTTCAGATCTGCGAGATGGTGCAGGACGAAGAAGCCCACCAGCGCATCATAGCGCCCATGCAGCTCAGGGGGACAGCGGTGGATGTCCGCGCAGTAAACCGGGATATTGTATCGTCCGCCGTCGAATTCCCGCATCCGCTCGATCAGGAAGGGGGAGAGTTCCAGTCCTTCCACCTGGAAACCGCGCTCGGCCAGCAGGAAGGCGTGGCGGCCCATCCCACACCCCACATCCAGGATCCGCTCCCCCGGGCGGAGATCGCCGAGGCGGATGACCTCCTCCACCTGGCGGATCACGTAAGGTGTCCGCTCCGGCCACATCGTCCGTTTGATGCGGCGTCCGAAATATTCCTGTTGCAGCCGATTGTGAGCCTCAATCTTCTCTGACATCGGTGGCGCTCGCTTCTTCGAAGATGTCCTTCCGATCACTGGGAACGGGAACCGCTATGGAAGAGCGAAGGAAGGAGGCCGGATCGCGCTTCAGCGCCCAGGCGGTGCGGAGGATGCGCCAGCCCAGCCGCCAGCGCATGCCGGTGGTATACGCGGAACGGCCGGCGGGGCGCGGAGAGCGATGAATAGGAACCACCCGGGCGGGGAAGCCCGCGCAGGCGAGCAGCGTGGGCAGATGCGGCTCCGGAGCATCCCAGCGTCGCAGGGCCTCCGCCACCCGACCTTCCATGAGGCAAAAGGTTCCGGCATCCACCGGAGCCCCGCAGATCCAGTGGAGGGCCCGCTTGAAGAGCCACGAGGTCAGCATCCGATCCAGCCGCTCATATCGCCCGCGCCGTCCAGCGAAGATGACAAGGGCGCGGCCCTGTGCTTCCTCCAGCGCCTTTCGAAGAAGCGGGATGGCCTCGGGCGGATCCTGCAGGTCCGCATCCATCACGACCACATAACGCCCGCGGGTCTCGTGCAGGCCGATCCAGATGGCCCGGTGCTGCCCGACGTTCCGGGGGAGGTCCAGGATCCGGATCCGGGGATCCCGGGCGGCGAGCTCGCGCAGCACATTTAGGGAGCCCTCGGGGCAGGCGTCGTGGACAGCGATCAGTTCCCAGGACCAGCCCGCTCCATCCAGGACCGATCGCAGGCGCGCATACAGTGGGCGAAGGGTTTCCCGGTTTCGGAAGACCGGAATGACGAGGCTGATCTCAGGCTGGATCTCCATGGCGCTGCATCCATTCCAGGGTCCTTCGCAGGCCGGCGGGAAGATCCCACCGGGGTGACCACCGGAGCCGGCGCTGGGCCTTCCGGATATCGGCGACCCAGCAGGACGTATCCGGCGGGCTGGGAGGATACGTGCCGATCCGGAGGCGAAGCGGTCGGCCGGTGATGGATTCCACCAGCGCGGCCACCTCCTCGTTGGCCCACTGGATGCCGGTGCCGATGTTGAACGCTTCCCCGGGCCGGACCGATCGCGTGGCGGCGCGCAGACATGCCTCCACCACGTCCTCCACGAAGACGAAATCATGCCGGTAGCCCGGCGTGGTCAAGCGGACCTCCTCTCCCGTGAGAGCTGCGCGGAGCAGTGTGGGAATGAGCTGCTCTGGAGGCTCCCCGGGCCCATAGACGTAAAATGGTCGAAGGATGATCGCGGGCAGGCTGAAGGCGTGGGCGTAAAAAGCCACCAGCAAGCTGGCGACGGCCTTCGCAACCCCCCGGTCGGTTGTCGGGCGCAAGGGATCCCGCTCGCGGATCGCCCGCGGATACGGGCCGTATTCCAGGGAGCTTCCCATGTGGATAAAGCGAGTGATCCCCACATCCCGCGCCGCCTCCAGCAGGTGCGCGGTGGTCACGAAGCTGGAGCGCAGGAGCTCTAAGCGTTCCTCCGGCGTGCGCGGGTGCCCGCGCCGGGCGGCGAGATGAAAAATCCAGTGGGGGCGCACGTTCGTTACAACCTCCCGCACCTTCCCCGCATCCAGAAGGTCGTTGCGGTGGATCGAAACCCGATCCATCACCCCGGCCAGGCGCCTGAGATCGGTGCCCGGTCGGATGATGAGGTGGATCCGCGCTCCGGCTTCCAGCAGGCGATGCGTCAGGGCGGCGCCGATGAAGCCGGCCCCGCCGGTGATCAGGATAGGCGTGCCCTGGAGATCGGCCATGAGCTCATGATCCGGTTGCGGTTTGAAAAGAACGCATCCGCTTCCTCAATGGCGCGCAGGAGCTCTCGATGCGAAGCCTCCCACACAGGGGGCGGTTGTTGGAAAGCCTCCCGCAGCGCTTCCAGGATCCGGGGGATCTCCACCCGCGGATCCCGACCCACGATATCCCGGAGAAAGGAACGCCGCAGGAACGAGAACGAACAGCCCAGCCGGGCCATCTCCGCGATCAGCAGACGGCAGGGGATGGGAAAGCCGCGATCGGGAAGGGTCAGCCCTGCGAAGCCGAAGGGGATCTGGAAGGCAGACCGGACCCGCTCCACGATCCCATCGGAGATGGCCCGGAACGGGTTGGGCGTTCGCCGCTCAATAGCCAGATCATGCAGGCCGAGGTAAACCCGGGTGAGGGGAAGTCTCGCCAGGCACTCGCACAGGTTCACGGCCTCTCGCGTTTCGATCAGGATCCCGAGCCCACATCGTCCCCCGATCCATTCCAGGACATGCTCCACCTCCACTGCGGAGCGGACCATGGGGAGCATGATCTCGTCGGTGCCGGCCTGCACAGCGGCCTCGATCTCCTCTCGGGTCCACGGGCCAAAGGCGTTGATCCGGCACAGGACGCGGGCAGTCGTGCAGGCGCGAACCCGTCGCAGATCCTCCAGGGTGTCATGGTTGATCTGGGTGTCGAAGCCGGCCTGGCGTTCCGCTTTGCCAATGTGCTCCCAATCCACCACCACGCCAGCTACTCCACCCGCCACCGCCAGGCGGATCAGATCCGAATCGGTGGAGAACAGGAAAAGATCGAAACTCCCCATGGGCTGTGCGATTCCATCCATCGTGTGCCGGCCTTTGATGGGGGGCAGGGTTGCCCTGCAGATTCATCCACCTGACTCGATGCCCTGCCCGACCGGTGTTCCGGCTCCATCAAAGAGGCTCCTTGCGCGCCAGCACGAGCAGGGTTGAGCCCCAGGGCCATCGTATCCAGCGCCCCAGAGCGACTTCCAGGCGTATCACCTGGAGCAACAGGCGGTTCAACCAGAGGGAAGGGCGCTCCTCGAACCTCTGAAATCCCGGGCGATAGCGCCCAACCCATCGGCTTGCCAGAATCATCGGGAAGAGCAGGAACATATAAAACCGCATGTCCACGATACGAAACCCTGCTTCCCTCAGGCGGTTTCGAAGCATCGCCGGCGTATAACGCCGGCGATGCCCGGCCTCCCGATCCCGGGCACTCCAGAGCCACGGGAAAGCAGGGACGGACAGGAGCACCCATCCGCCGGACTTCAACACGCGCCGCGCTTCCCACAGTGCCTCATGATCCTCAAGATGCTCCAGAACGTCCAGCAGCAGGACCACGGATACACTGCCCGCGCGAAGAGGCAGCCGTCGGGCGTCGCCCTGAACCAGAGCCAGGGAAGGGGCCCGGGCCTTTAAATCTCTCATGCCATCCGGCAGCAAATCCACGCCCATCACGTGGAAACCCTGATCAGCCAGCCAGCGGACCGTCCACCCGGTTCCACAGCCTGCATCCAGAATCAGGTCCTCCGCTGGGAGGACGATGCGCCTCAGCCAGCGCTGGAGGATGGAGCGACGCCCGACGAACCAGAAGTGCTCCGATTCCATCCGGGCGATGCGTTCCAGGCGCTCGGGGTGAAAGAAGAGATGATCCAGGCGTTCCATTTGTGGGAGATGATCTCATCCAGGATGGAATTCGTTGTGTTTTTCCAGCCAGGCGATCATGCACCCCAGCCGGCGGACCAGGCGGCGGGCGCTGGCTTCCACCGCCGGGGAGAGCCTCTCCCCAAATCCAAAATCCTCGCCGACGATCCCGTAAAGAACCAGGCATGGGGGGAACGGCCCCAGGGCTCGGGCGAGGGCGAGGGCCTCTCCCAGAGAGAGCCCATGGATGGAGTAGCGCCGGGGGCGAGGGTCCTCCAAAAGGCGATCCCCACGAATCCGGAGAAGCGTTCCCGGAGGGGCGCTGGCGGCTACCGCATCGACGATCCAGGCGATCTCCGCCCCTGCCCACGCCCGGGCCAGCGCCACCGGATCAGGAACCCCCAGGGGAATGACTGCGCCGCCGGGCCCGCTCCGGGCCTGGAGCTGGGCGGCCACCCACAACCCCACCCCGTCGTCCCGCCGCATCGGGTGACCCAGGCCGATAAGGACCCAGCGCGGCGCCTGCCTCATTCCTTCTCGATCTCCAGGCGCAGGAAGTGCGTGGCGCAGGAGATGCAGGGATCGTAGTTCCGGATGGCCTGCTCACAGCGCCAGGTGATCTGATCTTTGGGCAGAGCCAGCAGGTGCGGCACCAGCTTCCGCAGATCGTCCTCGATGCGCCGCTGGTTCTGCGCGGTGGGCGGAACGATCTTCGCGTCTTCGATCAGGCCTTCGGTATTGATCTGATAACGATGATACAGGATCCCCCGGGGGGCCTCGCTGGCTCCGAACCCCATCCCTGCCCGGATCTCGAAGGGCTCGAAGGGATGGTCTGGCGGCTCGTAGCGATCGATGAGGCGCAGGGCTTCCTCGCAGGCGTGAACCACCTCGATCCCGCGGACGAGGAGGCTGCGGAAGGGGTTGCGCACCGGGGGGGTCAGACCGATGGCGGTGGCCACCTCCCAGGCCAGCGGGGAGAGCTGGTGGAAATTCAGGTTGAAGCGGGCCAGCGGGCCGACCATATAGCTGCCTCGCCCCCGGATGATGGAATGCAGGGCGTTGCTGTAAGGCACCTGGAGTTCCTCGAAGACCTCCTCGAATCCGGAGACCGGGATGAGAAGGCCTTTGCTGGAATGAATCTGGCCCTCGAGGATGGCATATTCCTCCGGATGATGGAGGGCCACGAATTCATAATCCTCCTCGAAATCCGGGAACTCCAGCCCGGCCATCCAGCGCAGGGCCTCGATCATGAAATCGCGGGCGCGGGCCAGCCCGTCCCGATGCTCCAGGAGCGCCCGACGAGCGGGCACGGAGTAGAATCCGCCCACCCGCACGTTGATCGGATGGATCTCCCGCCCCCCAATCCGGGCCATCAGATCGTTCCCGGCCTTTTTGATCTGCAGTCCCTTTTGCACCCACTCTGGATGATCCCGGGCCATATGGAGCGCGCTCTCGTAGCCGAGGAAATCCGGCAAGTGCAGGAGGAACATATGAAGCGCATGGCTTTCGATCCATTCGCCGTAGTAGAGCAAGAGGCGAAGATCCCGGAGGGGGCCTTTCACCGAAAGCCCGAACAGGCTTTCGATGGCATTGCATGCGCTCATCTGATAGGCCACCGGGCAGATGCCACAGATGCGAGCGGTGAAATCCGGCGCTTCCTCGAAACGCCGCCCCCGCAGAAAGGCCTCGAAAAAGCGGGGCGGCTCATAGATCTCCAGGCGGAGCTCGTGCACCTGCCCGTTCCGCACCCGGACGTGCAGGGCGCCCTCGCCTTCCACCCGGGCCAGGGCCTCAACTCGAACGGTCAGGGTTCGCGGCTTCGGCATAGCGGTCTCCTGCCTCCCGAAAAGCAGGGGCATACGCGTTGAAGGTCCGGAACAGCCGCACCAGATCCGGGGAGGTCATCCCATGGGCCAGCAACCAGTCCCCCAGGCTGGCCGGGTTGGGCGTTTCCATCGGGCCGAAGCAACCGTAGCAGCCCCGCCGGTAAGCGGGACACAGCGCGCCGCATCCCGCCTGGGTGACCGGCCCCAGACACGGGATCCCCTGAGCGACCATCACACATACGATCCCGCGGCGTTTGCACTCGATGCACACGCTATGGTTGGGGATGTTGGGCCGTCGACCGTTCAGGAAGGCGCTGATCAGCTCCAGCAGGGGCCCCTTCCCGATGGGGCAGCCCCGAAGCTCGAAATCGACCGGCACATAGGCCGAGGCGGGCAGGGATTTCTCCAGCGTCTTGATATATTCCGGGCGGGCGTAGACCAGATCCAGGAAACCGCGCACATCCGCGAAGTTCCGAAGGGCCTGGATCCCGCCGGCCGTGGCGCAGGCCCCGATGGTGACCAGGAAGCGGCTCTGCCGTCGGATCTCCCGGATCTGATCCACCTGTTCCGGGGTGGAGATGCTGCCCTCCACCAGGGAGAGATCGTAGGGCCCCCGCACCACTGCCCGCGAGGCCTCCAGGAAGTAGGCGATCTCCACCTCGCCGGCCAGGGTCAGCAGCTCCTCCTCACAATCCAGAAGGGTGAGCTGACAGCCATCGCATGAGGCAAACTTCCAGACCGCCAGCTTGGGTTTGCGACGTCGTGCCATCGGTTGTGCCTCCGGATCCCGGGTCGGTGACGGGCTGTGTGCGCCCCCTGTTTATCGTCATGGCTTATGCCCTGTGTCCCATCCTCTCCTCTAAAGCTCACGCACCTCCAGCAGCGAGCGGACCTGCGAGAGGGGAAACACGGGGCCATCCCGGCAAATGAAGGCAGGGCCGAACTGACAATGACCACAGAAGCCCACCGCGCACTTCATGTTCCGTTCCAGCGAAAGGAAAATCTGTTCCGGCGAGGCCCCCCGGTTTTCCAGCTCCCGGGCGGCCACCCGCATCATCACCTCCGGGCCGCACATCAGGATGATGGCCTGTCGCAGGTCCAGGAACCGTTCGGCCATGGGCAGCAGCGTCGTGACCACGCCGATATGTCCGCGCCAGGCCTCATCGCCCCGATCCACCGTGATGAAAACCTGGAGATCCAGACGCCCGCGCCAGCGCTCCAGCTCCGTCGGGTAGAGGAGATCCGCCGGCGTCCGCGCTCCATACAGCAGAACGATCTGCTCGTAATCCCGGCGGTGGGCCATCAGGGATTGCAGGACGGGCCGCAGCGGGGCCAGCCCGATCCCTCCGGCCAGGATCAGGATGTCACGACCGCGGGCCTCCTCAAGGGGCCAGCCGCGCCCGAACGGCCCTCGCAGGCCCACGATGTGCCCCTTGCGAAGACGCACCAGCGCCCGGGTGACCGATCCCACCGCCCGCACCGTGTGTTCCAGATCCCGGGTCTTCGGATGAACACCGCTGATGGAGATGGGAACCTCGCCGACCCCGAAGAGATAGAGCATATTGAACTGGCCGGGCTGAAAAGAGAAGGGATCCCCTTGAAGGGAGCGCAGGCGCAGTGTGACGGTGTCGGGCGTCTCCCGACGGACGCCCGTGATCTGAAAGGGGCGGGGGAGAAAGAGATCCGGAGCACGGGATATGGCCTGGGGGATCATGCAGGCCTCCTCTCCGGCGGCGCGTAGAGGTCCAGGAGTTGCAGGCGGGCGGCCTTGAGCCGCCCGGCGACCACCGCGAGCAGCCGGCTCAGGATCCAGGCGGCGAGGGCGCAGTCCTGACTCATCCGGGCCCGCAGCGGAGCGGCATCCAGGACCACGGCGGTGGTCTCCACCAGGGCCCGGGCATCGAATTCCCATCGGTAAGGGGGAAGGGCCCATGACCAGCCCACGATCTCTCCGGCGCTCACGGTCTGCAGGCGGATGGCGCCCTGCCCCGGGATGAACATCTCGATGGCCACCAGGCCATCTACAATCAGGAAGAAGGCGTCCGCCGCCCGGCCCTCCCGCAGGAGCAGCGTATCCGGGGCGTAGGTCTGCAGCTGGGCGATCTCCGCCAGGCTTTCCTTCCAGGCCTCCTCCATATCGTGGGTGAAGGGATGCTGGCGAAGCGCTTTTAGGATCTCGGCTTTCGACATCGGCTCACCTCCTCTCGCTGGCCATGGCTCCGTCCGTTTCCCGGATCGCCCGGACTTCCTCCGTCAGGTCAATGCCCACCGGGCACCACGTAATGCAGCGCCCGCAACCCACGCAGCCGGAGGTTCCGAATTGATCCCACCAGGAGGCCAGCTTGTGGGTCAGCCACTGGCGATAGCGGGCCTTCGCGCTCTGGCGGATCGGGTGCCCGGCGGTGTAGGTGAAGGCGGTGGTGAAGCAGGAATCCCAGCGGCGCACCCGCTCCGCCCGGGTTCCGGCCAGATCGCTGAGATCCTCGATGGTGAAGCAGAAACAGGTGGGGCAGACCATGGTGCAGTTTCCGCAGGTCAGGCAGCGCTGGGCGACCTCCTCCCAGCGGGGATGCTCCAGATTGCGGTAGAGCAGGGCGGGGAGATCGGCGGTGTCCAGCTGTCGACCCATAGAGCGGGCCGTCTCTTCCAGACGGGCTTCGACCGCCGCGCGATCGGCTTCCGTGGCGGGCGTGCAGGGAACCCCCGCCATAAGAGCCGCTCCGCGTTCGGTCCCGATCTCGACCACAAAGGCATCTGGAAGCTCCGTGAGGATCAGATCGGCGCCGGGCGGGGCTTTGGGGCCGGTGCCCATAGAGGCGCAGAAGCAGGTTCCGCCGGCGGTGGTGCACTGGACGGCGATCAGGAAGAGCGCCTCGCGGCGGGCCCGATAAACCGGGTCCACATACGGGCCACCCATGAACACCCGATCCAGGATGGCGATGGCGTGGAGCTCGCAGGCCCGAACGCCCAGAAACGCATAGCGCGGCGGAGGATCCGCGGGCGGGATCCATTCGAAGCCCTGGCCGTTGCGGCGGGCCTGGCCCAGGGAGAACACGGGGGGATGGAGGAATCGCTTCCAGGAATGCGGGCCCACCGCATACCCGAAGAAGGCCTCATCCTCCCGGCGTTTCAGACGGTAGTAGCCCCCATCCTGTTCGTCCGTCCATCCGATGGGGAGATCCGAGATCTGACGGATTTCATCGTAGACAATGGCCCCCTCCTGGATCCGCGGGCCGATGATCGTGTAGCCCTGCTGCGCGAGGGCCTCCAGCAGGGTCTGCAGCTGCGCCTTCTCCATTCGCCAGAGGGAGCCGGGGGCGGGGATCCGAACCTCGGGATCGGCCATCGCGTTTCCTCCCTTCAGCGGGGAACCGGGCCTCGTTCCAGAAGCGCGCTCGGGCGAGCGGTTTCACTCTCCATTATGTTTTATGCGAAGCAACCATGCCAGTGAGAGTCGGGCATCCTATATTGTGATATTATTCACAATCCGGTCCGGGCTCAGCAGATCCGGGGGAGCTGTTCGCCGGCCAGCATACTGACCACCCGGAAGCCGCCGACCCGGGTGCGGAGGAGGACGAGGTGTCGGGGATCCTCGACTACCTCTCCGATGATGGCCGCCTCCTGGCCCAGGGGGTGGGCGCGCATGGCCTCCAGCACCCGTTCCCCATCCTCCCGGGCGACGATGGCGATGAGCTTCCCCTCGTTGGCCACGTGGAGGGGATCCAGGCCCAGGATCTCGCAGGCGCCTTTTACCTCATCCTGGATCGGGATGCGATCCTCATAAAGATGGATGCCCACCCGGGAGCTCATCGCGATTTCGTTCAAGGCGCTGGCCAGGCCGCCCCGGGTCGCATCGCGCATGCAGCGGATGCGGGGGCTGGCCCGGAGCATGGCGGCTACCAGTGTGTGGAGCGGGGCGGTATCGGAGCGAACGGGTTGCTCAAATTCGATCTGCTCGCGGGCCAGCATCACCGCGATGCCGTGGGCCGCGATCGGCCCGTTCAGCAGCACCAGATCCCCGGGCCGCGCCTGATCGGCCGACAGCGTCCCCTCGTATTCCACCACCCCGATGCCCGTGGTGGTGATGAACATCTTGTCCGCCTTCCCCCGATTCACCACCTTGGTGTCCCCGGTGACGATAGGAACCCCTGCCTCCTCAGCGGCCCGGCGCATGGAGTCCACGATCTGGCACAGCGTATCGATCGGCAATCCTTCCTCCAGGATAAAAGCTGCGCTCAGGAAGAGCGGTCGGGCCCCGCTGACGGCCAGATCGTTGATGGTCCCGTTCACCGCCAGCCGGCCGATATCCCCACCGGGGAACACAATGGGATCCACCACGAAGGCGTCGGTGGTGAAGGCGAGGCGCAATCCGTTTATGTTCAGGACGGCGGCGTCGTTCAACACCCGGGTTTCGGGCGGCAGGAGGAGGGGGCGGAACACTTTCTCGATCAGCTCGTGCATCAGCCGTCCCCCGCTGCCGTGCCCCAGCAGCACGGTGCGATAAGAAAGGGGCGGGATGGGACAGGCCCCCAGGCTCTCTGTGGTCGCCATGGGTTTTACGCTCCCCGGAAATGAGGTTCCCGCTTTTCAAAGAAAGCGGCCAGGCCTTCTGCGAAATCCGGCGTCTCGGCGATCTCCACGAGACACCGCAGCTCTTTCGCCATATGGGGATCCAGACGATCGATCCCCAGCGCCTCGTTGATAAGGGCCTTGGTGATCGCCCACGCCCGGGTGGGCCCGCGCGCCAGACGGTGGGCGATGGCCTCCACCTCCTGATCGAAGGTCTCGAAAGGAAAGATCCCGTTGATGAGGCCCCACTCCAGGGCCTGCTGGGCGCTGAGGCGCGGATTCAGAAAGACCAGCTCCATGGTCCGCCGCAGGCCGATAAGGCGGGGGAGGATGAAGGTGGTGCTCTCCGCCCCGGTGAGGCTGGTCTTGGAATAAGCCCACTCGAAGCTGGCCCGATCGGAGGCGAAGACCAGATCGCAGGCCATGGCCAGGCCCAGGCCCCCGGCGGCGGCCACCCCCTTGACCGCCGCGATGAACGGTTTGGGCGCGCGCCGGATCTCGGAGATCGTGCTGTGCAGGTATTCCAGGATCTCCTTGAAGCTGCGCCCATAGCCCCCCTCGATCTCGCGGGCCTCCGGCTGCAAATATGAGAAGTCCTCTGGATGCTCCCGCTCTCGAACATATTTCAGATCCGCCCCGCTGCAGAAAACCCGGTCGGTTCCGGTGAGGATCACACAGCGGACCTCCGGGTCGCGGGCGAATTGAAGGGCGGCCTTCCGGAGATCCCGAGCCATCGCGACATCCAGGGCATTGAAGCGATCCGGCCGGTCGAGCTGGATGATCCCGATCGCCTCTTTTCGCTGCATTCGAATGTGATAGAGTTCGATGATGACGGGTTCCATGGGGCGCTCTCCGGATTTTTCGGGAATGATAGGGCTGGACGCTCCCTCCTGGGGACCTTCCGGATGTTCTGGATCTCTCCGCTCTTCCCATGGCCCGCAGGGTCCCATGGGGATCAAAATCCGTGCTCCATCATAAGGATACAGATCGCCGGGATCCCTGAGAGTAGAGCGCCATGTCCCTTCCGGGTTCCCATGGCCATCCCCTTGCGGATCTGGAAGGGATGATACTACAGGAGAGCCATGCCGGGCAGCGGGGATACCTGTGGAATCGTTCCTCAGCCCCGTTGTACGATTGTGCCGCCCAATGCCCCCGAACTCCGCCGCGCCGCCGAAGGCGGCGTCGGCTGCAGCGGCGGGCTGGGCAGCCTCTGGAGGTTACATCCAGCGCTTCATGCCTTCACAGAAGTCCTTTCCGTCAGGATCAAATGAACAACGGGAAGAGCCCTCAACTCCAATTTCGATAGATCAATGATCTTGCTGGCATCCTCAATCTCAATCCCTATAACACGATTGTGTTCATCAAAGTCCAGCACAATCCCTGGGGCGATCTCCTCCGACTCAGTACTTACTCCATCAATCAATTTGATATACAACATGTCGGTCTCAGGATGATATTCGAAAACCATTGTCTTCTCCCCTTCAAGGCTTAAAGCGACGGTCGAAAAAAGCGTTATGCACGGTCTCCCCATCCGGTTCCGTCACGACCCGCAGATACTTGTCCATCTCGGCAACATATCCCCAATAACGGATGCGCCCGTTGGGCTGTACTTCGGTACGAATAGGATTCTTTAGAACGTGCTCAATCCATTCCATCTTAAGGTAAGGCCGACGAGCCATAACACTTGTTCTGAAGTAAGCTGTCGTTTTCATCTATCACTGCCAGCAATATCTGGATATAGTATAGCTGCCTAACGATTGATTGTGGGAAATCCGGAATTCCCAGCCAGCTGGAATCTTATAAGGCCTATCCTCTTGACACCATACTCAGCAGCCAGATAGGCGTAATGTTTCCGAAGCAATGTGATGTTCTCCTCGCGGTTCAAGCTTTCACCTCGCGGGGAACACACAGGATGTGCGCAACCTAACGGCACTGTAGCAGAGGAGAGCTCTCATGTCAAGCCTGTCCCCCCAACTCCTTCATCCCCTCAGGCCCTGTGATATGTCCCCCGTATTCATACCAGATCCGGCACGCGCCCTCGCTGCTCACCATACAGGCGCCCACCGGGGTTTCCGGCGTGCACGCTTTGCCGAAGAGCCGGCAGTCATACGGGGTGGCGATGCCGGCCATGATGTTGCCGCACAGGCATTCCTGGGTGAGGCGGGGCGGAGCATCCCGCAGCCATTCCGAAAGCCGGATCTCGAAACGGGCCCGGGCGTCTGCCCACTGGTATTTCGGGCGCAGGCGAAGGTTCCCGTTGGGAACGTAGGCGATGCCGCGCCAGACCCCGCTTTCGGTCTGAAAGACCTCCCACAGCAACCGCTGGGCGTTGCGGTTGCCTTCCGGCGTCACGCAGCGGGGATAGGCGTTCACCACCCGTTTCTCGCCCCGGCGGATCAATTCCACGAGCTGCACCAGGGCGCCCAGGATATCCAGGGGCTCGAACCCCGCCACCACCACCGGGATGCCATGGCGTTCCACGAAGCGCTCGAAGACCTTCCACCCGGTGATGGTCGCCGCGTGGCCCGCGGCCAGGAACCCCTGCACCCGGGTCCGGGGCATCTCGGCCACGATTTCCATCACGGGAGGGATATACTTGTGGGCGGATAGCACCGAGAAATTTTTCGGCGGTCTGGAGAGGATCACGGCCGCCGTGGCCACCGCGGTGGTCTCGAAGCCGGTGGCGAAGAAGACCACCTCTCGATCGGTTTCCCGGGCGATCTGAAGGGCCTCCCACGGGCTGTAGATCACCCGCACGTCCGCGCCCTCCGCTTTGGCCTCCGCCAGCGATTTGAGGGTCCCCGGGACCCGGAACATATCCCCGAAGGTGGCGATGATCACGCCCTGTTCGGCCAGATAAACCGCCTCATCCACTTCGGGCATGTCGGTCACGCATACCGGGCATCCCGGCCCCATAATGACCTGGAGGTTCGGTGGCAGGAGGCTCCGCAGCCCGAAACGGGCGATGCTCTGCTCATGGGTGCCGCAGACGTGCATCACGGAGATCGGCCGCTGGAGGTCTGCGCAGAGCCGCTCCAGGGCGCGCCGGAAGGCCTGCACCCGCTCCGGATCCCGGAACTCCAGACGCTCCGAAGGCTTGGGGGTTCGCGCCGGGATCATGGGGCCTCCTCCGGGGAGCGGATCTCACTCTGCACCTCCGCGGCCATCAGATCCTCTTCCGCTGCCCGCAGAAGGGCTTCGTAGAAAGCCAGGGTTTCCTCAACTTCCTCGGGAGGAATGCGCCGGATGGCGAAGCCCACGTGGACCAGCACGTAATCCCCCGGGGCCACCGGCTCGTCGACCGTGTGGAGCATCACCGGCTTGCGGACCCCCCAGAAGTCCACCAGGGCGGTCATGTCGTTCACTTCCACCACTTTCCCCGGAACGCCGAGGCACATATGGGGCCTCCTGCTTGAGTCAGGCTTTTCAACAGAGAAGGCGAACCGCCTCATTTATAACATGCAACCGATCCGTTCGCCCTTTATATGCCTGAACGATCTCAGGAAGCGCGCTCGAGACGGGCGGCGGCGATCCGGATCTGGCCCAGGCTGATCCCCCCATCGTTGGGGGGGATCTGGCGGTGGATCAGGACGGTGAAGCCCGCTTCCCGCAGGGACCGGGCGGCCCGCTCGGTCAGCAGGCGGTTCTGGAAGCAACCGCCGCTGAGGGCAACCTGGCTTTCCCCGATCTCCCGCGCCACCCGAACGATGGCCTGAACCAGGGCGTTGTGGAAACGGGCCGCGATCTTCTCCCGCGCGACGCCACGGCGCAGATCCTCCAGGATCGCCCTCAGGAGAGGCTCCCAATCCAGAACCCAGGCAGGCCCTTCCGCCCTCGGATTTCCGCAGAGGGGGAATGGGTAAGCGTATGTCTCCGACGGATCAGCGGCGAACTCCAGGGCCATGGCCGCCTGGCCCTCAAAGGTGATCTCCTGGCGGAGATCCAGGAGCGCTGCGACCGCGTCGAACAGCCGGCCCATGCTGGAGGTGAGCGGCGCGTTCACCCCCCGCGCGACCATGCGAGCCAGCGCCTGCCGCTCGATGGGCCGCAGGGCCCGTATGGGGGCCAGGTGTTCCCATTCGATGATCGTGTGGCCCTCCAGCTCCCATAGCAGCGCGAACGCCACACGGGATGGCGCGTGGACGGCCGCGTCCCCTCCCGGCAGGCGAGACGGCCGAAGGGTGGCCACCCGCTGGAACCCACTGGCATCCCCCAGCAGGAACTCGCCACCCCAGATCGTCCCATCCAGGCCGTAACCCGTGCCGTCCCAGGTGACCCCCAGCGCAGGCCCTTCCACGTGATGATCCGTCAGGCACGCGACCAGGTGGGCGTGGTGATGCTGGACCGGGATCAGGGGGAGGGGCGTTCGCGCGCTCAGCGGCTGGGGAAGATCCCCGGCCGCCGCCCGCTGGGCCCAGATGGTGGAGGCGTAATCCGGATGCAGGTCGTGGGCGATGGCCACCGGCTCCGCCTCGTATAGCCGGAGGAAATCCATGATCACGCGCTCGAAGGCGGCCAGCGCCTCCGCCGTATCCAGATCCCCGATGTGCTGGCTCAGGAAGACCTGGCGCCCGACGCTGAGGGCGATGGTGTTCTTCAGGTGGCCCCCCACGGCCAGGATGGTGGGGAGCCTTCGGTTCACCAGGATGGGCAGCGGCGCGAAGCCCCGGGCCCGTCGCAGCAGGCGGGGTTCGCCGTCCATGAGGATCATCACGCTGTCATCCGCGTGGCGGGCGATCGGCCGGTTGTGGATCAGGAGGGCATCCGCCACGCGGGCCAGCCGGTGGGCGGCCTCGTTCTCATCGGTGCAGATCGGTTCATCGGTGAGGTTCCCGCTGGTGGCCACCACCGGGAAGTCCAGTTCCCGCAACAGCAGATGGTGAAGCGGCGTATAGGGCAGCATCACCCCCAGATAGGGATTATCGGGTGCTACATTCGATGCAACCGGGGCGCCTGCCCGACGGGGGAGGAGCACGATGGGTGCCTCCGGCCCGATGAGCAGGGTTTCCGCTTCCGGGGGGACGTGGCACAGGGTGCGGATCTGGTCGAGATCCCGGGCCATCAGGGCGAAGGGCTTATCCCGGCGGGGTTTGCGCGCCCGCAGCCGGGCGATGGCTTCTTCATTCCGGGCGTCCACCATCAGGTGGAAGCCGCCCAATCCTTTCACCGCCACGATCTGGCCCGCGCGCAGGGCCCTCGCCGCCTCCTGCAGCGCGCGCTCCCCCATCGCGGTTCGCCAGTAATCCCCGATACGCTGCGGGAAATCCGGATGGTCCCCAGCCTCCTCCGCCAGGGCGGATGCGCGGGTGTAGAAGGCCAGGGTTGGGCCGCATTGCGGGCACGCGTTGGGCTGGGCGTGGAAGCGTCGATCCATCGGGTTTTCGTATTCGGCCTGGCATGCCGGGCACATCCGGAAACGGCGCATGGTGGTGTTGGGCCGATCGTAGGGGAGGGCCTCCACGATGGTGAAACGAGGACCGCAATCCGTGCAGTTCGTGAAGGGATAGCGATATCGACGGTTCCCAGGATCCAGGATTTCCGCCAGGCATCGGGCGCATGTGGCGATGTCGGGGAGAACCAGGGCGGTTTTCTCCCCCTCCCTTTCGCTGTGGCGGATCTCAAAACCGGAATACCCGACAGGGTCCAGCCAGTCCACCTGAATGGAGAGGATACGCGCCCGGGGAGGGGTTTCGCGGGGGAGGCGTTCCAGGAAGCGTTCCAGCCGGGATACGGGGCCTTCCGCCTCGATGAAGACCCCGCGGGAGTCATTCAGGACCCATCCGGTGAGGCCGAGTTCGGCGGCCAGCCGGTAGACATAGGGGCGGAATCCCACCCCCTGCACGGCGCCCTGGATCTCCACGCGAACCCGTCGGATCTCATGGCCCATGGCGTTCTCGCTGCTGTCGACGGTGCTCCAGCAGCCATTCCACCCAGGCCTCCATGCCCTGGCCGGTTCGGCAGGAGACAATGAAGAGCGGCACGTCCGGTCGAAGGATCCTCAGGCCATGCCGGAAAGCTTCCAGATCGAAGTCCAGGAACCCCAGGAGGTCCGCCTTGTTCAGCACGACCCCATCGGCTTTCTGGAACATCCCGGGGTATTTATAGGGCTTGTCGTGGCCCTCCGGGACGCTGGCGATCACGATGTTCAGGTGAGCGCCGAGGTCGAACTCCGCCGGGCAAATCAGGTTCCCCACGTTTTCAATGAACAGCAGATCGAGGTTTTCCAGAGGCAGATGGGAAAGGGCGGAACGGATCATCGGGGCATCCAGATGGCAGGCGCCACCCGTGTTGATCTGCACCACCGGGATCCCGCGGGCGGCGATCCGTTCCGCATCCAGCGTGGAGGCGATATCTCCCTCGATGACGCCGACCCGGAGGGCCGGGGGCAGATGCTCCAGGGCGGCGAGGATCAGGCTGGTTTTGCCAGCCCCCGGGGCGGCCATGAGGTTCACAGCCAGGAGGCCGACGCGGTCGAAGGCCGCCCGGTTTTCAGAGGCCACGGCCTGGTTGGCCTGGAGGATCGCCTTCACAACCGGAATGCTCGTCCCCATCCTCCACCTCGATGCGTTCGACCATGCAGCGGGTTCCACCGGTGATCCGGATCTGCGGGCTGCCGCAGAAGGGGCATGTCGGCAGCACGGGAGGTTCCACCGGGAACCGTGCCCCGCATGTCTGGCAATGCCCCTCTCCGGGCTCCCGGCGGATCCGCAGGATCGCGCCCTCGGCGGATGTCCCCCGGCTCAGCAGATCGAAGTAGAAACGGATGGAATCATCCACGTAACCGGTGAGGGCGCCCACCGTGAGATCGATGGCGAGCACCCGTCGCGCCCCTGCGGCCTCGGCCGTCTCCAGAACCACGGAGAGGATCCCCTGGGTGATCGCCAGTTCATGCATGACGGATATCCCTCCATATCCAAGTATAGCCCGGGGCGCCCGGGGAGGAGACCGGCCCGGACAGGGTTTTTCGATGGGGGCTGCGCGGCGCGTCTTCGGTTTGCCATGGTTGCACCCGGAGCGTGGAGAGGCTCTGCTGCCCGGGCAGGTTCCCTTGCCATTGTGGGATTCCCATTTCACTATAAAGAGTCGTGCCGCTGGGGAAATGGGGGGCAGGCCGGACACCGGAGGCTCCGGCCTGTCTTCTCCGGGCGGTGCCACCGGGGAATTTCCGGGATCGGAGGCGATCCAGATGACCCATGCGGAGGCGCGTGCGGTTCGTGGGTTTCAGGAACGGTTTGGGGAGCTCCCACGCCTGCGGGCCCGGGCCCCCGGCCGGGTGAACCTGATCGGGGAGCATACGGACTACAATGATGGCTTCGTCCTCCCGATCGCCATCAACCGGGCCATCTGGGTGGCCGCCCGTCCCCGTCGGGATCGCCGGGTCCACCTCATCGCTGCGGATTTCGGGGAAGAGGCGGCGTTCTCCCTGGACGAACTGCAGCCGGGAGGTTTACGGGGGTGGGCGGCCTATCCGGCCGGGGTGGCCTGGGCGCTGGAGCAGGCAGGCCTCCGCCTGCCGGGGATGGACGCGGTGGTGGCCGGGGACGTGCCGATCGGCAGCGGGTTGAGCTCCTCCGCCGCGCTGGAGGTGGCCTTCGCCACGGCGTGGGCCGCCCTGGGCGGCCATGAGGTGCCCCGGCTGGAGCTGGCCCGGCTATGCCAGCGGGCGGAGAACGAGTTCGTGGGCGTGCGATGTGGGATCATGGACCAGATGGCGGCCCTCTTCGGCCGGCGCGGCCATGCCCTGCTGATCGATTGCCGATCCCTGGAAACCCGTCCTATCCCGATCCCGGAGGAGATGGTGGTCCTGGTGGCCGATAGCGGGGTGCGCCGGGAGCTGGCGGCCTCCGAATACAATGTGCGCCGGGCCCAGTGCGAGGAAGCGGTGCGGCGGCTCCAGGGGCGATATCCCGGGATCCGCGCGCTGCGGGATGTGTCCCGAACGCAGCTGGAGGCCGCCCGCGGGGAGCTTCCCGATCGGATCTACCGGCGGGCCCGGCATGTGGTGACGGAGAACGAACGGGTTCTGCATGCCGTGGCGGCGCTGGCGCGCGGGGATCTCTCGGCCTTTGGGGAACAGCTCAACGCCTCTCATGAAAGCCTGCGGAGCGATTATGAAGTGAGCGCCCCCGAGCTGGATACCCTGGTGGAGGCGGCCCGTTCCGTCCCCGGCGTATACGGAGCCCGGCTGACGGGAGCCGGCTTCGGAGGCAGCATCCTGGCGGTCGCTCAACGAGAGGCGGTTCAGGCGGCGAGCGCGGCCATCGCCCATTATTATGAAACACGCTTCGGCCGGCGGCCGGCCCTGTTCGTGGTGGAGCCGGATGAGGGGGCCACCGTGCATTTCGAGTAGGACGTGGGGAGCCCGGGCGGGGTTGTCCGAGGCAGCCCCGCCTCCCGATCCATCGCTGAGGATGAATGCCTGCCATGTCGACCCATCGCGCGCATCACCCGTTCCGGGCGCTTCGCCACTGGAATTACCGCCTGTATTTCATTGGCCAGCTGATCTCCCTCAGTGGGACCTGGATGCAAACGATCGCCCAGAACTGGCTGGTCTATCGGCTCAGCGGGTCGCCGGTCAGCCTGGGCGTCATGAACGGTCTCTCCGTCCTGCCGCTTTTGCCCCTGGCCCTCTTCGGTGGGAGCCTGGCGGATCGCTTCCCCCGGCGCTGGTTGATCGTGATCACGCAGTCCCTCATGATGGGTCAGGCCTTCCTCCTGGCCTGGCTGACCTGGAGCGGGCGGATCCAGGTCTGGCACGTCTGGGCTATGGCGATGCTCCTGGCCGCCTTTCAGATGCTGGATGTGCCTGCCCGCCAGGCCTTTGTGGTGGAGATGGTGGGCGAGGAAGATCTGGGGAACGCCATCGCCCTGAATTCCTCCCTCTTCAACTTCGCGCGGATCATCGGTCCCTCCCTGGCCGGTCTGGTGGTGGCGACCTTGGGGGAGGCCATGGCGTTCTTCCTGAACGGCCTCTCCTTTCTGGCGGTGATCGCGGGTCTCCTGGCCATGCGGCTGCCGGCCTCGACCACTCGACGACGCCTGTCCGGAGCTTCCGGGGATCCCCTGGCCGGGCTGGCGCGGATCCGATCCGATGCCATCCTGCAGGGCCTGGTGAGCATGGTGGGGGTTTCCGCTTTTCTATCGATGCCCTACACCACGCTTCTTCCGGTTTTCGCCCGGACCACCCTTCGGGAGAGCGCGGCGCCGGTAGTGGAGGCCCTCTGCCGGGCAGCATCGGCGAGCCGTCTGGGCGGAGCGCTCCTCTCGTGTGTCCAGCCGGAAGCGGTTGCCTATGGCCTCATGATGGGGGCGGTCGGGGTCGGTGCGGTGGCCGGGGCGCTGCTGGCGGCGGCGTATGGGGATGCGGGCCAGCGGGGGCGCATGCTGACGTGGGGGAATCTGGGCTTTCCGGTGGCGCTGCTGGGGTTTTCCCTCACCCGTTCCTTCTTCATCGCCCTGGGCTTTCTCGTCCTCACCGGGATCGCGTTCGTATGGCAGAACGCCCTGGCGAACACGCTGATCCAGACCCATGTGGAGGATTCCGTGCGGGGGCGGGTGATGGGGGTCTACACCCTTTCGTTTCAGGCGATGATGCGCCTCGGGGGGCTGCAGGCGGGTCTGATGGCCGGCTGGCTGGGCGCACCGGCTACCGTCGCTCTGGGTGCCGTCGTCAGCCTGAGCTATATGATCTGGGCCCATCAGCGCTATCCCGGGATCCGCCGGTTGCCTTAAGGCATTCGGGTTACAGCGATCTTAAAACACTCCATACCTGAGGGATGAGCTGAAGCGCTGAGCAGATTCCCAGGCCCAGGATGCCTCCAAACGTTAGCATGGCGCAGAGGATCCCCAGCGCTGAGAGCGCCAGAGCCACCCATCCCAGAATCACTCCCGCCTGGGCCAGGTCTTCTCCGGTGAAGGCGCCGCCGCTCCGGGCGATCTCCCCTTTGGCCTGGTTGCCCAGAATGATTCCGAGGATCGGGCCGATGATGGGGAGGACGCCGACCAGGCCGAGGATGCTCAACACGAGGCTGGCGATCGCTTTGCCGCTGGTTCTTGCAGGAGAAGGAGGGAAGGGAGTTTCTGCCATCGTTCCGCCTCCGGGAATTCTCGGTCCTGTAGCTCAAGGAGCATTCATTTTCTCTATTGTATTGGGGCCATATCCCCTTTCTCAAGGATCCAGGTGGCCTGGATCCCGACCCCCCCATTCCCGCTGGCGCGCTTTTGAGGTGAATCGGTTGAAGCCGCTCCTTGCCTCTCTCCGGATCGGGGAGGGATTGGTCGAGATCGCACGGGATTGCAACCTCACGCGGCCTCCGGCGAGGCCGCCAGACACGGTGGCGGGGAAGAGCATCGGCCGAAAAACGCCTTTGGCCAATGACGGCAGCATCCGAGCACTACGCTCAGGCCCTCCCGTCCATCGGCCGGCGGGAAGCATGTTTGACGTCCACGGGGATTCATGCGATACTTTCGCTGTCGCTTGAGCAAGCATAAGGAGAATGTCATGGCCGGTGTTAAGCTCGAGATCGAAGTTCCTGAGGATTTGCTCTCGATCCTGCGTGCGTCCCGCCGGGATTTGGAAACCGAAGCTGGGCGCTGGCTGGCCCTGGCCCTCTTCAAATCCCGACGCATCTCCGCAGGCAAAGCCGCTCAACTGGCCCATATGTCCCTGGCCGACTTCATGGAATTCACCCGGGAACAGGGTGTGGTCTGGACGGACTACACGGATGAGGAACTGGAGCGGGAATTGCGTGAGGCGCGAGAACTGGGACGCCGCCGTCGGGAGCAGCGGGAATGAGCGCTGTTTCCAATGCCAGCCCCCTCATTGCCCTCGCCCGCATTGGTCAGTTCGCACTGCTCCATGACCTGTTTGATCACATTCTCATCCCCATGGCCGTCTGGCAAGAGGTTGTCGCTCAGGGCACCGATAGGCCGGGCAGTGCCGAATGTGAGGCGGCAGCAGACGCAGGCTGGCTTGAATGCCGGGCCATTCAAGATGCATGGGCAGCCACGCTCCTTCAGGCTCACCTTGGGCCGGGGGAATCCGAAGCCATTGTTCTGGCTCGAGAAAGCTCCGCTTATATTCTCGGATATTGCGAGATGCCGGGCATGCTGGTCCAGGATAAGGGCCACCTGGGCCAAGCGCACCAGACCGACTTCGGCCCCCCTGGGCCTCCTCCCGCGGTCTGGCCTCCGTTTGGGGCGACAGCTCAAGGACGTTAACAGAGCCGGGTGGATCCTAAACCGGATGCGCAGAATATCCTCGTTTGGGAGGCCACTATGAACTGGGAAGACTTCCTCACGTTCCGCCGCATGATCACCCCGTATCTCATCCAGGTGCTTTTCTGGATCGGGGTCGCCCTGAGCGTCCTGGCCGGCTGTGCCATTTTATTCGGCGGCATTACGGGGGTGGGAGTCGCGGGGCGACGCGACGGCGCGGGAGCGATTCTGGGGGCCCTCTGTCTCAGCCCGCTGGTCGTGATCCTGGGGATCCTGGTTTCGAGAATCTACGCGGAACTCCTGATCGTGACGTTCCGGATCAGCGAGACCCTGACCGACATCCGGGAGCTGCTGGAGCGCCAGCGTCAGACGGGCGCATAGTCGGAGATCCATGCCATAGGGTCGGCGGGGAAGGTCGGTGATCCCCGCCGACCCTATCGGCGAGTTTCGACCGGGGGTTGTCCAGCTCCGGGACGAGGGGGTCCGGCTGGAGGAAGCGGCCCAGCGCCGGGTCACAGAACCATGCCCGGTAGTCGTAGAGGCCCGGCGACGCTTCCCACCGCCAGCCGGTGAAGCAGCGGTCGGTGGGGAAGACTCCGCTTTCAAATGATGAGAGGATGACTCGCTGAGTTTCCCCATAGGGCTTTTGGAGCGGTGTAGGGGGTCTTCAGCACCCCGCACAGCGGAGGTCCTGAGCCCATCCGGGTCAGGATCAGGTCGAGGGGCGGGGGGCGAGGCGCACCCGAACCTCCTGGGCCTTCCCGTCCCGCAGGATGGAGAGCACCACCTCATCCCCGGGCTTGCGCTTCTCCTCCAGATAGGCGATGAGATCTTCCATGCTGCGGACCGGCTGGCCGTCGATGGCCACGATGAGATCACCCCCCAGGGCGATCGTTTCCCCCTCGTAGCTGCCGGGCTGCGTGCCGCCGCGTAAACCGGCCTGAGCCGCTGGGCCCCGGGGATCCACCTCCAGGATCAGGGCACCGCGCTCCGCGGGCAACCCGAGCGCCTTCGCCGCCAGGGGCGTCACGGAGAATCCGGAGATCCCCAGCCAGGGATGATCATAGCGGCCATGCGCAATGAGTTCAGGCACCACCCGCTTCACCGTGTTGATGGGAATGGCGAACCCGACCCCGGAGGAGACCCCGCTCTGGGAGAAGATCAGCGTGTTCACCCCGATCACGCGCCCCTGACTGTCCAGCAGCGGGCCCCCCGAGTTCCCCGGGTTGATCGGGGCATCCGTCTGGATCATGTTGGGGATGCTGAACGGTCGGGAGCCCGACCGGATCACCCGGCCGACCGCGCTGATGATCCCCATGGTCATGGTCCCCTCCAGCCCGAAGGGGTTGCCGATAGCGATGGCCAGCTGTCCCGGCCGCACGCTCCCGGAATCCCCCAGGGTTGCCGGATGCAGCTGGGCAGCCGGCACGTCCACCCGGATGACCGCGAGATCGCTATCCGGGTCCACGCCCACGATCTGGGCGGGGCTCTCGGTGCCATCGGCGAAGGTGACGACGATCGCGCTGGCTCCTTCCACCACGTGATGGTTGGTGACAATATGGCCCTGGGAATCGTAGACAAACCCCGATCCGGTGCTTTCCTGCTGGAACACGCCCCGGCCGCTGCGGACGCGGATGTGCACCACGGAAGGATTCACCTGCTCATAGATCGTCTGGAGTTGTCGTTCCAGCGCTTCCACCGGGCCGCCCGCTTCCGAAGCGGCGATCTGGATCGGCATCGGGAGCCCGGAGACGGAAGCCGATGGCGGAGCCTCCCGGGAAGGCGTCGCGGCGAACGGCTGGGAGGCAGGGGCCCGAATCGCCTGACAGGCGGTGAGCAGGATCAGAAACCCCAGGCCTGTTTCCCGGATCCATCGTGGGATGTTCATCCCATCCTCCATTCCAGGATGTGGATCGGCTCCCGGGAGCAGGGAGGTGGTGGGAATCCACCTCCTGCACCCCAGCAGGCTTTCCAGTGAACTTCCGGTTTAAAGAAGATGGGGCAGCGAAGCCGCTGCCCCATCTGCTCCGATGGAGGGCGGTGAAGGCTTATGCGGAGCGGCCCGGCAGGAAGAACCGGGGACGCGAGAAGCTCGTGCCGCCGGGCGCAGGAGTGGCCGGTGCCTTTGGAGCCCACCATCCGCGGCCCCAGAAGCCCCGGAAGCCCCACCATCCCGCTCCCGGCCCCCAGTAACCGCGGTCCAGCCCCTGAAGCAACCAGTCCGCCTGCTCACGGGTCAGCCGGCCGTCCTGAACCGCCTGTTCAATGGCATCCTTGATCGCCTGAACGCAGGCCTGGTTCACCGCATCGCGGACCTTCTGGAGGTCCACGCCGGCCTTGTCCGCGAGTTCCGCCAGAGTGCGGCCGCCCCACAGCTGGGTGGAAAGTTCCTCGGGGGTCATGTTGAGCGCCTTGGCAGCCGCCTCCAGCCCGGCCTGGCCGCAAAGCCCCCGGCCGAACCCCCATCCGTGGTGACCCAGGAAGCCTCCGAGGGGTGTCGCGGCCGTGGCGGCCTGCGCCCGTCCCAGGGCGCCCAGGCCGAACGCGCCGGCCAGCAAAGCGAGAAGGAGAAGGGGAACGAACAGCCATCCTCGACGCATCGCCCACACCTCCGTTCAGGATCAGGGGGAAGGGAAGATCCCTTCCCCGCATTCCACGGATGAGCTTACCCGGGCATCGTTATCCGGCGATTGCGTCGAGATTAAGACTTCATAACGAACTGTTCCTCATTCCTCGAACGCAAACAACGCCGGCAGTCCCCCTGTATGGAGGAAGATCACCGGCTCCCTTTCCCCCAGCTGGCCCCTCTCGATCCGTTCCAGCATCCCGGCGAAGGCCTTGGCCGTGTAAATCGGATCCAGCAGGATGCCCTCGGTTCGGGCCAGCCGTCGCAGCGCCTCGTTCCCCTGAGGAGAAGGCATCCCATAGCCGGGGCCGGCGTAGGTCCGTTCGATCAGGGGAACTTCATGGGCGGAAAAGCGATGGGGCTCCCCCAGGCGAGCGCAGATCTGTCCGGCCAGACGGGCGATGGTGGCCGGGAAATTTTTCCACAGCCCTCCGATGTCGATGCCCACCAGACGCAGCGGCGATCGCAGCAACGTAAACCCGGCCCATAACCCCGCCAGTGTCCCGCCGGTGCCGACCGCCAGCACCACCCATGCGTTCTCCAGGCCTTCCGCCTGCGCCTGCCGATGGAGTTCCAGGGCGGCCCGCACATAGCCCAGCCCGCCCAGAACCGATCGCCCGCCCACCGGGATGAAATAGTGCCGGCCGACCCACACCCAGGCCAGGAGGTGAACCAGGAAGTCCGTCCATGCGAGGGAGCGGGGTCGGCCGCTGTCTCCAAAAGGCAGAAAGTGCATGGGGGCTCCCAGGAGATCGTTCAAGAGGAGATTGCCCCTCAGACGCGAGGGACGGGGAGCGAAGTAGAACAGATGGGGTTCCAGGCCCAGGCGGCGGGCGGCGGCCGCTGTGATCCGCGCATGGTTGGATTGAAGCCCCCCGTAGGTAACCACCCGCCGATGGCCCCGGCGCAGGGCGTCGGCCAGCAGATACTCCAGCTTGCGGGCTTTGTTTCCCCCCATAGCCGGGCCGATGCCATCATCCCGCTTCAGATAAATCGGACGGCCGAGCGCTGCGCTGAGGCGGGGGAGGAACTCCAGCGGCGTGGGCTCGTTCACCAGTGGAACGCGCGGGATCGCCTCCAGACGTTGAGCGAGCTCATGGGCTTCCATCGTGGGAACTCCTTTCCGTAGCGGACGAAGCCCCGGATGCTAGGGCGGTGGAGAGCCGTCCCCCCGGGAAGGGCTGGTCGCGTGAACGCTACGTCCTCAGCACCTGACGGGCCAGGCGTTTGCCCAGCGCGATGATCGTCAGCACCGTGGGCCGGCCCAGGGCTTCCGGGAACACACTGGCGTCGCAAACGTAGAGGCCCGGGATCTCCGTCTGCAGGTTCGTATCGACCAGTTCCCCGATGCGGACCGTGGCGCTGGGATGGGTTCCCCGTAAGGGAGAGGAGAAAATGGAATCGGGATCTGCCCCCGCTTCGATCAGAATGCGTCGCGCGGCCCGCTCCGCCTCCCGCAGGCGATCCCGGTCCTCCGGAAGAAGCGGCTTGGAGAGGCTCCCATCCGGGAGAAGGCGTCCGGAGAGGTTGTCTTTCAGTTTAATCATCACTCCCAGCAGGTGTTTCCAGCGCGGCCAGGTGAGCACATGGCGCAGGCTCCGCATCCCGGCCATCACGGGGTAGAGCAGCCAGGGATCCACCAGCGTGCTGAACATCACCCCCAGCTCCGGGTCATCCCATGACCAGGTCATCGGAGGATCCTGGGCGTTGCCGGCTTCCCGCGTGAGGCCGTAAACGATCAGGGTGAGATCCATGGCCATCCGCTCTCCGGCCCCCCGCAGGCCCGAGGCCTGGAGGATCCGGGGCGTGCCCAAGCCCCCCGCCGCCAGCACCACGCGCTCCGCCCGGGCGATGAAGGGCCGGCCGGCGAGGCGGCCGGCGACGCCGGCCGTGTGGCCGTCCTCCATCAGAACCCGCTCCACCCGGGCCCGAGTCAGAAGGCGCGCGCCGGCCCGCACCGCTTCCTCCACGAACTCGGCAGCGCTCCACTTCGCCCCGCACCGGCATCCCAGGAGGCAGTGGGCGCCGCAATGGAACCGCGCGGACCGTTCGGGGCGGATGAACTTGGGTTGCGGGTAGACGGCATAGCCCAGGGCGCGGGCTGCTTCCGCCAGGCGAGTCGAGGCCGCGCCCCGTTGCTCCGGCGGCAGGGGCGCGATCCCCAGCTCCTCCATCGTTTCCGCGACCTCGCTGCGGAGATCGATCCCATATTTCTCCCGAAGCCATGGGGGCGGCGGCGCCGCGCACCCGGCGAACATCCCGGTCGCCCCCCCGACCATCGAGGGGACCACCACCTGGATCCCCTCGGGGGTGAAGAAGAGCCCTCCGCGCTCAGCGTAGCGAAGCGCCCCCAGATGGGTCCCGTATAAGGGATGGTGGCGCTCCGGACGGCCGCGTTCCAGGAGCAGCACGCGTCGCCCGGCGCGTGTTAGTTCCCGCGCCACGGTGGCCCCACCCGGACCCGTGCCCACCACAATGACTTCTGCTTCCAGCGAAAGGTTCGCCATGGCCTCGCCTCCTGAACCGTTCCAGGCCCGTCCATCCAGCGCCTTTCAGGTTTATGATAACGCAATCTGCTGTCCGGGCGTCTTTTGGGGATAGGGATTCCTTCCTCGTCCTGTGGCTGTCTCACCTTATGGATGGGAGCTGAACGGGCGTGAGGAGAGAGCCATTTGACGTATGTAGACATCAGTTTATAATTTGATTGGTCGATCAATCAATTTTAAATTCGACTCCAGCCTTCTGGAGGGCCAGGCGAAAGGATGCCCGGCTCTCCACCGATTCTTGAACCAGCGATGTTCAGGGGCCATCAGGGGGAGGGAGGAAATATCCCTTAAGGGGAGGGCTGCTCGCATGGGAAAAGGGCGTCCGATCCTTCGAAAGCAACAGCGAGAGGAAACCCGCCAGCGCATCATGGAGGCGGCCTTTCGGGTGTTCGTCCGCAAGGGTTTCAAGGGGACTTCCAACCGGGAAATCGCGCGGGAGGCGGGGATCTCCCCCGGCCTGATCTACTGGTATTTCCGCAACAAGGAGGAGCTGTTCCAGGCTGTGGTGGAGGCGAAGTCCTTCGCCTTCCCGCTCCAGCAGATGGCTCAAGCGATGCGGGATGCCCCTCCCCGGGAGTTCCTGTCGCGGATCGTGGAGCTGGGAACAGCCCTGGCTCAGGATCCGGCGATGATCGCGGCCATGCGGTTGCTTCTCCCGGAGGCCATCCGCAATGAGCGGGTCCGCCGGGTGTTTGTCACCCGGGCGATCCGCCCGGGGCTCCGGGCGGTGGCCGGGTATCTGGCCGCTCAGCAGGCCAAAGGCCTTCTGCGACCTCTGGATCCTGCGATCGGGGCGCAGCTGTGGATAGGCCTTCTGCTCTCCCAGATCCTGCTGAGCCGCCTGCTGCGGATCCGCTCTCCGGCATCGATCGCCCGGCTGCTCACCGAGGCGCTCGAGGTGTATCTGCACGGGGTCCTGACCCCGGGGGCTGCAGAAAGCGCCGGTGACCGATCTGGATAGGTCGAGGGATGAGCAGGCTTCCATCTCGAAAACCATGCAGGGGGCTTCGATGCTTCGCCGTGTCGGGGCGGTGATCTATAAAGAGGTGCTGCATATCCTGCGGGACCCCCGGACGCTGGCGGTGATGTTCCTGATCCCCGTGGTCCAGCTGTTCCTGCTGGGCTACGCGGCGACGACGGATGTCAAATACGTGCCCATGGTGGTCCTGGACGGGGATCGGACGCCGCAGAGCCAGGAGCTGGTGGATGCTTACCGCGCCGTGGACACGTTCCGGATTATCGGCTATGTGGAGCGGCAGGAGGACCTCGCTCGCTTGCTGGACGCCGGGACGGCGCAGGTGGCGTTGCTGATCCCGAAAGGATACGGGGCGGATATCCTGGCCGGCCGCCCGGCGACCATCGGCCTGGTGATCGACGGCAGCGATCCCACGGTCGCCAACAATGCTTACGCGGCCGCGCTCTCGATCGCCCAGAATCATTCCACCCGGATCCTCCGTCGGATCCTCCAGCTGGATCCCCGGCGGATGCCCGGGCTGGATCCCCGGCCGCGGGTCTGGTATAACCCGGAGCTCCGCAGCGCGAACTATATGATCCCGGGGCTCATCGGCGCGATCCTCCAGTTCCTCACGATGCTGCTCACAGCTCAGGCGATCGTCCGGGAGCGGGAACAGGGGACCATGGAGCAGCTGATCGTCACCCCGATCCGTCCGGCCGAGCTGGTGATCGGAAAGGTGGTCCCTTATGTGCTGATCGCCTTCATCGATTTCGGCCTCATCCTGACGCTGGGGGCCCTCTGGTTCCGCGTCCCGATCCGGGGCAACCTGGCGCTGCTCCTGGCCCTCTCGGGCCTTTTCCTGCTTTCCTCCCTCGGCTTCGGGTTGCTGATCTCCACCGTGGCCTCCACCCAGCGGGAGGCGATGTTGCTGACGTATTTCCTCCTGCTGCCGTCGATCTTCCTGGCCGGGTTCCTGTTCCCGATCCAGGCGATGCCCCAGGTGCTTCAATGGATCAGCTATCTGATCCCCCTGCGCTACATGCTGGTGATCCTGCGGGGGATCATCGTGAAGGGGGTGGGGATTGAGCCTCTGTGGGATGAGGCGCTGGCGCTGACGCTCTTCGGGCTCGCTGTGATGGGCCTGGCGGCCCGCCGCTTCCGGAAGCGTCTGGAGTAAGCGAGGTGTTCTTTCGAGGAATGCTTCCCCCACGAGAGAACCACCGCTCCACGCTTTCATCGCAGGACGGCAGGAGGTAGGATGAACCGGATCATCCTGAGGGCGGACCATCTGGAGAAGCGGTTTGGCCCCGTCCGGGCCCTGGCGGATGTGTCGTTCGCGGTGGACGAGGGGGAGATCTTTGGGATCATCGGGCCGGATGGGGCGGGGAAGACCACCCTGTTGCGGATCCTCGCCGGGGTCCTGCGGCCCGATGCGGGCTCCCTGCGGATTTTCGACCGGGATCTGCTTCGGGAACTGGAGCGGGTTCGACCCCTTCTCGGCTACATGCCCCAGAACTTCAGTCTGTATGGCGACCTCACGGTGCGGGAGAACCTGCTTTTCTTTTCCACGATGTATGGAACGCCCGATCCGGTATGGATGGAACGCCTGCTTCACTTCGCTCGCCTGGAGCGGTTCCTGGATCGCCGGGCGGCCCAGCTTTCCGGGGGGATGCAGAAGAAACTGGCCCTGATCGGAGCGATGATCCATCGGCCTCGCCTCCTGCTCCTGGACGAGCCCACCACCGGTGTGGATCCGGTATCGCGGCGGGAGCTGTGGGATCTGCTCAGCGAGTTTCATCTTCAGGGGGTCACGATCCTGGTGACCACGCCCTATCTGGACGAGGCGGAGCGTTGCACGCGGGTGGGGCTGATGCATCGCGGGCGGATGCTGGCGATCGATGCCCCGGATTCGCTTCGCGCTTCGCTGGGCCACCCCGTCATTGAGATCATCGCCCGGCCGATCATGCGGGTCCATGCCGCGCTGACGGATCATCCCGGGGTTCTGGAGGCGGTGATCCTGGGCGATCGCATCCGGCTGGTGGTGCGGGAGGGAAGCCTTTCCCCGGCGGATGTGGAAAGCGTGGCGCGGACGATCCCCGGCGCCGTGGTTCAGGAGGCGCGGTGGGCAGCGCCCCGTCTGGAGGAAGTCTTCGCCCATCTCATGCGCCGGGAGGCGGCGGATGGATGAGGTGGTGGTCCGCGCCGAAGGGCTGACCCGCCGTTTCGGGGCGTTCACCGCGGTGGATCATGTCTCCTTCGAGGTCCGCCGGGGGGAGATCTTCGGGTTTCTGGGCCCGAACGGGGCCGGGAAGACGACGACGATCCGGATGTTGCTGGGGCTGCTGGAGCCGACGGAGGGGCGCGCCTGGGTGCTGGGGCACGATGCGACCCGGGAGACGGCGCGGATCCGCCCGCGGATCGGCTATGTCAGCCAGCGCTTCAGCCTGTATCCGGACCTCTCGGTGGAGGAGACGCTGCGGTTTTACGGGGCGGCATACGGGCTGTCCCTCCCCCGCCTGGCGGATCGGATCCCCGCCCTGCTGGAGCTCCTGGATCTGACCGGGCAGGAGCGGCGTCTGGTTCGCCATCTGGCGGGGGGCTGGCGGCAGCGGGTGGCCCTGGCGGTCGCGCTGCTTCACGAGCCGGAGATCGTGTTCCTGGACGAGCCGACGGCCGGGATGGATCCGCTGGCGCGGCGGGCGATCTGGTCGCTGCTGTATCGGCTAACGGAGCAGGGGATCACGGTGTTCGTCACCACGCACTACATGGATGAGGCGGAGCAATGCTCCCGTCTGGCCCTCATCCACAACGGCCGCCTGATCCTGCAGGGGGCGCCGACCGAATTGAAGGCGGCGATGGATCTGGGAGGCGTGCTGGAGATCACAGCAGCACCGCTGGATCGCGCGCTGGCCTTGCTTCGGGAATGGTCGATCTTCCAGCATGTGACGCTCCATGGCGCCCGCATCCATGCTTACCTCCACGCGTCCGAAGTCCCCATTGAGGAAATCCGGAGGCGCCTGGAGGCGGCGGGTCTGGAGTCCGTATCGGTGGAGCCTGTGGTTCCCTCGCTGGAGGACATCTTCCTGTGGGTGATCGAGCGGGAGCGATCCAGCCAGGATCCGACGGATGCCGCTGGGGCTGAATCCGGAGGAGCGGGATGACCCTCTCCCAGGACCTTTTGGGCCTCGGGAAAGGGAAACAAAGATACAAAGCCCTCAGGGGAGACGAGCGATGTCGACCATCAGGGATTCGGGATGGGGCGCTCCTCCTGGGGGATGTTAGGGGGCAGGTGGGGTGCCCTCGGTGCCCCGCCCAGCCCCCTAAAAGGCGCGTCAGGCTTTGAACCGGAGGCGAGGCGCTATGAAGAGGATGCTCCGTCTGTTCCTCATCGGCTTTCTGGGACTCGCCAGCGCATGCAGGCCGGCGGTGGAACGGCCTTTGCGAGCCTCCGGCTATCTGGAGGCCCAGACGATCGATGTGATCGCCGTGGAAGGCGGCCGCGTGCTTCAGGTGTGGGTGGAGGAAGGCGAGGCGGTGCAGGCCGGCCAGCGCCTGATGGAGCTGGATCCGGCCTTTCTGGAGGCGCAGATCCGGATGGCGGAGGCCCAGGTCGCCCAGGCCCGGGCCGCCCTGGAAGCCCTGGAGGCCGGTCCTCGGGAGGAGGATGTGCGGGAGGCGATGGCGCTGGTGGATCAGGCCCGGGCCTTACGGGATGGCGCGTATCAGGCCTGGCGGGATGCGCTGGCCATGCTGCGGGAGCCCCAGGAGCTGCAGATCCAGCAGGCTGTGGCGGCCGCCCAGGCGCGCGCGGCCCAGGCCCGGCTGGAGCAGGCGGTGGCCATGAAGGATATCGCGGAGCTCCTGAAGAACCGCGCGGAGGCGATGATTCGGAACTGGGAGCAGCTCCCTCCGAATCTGCGCCCCCCATTGCCGGTTGAAGTGCTGGACGCCCCTTACGCCTACTGGGCCGCGTGGGCCGAGGTCAATCGGGCGGGGGCTGCCTATGACGGCAGCCGCGCTCTGCGGGATTACCTGGACGCGGTGGTGAGGGATCCGCTGACGCTGCGGACGCAGGTGGTGGAGGCCGAGGGCCGTTACCGGGCCGCGGAGGCCGCCCTCGAAGCGGCCCAGGCCCGGCTAACGGCCCTTCGGGCAGGGGCGACGCCGGAACAGCGGGAGGCGGCCCGTGCCCGCCTGCGCCAGGCGGAAGCGTCCCTGGAAGCCCTCAAAGCCCGGCGGGGACGGTATGTCCTGCAGGCCCCTCAGGATGGGATCGTGGCTTTACGGGCGGCGGAGCCGGGCGAGCTGGTCGCCCCGGGGACGCGGGTGATGCAGCTGATGGACCTGCGAACCCTCACGCTGACCGTTTATGTTCCAGAAACCGCTCTGGGTCGGGTTCGCCCGGGCATGCGTGTCCCGGTGACGGTGGAAGGATTTCCCGGCGAGCGTTTTGAGGGCCTGATCACCCATGTCGCCGAGGAGGCCTCGTTTACCCCTCGCAATGTCCAGACCCAGGAGGAGCGCGTCCATCTGACGTTTGCCGTCCGCATCCGGCTGGAGAACCCGGAGGGCCGTCTGAAGCCCGGCATGCCGGCCGATGTGGAGGTGCCGTAACGCCGCCCAGCGATCCGGGGGCGCGGTTCCGTTCCGGCTTCCCGGCGTCAGCGGAGAGCGGAAAAGGACGTTCAGGGGCGGGGCAGGCCGCCTTCAGGGATCCGCGCGGCATCTAAAGCTCCTCCGGGAATATTCCGTGGAGGTTTGTCCATGCGCAAACGGCTTCGGACAGGGATTTCGATCCTCATCATCGGAGGGATCATGGGCCTGGCTGGCGCCTGGTGGTTCTCCCGTCCCGCATCGGGCGGATCCGGGGGAAGCCCGGTGTTCTCGGGCACGCTGGTCGGGCGGAGCGTCCAGCTCTCGGTGGAGGTGAGCGGGAGGGTGCGATGGCTGGCGGATGAAGGGGCAACGGTGAGGCTGGGGGAAGCGGTGGCCGAGCTGGAAGATCCGGTCCTGTCTCAGCAACTGCTGGAGGCGGAGGCGGCCCTGGCCGCGGCCCGGGCCGAGGCGGCTGCGCTGGAGGCCGGGGTCTCACCGGAGCAGGAGGCCGTGCTGATCGCCCAGGTGCGGCAGGCCGAGGCGGAGCGCGAGGCGGCGGAGCGCCTCTGGCAGGCGCTGTTGCGTCAGCTTCGGGAGCCCCAGGATCTGGAGCGCCAGATCCTCGAGGCGCGAACCGCGCTGGCGATGGCCGAACAGGGCGTGGAGCGCGCCCGGGCGGATCTGGAGAAGGCGCGAGCGGATCGGGACCGCCTGCCGTTCGACCAGCGGGAGATCGCCGACCGGCAGGTGGCGGCCGCGGAGGCGGCCCTGCGGGCGGCAGAGGCCGAGCGGGATGCGGCCCGGGCCCGTCTGGAGGGCCTGCTGGCCATGCGGGAGCGACCGCTCTCCCTGCAGGCGCGGGTTCACGCCGCGGAAGCGCAGGTCCGGGCGGCCGAGGCGGCCCTTCGCGCGGCCCAGGCCCGGCTGGATCGCGCCCGGAACGGGCCGACGCGGTGGGAACGGGATCAGGCGCGGGCAGCCGTCGCCCTGGCGGAGGCCCGGCGGGATCTGTTGCGGTTGCAGATGGAACGGCTTCGTCTGACTGCACCCTTCACGGCGACGGTCTCCGAACGCCTGGCCCACGAGGGGGAGACGGTTCGCGCCGGGCAACCCGTGCTCAGCCTGAGCACGGTCGATCCCCTGGAGGTGACCATTTATGTGCCCGTGAGCCTTCTGGGCCGTTTGCGGGTGGGGCAACCCGTGCTTATCCAGGTCGATGCGTTCCCGGGGGAACGATTTCCGGGGGTGATCGCCCGGATCGCTCCCGAGGCCACCTTCACCCCGCGGAATATCCAGACCCGCGAGGAACGCCAGACCCTGGTCTTCGCGGTGACGGCGCGGGTTCCCAATCCGGAGGGACGTCTCAAAGCAGGGATGCCGGCCGATGTGCAAATTCTACCTTGAAGGGGGAGGGGAACCCCTTGCGAAACCCTTCCCCTCGTTCTCCGGAAAGCCATCCGGGAAGCGGGAGGATCAGGCGCGGAAGAAGGAGGGGACGAAGGAGACCAGCGCGTCCCATCCCTCCGTGATGACGCGCTCCCGCGTCTCGGGGTCCAGCGTCAGGGTCACGGTCTCCCCTTCCGTCCGGATCACGAAGGTAACCGTCTCCCCGTTGTTGGGGAGGATCTGGGTGATGCAAGGGCGATCGACACCCAGGGGATGTTCGGCGAGGAAAGCAAAGCACCGGACACAGAAGGGGAGGCTCCCCGAACATAGATCTCGATTAATATAGATCTTCATCTCTGCCCCCCTGAACCTGACGATGGGGTTGATGTTTCTCCTTCAGGGCTTGCCCCTCTTCCCGGCGGCGGAAAGGCTGCAAAGGGCGGGAAATCGCTTTCCGCTTCGAAGCGGCAGAATTCGCTCATCCCATCCAGTTTTAGTTTTCCCTATTTTATGAATGCGGGATAGTGTTTTCTGACAGGGGAAAGAGATGAGGATTGACAGGGGGAATGGGCATCCGGTTACGCCCGTTTTCTTAAGTGCCTATCCGAAAAGTCCAGCAGCACGGAAGGCAATCCAGGCACAAGCGAAATGGAGCATAGCCAAGTAGTTCTCGATCTTCTTTTCCCAGCGGATCAACAGCCGCCGGAAGCGGTTCAGCCACG
>JAEVEX010000001.1 GCA_016842085.1 Candidatus Thermoflexus tengchongensis | reverse complement strand
CGCCGGGGTCTTCGGGGAAACGCTCCATCATTGCGACGCTGAGGAGCGAGAGGCGGATGTTGATCTCCGTCGCGAACTGGTGGCGGAAGCCGCCGGCAGCCTTGCTCGTGGAGCCACAGCCGAAGAAAGGTCCTTTTTCGAGGACGACCAGGCGCAGGCCGGGGGATTTCTTCAGGAGATGATAGGCGGTGCTCAAGCCCATCACCCCGCCACCGACGATCACCACATCGGCGGTTGTGGGCCAGTCCATCGGTATGCCTCCGAAATCGGGTTGAAATGTAGAAGGAAGTCCTGGAAGCACCCCTCCTGGGAGGGACCTTCCAGGACCCCGATTGTCCTGCTGGATTCCCGCGCGATCCATTGGACCGCACACGAGGCAAGTCATGATCTCAGTATGCGACCGGACGGATGGTGGGACAATTCACTTTTTGGGTCCGAACCCTAAACCGGCTGGCTGATCCGGAGGATCCGGTTGAAGGTTGTGTTACTCCAGCTTAAAAGCTTTCCACCCGGGATGGGCCATTGGGATGAAGTGACGTTTCGGCATCTCTACAGGCGATTGCCGAAAAGCGAATATGCTTACCGGATATACGAGAAAGCATTTTCTCTTGATTAGCACGTGGCGAGGGAGAGAACCAAGCATTGGGCGAATGGCATTGAGGGGCGCCATCCGATGCTGCCGGGAAGTCTGGCTCGCCTCCATCGATCCACCACGCTTACCGCAGGAGCTTTTGGATGTTGTCGGCTTCCATCGCTCTGGTGGCTTCGATGAAGGGGTGGATATCAATGCCGCTTATCTCCAAACCAGGGGCAGATAGACCCTAAAAACCTCTTCTGCCACAGTGAGCCGAACCGGTAGAGATACCGTCGATACCTCGGGTCGATCTACTGCAGCCACGGTCACGGTCCCTGTATAGGCTCCGACGGAGAGACCTGCCGGGTCCGCTTTAACCCGGAGGACATCCCTCTCTACCTCCAGGCGCAGCCAGGAACGGTCGGCCGTCGCCTGCCAGAGGAAAGAACCGCACAACGCGGTCACCCGAACTGGAAGCACCTGGGGCGGGCCGTCCCTGCGGGCCAGGAAGGCCAAGGATCCCGGGGAGACCAACAGGTGCGGGCGCTGCGGTGACACTTCGGTGATGGCTGAAAAGCGGGTCCCGTCGGTGTAGCGGACCCAGATTCCCTGCCCTCGGTAATTTCCTCCTGGCACAGTCCAGGTCAACGGCGAGGTCGCCGGCTGCGGGGCAGTGAAAATGAAGACCGCGTCCACATACAGGTCGGCCGCGCCGCTGCGCCAGAATTGGAAAATCAGAAAGGGGTCCTGCTCCGTTGGATGGAAGGTGAAGGGGATCGCGAATTCCTGGTACTGATTCGGGGCATTGAAGTCCGTGCCCCTGAGCCTTAAGGGGCCGTATTCCGTCCTGCCACTCTTTACGGAAACCCGGGCTACCTCCGCTGTGGACGTGTTGTTGTTGACCTTGAGCCGGAAATAAGCCACCAGAGGAATTTCCCGGACGGGGAAGACCGTATCCCACACCCAGGCAAAGGACTCACCATCCCCTGGATACAGGCGGTAGGCCGTCCCGCCCCATGCCGAGGGGTCGTTGACGCGCTCGCCGTTGCCCCACCATTTGTTGAACGTCTCAAATGTGTCATCCGCCAGCCAGCCCAGGCTGAACTGGACGTATGGGAACGGTCCGCCGTCTAGGCCGTAAAGGGTGACCTCGGATTGGGGAAGCGGCGCGGCGCCTCCGTCCAGTTCGTCCAGCAGGACGTCGGTGCCCAAGTAGATGGTGTCGCTGACAGTCAGCGTGCGGCTAAACGCGTCGCGGGTCCGGACGTAGACAGTACGCCAGCCGGAACCCCCGTCGAAGGTCCAGGTCCGTTCGGGCTGGTAGGCCTCCCAGAGGGCGCCGGAGAAGCAGGGCTCTTCGGCGAGCATCATCTGGACGGCAGGGCTTAGTCCTGCGAAGCCACCTCCTTTCTGGCGGTCATGAATGTAAAGGTTGACGGTGGGATTGGTGGTGGAGATAGCCTCGTTCTCAATGATGCTGGGCGCGTAGACCGGGTCACTGCCGAAGTCCTGGGTCACATAGCCCCGGCCGTCGCTTTCACGCCGGTAGTAGCCCACACCGACCTCCCGGTGATTGGGGTCTAGCAGGTTGGCCCGATGTCCCTCGCTATTCATCCAGCCCCAGATGGCGTACTCAGGGGTGACGTAGCCGCAGAAGGCATTCTCGGCACCAGCGCTGCCCAGGTAACCGAAGCGCCAGGCCCGGTCGCTGGGCCAGCCACCCAGAGAATCCTGATGTCCGCAAAAGCCCGCAGGGCGGTTCTCAGTGGAGTCCCATGAGAACCAGCGCGCGGCATAAGTCAGCGGACGGTTCCAGCGCAGCGGTGGAACGCCATTTTCGCGGCGGGCCAAGTTGCCCAGGTAGACAGTGCGGGCTTCCTGATACTGGAGAAAGGCGATCTGCTGAGTAGGGTCATAACCACTCTGAGCCCGGACCGGCATGAGAGTGGCCACAGCAAGCAGGACGATCAGGCCGCAAAGGTAGAGCCCTCTCATCTAGGCCCCTCGGAAATCGGGCGTGGGTGTGATTATCGTATCTCAAATTGAAGAGAGAAACAATTAAGGTCCCCTCCCCTTTTGAAGGCCGCGAATCCCCAGCCCAAGCCTCGAACCCAACAGGGGATAGGTCGTTATGACTTGACAGGGAAAGGATGTCTGATTAAAATTTCGAAAATGAAAATTACTTTCATATATTGAAAAATATGATCAAGAGCCGAAGGGCTGGAAAGGCCTCTCCGATGAGCCGATCCCTCGCGCGAGGACTTCAGATCCTTCAGCAGTTCTCCTTCGAACGCCCGGAGTGGACCCTCTCGGAGCTGGGAGAGGCCACAGGCCTTCCTCTTCCTACCGTTCATCGGCTGGTGCGGACCCTCATGGCCTATCGCTTTGTGGAGCAGGATCCGGTCACCCGCCGTTTTCGATTGGGAAGCGAGGTGGTGCGATTGATTGGCCCCACCCTTCACGCGCTGCGGCTGCCGGAGATCGCCCGCCCCTATGTGCGGCGGCTCTCGGACACACTGGGGGAGACTGCTAATCTGGCGATCCTGGAGGGCGCCCAGGTCCTTTACCTGGTCAGCTACGCCAGCCCTCGTCTGCTCCGTGTGCAGACTTATGTGGGCCTGCTTCTCCCAGCTCACTGCACGGCCCTGGGGAAGTGCTTACTGGCCCATCTGGATGAGGAGGATGCGCGCGCCCGCCTGGGGCCGGAGCCTTACCCGGCGCGGACCCCCTTCACGAAAACCCGCTGGCGGGATCTGCTCCCGGATCTGCGCCGGATTCGGGCGCGGGGCTATTCCTTATCCCAGCAAGAATATGAGCTCGGGTTAAACGCATGTGCAGTCCCGGTGTGGGAAGGGGATCGGGTTTGCGCAGCGATCAACGTCTCCATTCCCGTTAGCCGCTGGTCTGCCCGCCGCTTGCGCCGTGAAATCCTCCCCGCCCTCCATCAGGCCGCAGAGGCGATCTCCGAACAACTGAGTGGGATCGATGAGCCGGTGAGGGAAGATGGTGCCCGGAAACGATTCGCAACTCGCCCCGCTTCGAGCGGCCGCTGAGGCCTTTTGCCGCTCGCTGGCTCCGGTGCTCGAGGCCGAACCGACCCTTCAGGTCCAGGGAATGCCATCGGATGGGGATTCCCGGGAGATTTACCGCCGCATGGGGGAGGCCGGCTGGATCGGACTCCATTGGCCCCGGGAGCTGGGAGGGCAGGGCCTGAGCTTCCTGGAGACAGCGGCGGTGGAGGAGGTGTTTGGCTATCACTGGCTCCCCCTCTCCCCTTATCTCCTCTCCTGCCGGACGGTGGGGAATGCGCTGTTGCGCTTTGGGTCCCGCGAGCAGGTCGAGACGCTGATCCCCCGGATTTGCCGGGGGGAGTTAACTTTCTGTCAGGGATTCTCCGAGCCGGAGGCCGGCTCCGACCTGGCGGCTTTGAAAACGACCGCCCGTCCGGTCTCCGGGGGGTTCCTTGTGCGCGGACATAAGATCTGGACCTCCAGCGCCCACATTGCGGACTGGATCTACTTGGCCGTCCGGACGGACCCGGAGGCCCCGAAGCACCGGGGGCTTTCGGTGTTCGTGCTACCCATGGACACGCCGGGGATCACGGTGCGAACATTTCCGACGATGGGGGGCGGGCTGCTGGCTGAAGTTTTCCTGGACGAGGTCTTCGTGCCGGCCTCCGCGCGGGTTGGCCCGCTGAATGAGGGGTGGAAAGTGATGCTCTACACGCTTGACTTTGAGCGGATAACCATCGAGAAAGTGGGCGCATTGCGCTGGGTCCTGGACGAGCTGGAGCGCTGGCTTCAGGAGCAGGATCCTTCTGGCCCCTGGCGTTGGACCCTCTGGCACCTGCAAGGTGCCCTGGAGGTGGCGCGTCAGCTTTGCTACGAGGCGGCGGCCCGGCTGGCCCACGGGAAGGATGCAAGCGTGGGGAGCGCGATGGCCAAACTTGCGGTGGGCCGGTTGACCCGACGGATCGCCAGCGCCGCTCTGGACCTTCTGGGAATTCCCGGGCTGGCGGAGGCTGGGCCCCATGCCCTCCTTCAAGGGCGCGTTGCCGCCCTTTACCGCGCGGCCATCGGGAGCACCATCTCCGGAGGGACGGCGGAGATCCAGCGTCTGGTGATCGCCCGACGGGGGTTGAAATGCCCGAATGGACGGTGAGCCGAACGCGGTCCCAGGAGCTTTTCCAGGAGATCGCCCATTGGGTGGCGGGCGGGGAGACCAGCTATGCCCGCCAGATGGGGACGTTCCCCCTCGTCATCGCCCGTAGCGAAGGGCCCTTCCTCTACGATGAGGACGGTCTGCGCTATATCGACTACTGCTGCGGGTACGGGGTCAACCTGTTCGGGCACAACCCTCCCTGGCTGGTGGAAGCGGTCTGTCAGGCGATCCGGATCATGGGCCCGCACTTCGCTTTCCCCCATCGGCTCTACGCTGAGGTGGGGGAGCGGATCGCCGCCTTCTTCCCCTCCATTGAACAGGTCCGTTTCGCCAACTCCGGCACGGAAGCGGTGATGGCCGTCGTTCGCCTGGCCCGCGCGATCACTGGCCGACCCTGTATCGTGAAGTTCGAAGGGGCCTACCACGGCTGGGCGGATCCCGTATGTGTCGGCTGGCAGGCCTCCAGCGGGGAGGGGCCCGCCCCAGAGAGCGCCGGGGTTCTCCCTGAGGCGGTGGCTTCCGTGCTCCTGTGTCCGTTCAACGATCTGGAAGCGGTGGAAGCCTGCCTGGAGGCGCGCGGTTTGGAGATCGCTGCCATCCTGGTAGAGCCGGTGTTAGGGTCAGGGGGCTTGCTCCAACCGGCCCCGGGGTTCCTGCAGGGATTACGGGCGCTTGCAGATCGCTATGGGGCGCTCCTGATCTTCGACGAAGTGCTAACTGGCTTTCGAATCTCCCCCGGCGGCGCGCAGGCCCTCTATGGGGTGCGGCCTGACCTTACCGTGCTGGGCAAAATCCTGGGCGGTGGGTTTGCCCTGGCCGCCTTCGGAGGGCCCCGGGAGCTGATGCGGCCGGTAGCCGAAGGACGTGTGGTCCACGGGGGCACCTACACGGGCTCCCCAACGGTGCTGGCCGCTGCCCGGGCTGTGTTGGACCGCTTAGCCCGTGAGGGATCGGCCTTCTACAGGACCCTGGCCGAGCGGACGGAACGACTCGCCCGGGGGATCGAGGCTGCGATGCACGCTGCCGGCCTGGTCGGCCATGTGCGTAGGATCGCCTCAATGTTGCTGCCTGTGTTCGGCCCCTCCTCCGACGACGCGCGCACCTATCGGGATCTCGTCGCCCTGCAGGACGCCGCTCGCTATCGCCGCTTCTGCGAGCTTTTGGTCCGATATGGGGTCTTCGCCCATCGCTTCCCCCTCGGGCGCTGGTTCCTCTCCGCTGCCCATACGGAGGAGATCCTGGAGGAATCCCTGGATCGAATTGCTCAAGCCTGCATGGATCTGGCACGGGAGCTGGGATGAACGCTGAACGACCGCTGGAGGGGATCCGGGTTCTGGAGTACGCCCAATACGTCGCCGGGCCGTTCGCTGGAATGCTTCTGGCGGATCTGGGAGCGGAGGTGGTGAAGATTGAACCGCCAGGAGGTGAAGCGTATCGGCATCTGGATCCCTTTGCCCCAGGGGAGAGCCGTTATTTTTATGCGCTGAATCGGGGAAAGCGCTCAGTGATCCTGGACCTTCGGACCGAGGGAGGACGGCAGGCGAGCCGGGCTTTAATCTGTCAGGCGGATCTGATCCTGCACAACTTCCCGGTGGAGCGTGCGCGGGTCTTCGGATTGGATTGGGAAACCGTTCGATCCTTGAATCCCCGGGCTGTCCTGTGCACGATCACTGCCTTCGGCGCTCAGGGTCCACTGGCCCGGAAGCCCGCCTACGATCTGGTCGTCCAGGCCTTCAGCGGCCTCCTGCTCACCGGGGCCCACCCGGGGGACCGCCTCCCCGTCCGGGCGGGAGGGATCCCCATTGTGGATCTGACCGCTGGCCTGCTGATGGCCCTGGGAGCTCTGGCGGGCCTCCTCTATCGACAGGTTGTGGGAAGCGGCTTGCATGTCGAAGTCTCCTTGCTCGCTGCCGCCTTAGCTGTCCAGCTCCAGGACCTGGTGTGGGTGGAAGCGCTTCAAGGCCCTCCTCCCATAGAAAACCCGGAGCAGCCCGCCGGGCCCCCGGACCTGGATCAGCGGACAGAGGAGGTCGCCCTTCGGCTGTCCCTGAACCCTTATTATCGGTGCTATCAGGCCCAGGATGGCTTTCTGGCTGTAGCCTGCCTCAACCAACGCCAGCGGGAGGCGATGCTTCAGGTGTTCGGCTTGCAGGACCCCGCCGTCGGCGATCCGGACAAGATCCCAGAGGACCCGCAGGAGCGTGCCCAGCGGCAGGCCCTGGTGCAAGAGATGGAGGCCCGTATCGCGGCCCGGCCGGTTGCCTTCTGGCTGGAACGGTTGGAGGCCCACGGGATCCCATGCGGGCCAGTGCGCCGCCTCAGCGCCCTCTATGGGGATCCTCAGGTTCGGGCCAACCATCTGCTCCGGGTCTTCCAGCAACCCGGGGTGGGCCCGGTATGGGCGCTGGGCAGCTTGTGGCGCCTGAATGGACAGCCGAACGCCGTCGGCGATTGGATCCCTGGCTGCGGTGAGCACACCCGCATAGTTCTCACCCCGGAAGAGGAAAACCATGGAACGGTCGACTCTTTCTGAAATTCAGATGGTGGAACAAGCCTTCTCCCGGTTGCTGGAAGGCTGGAGGCCACCCGGGGAATGGCAGCCCGGCGGCTGGGGGGAGGATCACGATGAAAGGCTGGTCGAACATCTGCAGGAGCTCGGCTGGATGATATGGGGGGAGGAGCCGGAGGCGCTGCCGTTGGGCATGGCGGGGGCCTTCGCCCTGGGCAAGGCCATCGCGCCCCTGTCCCTGATCGATCAGGCGGCTTTAGGGGGAGCGCTGGCCCTGAACGGATGGGTTCGTTATGCGACCCGCACCTCCCAGGCAGCTATTCCCCTACCCGGGGGCCTGGGCTGGGCAACTCTGCCCTCCACCGGAGAGCCCATAGCCTATCTGGACAACTGGGGGATCTATCGATTTCCGGAAGCAGCCCTGCGGCCGGAAAGGGAAGCACCGTTGGAAGAGGCGAGGCAACGTTGGCGGGCCTGGGCCGCCGCTACCGTCTCTTACCTCGCCGGGCTGGCGGAGCGAGCCTTCCGACAGGCCCTGGACCACACGTTCGTCCGTCGGCAATTCGATCGCCCCCTCGCCGCCCAGCCGGTGATTCAGCAGTATCTCAGCGAAGCGGCCACGATCGTGAAAGGAATCCAGGCTTTAGCCTGGTCTGTGCCGGATCTTCCAGACTGGGCGCCTGCGCTGATCTATACCGGTAGCGCCGCGGTCTGGGTCACGGCGCTCGCCCATCAGCTGATGGGCGCTGTAGGGTTCGCCGCAGAGACCGGTTTGCATCGAGCCTATCGGCGGGCGAAGGCGATGCAAATCTGGAACCGAGGGGTACTGGCGATCCTTCGCCAGCTTCCATCGAGTGGGCTGGTAGAGCTACCGGAAGGGCTATTTCCAGGAGGATAAGGGCTGATGAAAGACGAGAGCATCCGCGTCCTTTGGCTGACGGGATCCCCACGGGAACGGGGGCGACAGCACGGCCGAGCGGCCGCTCCCTGGATCCGCCGCTACTGGGCGGAGCTGGTCGCGGAGGCCACGGTTCGTGCGGCTCACCCGATTTCTCTCCAGGAGCTCCGCGAATGGATTCAGGAGCGAGCGGTGCCAGCCCTTGAAAAGGACCCCGATCTCGCCCTCGAGCTGGAAGGCCTGGCGGAGGGTGCCGGCGTGCCCTGGGAGGCTGTCCTGGGCTTGAATTTTTACGAGGAAATCGCCGATCTGGTCCACGAGCGCGGCCGTCCCCCCCGCCCCATCCGCCCCCGCTGCTCCGCGGTGGTCCTCCCTCCGGATCGGACGGCGGCGGGAAGGATGTTACTGGCCCAAACCTGGGACGGGGCGGACTGGTGGGGGGATCCCTGGTTGTTTCTCGTTGAGGAAGAGGGGGTCCGCATGGCCTATCTGGCGGATGCGGGGACCCTGGGCGGCGTGGGGGTGAACAGCGCGGGCATCGGCAGCGTGCATACCGGGGTCACCCTTCGCGCTCATCCCCCCGGGCTTCCCTATACCTTCATCGCCCGCCGTATCCTCCGCTGCCGGAGCGTGGAAGAGGCAGTCCGGGTGGTAACGGAGGCTCCTTCCACCGCGGGCTGTCATTATATTGTCAGCGACGGAGTCCACGCGGTGGATATCGAGATGGCCGGGACGGTCTCCGCCGTGCGGCCGGTGGAGGGGATATGGGCCACATGCGCGCATTTCGAGGACCCGGCGTGCGCGATGCAGCAATGGCGGGAGGATGTGCCGGCCAGCCGGCATCGGGTGGAGCGCCTGAAGACTCAAGCCGCTGCCCGCTCGGGGGTCCAGCTGCTGGACCTCTTTGAGCTCCTGGCCGATCACGTCCCCGGTCCGGAGGGGGCCACCGTCTGTCGCCATCCGAATCCCGCCTCGGACAGCCGGAGCGCGGCGGGCGTTGTGATCGATCCCCAGGGACGCTGGATGCTAACGCGGATGGGGAATCCATGCCAGTCGCTCCCGGTTGTGGCGCTTTGTGTCTTCTAAAGGTAGGACACCTGCGAGCAGTTGTCCTACCTGAGCTGAAGAAAGGAGGGGCCGATGAACGCGCGCAAGTTGACCCGTCGGGAATTCCTGAGGTGGTTCGGGATCGGAATCGGGGGGTGGGCCCTCACTCAGTGCGCTCCGGCCGTTTCGCCCACCATCCCCCCAAGCCCTTCTCCCTCGCCACTGGGGCCGGCTCCTTCGCCAACACCCGTTCCCCCGTCCCCGATCCCTTCCTCCCCTACGCCGATCCTCGGGCGTCCTCCTGGGCCGCCCTTTGCGGGGGGAAAGCCTGGAGGCCGGGTGGTGGTGGGCTGGAGCGAGGGCCCGAATTCCCTCGATCCCGCCCTCGGCTACAACCTGTCCGCCTGGGATGTGCTGACCGAGCTGGTCTATGCCACTCTCCTCGCTTACGATGGGCAGGCCGGAGGGCCAGCGCCTCACATGGCGGAAGCCATGCCGGAGGTCTCCGCGGACGGCCGGACTCTGACGATTCGGCTGCGCCGGGGAATGAAATTCCACAACGGCCGTGAGGTGACGGCGGAGGATTTCAAATGGTCATGGGAGCGAGCCCTGAGCCCGGAGCTGGCCTCCTGGGCCCAGAGCTATTTTGAGACCATCATCGGTGCCAAAGAGGTGATGGAAGGGAGGACGAAAACCCTGGAAGGGGTGGAGGTGGTGGATGCTCATACCCTGCGGATCCACCTGATCCAGCCGGATTTCACGATTCTGAACCTCCTCTCCCTTCCGATGAGCACCCCCATTCCCCGTGAGGAAGTAGAAGCTCATCTGGAGGACTTCGGTCGGACTTACACGGTGGGCACGGGGCCTTTCAAGCTGGTGGAATACAATGAGGAGCAACAGCGGGCGGTCTTCATGAAGAACCCGGATTATTTCTGGCCGGGCCTGCCTTATGTGGATGAGGTGGAATTCCGTTGGGGGATCGCGGAAGACACCCTCTTGTTGCAGCTGCAGGCCGGGGATCTGGACATCCTCGGAGAAGGGATCCCGGCCATCCACGTCAGTCGTGTCCTCTCCGATCCCAACCTGCGCCGCCTCGCACAGCCGATCCCCGTCCTGGCCGGGCGCTGGATCGAACTCAACACGCAGCAGCCGCCCTTGAGCGACCGTCGGGTTCGCCAGGCCTTGAACTGGGGGGTGGATCGTTCCAAGATCGAGCGGATCTTCGTGGGTCAATCCCGCGCGTGGGGGGCGCCGTTTCCGCCGACGCTGGAGAACTACGACCGGATCTTCCAGCCTTATGGCTACGACCCGGATCGAGCCAAGCGGCTCCTAACAGAGGCCGGCTACCCGGACGGCTTCTCGGTCACCCTTACCGCCCGCTCGGACAGCCCCTTCCTCCAGGAGGCCCAGATTGTCCAGCAAGATCTGGCGGCGATTGGGGTGCGGGTGCGCCTGGAGCAGGTCGACCCCAGTGCCCTCCAGGACCTGGTGCAAAAGGGAGGCCTCCAGATGTGGAGCGGGTCCTGGTTCATGGTCCAGCCATCACCTGCGGATCTGGTCAACGCCCTCTTCGTCTCCGATGCCTCGGACAATCATACGGGTTACAGCAATCCAGAGGTGGATCGCCTGGCTCGAGAGGCCAAGCAGGTCTTTGAGGAAGTCGAGCGTAATCGAATCTATGCCCGCATCGAGCAGCTGATCGGGGAGGACGCGCCGTTCCTGTGGCTGGTGTCTTTCAACTTCATCGCGGGCCGGCGGGAGCGGATTCAGAACTACCATTATCGAGGGGAGTATGGCACCTATTACGATCGCCTCTGGGTGGCCGATTGAGGCCCGGCGTTCGTTATTGGCCGGGATCGCCCTGATTGGAGCGGTAAGCCTGATCGCCCTCCTCGCCCCATGGCTTGGAGACCCATATTACCAGGACTTCGCGACCGGTCTGAGCCCGGCGGGATTGCCCCTGGGTCCCAACCATACCCATCCATTGGGAACCGACTCGCTGGGACGAGATGTGCTGGCTCGAGTCGCCCTGGCCGGACGGGTCTCCCTTTCCATCGGGATCCTGGCGGCCCTCCTGAGCCTGGCCCTGGGAGCGACGGTGGGGATGATGGCCGGCTTTTACGGAGGGTTTCTGGAAGCCCTTTTGATGCGCTTGACCGATATCGGCCTTGCCCTCCCCACGACCCTGGCTGGCCTGGCCATGACAGCCCTGTTGCCGGCGGGGCTGCTGCGCCCGGTGGTCATCATCACCCTGCTGTTCTGGGCTTACCCTGCCCGTCTGGTCTATAACGAGACCCTGCGCATGCGGCGCCGGGGGTTTGTGGAGGCGGCCGTGGCGATGGGAGAGGCCCGATACCGGATCCTGCTCCGGCATATCCTGCCCCATCTCAAAACCCTGCTTCTCACCTACGCTCCGATGAACGCCGCTGCAGCAGTGATGATGGAGGCTACCCTCTCCTACCTGGGAGCGGGGGTTCCGCTGCCGACTCCCTCATGGGGAAATATGATCGGGGAGGGACAGGGGGCCCTGGCCTTCGCGCCTCATCTGTTCTTGGCGCCGGCCGCTTTTCTGCTGCTGACCACCCTGGGGTTCCTGCTGATTGCTGAGGGATTCAAACAGGCTCATTCGAGGGGGATCCGGTTCTCATGGCTCGCTTTATAGGGGCCCGCGCCTTTCAGGGTCTGGTCACCCTGCTGGGATTGGTGGTGTTGGCTTTCCTGGTGCAATTCGTGATCCCCGGGGATCCGGTGCGGATGCTGGCGCCCCGCACGCCTACGGAAGAGGTCGCGCAACGGATCCGAGCCCAGCTGGGCCTGGACCGGCCATGGTGGGAACAACTCGGCCGCTATCTGACCCGCATCGCCCAGGGTGACCTGGGAGAGTCTTATGTGCGCCGGCAACCGGTGGCCCGTCTGATCCTCGGCCGGCTCCCGGCGACGGCGGCCCTGGCCCTGGCGGGCGTGCTGGCGGAAATCCTGCTGGGTTTTCCAGTCGGGGTCGCCATGGCGCTCTCTCCTCACCTGCGGCGATGGCTGTCCGGCCTGAATTTGGTTTTGCTCTCTCTGCCCACTTTTGTCATCGGGCTCTCGCTCCTGCTGGCCATGGGCTTCTGGCTGCGCCTGCTCCCAACTACCGGAGGCACCGGGTTGCGGGAATTGATTCTCCCCGCACTCACCCTGGGGCTGGCGGGAACTCCATGGTATGCCGGAGTGATCCGGGACCGGCTGGAGGAGAGCCTGGGAAGCTCCTACATCCGGATGGCGGTGGCGAAAGGCTTGCCCAACCGCTGGATCCTGGTCCGGCACTGCTTCCCCCATGTCCTCCCGGCGGTCGTGACCATGGCGGGGATGGACTTCAGCGCCTATCTCTCCGGCGTGGTGGTGGTGGAGACGATCTTCGGCTGGCCCGGGATTGGTTCGCTGGCGGTGCAGGCGATGCAAACCCTGGACCGCCCGGTGGTCATGGGGACCGTGCTGGTCGGTGGCGCCGCGGTGATCCTTTTGAATGGCGTTGTGGACATGCTGCGTATGTTTCTGGACCCTCGTGCCCGTGAGGGGATCGGATGAGGGCTCTGGTGCAGGTGCGGGATTTGGCGGTTGCCTACCGTCAGACCCGGGTCTTAGAGGGGGTCTCCCTGGAAGTGCGAGCGGGGGAGATCCTGGCCGTGGTCGGGGAGACCGGGAGCGGCAAAACCACCCTGGCCATGGCCATCGCCCGTTTGCTTCCCCCCGAGGCGACGGTCCGGGGGCAGGTGGAGATCAACGGGTATGATCTCTATGCCCTTCCAGCCCATGCCATGCGCTCGCTTCGCGGACGCCTGATCGGCCTGGTCCCCCAGGACGCTATGGCTGCCCTGAACCCGGTGCTCCCGGTCGGGGCGCAGGTGGCCGAGGTCTTCCGGGCGCACCTGGGGGTCTCCGCCCCTGCGGCCTGGGCCCGCGCGGTCGAGGCCCTGGCGTGGGTTCAGATCCCCCGTCCGGAAAGGGTGGCCTCGCTGTATCCACATCAGCTTTCGGGAGGCATGCGCCAGCGGGCGATCCTGGCGATGGCCCTGGCCCTCCATCCGCCTCTCCTGATTGCTGATGAGCCCACCACGGCCCTGGATCGGATCACCCAGAGCGAGATCCTCGCCCTCGTCCGTCGCCTGCAAGCCGAAACCGGAATGTCTGTGCTCTGGATCACCCACGACATGGAGGTGGTGGCGGCTCTTGCCCATCGAGTCGCTGTGCTCTACGCCGGCCGTCTGGTGGAGGTCGGCCCATGTCGAAAGATCCTGGAGGCTTCCGCTCATCCTTATACGGAAGCCCTGGTTCGAACTTACCGGGACCTCCTCGCTGGGGCGTGGGGAGAGCCGCTCTACGCCATCGAGGGCTATCCGCCTCCAGCCGGCCATATGTTGCCCGGCTGCCCCTTCCACCCGCGGTGCCCTTACGCCCAGCCGGTTTGCCGGGAACGATTCCCCGATCCGCTTTGGCGTGGAGAACATATGGTGGCCTGCTACTTCCCCCGGGGAGATTGGGGATGAGCGGTCTGGAATTGCCGATCCTCCATTTCGAGCATGTGACTCGGCGCTATGATCGTTTTATTGCCCTGGAGGATGTGAGCTTCGTCGTCCGGAAGGGGAAAATCCTGGGATTAGTTGGGGAATCCGGCTCGGGAAAGACCACGTGCATCCGCCTGGCTCTGGGATTGGAGCGTCCCTCGGCCGGACGGATTCGGTTCATGGGTCGACCCTATAGCTACCGATCGAAGGAGATGAAGGCCATCCGACGGCGCATCGGCTTCATCTTTCAGGATCCCTATGATGCCCTGGATCCCCATTTGACACTAGAGGAGATCATCGGCGAGCCGTTGCGCGCCCACGGTCTTTGGAATGTCACAGCCCGGGAGCGCATCCGCGGGCTGTTGGATCGCGTGGGGCTTCCGGACGCTTCGCTGAGGAGTTACCCCACGCGTTACTCCGGTGGTGGGCTTCAGCGGATCGCCATCGCCCGCGCCTTGGCTCTTGAGCCTGAGCTTCTTTTATGTGATGAGCCCACTTCGAACCTGGACGTATCCATGCAAGCCCAGATCATCAATCTGCTTATGGAACTTCAACGGGAGCGCGGGTTGGCGATGGTGTTCGTCACCCATGACCTCCCGCTGATCCGGCGCATTGCAGATGATCTGGTGGTGCTGTATGCCGGGCGGGTAATGGAATGCGGTCCGGCCAGGGAGATTGCAGCGCGCCCGCGCCACCCCTACACGATCGTCCTTCTGAGTGCTATGGAAGCGAAAATCCCACACCGTAGCGCATGGGATGAGGCCAATCCCCCCGTTTCACCAGCCTGCCCCTTTGCCCCTCGTTGCTGGAAGGCCCAACCCCAGTGCTGGAAAGAGCGACCACCCCGAATTCCTGTGAGGCCAGATTGGGAGGTGGCCTGTTTCTTTCCAGAGGAATGAGGGGCTTCCCCTGGTGCCCGGTGATGAAAGCGGAGAGAGCTCAGGCTCCGAATACTCCCTCCTTGCCCGGGGAGATTCGGGCAGGGGCATGCCTAACTGGGATCAGGATGGGACCTCGCATGGTCTGCATCTGCTTCTAAGACTGCCGAATGGATTGCCGGGCGAATTAGACGGAGCTCAGAGTTGCGACCGCTACCGCTGCGCTGCTTACCGCCTCACTTGACGAATGCCGGCAGGCCTCGCGGCAACCCTTTACAATGCGGGAGCCGCGCCCCCAGCATTCCAGCTTGGCCAGGGACAGGCGGATAGCCGCCTCCGAAAACACCCCTGTGGCTCAGGAGAGACCTTCCAGCGTTGGGGCAAAGTGCGCAAAGCGGTGGGAGATCATCGTTTCCGCAGTGTTCCAGTGTCTCATTATCGGGGCTGCCACGGTCGCGCACCTTTCGCCCTTATCCCTAAGGGGCGGATTGAGCCGACCAAAGCCAGCCCTTCGTAAACAGGGCCTCGGGCATATGCAGATGCACAGCCGCACCATGAGTCACAAGCTCTTGACAAATCCATATACCGCGGTAAAATAAGTAAAACGTTTTACTCATAGGGTCCCATTCTCCGAGAGGTGAATGTGGATGGAGTTCTCCAACCCCTACGGCCACTTTGCTCAAGATGGCCGTGAGTACATCATCACGACCCCTCTGACGCCGCGCCCCTGGTGCAACATTATCAGCAACGGCGACTACAGCCTCCTGGTCTCCCAGACCGGCTCCGGCTACAGCTGGCGGGGCAACGCCGGGCAGAACCGCATCACCCGCGCTTTCCAGGACCTGGTCAAGGACAACTGGGGCAAGTATTTCTACATCCGCGACCTCCAGACCGGCCGCTACTGGTCGGCCACGTATAAGCCCGTGATGCATCCGTATGACGAATACCGGGTAGTGCACGGTCTGGGATACTCCAGATTCCTCCAGAGCATCAACGGCATCCGCAGCGAACTGACCGTCTTCGTCTCCGCGCGGGACCCGGTGGAGGTCTGGGAACTGCGCCTGACCAACACCGGGATCACCCCTCGCTCCCTGGATGTCACCTCCTACGCCGAATGGCTGTTGGGCTTCGCCCCCGACGAGCACCGGGAATTCCACAAACTGTTCATAGAGACCTGGGCCGATCCGGACCGAAGCGCCCTCTTCGCCCGCAAGTACCTCTGGGGCTTCCCGGACGAGAAGGGACGCCATAACAATATAGACTGGCCCTACACGGCCTTCATGGCGGTCAGCGCGTCGCTGAAATCGTTTGACTGTGACAAAGAGTCGTTCATCGGCCTCTACGAGTGTGAGGAGCACCCTCAGGCCATGCGGCAGGAGCGCCTGGCCGGGCGGAGCGGGCGGTTCGGCGACGCGGTCGCCGCCCTGCAGGTAGAGGTCCAGCTGGAACCCGGAGAAAGCAAAACGGTGGTTTTCACCCTGGGCGCCGCCGAGAACGGCCGGGAAGACCCGTATGAACTGATCGCCCGCTACGCCTCTCCCGAAGGGAGCGCCCGGGCCCTGGAAGAGGTGCACGCCCTCTGGGCCCGCTTTGTGGAGCCGGAGCATGTGGAGACGCCCGACCCGGCGCTGAACGTGATGACCAACTACTGGCTCAAGTATCAGGCCATTTCCTGCCGACTGTGGGGCAAGTCCGCCTGCTACCAGGTCTCCGCCGGCTATGGCTTCCGCGACCAGTTGCAGGACAGCCTCATCTTTCTGGTCAGCGAGCCGGAGTGCACCCGCCGACAGTTGCTCCTGCACGCGGCCCAGCAGTTCGTGGAGGGCGATGTGCTCCACTGGTGGTTCTCCATTCGTGGAGGCGGGCCGCGCACCAACTGCTCCGATGACCTGCTCTGGCTCCCCTTCGTCCTGGATGCCTACCTGAAAGAGACTGCCGATTACGCCATCCTGGACGAGCCTGTCCCGTATCTGAACGGCCCGGCGGAGCCCCTCTACGACCACTGCAAACGGGCCATCGAGCGCGCCTTCTCCCGCTTCTCCCCGCGCGGCGTCCCCCTGATGGGCGACCATGACTGGAACGACGGCCTGAACGCGGTGGGCACAGCGCTCAAGGGCGAGAGTTTCTGGGTGGCGGAGTTCCTCTACTACATCCTGGGCAACTTCATCCCGCTGGCGCGGCGGCGCGGGGACGAACGGTTCGCCCGCAAGTGTGAGGATGTGCGTGCCAGCCTGAAGGACGCTCTCAACCGCTACGGCTGGGACGGGGAATGGTACCAGCAGGCCACCACGGACGACGGTCTCCCCGTGGGCTCCAGGGAGAACGACGAGGGCAAAATCTTCCTGATGCCCAACGTCTGGGCCGTCATCAGCGGCGCCGCGGATGAAGAGAGGGCTCGAATCGGAATGGATTCAGTCACGAAGCGCCTGCTCACGGGCTACGGTCCCCTGCTGAACTCCCCGGCCTTCACCCGCCCCCGCCCCGACATCGGCTACGTGACCCGCTATGCGCCCGGTCTGCGGGAAAACGGCGGCATCTACACCCACGCTGCCACCTGGGCCATCTGGGCTTACATCCTCATCGGCGAGCCCGAACGGGCCTACGAGGTCTACCGGCGCATCTGCCCGCCCAATCGCAGCCGGGATATTGACGTCTACAAGGCCGAGCCCTACGTCACCCCCGGAAACGTGGACGGTCCCGCCTCGGCGTATTACGGGCGCGGTGGATGGACCTGGTACACCGGTTCGGCCCAATGGCTGCATCGGGTGGCGACCCACTGGATTCTGGGCATCCGTCCCCAGGAGGAGGGCCTGCTGATCGACCCTTGCATTCCGGCCCATTGGGAGGGTTTCACCGTCCGGCGGAGATTCCGCAACGCGGTCTACCATATCGTGGTCCGTAACCCGGATTTCGTGAATCGGGGGGTGCGTGCCGTCTGGCTGGACGGGAAGCCTCTGGAGCGTCCGCTTATCCCGGCCCTGCAGGACGGGCAGGTTCACCAAGTGGAAGTCCTGATGGGCCGTGGCGCAAGATAAACCCTTTTACCAGAAAGGAGGTGGCCTGCGGAAAATTCCCAATCGCTTCCCCGACATCTATCCGTCCAGTTTCTATCACCCATTCCCACCAGACGAAGGAGGAGGAGAGGAAAATGACAGCGCTGAAAGGGTCTCGTCTCTTGGCGGTCATCGCCACGCTTGCGGTCGTCTTGGCCGGATGCGCGCCCGCGGCTACGCCCACCCCGTCTCCCCAGCCCACGACGCCTCCGACCCCAACGGTCGCACCGACACCAGCTCCCACTTCCACCCCCACCCCAGCGCCCGTGACGCTCCGCTACGCGAACTGGAACCTGGGCACCGCAGAGGAAAACAACGTCCAGCGTCAGCTGGTCAAGAAGTATATGGAACTGAACCCCCATGTCACCATTGAGATTGTGGACATGTCGGGCGAAGGCTCCTGGGACGACAAACTGACGGCGCTGGCGGCAAAGGGTCAGTTGCCGGATGTCTTCATGGCCGATAAAACCCCGCTCTACGTCAAGAACGGCTGGCTGGCCGACCTGACCCCCTTCGTCAGCAACGACCCCGACTGGCAGCAGGTGCCCCAGGTCCTGCGGGACGCCGTCACCTATAACGGCAAGGTGCTGGGCCTTCCGGCGGCACAGTTCGTAATGGGCTACTTCGTCAACATCGACCTCTTTGAGGCCAACAACCTGGATGCGCCAACCTACGGCGTCTCCGCGGATGACTTCTTCGCTGCCGTCACCGCGCTGACCGATGTCAAAAAGGGCCGCCTGGGCCTGGACGAGATGGAGTTCATCCTGGGCTGGTACCCCAGCACCCAGGACCCCAAGCTGAAGTGGTTCAGTTTCGACGGCCAGCATATGCACTACAACTCCGACGCCTTCAAGGCCGCTGTCGCGAAGGCCTGCGAGGTGCTGCCGCACACCTGGCAGGGCCTGACCGACGAGCAGAAGCCCAACTTCAAGTCCCAGGGCCCGTGGGAACTGTTCCTGAACCAGGAGTCCGGCGTCCGCTGGGACGGCGGCTGGATGGTCCCCGCCTTCGCCCAGCAGGCGACCTTCAACTGGGATTTCCTGGGCATCCCCGGCGGCAACCAGGCGCTGGTGGCCGACATCATCGTCGTCTCCAAGACCTCGGCCAACCTGGAGGAGGCCTTTAAGTTCGCCAAGTGGATGACCTACTCGCGCGAAGGGTATCTCGCGGAGGCCGAGATCGCCCGAGCGGCCAAGCAGGTGCCGACCCGCATGCCGGTCTATGTGGACGCCGACACCATTAATTTGTACCTCTCCTTCGTTGGCGAGAAGCCGGGCCTGCGCGCGGCGTTTGAGAACCTGGATAAAAGCCGGCTGGAGTCGCTGGCGAAGATCGTGCCCGGCTACGTGGCCGCCCGCTGGGAAGGCAAGCCCGGGATTGACATCGGCACAGACAAGGATGTGAATATGTGGTACATGTTCAACTTCGCCTGCTCGGGCAAGTACAAATACGAGGACTACGCCGCCCGGCTGGAGGAGTTCGCCAATCGGTTGCTGGATGAGGCGCGGGCCGAGCTGAAGCCGTAGGGCGCCCCCTCATCCTCCGGTAGATGAACGAACTGGCGGCGGGCGGCGCAGGGCCCATGCGGAGGCTCGCCTGAAGCGCCGCCCGCCGCCAAACCCACTGCTCTTCCTGAGGGTCAGCGTGCCGTGAAGGGCAGGGTCCCTTGCTTTCTGCTGCTTCTTCTGGTCATCGGCGGCCTGGCCAGTCCGCCGCCGAGGTCCCTGTTCGCCGCTCCTCTCCCCGGGTCGGGAGGGCAGGCCCTCGAGGTCCGCGCCGATGCGTTCGGCCTGCCCCTGGCCGATGATCCCCTCGCTCGACAGTATGGGAAGCCCTGCGTCCGCCTGGAGAAGGGCGACCGGGTCCGCTTCTCTATCCGGATCGAAACCGAGGGCGATTACACCGTCTCCTTTGACGCCGCCGCGCCGGAGGAGGTCCTGTTCCTCCCGCCGGAAGGCCAGCTGTTCGTGGATGGTGCCCTTCCGGTGGAAGATGCCCGTCGCATCCTCTTCCCCCTCTACTACCGCAGCGCGACCGACGAGTTCCCCCTGAACCGCTACGGGCATCAGATTCCCGCCCCGCCGGTGCGCCTGGCGCGCTGGACCGAGGTCTCGCTGCGGGACGTGAACTTCAGCCGGAAATACCCCCTGACCATCCACCTGACGCGGGGCGAGCACGCCGTTGAGTTCGTGCTTGCCCGCGAGACGCTCCTGCTGGGAAGCATCTACTTTCGTCCCTTTTCGCCGGAGCCCTCATACAGCCAATACCTGGCCCAGACACCGGCCCCGGACACGTCGGGCGTGCAGGTGGAAGTGGAGGCCGAATGGCCTTCCTTTAAGAATGATGCCTCCATCCGTCCTCTCTACAATCGCGGTCTGGACGTAACCCCCTACGACACCTACCGTCTGATCCTCAACACCATCGGCGGGGATTCGTGGAAACAGAGCGGGAGCGCGCTGTATTACGAAGTGGCGGTGCCCCAGGACGGCATGTACCTGCTGACCCTGCGCGTCCTGCAGGACACCCGCCCCAACTTCACCGTCTTCCGGCGCATCACCATCAACGGCGTCGTTCCCTTTGATGAATTCCACGCGGTGCCCTTCGCCTATTCTGCCGGGTGGCGGAACGTCACCCTGCCCTATCGCGTCCACCTGCAAGCCGGTCGGAACGTCATCGGCCTGGAGGTCACCACCTCTCCCTATGACACCGCCATCACGAACATCCGCGAGTCCATCCGCATCATCAACGACCTGGCGCTAGAGATCCGGCGGCTGACGGGCAACCAGGTGGATCGGTACCGGGAGTGGGAAATTGCCGAGTACATCCCGGATCTTCAGGAACGGCTGGCGACCATCGCCGACAAACTCGCTGCCGACAAGGCTGCCCTGCAGGCCATCAACAACGGGATGAACTCGCAGGAAATTATGAACTACCAGATGGCGCTGGAGAACATCCGACTGTTGGAGGCGGACCCGAACAAGATCCCGGTGCGGATGAACCGCCTCTCCGAAGGGCCCCAGTCGGCGGCCCAGTTGCTGGGAAGCGTCCTCTCGGCCCTGCGGCAGCAGCCCCTCACGCTGGACAAAATCTATGTGCATTCGCCGGATGTTACGCCGCCCCAGCCCCGGATTCCCATCGGACAGGCGTTCATCGAGAATATCAAGCGGCTCATCCACTCCTTCCAGCAAACCCCCTATCTCTCCATCGGCGCGGCCAGGGATGAGATAGAGGTCTGGGTCAACCGCCCGCGCCAGTATGTGGACCTGATGCAGCAGTTGGCGGACCAGACGTTCACCCCCCGGACGGGCATCCGGGTCAAGTTTTCGCTAATGCCCAACGAGTCCAAACTGGCCCTGGCGATTGCGGCGGGCATCGCGCCCGACGTGGCGCTGGGCATCAGCACCAACATCCCCTTTGAACTGGCCCTGCGCGGCGCCCTCTATGACCTGCGCTCCTTTGAGGACTTCGATTCCTTCATCCGCATCTACTCGCCCGGGGCACTCCTGGAATACATCATCAATGACTCGGTCTACGCCATCCCGGAGACGCAGGACTTCTGGGTGACCTTCTACCGGCGGGACATTTTGGAGCGGTTGGGGCTCCCGGTCCCCCAGACGTGGGACGAAGTCATCGCGATTCTGCCTGAACTCCAGCGCTATGGTATGAACTACTACACCCCGCTCTCCGCCGGCAGTGGCCTGAAGGGCTATCTGGTCACCGCGCCGTATATCTGGAATTTCGGCGGCGAGCTCTACACGCCGGACGGCCTGCGCACCGGACTGGGCAGCGAGGAGGCCATCCGGGGCCTCCAGTTTATGGCCGAGCAGTTCACCGTCTACGGGATGCCGCTCACGGCCGTCAGTTTCTACGACAGTTTCCGCAACGGGGATCTGCCGGTGGGCATCTCCAATGCGGAGACCTACATCAAGTTGCGCATCGCCGCCCCGGAGATAGAAGGCCTGTGGGGGATTGCTCTCTATCCGGCCACCGTCCTGCCCGACGGGCGGCAGTATCGCTATGCCACCGGCTCAGCCCAGACCTGCGTCATCTTGGCGGATACTGAAAAACCGCAGGAATCGTGGGAATTCCTGAAGTGGTGGATGTCCACCGAGACGCAGACGGAATTCAGCCGTCAACTCATCATGAACTACGGGCCGGAATACCTCTGGTACACCGCCAATGTGGAGGCCTTCCGCGCCCTGCCCATCCCGGAGGAGCACAAGGACGTCATCCTGAAGCAGTGGGGATGGATGCGGCAGCCGGTCCGATTGCCGGGCACGTATATGCAGGAGCGGGAGTTGAGCAACGCCTGGAACCGCATCGTCTTCGACGGCGTGAACCCGCGTGTGGCGATTGATAGCGCCATCCTGACCATCAATCGCGAGATGGCGCGCAAGATGGAGGAGCTGGGTTATACCCATAACGGCGTCCCGCTTCGCGAAATCAAGGTCCCTACAATAGAAATGGTGCGCCAGTGGATGGAGAACGCGGAGAGGAAATGAGCATGCTGAACCGATTCCGCGCCTGGCTGGTCCGGGAAGGGAATGCGTATGCTTTTGTCTCGCCATACGCCCTCCTGTTTGTCGTCTTCATCGTCATCCCGGTCGTGGCGGCGGCTCTGCTTTCGCTTACCTACTTTGACACCATCCAGTTTCCCCGGTTCGTCGGCCTGCGCAACTACATCACCCTGCTGACGCAGGACGACATCTTCATGAAATACGTCCTGCCCAACACCATTGAGTTTGCCGTGATTGTAGGGCCGGGCGGCTACGCGCTGGCCTTTCTGCTGGCCTGGATGCTGGCCCAACTGCCCCGCCTGCCCCGGACCGTGCTCGCCCTGATCCTGTATTCCCCTTCCATGACCTCCGCGGTGACGATGGCCGTCGTCTGGCAGACGCTCTTCAGCGGCGACCAGAACGGCTATCTGAACAGTTTTCTGCTCAGCCTGGGCATCATTCAGGAGCCGATCCAGTGGCTGCAATCCCCCCAGTTCCTGATGCCGATCATGATCATCGTCACCCTGTGGAGCAGTATGGGGGTGGGCTTCCTGGCCATGCTGGCCGGCATCCTGGAGATCAATCCCGAACTCTATGAAGCGGCAGCGATAGACGGGATAAGCAGCCGCTGGCAGGAAATCTTCTACATCACCATCCCGTCCATGAAGCCGCAGATGCTCTTCGGCGCGGTGATGTCCATCGTGGGCACCTTTCAGGCGGGGTCCATCGGCGTCGCCCTTTCGGGGTCCAATCCCACCCCTCGCTATGCCGGCCAGCTCATCGTCAACCACATTGAGGACTACGGCTTCCTGCGCTACGAGATGGGCTACGCCGCCGCCGTCTCCGTTGTCCTGCTTTTGATGGTGCTCTTCTTCACGCGCCTAGCAAACCGCCTCTTCCGCACCGAGGAGGGATAGAGCGATGGAATGGTCGGAAAAACGCGCAGAGGAAAGCGCCCGTATTCAGCCCCGAAGCGAGGCGGAGCGACGCCCCGGTCCGATAAAATGGCGCCCCGTTTCGTCCCGTGTCTCCCTGCCAGCGAGCGTTCAGACAGCCCCCACGAAACGCAAATGGCTTGGCCGCTGGTACGGCCTGCGCGGCAGCGGCATCAACCCCGCCGGTTTCCACCCCAGCCAGATCCCCTTCTATCTCATCCTGACGCCGGTGGTGGCCTTTATGCTCCTGCCCATCATCTTCATCTTCTCCACGGCTTTCAAGCCCGCCGAGGAGCTCTTCGTCTACCCGCCGCGCTTCTTCGTGGTGAACCCAACCCTGAAAAACTTCCGCGACCTCTTCACGCTGATGTCTACCTCGGACGTGCCCGTCAGCCGCTACCTGTTCAACAGCATCGTGGTCACGGTGATCTCCGTGGCCGCCTCCATCCTCGTCTCCAGCCTGGCCGCCTACGCGCTTTCTAAAAAGCGCTTCGGCCTCAAGCAGACCCTGTTCGCCATCAACACGGTGGCGCTGATGTTCGTCCCCATCGCCGTCACCATCCCCCGTTTCCTGATCATCGCCCGGCTGGGCCTGATCGACTCCTTCTGGGCCCACATCCTCCCCTCGCTGGCCATGCCGGTGGGCGTTTTTCTGCTCAAGCAGTTCATGGACACGGTCCCCAACGAGGTCATAGAAGCCGCCCAGATAGACGGGGCCTCCGACCTGCAGATTTACTGGCACATCGTCCTGCCGATAGTCCGGCCGGCCATTGCCACCATCGCCATTCTGACCTTCCAGGCCACCTGGAACAACGCGGACACCTCGGCGATGTATATCAACATTGAGAGTCTGAAGACCTTCGCGTTCTACCTGAGCACGCTGGCCACCACAACGTCAGGCGCCAACGTCGTCGCCGGGCAGGGAGTGGCCGCTGCGGCCGCGCTGATTATGTTCCTGCCCAACCTGATCATCTTCATGATCCTGCAAAGCCAGGTGATGAGCACCATGTCCCATTCCGGGTTGAAGGGATGAAACGGGTTCCCGTTTTGAAAACCACAAAAGACACGAAGGGCGTAAAGGGCACAAAGTTTTTCCGCATCCCCTGGCGCCCCTCGCGTGTCCTTTGCGTCCTCCTGGGGCTCCTGCTCTGCTTGGCGCTGTGGACCCCGGCCGAGACGCGGGCTCCCTACACCACCTGGGCCCTGGGGCCGGGGGGACGGCTTTACCTGACCCAGGACGCCTACCTGCCCCTGACCGAGGTGGAACTGCCGGTCTCCGGCGCGGAGGACCTCTTCATCACGCCCGACGGCGACTTCTACATCGCCGACACGAGCAACCGCCGCGTCCTGCGCCTGAACCGGGACCTGGAAGTCACCGCTGTCTACGGGAAGGGCCTGCTAGCAGGCCCCACCGGCGTCTTTGTGGATGGCGCGGGGACCCTTTACATCGCCGACGCCAAAAGCAACACCGTTGTCATTCTGGATCGGGAAGGGAATCTCCTGAGCCGGTTCGGCCGCCCGAACGACCCCCTCTTTGGGCGCAAAAACCAGTTCCTGCCGCGCAAAATCGTCGTGGACGCCCGCCGGAACCTCTACGTCGTCAGCGAAGGTTCCACCAACGGCCTGGTGGTGCTCACCACCAACGGCCGCTTTGTCGGGTACTTCGGCGCCAACCCGGCCGTGATGTCCCTCAAGATGATCCTGCAGCGCCTTTTCCTGACGAGGGAGCAACTGGCGCAGTTCATCAAGAGCGAGGCCGCCTCTCCCTCCAACGTGGCGATAGACGCCGACGGGATGATCTTCACCGTGACCGCTGGCACCAACCCCCGGCAGAGCATCCGCCGCTTCACCGTCGCCGGGCGCAACATCTTCCCCGAGATCTACGGCTCCGCGACGTTTCGCGACCTTCACGTGAGCCCCTACGGGCTGGTCACGGCGGTGGACGCGGAGGGCCGCATCTACGAGTACAACCTGAAAGGGATGCTCCTCTTCGTCTTCGGTGCCAAAGATCAGGGCGACCAGCGGCTGGGAACGCTGCGTGACCCCAGCGCGGTCGCCCGCTATGAGGACCGAATTTATGTCCTGGACCGGGAGAAGAACGCCCTCGTGGTCTATCAGGCGACGAGCTTCGCTCGCCTGGTCCACAGCGGCGTGCGCCTGTATGTGGAGGGCTTCTACACCCAGGCGCGGCCCTACTTTGAAGAAGTCCTGCGCTACAACGGCTCGTTTATCATGGCCTATCAGGCGATCGCCGACGCCTATTTCAAAGAGGGCGATTACGCCCGTGCCCTGGTCTACTACCGCTACGCTGAGGACCGCCATGGCTACTCTGAGGCCTTCTGGGAGCTGCGCAACGCCATCCTCCAGCGGTATCTGGGAGACGGCATCCTGGCGCTGGTCGCCCTCTCCATCCTCCAGAGCACGCTCCAACGTCTGAACCGGCGCTATGGCTGGTTTGGCCCGCTGCGGCGCGGGCTGGCCTGGCTGCGGGCGCGGAAACCGGTGGACGACTTCCTGTTCATGTTCCGCTTCATCCAACAGCCCGCCGATAGTTTCTACTACATCAAAACCAATGAGCGCGGCAGTCTGGGGTTCGCCTTCCTGCTCTACCTGTGGGTGGTGGCGGTCCGGGTGCTGACGCCCTACGTGATCGGCTTCATCTTTAATCCCTACGCCAATCCCGGTGAGATTCGCGCCGTCAACGAGCTGGTCTACGCCATCGTGTTCCTGGCGCTCTGGAACGCGGCCAACTACCTGGTCTCCACCATCAGCGACGGCGAGGGGCGCGTTCGGGACGTGGTCATCGGCACCGCTTACGCGCTTTTCCCTTATGCCCTCTTCGCCATGCCCATCGCGCTTCTTTCCAACCTCCTGAGCGCCAACGAGGTCTTCCTGTACACCTTCTCCACCAACCTGATGTGGGCCTGGACGGGCCTGATGCTCTTCCTCATGGTCAAGGAAATCCACAACTACTCCTTCAGCGAGACTATTCGCAACATCCTGACCACCCTGTTCACGATGGCCGTGATGCTGCTGACGGGCTACATTCTGTATGTGCTGTTCCTCCAGTTATCGGATTTCGTGATGACCATCCTGCGGGAAATCCGGCTAAGGGGATGAAATGGGCGTAAAAGGTTTGCCGCGAAGGTCCCAAAGGGCACACAAAGGGCTCGGAACTTTCATCCTCGTGTCCTTTTTGTTCTCCTTCGTGTCCTTCGGGGTCCCTCCCGTGCATGCCGCGCCCCGCCCGGACGGGATCCCGGAGACCTACCAGCTGGTGGCCGAAAACGGGACCTTCCGGTTGTATGTCAACCCGGAGACGCTGGCCTTCAAAGTCGTGGACCGGCGCAATCACTACATCTGGCACTCCAACCTGGACGAGCGCGCGCCGGGCGACCGCTTGAACAGGGCCTGGACCGCCTTCGCCCAGAGCGGTCTCAGCGTGGACTACCTGGACCGGCGGGCCAACGTCAAGCGCGCCTCCATCGCCAACGCGAAGCACACCATAGAGATTCAACCTGTGGAGCAGGGCATCCGGGCCCAGGTCGCCTTCACCGAGATCGGCATCGCCGTGGGATTGCAGCTCACTCTGGAGGAGACGGGCGTGCGGGTGGAGGTGCCCTCGGAGTGGATCCGGGAAGAAGGCGAGTTTCGGCTGGGCGTCCTTCACCTCTATCCCTGGATGGGCGCCACGCGGGGCGACCAGACCCCGGGCTACATGTTCCTTCCGGACGGGTGCGGAAGCCTGATTCGCTTCACCGCCGAAACCCGGGCCCAAAATATGTATTACGGCCGCTACTACGGCCCCGACCTGGGCATGCTCGTTTCCATGCCCTTTGATCCCACCCTGCGGCCTCCGTATCCCATCTCGGTCCCGGTCATCGGGATGGTCCACTCGGCCGGGCCCAACGCTTACCTGGCCGTGCTGGAGAAAGGCGCTTCCTACGCCGAAATTCAGGCCCATCCCGCCGGGATCATCACCAACTTCAATTTCCTCTACAACGCCTTCATCTACAACGAGAGTTATTTCCAGCGCACCAGCCGCTCCGGCGACGGCGTGACCGTCATCCAGCCACAGACCAACCGCTTTGACATCGTCCTGCACTACCGCTTTCTGGCCGGCCCCGAGGCCAATTACGTCGGCATGGCGCGCAATTACCAGCGCTACCTGCTGGAGAAGGGATTGTTGCGCCGTCAGGAGATGCGCATCGGAGGTATCGGCATCCGCCTGGAGTTTCTGGGCGCGGAGCGGGAGCGGGTCCTCTTCTGGAACCGGGTCATCCCGATGACCACCCTCGCCCAGATGGAGGAAATCCTGGCCCAGCTGGACGTGAAGAACCCTCAGGTGGTCTACTATGGCTGGCAGCCGGGCGGCGCGTCGGCGGCCTTCCCCAACCGCCTGCAACTGGAGCGGGCCCTGGGAAGCCGGGCCGACCTGCGGAAAGTAGCCGAAGCGGTCGCCCGCCGTGGCGGGACTTTTGCGCTCTATCTGGACCCGACCGCCGCGCTGCGAGAGGAGCCGGGCTCGTTCTCCCGCTACGACCTGGCCATGGCCATTACCGGCGACTATCCGCGAGGCTACCGGCGCGGCAAGCCCAACTTCTACTTCAACCTCCAGGCCCTCCAATCCCGCTTCGCCGCCCTCAGCCGCAGCCTGAAAGACGAAGGCGGAATCGGCCTGGCGCTGGACGGCATCGGCGGCACGCTCTATTCCGACTTCCGCCGCGGCGCTTCCCTCAACCGGGAAGAGGCCATCGCCGCCTACCGGGCCCTGCTGGAGGGTTCCCCCGTCCCGCTGGCCCTCTACCGGCCCAACGACTATCTCTTCGCCTACGCCCGCGCCATCTACGACCTCCCCATCACCGATAACGGCTACATTTTCACCACCCAGACGGTGCCGTTTCTGCCCATCGTCCTCTCCGGATACGTCCCTTACTACGGCGAGGCGCTGAACTTCTCCCCCGACGTGCGCGGCGACCTGCTGCGGCACGCCGAATACGGCGTCTATCCATCGTTCTTCCTGACCCACGAGGAGACCGCCCGCATTCTGAAGACCCGCTCCAATTGGATTTACGTCTCCGCCTATCGCCAGCTGGAAGAAGAAATAGAGGAAAGTTATGCCTGGCTGAACGGACTGCTGGCCCCGGTCCAGGGCGCCAGCATCGTCGGCCACGAGCAGGTCGCGCCGGGCGTCTTCGCCACCACCTACAGCAACGGCAAACAGATTCTGGTTAATTACAATGAGGCTCCCGTCCAGCTCTACGGCCTCACCATCCCGGCGCGGGATGCTCTCCTCAGGGAGGTAACGCCATGAAAGCGCCGTCCCGTCCCTCCATATCCCTCCGTTATCGCACCCGACAGGCCCTCCAGGGCTACGCGTTCGTCGCCCTGTGGATTGTTGGCTTCATCCTTTTCACCCTGGTCCCCCTGGTGGAGACGTTCCGCTACAGCCTGAACCATGTCATCGTCTCCGCCACGGGCGTGGAGCAGACCTTCGTCGGCTGGCAGAACTACACGCGCGCCCTCTTCACCGACCCGATCTTCGTGGAACTGCTGATCGAATATGCGGTGGAAACCATCTTCTCGGTGCCGATCATTATGATCTTCTCCCTCATCATTGCCCTTTTCCTCAATCTGAAATTGTCGCTGAAGGGCCTCTTCCGCACCATCTTCTTCCTGCCTGTTGTCATCACCAGCGGGCCGGTCATCCGGGAACTGGTCGCCCAGGGCGCCACGACGGTCCCCCAGATCGCCCAGTCTCCGATCGTCCTGGAGTTCCTCGCCCGGTTGCCCGGCGTCCTGCGCGGCCCCGCCGAATATCTGATGACGTCGTTCATCCTTAGTCTCTGGTTCTCCGGCGTGCAGATTCTCATCTACCTGGCCAGCCTGCAGAAGATAGACCGCAGCATCTACGAGGCCGCCGCCATAGACGGCGCCTCCGCCTGGGAGTCCTTCTGGAAAATCACCCTCCCCTCCCTTTCTACCACCAACATTGTAGTGGCGGTCTACACCGTCATCACCCTCTCGCACTTTTCCGAAAACAAACTCGTGCGCTATATCTACACCCAGACCTACGACATCAAAGGCGGCATCGGCTACGCCAGCGCGATGTCCTTTCTGTATTTCGCCGTCCTGATCCTGATCTTGCTGATCGTATATCTGGCCCTCCGATCCCGTGCGGCAAAGGTGTGAGCGATGGCGGCTCATCCGTTGAGGAAGACCCTCCCCTCTGAGTGGCTGGCCCGTCTCCGGAGCGTGCTCGCTCAATGGCCGGGGTACCGGGATCGGGTTCGCGGCGTCCTGCTGGGCACCCATGCCCGCTATGGATTGCTCTTCATCCTGGTGGTGTATGCCCTGCTGGTGGCCATCGGCTTCGTCTACCTCTACCCGCTCCTGTTCATGCTCATCACCAGCCTGAAGAGCCCCACGGACCTGCTCAACCCGATGGTGCAATGGGTGCCGACGGAGCTATACTTCGGCAACTATGTCCGGGCCTTCCGGGTGCTCAACTACCCCTCCACCCTCCTGGCCTCCATCCTGGTCAGCGTGGTGCCCTCGGTTCTGCAGACGGTGGTCTGTTCCATTGTCGGCTATGGACTGGCCCGCTACCGCTTTCCCGGCAAGCCCCTGCTCTTCGCCCTGATTCTGGCGACCTTCATCATCCCGCCGCAGAACACCGCCATCCCGCAGATGCTGACCTACCGCCGCCTGGGCCTGCTGGGCACGCTCTGGTCGCTGGTTCTCCCCGCCCTGGGCGGTCAGGGATTCCGCAGCGCCATCTTCATACTCATCTTCTACCAGACCTTCCTCTCCCTCCCCAAAGTCCTGGAAGAGGCCGCCCGGATAGACGGCGCCACCGAGGCCCGCATCTTCTTCCAGATCGCGGTCCCCAATGCCCTTCCGGCCTACATCGTCTCCTTCATCTTCTCCATCGTCTGGTACTGGAACGAGACCTACCTGACGGTCATCTTTCTGGAAGGCGGCATCCAGACCTTGCCGATGCAGCTTTCCCGGTTCGTCCAGGCCTATCAGAACCTCTACCCGCCCGGCACGGTCAATATCTTTGACCGTCTGAACGAAGCGATCAAACTGGCCGGAACCTTCCTGAACATCCTGCCGCTCCTGGTCATGTACTTCGTCCTCCAGCGATGGTTTGTGGAATCCGTAGAAAGGACGGGGATTACCGGTGAATAAACAAAGCGCAAATCGGCGTATATCTGCGTTTGTCTGCGTTCCGCTTTTGACCATGGCCGCCTGCGCCGCGCCGGCTCCGACGGTGACGTTGACCGTCCTGGAGCAGACCCCCACGGCCATCCCGCCTTCCCCCTCCCCGACGTGGAGGCCTGCTCCTACCCCCACGCCGGTCTCCGCCGATGACGTCATAGAGTGGGAAATGCGCGGCGCCTTCAACTTCTTCTGGGAGCAGGCCAACACAACCCCCGGCAGTCCCGGTTACGGCCTGATCCGGGATCGCTATCCCGGTTCTCCGGGCATCTCCAGCATCGCCGCCGTGGGCTTCGGGCTGACCGCGTATGTGATCGGCGTGGAGAAAGGCTACATCCCCCGCGCGCAGGCCTGTGCGCGCATAGACGGAACCCTGGACACCCTGGCGGCTATACCTCGCGAGCACGGTTTCTACTACCACTTCCTGGATATGGAGACCGGACAGAGGGCCTGGCAGAGCGAAGTCTCCAGCATCGATACCGCCATCCTGCTCATGGGCGTCCTGACCGCAGGCGACTACTGCGGTGGCGAAACGCAGGCCAAAGCGCAGGCGATCTACACGGCCGTGGAGTGGCCCTGGTTCGTGGATCCCTCCCGCAACATGTTCTATATGGCCTACCGCCCTGAGAAAGGGTTTGAGGGCCACTGGGACTTCTACGCCGAACAGTTGATGCTCTACGTCCTGGCGGCCGGCTCCCCCACCTATCCCTTGGACCCCTCCATCTATTACACGTTCACCCGGCACCGGGCCCGCTACGGCGACGGCCAGCCTTTCATCCACTCCTGGTTCGGCTCCCTCTTCACCTACCAGTACAGCCATGCCTGGATAGACTTTCGCGGCCGGACCGACCGCCAGGGCGTGGACTGGTTCGCCAACTCCGTGGAGGCCGCGAAGGCCCACTACAACTTCGCGGTGAATATGGACGAAAAGTACCTGACCCTCGGCCCCCTGGCCTGGGGCCTGACCGCCTGCGACGGCCCCCACGGCTATGAAGGCCGTTACGGTGCGCCGCCCTCCGGCTACGACAACCGGCAACACCTGGTGGACGACACCGTCGCCCCGGCGGGGGCGATTGGGTCCATCCTCTTCCTGCCCGAACAATCCCGGCAGGCTATGGTATATTATTTCACTCTGGATCGGCTGAAGGGTCCCTACGGTTTCCAGGACGCCTTCAACCTGACTGAAGATTGGTTCGCCCGTGACGTCATCGGCATAGATAAGGGCATCTCCCTGCTGATGCTGGCGAATGCCCAGAACGATGTCGTCTACCGGATCACGATGAACAACCCCTACATCCTCAAAGGTCTGGAGAGGCTGGAAATCAGGAAATGGTAACCCTCAAAGATGTGGCCCGGCGTGCCGGAGTCAGCATCACCACCGTCTCCCTGGTCCTAAACGGCAAGGGGAACATCAGCGAAGAAACCCGGCGGCGGGTCCTGGCTGCCGCCGAGGAGCTGCGCTATCATCCCAACGCCCATGCCCGCCACCTGCGCAAGCGCCGCACCTACACCATCGGCGTCTTCATCGCCGCCCTGGGCGGCCTCTTCTATGAGGAAATCCTGGAGGGCATTCACAAAGTCATCCTGCAGACCGATTACGAACTGGTCATCTGCCCGGAGACCCGCTCTATCAGCCGCATCCTCTCCAACCGCCAGGTGGACGCGGCCATCGTCTTTGACGTCAAAATTCCCAGCGACCTCCTCATCAGCCTGGCCTGGAAGAACTTTCCCATCGTGGTCTTGGATCGCTACATAGAGGCCGACCATGTCTTCCCCTTGCTGATCGACAATCCCGGCGGCATACGCCAGGTCTTCCAGCATCTCTACAGCCAGGGGGTCCGGAAACTGGCCTTCGTCGCGGGCGCCGCCGATTCTTTTGATAACGCCGAGCGCCAGCAGGCCTTCCTGAAAGAAGCCCGCGCGCATGGCCTGGAAGTTCGCCTCTACCAGGGCGATTTCACCGAGGCCTCCGGCTACCGGATTGCCCGGCAGATCCTCACTTCAGGCGACGTCCCTGAGGCCATCGTCTGCGCCAACGACCAGATGGCCATCGGGTGCCTCCACATGTTGCAGGAAGGGGGCCTGCGTGTTCCCCAGGATGTGGCCCTGGTGGGCTTTGACGACATCCCCGTTGCCCGCTACCTCCGGCCGTCGCTCACCACCGTCCGCGTCTCCCGCACCGACTGGGGGGCTCGCGCTGTCGCCGGGCTGATAGAGTTTCTGGATCGCGGAACTCCCTTCTCTGCCGAACGCATCCCGGCCCATCTCGTCGTCCGGGAATCTTCCCTCAGGGGTAGGAATGCAAAATAGCGGTATGCGAACCCGCGGCGGCCGCGGCGGGTCGCCCGGCGCTCCGGCGCCGGGCTGAATTGGCGAAAGCCCGGCGCTTGAGCGCCGGGCTAAATTTGTAAAAGCCCCCCGAAGGGGGCTGGAAATCCGCCTGGCGGGGAGGCTCCGATGAGCCCGAAGAGCTTTGTATCTGAGCCCGGACGTCTACGTCCGGACCTCCCGGGACGGATTCGATACAACCACGGTTTTCTGCAGGCCTACTATCCCTCAGGGATTCAACTTTTTATGGAGCACACCGATGCGCCCGACCTTCACCGTCCATAACAACCTCTTCTGGATAGACAACCGTCCGCTCCTCCTCCAGGCAGGCGAATTCCACTACTTCCGCACGCCCCCTGACGCCTGGGAGCACCGCCTTGGCCTGCTTAAGGCGGCCGGCTTCAACGCCGTCGCCACCTACATCCCCTGGCGCTGGCATGAGCCCGAAGAGGGCCAACTGGATTTTGACGGCCACAGCCATCCCATGCGGAACCTCATCGGCTTCCTGGACCTGGCCGCATCTATGGACCTCTGGATTCTCCCCCGCCCCGGGCCGTATATTATGGCCGAGACCATCAACGAGGGCATCCCGGACTGGGTTTTCGTCCGCTACCCCCAGATGGCCTTTGTGGACCAGCACGGGCAGTCGCAGAACATCGTCAGTTATCTGCACCCCGACTTTCTGGCCTGCGTCGCCCGCTGGTACCGCGCCGTTTTCGAGGTCCTCGCTCCCCGCCAGGTCACGTGCGGCGGACGGGTCCTCGCTGTCCAGCTGGATAACGAGATGGGCATGATGCACTGGGTCCGCAACATCCTGGACACGAACCCTCATACCCTGGCCTGCTTCGCCGATTACCTGCGGGATGTTTACGGCGACCGCCTGGCGGAGCGGTACCCGTTCCCTGACCTGACCGCCGCGCTCCGCCAGGGCATTACTGATCCCCAAAGCCCCCAGGCGGCCCGCGCTGTTGAGGACTACCGCCGCTTCTTTCGCACGTATCTGCGCCGGTATGCCCTTTACCTGCTGGAACAGGCCCGCGCCTGCGGCCTGGAAGTGCCGCCGGTCATTAACATCCACGGCTTCGCCAACGGCGGCAAGACCTTCCCCATCGGCCTCTCCCAACTGATAGAGGTCATAGAACTGCCCGGCGTCCTATCCGCCACCGACGTCTACCCGGGCCACATCGACGAAGGAAACTTTCATGAGCTCCTGCTGGTCAACGAGATGACCCGCGCCCTGCAGAACCCGGACCAGCCGCTCTTCTCCATGGAGTTCCAGGCCGGCGGCAACCAGGACTTCAGCGGCGCGCAGACCTCCTTCTACGACCTGCACACCCGCCTGAGCCTCTCCGTCGGGATGCGGGCCATCAATCACTACCTTTTCTTTGACGGCGAAAACCACCCCCTGCTTTCCCCGGTCAAACGCCACGACTGGGGCCACCCTGTCCGCAAAGACGGCACCCTCCGCCGCCATTACGGGCGCTATCCCCAACTCTCGGCCGCTCTGGCGGCCTACGGCGACGCCCTGACCCTTGCCCGCCCGCAGACCGTCACCGCGATTGGCTTCCGCCTGGACGACTTCATGACCGAGGTGAACACTCCGGCCACTGGGGAAGCGACCCGCATCCTCACCCATCAGCGCGAGGTCATCCTCTTCGACTTCATCGCCCGTGGCCTGGCGTTGACGCACCGCCCCTTCCATGCGTTGGAACTGGCCCGCGCCGTCCTGGATCCGAACGAGACCCCCACGCTCTGGGTGATGATCGAACACCGCTGCGACGCCGCAGTCCAGCAGAAGCTGGCCGACTACGTCCGCGCGGGCGGACGGCTGGCCATGATCGGCCGTCTGCCCCGATACGACGCGGATGGTTACCCCTGCCCTCTCCTGCGAGACGCCCTCCGCGTGGTCGATGCCTATAGCGACCCGCCCTTCACCCCCTCCTGCATCACCGCCTTTGGATACACGGACGTGCCCGTCTCCTTTGTGGAGACCTATCGCGGCGACTTCGACGGGGTGTTTGCCTCCCGACAAGGCGAGACCGTCGGCTTCATTCGACACCTGGGCCAGGGCAAGGCGCTGGTCTTCGGCGCCGCGCTGAGAATCAACAACCTGGAAGACCTGGACCTCCTGCACCGTATGGCGCTGGAACTGGGATGCCCCCCCGCCTTCGCCCTCAGCGACTGGGCCGACGTGCGCCTGAGCCAGGGCAAGCACGGCGGTTTTCTTTTCATTCACAACTACCAGGACGACCCCATAACGACCACCGTCGCCTGGCAGGGAGAGCTCCTTTTCGGCGGCCACCCGGTCCATCTGCCCGCGCGCCAGGGCGCCATCCTGCCTCTGGAATGGCAGGTCACGGAAGGCGTCCTCCTCCGCTACGCCACCGCCGAGGTGCGCCGGGTGGAGCGCGCTGCCGACTCGCTGACCCTCCACCTGGCGCAGGACGCGTTCGTCGCCGAACTGACCCTCAGCGGCTGGGAATGCCCCGGAGCAGAGCCCGTCTCCGGGATAACTCCCACCCGCCTGCGCCTCCATGGTCGGGACGGACGCATCAACCTCTACAAAACCCACCACGAAGGTCACAAAGAACACGTGAAGGGCCCATGAAGTGATGTTCACATTTAGAGGGGATACGGCTCGTCGGAGGTTGTGGGGGATGACGAATCACCGGGTCACCCTCTCGTGGAACCGATGCTCATAACGGACTAACCTTTGCCGACGAAGATCGATGCATCAGGGAACCACAAGCAGGGGCGAAAAAATTTTTTCGCCCCTACGGTAACTTCGACAACGGTGATCACCCTCCGGAAGGCCTTCCCAGAGTCTTCGACCGGTCGCTTTCCTTCGATCCCCGATGACGAAGGCGACGATGGGCCTCGTCCGTCGGTTAATGGCCACCCGCCATCATCGTTTCTGGGCCTTCCGGCCCACCAAACGGCACAACTCATCGCGATGATGATGAACGAGGGGCTGGAACGCCTCAAGGACCCGCTGCCCACCCCGGCGAGCGCAGGGTAACCGGCCATCGCGCGGCTTCACCGGAAAGGTCGCGCAGGTCGGGAGACCTGTATCACCTTAAACAGGAGCCAACGGCGTAAGTCTTAAAATACTTGATGAAGACATTGAACTTCACGGGAGGACCCCATGCGCATCGCACCCTGGCTCACTTTGCTGACTGCCCTGATCCTCGGATGCTGGCCGCTTCCCCTCACCGGCACAAGACCTGCCCCTACCCAGCCGATCTCATCCGCGGATCGGTTTAAAGCGCCGCCCGCCTCTCCTTCCCCGACGAGAGGTTTGAGCGCTGCCGCTACCGAAATGCCTTCGCCAACCCGCCCGTTCCCGCTGGCCTCTTCCCCCACCCCTTCGCCGCAACCTACGGCAACCGTCCCCCGCCCGGCATCCCCTATCCGGCCTTCCCCTACGGCTACCGCCCCCCGGCCAACCCGAACGCCACGACCCTCCCCGACGCCGGGCCCTACGCCCACGCCGGCCCCTACCCGCACCCCCGCCTCCAACCCTTCTGCCCATCCGCTTCATCCCCCCGCCCCCCGGCGGGTC
>JAEVEX010000086.1 GCA_016842085.1 Candidatus Thermoflexus tengchongensis | reverse complement strand
TGCTGATCCCGGAACGGGAGACCAGCCTGGAAGAGGTCGCGCGGGCGGTGATGGATGCCTATGAGCGGGGGAAGACCCATGCGCTGATCGTGATCGCCGAAGGGGCTCCTTACCGGACGACGGAGGTTGCCAAGTTCCTGGAGAGCCATCCGATCGGCTTCGATGTGCGTATCACCATCCTGGGCCACATCCAGCGGGGAGGGAGCCCGACGGCCTTTGATCGTCTGCTGGCCACGCGGATGGGAGTGAAGGCGGTGGAAGCGCTGCTGGCCGGAGAGCGCGGGGTGATGACCGCCCTGCAGGGGCGGGAGATCGTGACCATCCCGCTGGAGGAGGTGGTGCAGCGTCGGCGGGAGGCCAACCTCACGTATTACGATATGGTGCTGATGCTGGCCCGTTGAGGCGCAACGCTGGTCGCTCCGAGGGGTCGTGAGGCTGCTTTCGCCAGGAGTGAGGGAAACGGCCCCGCCCCCCACGAAAGCTCCACTGGAAACAGCATCCCCACCGGGCGGATGACAGCCCGCTGGGCTCAGGCATGCAGGGAATGTTCCGCCGCCGGGCCCGTCTCCCCTCGCAGGATCGCGAGGGCGTGGGGCAGCACCTTCCCCAGGATATCCATCGCCTCCCGCACCGCGCGGGGGCTGCCCGGCAGGTTGATGATCAGGGTTCGCCCGCGGATCCCTGCGACGCCCCGGGAGAGCATGGCGAAAGGGGTCTGCTGGAGGCTGTAGAAGCGCAGCGCTTCCGCGATCCCCGGCGCCTCCCGCTCCAGAAGCGGCCGCGTCGCCTCGGGGGTGAAATCCCGAGGGCCCAGCCCGGTGCCTCCTGTCGTCAGGATCAGATCCAGGCCCTCCTCATCGGACCACGCCCGCAATGTTCGCTGGATCGCCTCCGGGTCATCGGGGACCACCGCATACTGCGCGATCGTCCAGCCCATCTGTTCCACAATCCGTTCCCGGAGGATCGCCCCGCTTTCATCCGGGTAAATCCCCCGGGCGGCCCGATCGCTGATGGTGAGAATGCCAACCCGAATCGTCCGCATGGGATCTATGGTCCGCTTCTATTGAGGAGACAGGATCCGGCCAGGTAGGTGCTCAGGGCTCCCCCGGGGTTTTCCCCTGGCTATTCTGGGCGGCTGCCTTCAGCGCCCTCAGGATCGGGGGGATGGCCTCCTCGAGGGGACCGGGAAGCAGACAGCCGGCCGCAGGAGGATGCCCACCCCCCCCGAAAGCCAGAGCCACCCGGGCCACATCATAACCAGGTCGGGCCCGCATGCTGACTTCCACCTTCCCATCGTCCCGTTCCGTGAACACCGCGGCGATCCGCGCCTCCTCCGCTCCGATGAGAAAGCTGGAGAGGCTGAGATCGTTGGCGTGGGTCAGCCCGGAGGCGGCCCGCATCTCCCGGGTGATCACCGTCCAGATCACCCCATCTTCCATTCGAGCTTCCGCCAGGGCCTGTCCGAAGAGGCGGATGGCGGCCAGGGGACGGCGGTTGAAGAGGGCATCGACCAGAGCGGGAAGGGAGGCGCCTGCTTCCATCAATCGGGTCACTTCATGCATTACCCGGGCGCTGACGTTGGCCGTGCGCAGGCCCATGGTATCCCCGACGATGCCCGCCAGCAGGATGGAGGCCAGCTCCGCATCCAGCGTGACCCCCAGGTCCTCCGCGAGCCAGAGCACCATTTCCGATGTCGCCACGGCGGAAGGATCGATCCAGTTAATGGTCCCGAAATGGGTGTTGGTGATGTGGTGATCGATGTTCAGCAGGGGGATGCCCTGGAGCTCAGCGAAGGCCTTGCCGAGCCGCCCGGGGTCGCTGGCATCCAGGCTGACCAGAAGATCGAAGGGGCCCCGGGCGATCCGGGCGATTTCCCCAGCGTGGGGAAGGGCCTTCAGGCGGGCGGGGAGATCATCATCGCAAAAGGCCTCCGCCGTTTTCCCCAAACGCCGGAGGATCTGCACCAGACCGATCGCGCTGCTGATCGCGTCGGCGTCTGGCGAAACGTGGGTCGCCACCGCAATTCGCTGTGCTTCCTTTAAAACCTGTCGGGCCTGCTCACGACTCATCCAGCGGCTGCTCCTTTCCATGGAGCTTCGACAGCAATCGTTCAATCCGGTCTGCCCGATCGAAGGTATCATCCCACTTGAAAACGAGATCGGGAATGCGACGCAGGATCACCCGGCCGGCCAGCTCATGTTTCAGGTAACCTTTGGCATGCTCCAGCCCCGCCAGCACCTCCTCCCGACGGGTGGGATCTGTGGGCCATGCCGTCACATAAACTTTCGCGATAGTGAGATCCGGCGCCGGCTCCACCGCGGTCACCGTCACTCCGGCGACCCGCGGATCTTTCAATTCGGCGATGAGGGCGCTTAACTCTTCGCGAAGCAACTCCCCGATCCGTCGCTGGCGACGTGCTCCCATGGCAGACCTCCAGGGTGTCCCATCCTAACATGAAGGCGCGATTCCGTCAATAAAGGCGCGATGCGCCCAGGCCCCTCCACTTCCTGTCCCCCATCCTTCTTTGCATTGCGGGGCGCAGGGATTGCGCCGCTGGTCTGATTTTCCCCCAGCTGGAGCTCAATCGCGCAACCCCTCTATATCTTCTCCAGCGGCCTTCGGAGGTGGGCCAGCAGCTCGCCTCGGTGTCGGGGATCGGTGCGGAAGACTCCTGTGAGGGCCTGGGTGACCATACGCGCCTGAGATTTCCGGACCCCCCGCATCATCGCGCACAGATGCGCGGCCTCCACGATGACGGCCACGCCCTGGGGATGCAGCACTGTCTCCAGGAAATCCGCGATCTGCCGGGTCATCCGCTCCTGAACCTGAAGACGGCGGGCGAAGAGCTCCACCACCCGCGGGATCTTGGAGAGGCCGATGATGCGGCCGTCGGGAATGTAAGCCACGTGAACCCGCCCGTAAAACGGCAGGAGGTGATGCTCGCACATGCTGTAAAACTCGATATCCCGCACCAGGACCAGGTCGTTGTCTTCCACTTCAAAGATCGCCCCGTTGATCAGATCCACCGGATCCATCCAGTAACCCGCCAGCACTTCCTGAAGCATCTCCGCCACCCGTGCGGGGGTGCGTTGCAGACCCTCCCGCTCCGGGTCCTCTCCCAGGGCCGTCAGCAGCTCCCGGATCACCCGGGCCAGCTGGATGGGGTCCGGAGGTTGAGCGATCCCTTCCGCTTTCGCGATCCATTCCTGAGCCTTCATTCGCGCTTTCCCTCCTAACTGGGGATGGCTTCCCCTCCCTCTCGCGCATGGCATCGCCGGCTGTTCCCTCCAGGGGAGAACCCGCTATGTAACTTCTAAGATCTTAATCCGTTTCCCCCCGTTTTTTCAACTCCAGATCGAAGGCTCAGGGTAATAAACGGGCTTCATGGCCTCGTCGCCAGAACCCATTGCACCTGTCCGCAACGAAGCGAGGCGGGATCCTGAAGCCCCACGCCGGGCCGCGCGGATTCCGGCCTTCATGTCAGGGAATTCCCTGAAGGTGAAAGCGGGAACTCCCTGACACCGGACGTCATAGAAAAGACAGGAATGCCAACACTTGGGACCGGAGAGGGAGTTGGTCAACATAAAAGTGGTCATGATGATCCGCTAAACCCCGGAGCCCGGGGTCTCGGGGGACTCACGATCAGAATCCTCTGGCTCCAGGAGGCTGTTCCATGTCGCTTCGAATAGCCGGCCTGGGGGGGCTGCTCACGCTTGCCGGGATCTGGATCGGGATCCTGGGGGGATCCTCTGGATCTTCAGGTCTCCCGGCTTCCCCACCGCCGCCCCGGGCTCGTCTGGAAGATGAGCAGAAATGCCTGGTATGCCACACGCTTCCGGATCTGCTCCGTCCGCTGCCCAGTGGTGAGATCTGGTCGCTTGTAGTGGATGAGCGGGCGTATGAGAGCGCTATTCATCATCAGAAGGGTTATACCTGCTTCGATTGTCATCCAGAGATTACCGATTTCCCTCATCCTGAGCGGGCCTTTCAGAGCGTGCGTGAGGCGCGGGTGCAGATGGTAGCGGTCTGTCGGGATTGTCATGAGGAAGAGGCAGAGGAGTATGAACAGGGGTTACATGCTCAGGCCCTGCGGGAAGGGCGCATGGAGGCCGCGGTCTGCACTGATTGCCATGGGGCTCACGAAACCCGTTCCTTCGATGGGCAGCGGGCGCAGATCGCAGAGACGTGCCGGGGATGCCATTCGGAGATCTACGATGTTTATCGGAACAGCGTTCACGGCGCCGCCCTGTTGCAGGAAGGCAATCCGGATGTCCCGGCCTGCACGGATTGCCATGATCATCACCGCAACGCGGGTCCCACCCGGGAGGGCTTCCATCTGTTCTCCCCGCAGCTGTGCGCCAAATGCCACACCGATGAGCAATTGATGGCCCGTTATGGGGTCCGGACCGGTGTTTTCAACACCTACGTGGCGGATTTCCACGGGACGACGGTGACGATCTTCGAGAAGATCGCTCCGGATCAGCCAGTCAACAAGCCGGTCTGCGTGGATTGTCACGGGGTGCATAACATCCTGCCGCCTACGGATGAGAACAGCCCGGTAATGAAGGCGAACCTGATCAA
>JAEVEX010000097.1 GCA_016842085.1 Candidatus Thermoflexus tengchongensis | reverse complement strand
TTGATCAGGTTCGCCTTCATTACCGGGCTGTTCTCATCCGTAGGCGGCAGGATGTTATGCACCCCGTGACAATCCACGCAGACCGGCTTGTTGACTGGCTGATCCGGAGCGATCTTCTCGAAGATCGACACCGTCGTCCCGTGGAAATCCGCCACATAAGTGTTGAAAACACCGGTCCGGACCCCATAACGGGCCATCAACTGCTCATCGGTGTGGCATTTGGCGCACAGCTGTGGGGAGAACAGATGGAAGCCCTCCCGGGTGGGACCCGCGTTGCGGTGATGATCATGGCAATCTGTGCAGGCCGGGACATCCGGATTGCCTTCCTGCAACAGGGCTGCACCGTGAACGCTATTCCGATAAACATCGTAGATCTCCGAATGGCATCCCCGGCACGTCTCTGCGATCTGCGCCCGCTGCCCATCGAAGGAACGGGTTTCGTGAGCCCCATGACAATCGGTGCAGACCGCAGCCTCCAGGCGCCCTTCCCGCAGGGCCTGAGCGTGTAACCCCTGCTCATACTCCCGGGCTTCTTCCTCATGGCAATCCCGACAGACCGCTCCCATCTGCACCCGCGCCTCACGCACGCTCTGAAAGGCTCGCTCAGGATGAGGGAAATCGGTTATCTCCGGATGACAATCGAAGCAGGTATAACCCTTCTGACGGTGGATAGCGCGCTCATATGCCTGTTCATCCACCACAAGGGGCCAGATCTCGCCACTGGGCAGCGGACGGAGCAGATCCGGAAGCGTGTGGCATACCAGGCATTTCTGCTCATCTTCCGGACGAGCCCGGGGTGGCGGGGGGGAGGCCGGGAGACCCGGAGATCCAGAGGCACTCCCCAGAATCCCGATCCAGATCCCGACAAGCGTAAGCAGCCCCCCCAGGCCGCCTATTCGAAGCGACATAGAACAACCTCCTGGAGCCAGAGGATTCTGATCGTGAGTCCCCCGAGACCCCGGGCTCCGGGGTTTGGTGGATCGTCATGACCACTTTTATGTTGACCAACTCCCTTTCCGGTCCCAAGTGTTGGCAGTCCTGTCTTTTCTATGACGTCCGGTGTCAGGGAGTTCCCGCTTTCACCTTCAGGGAATTCCCTGACATGAAGGCCGGAATCCGCGCGGCCCGGTGTGGAACTTCAGGATCTCGCCTCGCTTCGTTGCGGACGCGCGCAATGAGTTCTGGCGACGAGGCCATGAAGCCCGTTTATTACCCTGAGCCTTCAATCTGGAGTTGAAAAAATGGGGGGAAACGGATTAAGATCTTAGAAGTTACATAGCTGGTTCTCCCCTGGAGGGAACATCCGGCGATGCCATGCTCGAGAGGGAGGAGAAGCCATCCCCAGTTAGGAGGGAAAGCGCGAATGAAGTCTCAGGAATGGATCGCGAAAGCGGAAGGGATCGCTCAACCTCCGGACCCCATCCAGCTGGCCAGGGTGATCCGGGAGCTGCTGACGGCCTTGGGAGAGGACCCGGAGCGGGAGGGTCTGCAACGCACCCCCGTGCGGGTGGCGGAGATGCTTCAGGAAGTGCTGGCGGGTTACTGGATGGATCCGGTGGACCTGATCAACGGGGCGATCTTTGAAGTGGAAGACAACGACCTGGTTCTGGTGCGGGATATCGAGTTCTACAGCATGTGCGAGCATCACCTCCTGCCGTTTTACGGACGGGTTCACGTGGCTTATATTCCCAACGGCCGCATCATCGGCCTCTCCAAGATCCCGCGGGTGGTGGAGCTCTTCGCCCGCCGTCTTCAGGTTCAGGAGCGGATGACCCGGCAGATCGCGGATTTCCTGGAGACGGTGCTGCATCCCCAGGGCGTGGCCGTCATCGTGGAGGCCGCGCATCTGTGCGCGATGATGCGAGGGGTCCGGAAATCTCAGGCTCGTATGGTCACCCAGGCCCTCACAGGAGTCTTCCGCACCGATCCCCGACACCGGAGCGAGCTGCTGGCCCACCTCCGAAGGCCGCCGGAGAAGATATAGAGGGGTTGCGCGATTGAGCTCCAGCCGGGGGAAAATCAAACCAGCGGCAATCCCTGCGCCCCGCAACGCAAAGAAGGACGGGAGGCGGGAAATGGAGGGGCCTCGGGCGCATCGCGCCTTTATTGACGGAATCGCGTCTTCATGTTAGGATGGGACACCCTGGAGGTCTGCCATGGGAGCACGTCGCCAGCGACGGATCGGGGAGTTGCTTCGCGAGGAATTGAGCGCCCTCATCGCCGAATTGAAGGATCCGCGGGTCGCCGGGGTGACGGTGACCGGGGTGGAGCCCGCGCCAGATCTCACCATCGCGAAAGTCTATGTGACGGCGTGGCCCGCGGATCCCACACGGCGGGAGGAGGTGCTGGCGGGGCTGGAGCATGCCAAAGGGTACCTGAAACATGAGCTGGCCGGCCGGGTGATCCTGCGCCGCATCCCCGATCTCGTTTTCAAATGGGATGATACCTTCGATCGGGCGGATCGGATCGAACGATTGCTGTCGAAGCTCCATGGAAAGGAGCAGCCGCTGGATGAGTCGTGAGCAGGCCCGACAGGTCTTAAAGGAAGCACAGCGAATTGCGGTGGCTACCCATGTTTCGCCAGACGCCGACGCGATCAGCAGTGCGATCGGTCTGGTGCAGATCCTCCGGCGTTTGGGGAAAACGGCGGAAGCATTTTGCGATGATGATCTCCCCGCCCGCCTGAAGGCCCTTCCCCACGCCGGGGAAATCGCCCGGATCGCCCGGGGCCCCTTCGATCTTCTGGTCAGCCTGGATGCCAGCGACCCCGGGCGGCTTGGCAAAGCCTTCGCCGAGCTCCAGGGCATCCCCCTGCTGAACATCGATCACCACATCACCAACACCCATTTCGGGACTATTAACTGGATCGATCCCTCCGCAGTGGCGACATCGGAAATGGTGCTCTGGCTCGCGGAGGACCTGGGGGTCACGCTGGATGCGGAGCTGGCCTCCATCCTGCTGGCAGGCATCGTCGGGGATACCATGGGCCTGCGCACGGCCAACGTCAGCCCCCGGGTAATGCACGAAGTGACCCGATTGATGGAAGCAGGAGCCTCCCTTCCCGCTCTGGTCGATGCCCTCTTCAATCGCCGCCCCCTGGCCGCCATCCGCCTCTTCGGGCAGGCCCTGGCGGAAGCTCGAATGGAAGATGGGGTGATCTGGACAGTGATCACCCGGGAGATGCGGGCCGCCTCCGGGCTGACCCACGCCAACGATCTCAGCCTCTCCAGCTTCCTCATCGGAGCGGAGGAGGCACGGATCGCCGCGGTGTTCACGGAACGGGACGATGGGAAGGTGGAAGTCAGCATGCGGGCCCGACCTGGTTATGATGTCGCCCGGGTGGCTCTGGCTTTCGGGGGGGGTGGGCATCCTCCTGCGGCCGGCTGTCTGCTTCCCGGTCCCCTCGAGGAGGCCATCCCCCCGATCCTGAGGGCTCTGAAGGCGGCCGCCCGGAATAGCCAGGGGGAAACCCAGGGCGAGCATTGAGTCCGCCTCATCGGTTCTCCATCATGTCGACTTTCAGGAGGAGAATACCGACCAGGCGAATACAATCTCCTCCCCAGGATTCGACCGTGGATCAAATGAGGACCATTCGAGTCGGCATTCTCACCGTCAGCGATCGGGCCTCCCAGGGGATTTATCCGGATGAAAGCGGGGCGATCCTCCGGGAACGGATTGTGGAACAGATGGGCTGGACGGTCGCGCAGTATGCGGTGGTCCCCGATGACCCGGAGGCGATCCAGCGAACATTGCGGGCGTGGTCCGATGAGGAGGGCCTGGATCTGATCCTGACGACAGGGGGCACCGGGCTGGGCCCCCGGGATCTCACCCCGGAGGCGACGCGGCCGCTGCTGGAACGGGAAGCGCCGGGGATCGCGGAAGCGCTGCGCTTCTACAGCCTCCAGCAGACCCCTTTCGCCATGCTCTCCCGGGGGGTCGCAGGGGTTCGCGGGCGGACCCTGATCATCAATCTGCCGGGCAGCCCCCGCGCCGTGCGGGAGGCGATGGATATCCTGGGGAAGGTGCTGCCCCACGCCCTCGCGATATTGCGAGGGGAGACAGGCCCGGCGGCAGAACATTCCCTGCGCGCCTGAGCTCAACGGGCCGTCATCCACCCGGTAGGGATGCTTTCTCCAGCGGGGCTTTCGCGGCGGGTGGGGCCAGTTCCCTCGGGGGGCCACCCCTGCACCTCAACGGGCCAGCATCAGCACCATATCGTAATACGTGAGGTTGGCCTCCCGCCGACGCTGCACCGCCTCCTCCAGCGGGATGGTCACGATCTCCCGCCCCTGCAGGGCAGTCATCACCCCGCGCTCTCCGGCCAGCAGCGCCTCCACCGCCTTCACCCCCATCCGGGTGGCCAGCAGACGATCAAAGGCCGTCGGGCTTCCTCCCCGCTGGATGTGGCCCAGGATCGTGATACGCACGTCGAAGCCAATCGGATGGCTCTCCAGGAACTTGGCGACCTCCGTCGTCCGGTAAGGAGCCCCTTCGGCGATCACGATCAGCGCATGGGTCTTCCCCCGCTCATAGGCATCCATCACCGCCCGCGCGACCTCTTCCAGGCTGGTCTCCCGTTCCGGGATCAGCA
>JAEVEX010000096.1 GCA_016842085.1 Candidatus Thermoflexus tengchongensis | reverse complement strand
TGATCATCTTCCCGGCCGTCCTCCGGATCAGCCTTCCTTTCTCCCCTGCGCTTTATGTTCCCCTCGTTCTTCTTCATCTTTCTCTGGTTATCCGTTTGATCGGGGATCTGGGAGGGATCTTCGAGGTCCGCCGATGGGGTGGCCTGCTGAACGGCATAGCGATTCTGGTGTTCCTGGTCCTGATCGCCCGGGCGATCCGGGCAGGCCGGAAAGCCTCGGCCGGTTCCTTTTGAATTTGAGGGCGCACCGAAGGCGCCCCCAATGCCCAGGGATCTGTTAAATTTTTGGGCACTCTTTGGGGAGGAAATTTCCAGCCACCTGATACTTTTCACTGGGACCCCGGTCGAAATCTCTACATATCGAATGCGAAGCTGGCCCTCCCTGCGCTGCGAAGCAGCGCGGGGAGGGAGATCCAAAGGATTTGGCGCAGGAGGTGGCGCGCCTTGCCCTGACGAAGCTCACGTTCAAGTGATGATAGGACCCGGCTGGCAGAGTGAAGAATGTCACCCCCACTTTTTGTGTTTCCCCAAGGAGGCTCCGGGCGGATCGTGGGAAGATCGGACCGGAATTTCCGGAGATCTCTGTGTGGAGGCTAACCATGATTCCGGCCCGATGGCTCGTGATCGGCCTGCTCCTGCTCGTTCTGACGGCGTGCGCTGCCCCGTCGGCCCTGCCTGCGGCATCATCTTCCCCTGCATCCCCCACACCGACGGCCGTGGAAGCCCCTATGCATCCTACCCTCACCCCCGGAGGACCCAGGGTTCTCGTGGTTCGGGATCCGGCGGATGTGCCGCCCCCGATCCGGCGGACCGAGCCCACCACGGTGGAAGTGACCCTGACGGTGCGGGAGGTGGTGGCGGAGCTTGCTGAGGGGGTGACCTTTCCCTTCTGGACCTTCGATGGAACCGTGCCGGGCCCCCTGATTCGAGTAATGGAGGGAGACACGGTGGTCCTCCACCTGGTGAACCCGCCGGAGAACCATGTTTCCCACAACATTGACCTGCATGCGGTGACCGGCCCGGGAGGTGGCGCGACGGTCACCACCGTGGCCCCAGGGGAGACGAAGACGCTGACCTTTAAGGCGCTGAAGCCCGGCGCATATATCTACCACTGCGCCTATCCGCCCGCGCCGCTGCATATCGGGATGGGGATGTATGGGATCATCGTGGTGGAGCCGAAGGGTGGGCTCCCGCCGGCGGATCGAGAGTTTTATGTGGTGCAGGGCGAGTGGTATACATCGGGGACCTTCGGTCAGCCGGGTCTTCAGTCTTTTGACTCCGCGAAGGCTCAGGCAGAGCGGCCGGAATACTTCACGTTCAATGGGCACACGAAGGCCCTCACGGAGCTCCGTCCGATGAAGGCCCGGACTGGCGAGCGCATCCGGATCTTCTTCGGCGTGGGCGGCCCGAATGTGGGATCGAACTTCCATATCATCGGGGAGATCTTCGATCGGGTGTATAGCGGATCGCCGGAAACTTTCGTAGCCAACGAGGAGACGGTCTACGTCCCGCCCGGCTCAGCCACGATCGTGGAGTTCGGGACGGAAGTTCCGGGCCGTTACGTGCTGGTGGACCATGCGCTGTGGCGGATGCTGCGGGGGCTGGCGGGCTACCTGGAGGTCGAGGGGCCGGAGCGGCCGGATCTGTTCCAGGGCGCGCCGTCCGCGGGATCCGGCCATTGATCCATCCGGGAGGCGTTTCGACAGCGGGAGGGCGTGTGGATGGCATGCCCTCCCGCTTTTTCGCAGGCGCGGAGAAGGGGGGTAGACCATCCGATCCCGGCAAGGATGATAAACTGAAGGGACAAAGAAAGCGCCCCGGGGGAGAGCCTGCGTCCAGGATTGCGGAGCGGGAAGCCCCCGGACAACCGCGATCGGGGAGCGCCGGGATGGGCAGGGGAAAGCCAGGGACCGGGGAATCTCAGATGGTGGAAACGCTCCGCGCGTATCCGCTTTTCCGGGAGGCGCCTCCGGAGGATCTGGCGGCGCTGATCCGCGCCGGGACGTGGCGGATGTGGCCGGCGGGGCGTTTTCTTTTCCTGGAGGGCGATCCAGCGGAAGGCCTCTACGTGCTGCTGGAAGGATATGTGAAAGTCATCCAGGCTGACGCGGCGGGGCAGGAGGCGGTTGCCCAGATGGCGGGCCCTGGGGAGCCCCTGGGCTTGATTGCCCTCTTCGCCGATCAACCCTATCCCGCCTCCGCCCAGGCGATGACCCCGTGTCGAGCCCTGTGGATCCCTGGAACCGCCTTCCGGGAATTTCTTCTCCGTCATCCTGAAGTGGCCCTGCGGATGCTCCGCCTTCTGGCTGAACGGCTCCATGAGGTTCATCGCCGGCTGTTAGAGGTGAGCGTCCTCCGGGTGGAGCGCCGGCTGGCCCGGGTGCTGGTGCGGCTGGCGGGCCGGTTGGGGCGGCGGACGGAGGAGGGGATCGAGCTGATGTTGCCCCTCAGCCGGGAGGAGCTGGCGGAGCTTTGTGGGACCCGTTTGCATACGGTGAGCCGGCTGCTGAACCGGTGGCAGCGGGCAGGATGGGTGCGCCTGGGTCGGCGGCGGATCCTCCTGCGTCAGCCTCATGCCCTGGTGGCTCTGGCAGAGGAGCTGGAAGGTCCGCGAGGCCTGTGAGAGGTTGAGCTCGCACAACGTTCGGATCCTCGCGGCTCGTAATATAGGAGTGGCGCGCCTCACGACTTCGTACGGAGTCGGCGCCTGGGTGCCCGTTCCTTTCTGGGGAACACTTAGACGGGCACTTCGCTTCGCTCGTACCCGACCACAAACAAGGTTTTTCCTGTTCGTAGTAGGGCACGTAAGTGCCCGTTCTTCTTGGGAACGCTCATAGCGGTCACTTCGCTTCGCTCCGTGCCTTACTACAAACATGGTTTTTCCTGTTCGTAGCGCTTCATCCGGATTTGTTTTGGGGATATGAGATGATGAAGGCCAACGACTTCACCCCCAACCCCAGGGGGCCGAAACTAAAAATCAAGTTATGGAAGAAGCAGCAGTAGGGCACGTGAGCGTCCGTTCTTTTTGCGAGCGTCCATAACCGGGCACTCTGCTTCGCTTCGTGCCCGACTACAAACAGGGCTTTTCCTGCTCGTAACAGGGCACGTGAGTGCCCGTCCTTTTTGCGAGCGCCTGTCATAGGCGCTTCGCCACGTGCCTGACTACGAATAGAGGATCCCGGTGGAGGAGGTTCGGATGATCGATCCGGAGTGGTCCATCGAGGAGCTGGTGGAGCGCTATCCTGGATCCCGTGAGGTTCTGGTGCGTTACGGGATGTGGTGCCCGGTATGCGCCCTGGCCGGGCTGGAGACGCTGGCCGATGCGGCTCGTGTGTATGGGGTGGAAATCCAGCAGCTGATTCGAGAGATCGAACGCAACATTCAGGCCTCATAACCTCCGGTCCTTTTTCTCCTGCTTTGTTGATTCCCCTGGCAGGTTGGGGGTCGAATAGGCCACCCAACAGGGATGACTTTTCCCTCCCTCTGTGTCGCTTTACTGCATGAGGGGAGAAAGGGAGTGGAGAGATCTCCAACACCGTGCAGGGCCCTCATCACGGCGCTTCCCGATAATTACCCAACAGTGCCAGCTCCCGTTAAAAATTACTGTGAGGAAACGCGAGCTGGTGCAACGGGGTGTGGAGGTCGGGATGAGGCGAGAAGTGTTCTGGGAGGGGCTCCGATCAGAGCACGCTGTCGTTTGCCAGGGTTCGGTTGGAACAGTAGCCTACATTCCGATTTGCCGGCCGGATCTCTCTCAGCCGGTCGGGTTTGTGGAATCGATCGAACCGGAAGCGGATCTCGCTTACGAGCGCATGCGGTTCCGCTCTACATTCCCGGGCCTCACGATCCTTCCAGGTGGATTGACCATGTGGATGGAGGGCGCACAGGATCGGGCGGTGGCACGCACAGTTGTGTTCAACCGACGGGTTGTTGCGCCCACCTTCTGCGTGGAACCTGGGGAGCCAGGCCTCTGGCATTCGGGGCAGCCCTGGCGGTTGGGGATGCTGCCGCCGAATCTGCGTCGTCAGGCGATAAGGGCGCGGGGCGATGTTCGGGCAGACGGGTTGTGGAGGGGCCTTCGGGAGATCGCCCTCCAGGCAGGTGTGCGAACGCTGCCTTTTGCCCCGGCCCCAGCGCTTCGCGCCCTCATCCGCGTGGACCACATCCGCCAGGCCATGCCAGACTTTCGAGCGCCGCAGACCCTGCCGGATCAGCGGGGCGTGCTGGTGGTCATGAATGGGCGGCCCATCGGCCTGGAGATCGCACCCTCTGCCCGGCAGTTTCGATTCTGGTGGAACATGGGCGGCCTGAACGAGGCCTATGCGCTGGAGGCGGCCCGATGGCTCGCGCGGCCCCCAGTCCTTCCATCCCCAGGTGGTCGATTGGAGGAGGCGCTGGCGCGATGGCCCCTGCGCCGCCAGCTCCGGGATGCAGGAAGGGACTCAGAGAGGGTGTGGGAAGTAGAAGAAATCGAATGGGGACCTTTACAGGGCGAGGTCGTGTGGATCAATGGAGAGCTGGCTTATGCCAGTCTGGTGAGCGAGTAACCAGGTGGGCCGGGCGGGATTCGAACCCGCACGGGTCTTCCCCACGTGGTCCTAAGCCACGCGCGTCTGCCAGTTCCGCCACCGGCCCGCTGTTTTCAGTCGAGGGCATGAAGGGCCTCTCCCCGGAG
>JAEVEX010000068.1:2376-4752 GCA_016842085.1 Candidatus Thermoflexus tengchongensis | reverse complement strand
CGATCTTCGAGAAGATCGCTCCGGATCAGCCAGTCAACAAGCCGGTCTGCGTGGATTGTCACGGGGTGCATAACATCCTGCCGCCTACGGATGAGAACAGCCCGGTAATGAAGGCGAACCTGATCAACACCTGCCGGCGCTGTCATCCGGAGGCGGATCTGAACTTCCCGGACGCATGGATGAGCCACTACGAACCGGATCCGCAGCGCACGCCGGTGGTCTTCGCGGTCCAGTGGTTCTACAACATCCTGATCCCCACCACGGTGATCGGGATGCTGCTCTTCGTCAGCACCGATGCGTGGCGGCGCTGGGTCCGACGCCAGCGCCCGTGAGGAGGGAGACGGAAATGGGGCATCCGGACCGGGTTTATCGATTCTCGACCCTGCGGCGGATTGAGCACGGCGTCCTGATGGTCGCCTTTGTAGTGCTGGCGGCGACCGGGCTGCCGCAGAAGTATCCCCAGTCTCCGATCTCCCTCGCGCTCTTGCAGGCGATGGGCGGCCTGGAGACCGCGCGCATCATCCATCGAGCGGCGGCTATCGCGCTTATGTTACTGGCCCTGGAGCACATCGGGTCTGTCCTCTATGACCTGTATGTGCGCCGGATGCCTCCGAGTATCCTCCCCACCCGGGAGGATTTCCGCAATGCCTGGCGAGCATTGCGCTACAACCTGGGGCTGGAAGGATCCCCGCCGCGCCAGGGATGGTTCACATTCCAGGAGAAATTCGAATACTGGGCGCTGGTGTGGGGTCTGATCATTATGGGTCTCACCGGCTTCATGCTCTGGAATCCCATCACCACAGCCCGTTTCCTCCCCGGGCAGTGGATCCCAGCGGCCAAGGTCGCTCACGGGTCAGAAGCCCTGCTGGCGGTCCTGGCCATCCTGATCTGGCATGTTTATCACGTTCACATCCGGCGCTTTAACCGGAGCATGTTCACCGGCTATCTGAGCCGGGAGGAGATGGAGGAGGATCATCCTCTGGCCCTGGAGGCTCCGTCCCACCCGATCCCTCTGGATCCTCTGGAGACACGTGCGCGCGCCCGGCGGTTCTGGGCCGCTTATGGGACGGTGGCTGTCCTCTGGCTGGTGGGGATGGTCTGGTTTGTCTCCGGGGAGAAGACTGCGGTTACCACTCCAGGACCGATCCCGGATATCGCCCGGGTTCGGGCGTATGCCCCGCTGACCCCCACGCCTGTGCCGACCCCATCCTTTTTAGCCCGGGCGACGCTCAACCTGGGCTCGAGCTGGGAGGATGGGATCGGGGCGTTCCTGGAGGAAAACTGCAGCTTCTGTCATGGCCCGCGACGACGGGAGGGAGATCTGGACCTGACGGCTTATGAGGGTGTGTTGAAAGGCGGAAGGTCCGGGCCGGCCGTGATCCCTGGCGCGCCGGGGATCAGCCCGGTCCTGATCTGGACGGCCCGGGAGGATCATCCGGGCCGGCTTCGGCCGTCGGAACGGGCGGCGATCTGGCTCTGGATTCAGAACGGTGCTCCCCGGTAACCCGTAACGGAGGTGCCTATGCGCGGAACAGCCCGGATAACGCTCAGTGTATTGCTGGCAGCCGGTTTCCTGCTCATTGGGGCAGGCTGCGCGCCCCGGGCGACGCCCACGCCAACGGCCACACCGGTGGAAGCGACCCCGGTTGCGGTGGCCACCCCCGAGGTGCGCATCCGGGAGGTTCCCTTCGAGCAGGAATGGCTTTCCTCGGCCCACGCGGATGCGAAAGCGGAGGCCTTCCGGCACTGGGATCAGGAGAGCCCCCCTCAGATCCCGGTTCAGTGTGCGAAGTGTCACAGCGCTTATGGGTTCCTGGACTTCCTGGGGGTGGATGGCTCTCCAGCGGGCGTGGTGGATCAGCCGGCGGCCATTGGCTCGGTGATCGATTGCGTGACGTGTCATAACTCGGCCACGCGGGCGATGGACCGCGTGACCATGCCCTCCGGGGTGGAGATCGCCGGGCTTGGACCGGAAGCCCGCTGCATGCAATGCCACCAGGGCCGGGCCTCTGGCCAGGATGTGGAGAAGGCGATCCAGGAAGCAGGCGTGGAAGCGGACCAGGTGAGCGGGAAGCTTTCCTTCATTAACATTCATTACTATGCGGCGGCGGCCATCAAATACGGCACAGTGGCGAAGGGAGGCTATCAATACGCCGGCCGATCCTATGAGGCCCGCTTCGACCACGTGAAGGGTGTCAGCACCTGCGTGGATTGCCATGATTCCCACACGCTGAAGGTGAAGGTGGATCTCTGCAGCACATGCCACAAGGAGGTCCGCACAGAGGAGGATCTCCGGCGCATCCGGATGGAAGGTTCGCTGGTTGATTACGATGGCGATGGGAACATCCGCGAAGGCCTGGCCGATGAGATCGCCGG
>JAEVEX010000068.1:0-1826 GCA_016842085.1 Candidatus Thermoflexus tengchongensis | reverse complement strand
TTCCCGAGCGGCGCGGTGATCGACAGCGGCGATCCGAACACCAATCTGTGCATGACCTGTCATCAGGGCCGCGAGTCCAAAGTGAGCCTGGATCGTCTGATCGGTAAGCAGCCGCCGGATCAGGTTTCCGATAAACTGCGGTTCCTCAATGTGCACTACTTCGCAGCCGGGGCCACCCGCTTCGGCACCCAGGCGAAGGGCGCCTACGAATATGAGGGGAAGACTTATGAAGGCTTCTTCCAGCATCATGCCCAGTTCCGCGGGTGCACCGACTGCCACGATGCCCATGAGCTGGAGGTTCGCGCCGAGTTCTGCGGGAAGTGCCACGAGGGCGTGCGCACCCGGGCCGATCTCCTGAACATCCGCCTGCCCGAGACGCCGGACTACGACGGCGATGGGAACACGTCCGAAGGCCTGGCGGGGGAGATCGAGACTATGCGGGAGGCGCTCTACAAGGCCATCCAGGCCTACGCCCGGGATCGCATCGGCACGCCCATCGCCTACCATCCACATGCCTATCCCTACTTCTTCACGGACACCAATGGGAACGGCGTAGTGGATCCGGAGGAGGCCAACCCGCAGAACAGCTATAAGACCTGGACGCCGCGGCTGCTCCGCGCGGCCTATAACTATCAATTCGCGACCAAGGATCCGGGCGGCTATGCCCACAACGGCAAATACATCCTGCAGATCCTCTATGATTCCCTGGAGGATCTGAGCCGCTCGGTTCCGGTCTCCATGAAGGGGATGATCCGGCCATAGGCGCGATCCGTTACAACGGTCCCGGCAAAGGCGAGGGGTGGAGCGGGAGGACCGCGCTCCACCCCTCTGTTTGGCCCGAGATTCCGAAGTCATGACCGGACAGAGCGCTCCTGGCGATTTCGGAGCGGCAGGTCCGGAAAACGAGAAGGGAGACTGGAAGGGACCTGTTTCTTATGTTAGACTCTGAACAGAACGCGCCGATAGGGAGGATTTCGATGCGTGCCCGGTTCTGGGTCGGGGGGGGATTGTTGATCATCGCCCTGGGGTTGCTGATCGTCAACGGGCTCCGGAGCGCATCCCAGTATTATCTGACGGTTTCGGAGCTGAAAGCCCGGGCGGAGAGCCTCCAGGGCCGCCCGATCCGCCTTTCGGGGATCGTGGACGGCGGGACCATCCGTTACGATCCGGAGACCCTCCATATCGAGTTCGGTCTGGTGGATCGGGTGGCGGATATCGGGAAGGCCCCGCCGCTCAAGGTGGTCTATAAAGGCGTGAAGCCGGACCTTCTGCAGAACGAGGCGCAGGCCATTGTGGAGGGCACCCTGGGGCCGGATGGGGTCTTCTATGCCCAGAACCTCCTCCTCAAGTGCCCCACCCGCTACGAAGAGGAGGCGGCAGCTGGAGGCTCGCGGTAGAGGGATCCGGAGATGCCCGCTCGGGTGCCTTCATCGGAGGAGAGGGTTCGGGAGAGGCGGGCGGCTCTGGAGGCCGAGCTGACCCGATTTCTGGAGTTCCTGCGCGCGAATTATGCCCCGCAGCGGGTGATCTTGTTCGGCTCCCTGGCCCAGGGGGAATTGCGCCCGGACTCCGATCTGGATCTGGTTGTGGTGATGCCCTCCTCTCGCCCTTTCCTCGATCGCATCGGCGAGCTGCTGGAGCGATTTCGTCCCCGTGTGGGGATGGATCTTCTGGTTTACACGCCGGAGGAGTTCGAGGAGATCCGAACCCGCCCCTTCTTTCAGGAGGAAGTGCTCGCCAGGGGGGTGGTGATCTATGAATCCCCATCTTGAGCGCTGGCTTCGTTTCGCTCGCGAGGATCTGCGTATGGCAGAACTCGCTTTCGA
>JAEVEX010000071.1 GCA_016842085.1 Candidatus Thermoflexus tengchongensis | reverse complement strand
AGGATGTGCTTAAGATGCACCGCCTGGCAGAGGATGGGGAAGCACTCAGACGCCGTGTCGATGCTTTCCTGGATCAATTCGCCTCCGGCTCTCAGGAGTTGCTCCGGTATGTGGGACTGTTGGGCGATGGCAAACTGGCCCAGGCAATCCATGGCCCATGATTACCGAACTTGATCGTCAAAACTCATCAGGGCGAATGGGAGGGACCATGGAACCCATGACCCTGGAGGAGATCCGTCGATTGTGTGATGAATCCACTTTCCGGAGCGCGCGTCGGATCGTTGCGGACGGCGCTGTTCAGGATACGGCCCGCACCGACATCGCGCTCTTCGCCCGGGTCATGGGCACTCAACCCTATGCGGTGACGATTCGCCTCTCCGAAGGGAAGGTGACAGCCAGGTGCACCTGCCCCGCCGCCCGGTCTCGCCCGTTCTGCAAGCATGCCGTGGCCGTCCTCATTCTGTGGGTGGAGTCCCCGGAGCGATTCGTGCGGGGGGAGGATCCATCGCAGCGCACCGCCCCTGCCCCCACGCAGCGTGTTAGGCGGGAGAAGGTAGACCGCACCACCCTCCAGGTCCAGAGCATCGATCAAACGATCCGGCTGACCCTCCATCTGGCACGCGTGGGGATGCTGAATGTATCCCAGGAACACATTGCCCAGCTCCTCCAGATCTCGGAAAACCTATTCGCGATGAAAACCCGCCGCCTGGCGCAATCGGTGCAACAGATCGCCAGTATGCTGAGATCCGCTCATGAAACCGGGGCTCCGGTCACGGAGGACGCCTATGTCGAGCTGCTCACCCGACTATGGCTCACTGCCCGCGCGCTGCAGGAACATTTCGCCGGGCGTCGACCTCTCCCGGAGCAGCAGCTCGAGGAGATGCTCGGGCATACCTGGCGGGACAAGGATCTGGAGATTCTGGAGGATGTTTGCCTTGCGGAGCTCGCCTATGAGACCCTCATCACCCCGACCGGATTCCGAATCGAGATCAGCCACATGATCGACCTCGATCGTGGGACCCTCTATCGGGAGATGCGCATCGTCCCCTTACATATCCCCCAGGCAACGGCCGAGCCAAAGCCATCGTGGCCCGAGCCCCTACGAGCCGAGCGGATTGGGATCTACCCGGGATATGTCCCCCGGCGGATCAAGATTTTCTCCGCCCAGCCTCTCCCACGGCCTTCAGATTGGGTGGTTGCCCTCTCCTCTCATGCGATACGATCTGTGCATGCCCTGAGACAGATCGCTCAGGACCATCTGGCGGACCCCTTTGCTCCTCCGAGCCTGACCGCCCTGGTGGCGCCAGCCCGATACATCTGGTGGCAGGGCCAGGCCTGGCTGGCTGATGAGACAGGGGATCTGCTCCGGCTTCTCATCCGCCCTTTCCCAGAACGGATCCAGCGGGCTGAATCATGGGAGGATCCTATCGAGAAGTACTGGAAAACAAGCGATCTCTCCGCCGGCTATGAGGATCCGTGGCCATCCGAGCACGCGATGATCATGAAGGAGTTGCCGCTCCTGTTCGGCTACCTGCGCGTGGTGGATGGCGAATGGGGATTTCTGCCGCTCAGCGGGATCACAGCGGATGGACCGGAGCCGCTCCGACATGGGGTCTATCGGATGTAGAAATCGAAAGTTTCAGCTGCGATAGGGATCTGCGAGCTGATGGGAACTGTTTGTCGGTTCTCCGATCAGCTCACCCCACAAGCCGCACTGCATCTGGCCGCATAACACCCAAAGTTTTACTATGATAGCGGATAATCCGGTCATGCGGAGAAAGACATGAGCGAACGACCGGACGATCTGGAGCGCTACCGGATCGGAGGGCGATGGCGAGATAGGGTCCGCCAGGCCGAGCGAATGGCACGGCAGCGCAGGGCCTGGTATGTAGCGGCCTGTGCGGCCTGCATCCTCAAAGCGTCCTTCGGCGTCCAGCAGGTCTGGGCTTTCGGCTCCCTGGTCCGGGATCAACTGGGTGAGCGTTCGGACATCGATCTGGCCGTTATCGGTCTTGCGGAGCGGGATCTGTGCCGGGCGGTCGGCCAGCTCCAGGCTCTGGACCCCGAATTCCCCATCGATGTGGTGCGGCTGGAGGATGCCTCGCCGCCGCTTCGCCAGCGAATCGAGGATGAGGGAGTGCCGCTGTGAGCGCTCGCTTCTTGCCACTCATCGGATGGATGCGCGAGGAGCTGGTGGAGGTTTCCCGCTCCACCCGGCGGGCCCGGGATCTCTGTGAGAAAGCCCTGCGGACCGGGGATGATGGCTACTGGGATGGCGTCGCCCTGAACCTCCACGGATTTTACACCGGGGTGGAGCGGATCTTCCAGGAGATCGCCCGGGAGGTCGATGGAGGCCAGCCCGGAGGGCCGGACGGGCATCGAGATCTGCTCGTGCAGATGTCGGCGGAGATCCCTGGCATCCGCTTCGCGGACTTCCTGCGTCGAGTGGGCGGGTCAGAGGCCCTAACAGGAGGAGAGCGATAGGTCCGCCATGCGGCCTGCTCCGCCCCAGCCCCACACGCTGGAGGTTTGCGTTGCTGAAATGGCCTTCTGCCTGCTCGAACCGTGAGCGCCGGTATCCCTACCCTTCCCGCAACCCCGTGAGGGCGATGCCCCGGGTGAAGTAGCCCTGGAACAGGAAGAAGAGCAGCAGGATCGGCACGCTGTTGAACATCGATCCGGCCAGCACCACCGAGTAAACCGTGTAGTATTCCCCTTTAAACCAGCTCAGGCCCAGGGGCAGCGTGAATTTCTCGGGGGAGTTGAGCACGATCAGGGGCCACATGAAGGCGTTCCATTCCCCCTGGAAGGTGAACAGCGCCAGGGTGAGCAGGGCCGGCCGGCTGATGGGCAGGACGATGCGGAAGAAGATCGTGAACCACCCGGCCCCATCGATCATGGCGGCCTCCTCCAGCTCCCGGGGGAGGTTCTTGTAGAACTGGGTCATCATGAATACCCCAAAGGCCCCGGCGATCCCCGGCACGATCAGGGCCATCAGGCTGTCCAGGAGCTTCATCTGGCGGATGATCAGGAAGTTCGGGATCAGGGTGACCTGGCCCGGGATCATCATGGTGACCAGCATGGCCCAGAAGAGCAGATCTCGCCCCGGGAAGCGCAGCCGGGCGAAAGCATAGCCCCCCATGGCGCAAAACAGGGTGCGGACCACCGCCAGCAGCCCGGCCACGAAGGCGCTGTTGAGCATCCAGCGGGGGAAGAGATGCCGGAACTCGGTGACCACCTTCAGGTAGTTTTCCAGGGTGAAGGGAATCGGCAGGAGGAACGGCGGCTCATAGAGATGCGTGAGCGGCTTGAGGGAGAAGACCACGGTCAGGAAGAAGGGGGTGACGGCGATGATGGACCACCCGATCAGCACCCCATAAAAGAGCGGCTTCTTGATCCGATCCCACCATGCGAACTCGTCCCGGTAGCGAACGGCGGGCTTGGCAGGCGCCATCGCTTCCACAGCCATCTCACACCTCCGCTGGGCGCTCGATCAGGCGGCGCTGGATCACGGTCACGATCAGGATCATCCCGGCCAGCACGAAGGCCACGGCCGAGGCCCGCCCCATGAACGGGGTGGTGCTCTGGAAAGCCCACTTATAGATCAGGTAGGCGATGGTGGTGGTGGAATCCAGCGGTCCCCCTGCGGTCATCACGTAGATCTGATCGAACACCTGGAAGCAGCCGATGACCCCCATGGTGACGACAAAGAAGATCACCGGCCGCAGCAGGGGGATGGTGATGTGGCGGAGCATCTGCCAGCGGTTGGCCCCGTCGATCATCGCCGCCTCATAGTAGGTGACCGGGATGTCCTGAAGGCCCGCCAGGAAGATCACCATCATGGTCCCTGTGGTGGCCCAGATGTTCACGATCATGATGGTCGGCAGGGCGAAGGTCGGGCTGGTCAGCCAGTCGATGGAAAGGCCCAGGATCTGGTTGATCACCCCCGTCTTTTTGAACAACCACAGGAAGATCAGGCTGATCACCACCGAGGAGGTCACCGAGGGGACGTAAAAGAGGGTGCGGAAGAACCGGCGGAACTTGATCTCCTGATCCAGGGCGAAAGCCAGCAGCAGGCTGATGACGGTCTGAACCGGGACCACCACCGCGACATACTTCAAGGTGTTGGGGACGGCCTTCTGGAGGAAGAGGTTGTCCCGGAGCAGATAGAGATAATTCCCCAGCCCGATCCAGCGGGGCGGGCTGAACAGGTCGAAGTAGGTGAAGGAGAGATAGAGGGCATAAGCGATGGCGAAGACGTTGAAAACCAGGAAAACGAAAAGATACGGCGAGAGCAGGACGTAAGCGGCGATCCACTCTCCCAACTGACGGCGACGGATCCGGGGCATCCTGTCCTCCCCTCGGGCGAGGCGGGGTGGGCGGGCATGAGCTCCCGCCCACCCCGCTGGTGTCGCTCTACTGCTGCTCCTTGAGGGCCTTGCGGACCTCTTCAGCGGCCTGCTTGAAGCTGGCCTCCACATCCTGGCCTTCGAGGTAGATCCGCTCCAGGGCCTTGCCCATCTGCTCGTTCACCACGTCGCCCCGCAGGCCCCACATAAAGGGCGTGCCGAACTCCGCCCCCTTGAAGATGACCAGGGATTCGGGGTGGGTCTTGAAGTATTCATGCTCCGTGAGCTTGGCGCGGGACGGCAGGGCGAACCCGGTGGAGAGCACCACCGTCTGGCTCTCCTCGCTGGTCAGGCACTCGATGGTCTTCCAGGCGGCCTCCGGGTTCTTGCTGTTCTTGGAGATCACGTAGGCCACGGTGAAGATCAGGTTCCCGCGGCCCTTGGGGCCTTTCGGCGGGAAGGTGGCGCCCCACTTGAGGTTCGGGAACTGTTCCCGGAGATAGGGGATCAACCACCCGCCCTCGAAGACCATCGCCAGCTTCCCCTGGCCGAAGCCCGTGCCCTGCCAGTCCACCCCCACGTCGGCCGGGATCGCCCCGATCTTCTCCGCCCGGAAGGACGTGTAGAACTTCGCCGCCTCGATCACCTCCGGGCTGTCCAGCAGCGTGTCCTTGAAATCCGGCGTCATGATACGCCCGCCGTTCTGGAAGACGAAGATCGGGAAGCGGCCGGGATCGGCCGGGACGCCCAGGCCGTAGATGCCCTTCGCGGGATCCGAGAGCTTGCGGGCGGCGTTCTTGAGATCGTCCCAGGTCCAGTTCTCGTTCGGCTCCGGGATCCCGGCCTGGGCGAAGAGGTCCTTGTTGTAGAACAGGGCCAGGGTGTTGAAGTCCTTGGGGATGCCGTAGACTTTGCCGTCCGGCCCGGTGAAGGCATCGATCAGGGTCTTGATGAAGTCCTCCTTCTTCACGCCGGACTTCGCCATATAGTCATCCAGGGGCACCAGGACGCCCTTGGAGACGAAGAAGGGGAACTGGAAGATATCCATGTAGTAGATGTCGGGCTCCTCGCCGGAGGCGACCAGCGTCTTGATCTTGGCCCAGTAGTCCCCGGTGATGGGCTCGTATTTGACCACGACGTCCGGGTTCTTCAGGGAGCATCGATACAGCAGAGACTCCAGCAGGGCCGTCTCCTGAGGGTTGGCCGCCCAGCCGGAGAGCCGCACGGTGGCTTTGGGTTTCTCCACCTCCCGGGTAACCTCCACCCGGGTCACCACCACCTCCCGGGTGACCGCGGGGGTGGGCGTGGCCGCCGGCGCACAGGCCGTCACGGCCAGGGCAAGAACCGCGAGCAGGAGCAGGAACCTTTTCATGGCAACCTCCTTTCAGAATAAAGAGATTTGGATCCGTCGCGCCTCGCCCGGCGCGACGGTGAACTCCCCTTCCATCCGGCCGATCCGCAACCGTATGGAGATGGGCTCCCGGGTCGGATTGCGCAGCGAGGCCTCGAGGTGATTCCGTCGACGATCCCACTCCCCGGAAAGGAGCAGGCCGTGGGCGCGCCAGTTCTCCCAGGCTCCGCTTTCCCAGGCCGCCGGCAGGCTCGTCCCGATCTGGATCCTATCCTCCCGGATCTGGACCACCAGGTGGTGCAGGGCGGTGCACAGGGCCCCGTGAGCCGTCCCGAAATACTGCATATTCCATCGCCCCTCGTCGTCCACGGTCTCCGCGATCCCACCGTGCATGGAGAAAGCGGGACGGATCTCCTGTAACGTCTGCCATGCGCCTTCGCCATCCCCCTGCCATGCCTGGATGGTGGCCAGCACCGCCGCCGCCCAGGGGAACCCCCACTCGCTGTTGCCATGGCCCACCATGCGTCCGGCATACCGCTCCCGGTAAGCCCGAACCGTCTGGATCGCCCGCGGATCTTCCGGGGGAATCACTTCCATCGGGTAGATGGGGGCCAGGCTGCTGACGTTGAGGTGATCCTCCGCCTCCGAGGCCTGGAAATAGCGGCCGTTATAGAGGTAGTCCAGGGTGCGGCGCAACCCGACGGCGACCCGGGCGCTCCGCTCGACCCGCCCATCCTCCCGGCCCAGCAGACGGGCGGCCTGGATATACCGTTCCAGCAACCGGATGGTTCCGGCGAGGGTGATCCCTTCGTTGCGCACCCGCACTGGCCGCTCATCCACTCCGACCATGGGGCGGATCTCGAAGCCGCGCGGCGTCTCCTCCACCACCGCGTGCAGGAAGAAGACCGCCAGTCCTTCCAGCAGCGGGAGAACCTGCTCCAGGATATGGCGATCCCGGGTGAAGGCGTATTGCTGGAACAGCATGTTGGCGTAGGCCGCGTTATTGTGGACCTGCTCCTTCTGGTGCACCCAGATCCCATAAGCGGGCTCGCCCCGGTGGGTGAGCTCCCAGTCCCATTTCAGGCCCGGGGCGTCGAAATCCTCCCGGGCGTGGCGCTCCGCCGCCTCCCGGGTTCGCAGGAAGAAGCCGATGGCCGCCTCTCCCTCCGCGATATGGTTGGCCTCCAGAAGCGCCCGGTGGATGAAATAGGCGTCCCAGAACAGGTGGGAAGACCAGGTCAGCCGCAGGTTGCCGACCGGGAGCCCGCCTGAGACCGGGTTCTGGATGGCCTTGAACAGATACCGGCTGGTCCGGTAGACCCGATCGAAGGCCAGGTCCGGGAGCTCAAAACGCGAGACAGCGAAGTAGTCCCGCCAGAACGCCCGGGTGCGCGCATGAAGCGCCTCCGGCCCCTCGGCCATGGCCCGGGGGATGACCTCGGCCTCCAGGGGACCCGCATAATCATCGGCAATGGCAAAGTAGTGGGTGAAGACGGTCCCCTCCCCTTCCAGCCACCAGACCTTCCCCTCGCGGCCCCAGCGCTGGGCCCCGTCCAGCGCCACCTCGATGAAGCCTCGATAAGGGCCCAGCTGGTAGAAAGCCGCCGGACGTCCATCCAGGAAGGTCAGGGCGTCGAAGGGATCCGTCTCGTGGCCTTCCTCCTGCCATACGCCCGGCGCGGCCCGGACCCGCAGGCGAACCGGCCGGTTGAAACGGTAGCGGATCACCAGGAGGGGACGATCCGGGCAGAGAAACGTGGTCACCTCCGCCCGGGCCACCCCCCAATCCACCGTGGTGTAAACCGTTCCTTCCTCCGGGACAAAGGTCTGGGTGAAGCCCTGAACCTGTCCAGCCTGACCTTCGACTTCCACCTCATAAGCGGTGTAACCCAGGGGGGCCAGTTCCGCCCAGGGCTTCCCGGTCTTCGGCAAGGCCTCCGCGAAGGGCGGATGCCGCGGAGGGACCACATCCACCAGGCGGTCCTCCGGATAGTAGCGGTCGGACTTATACCACTGACAGCGATCCAGATAGGGGTGCCAGCCGTTCGGCGGGCGGTCCGGCACCATCGCCCCGGTGTAGCCGATCAGCACCCCGTCATGCCCGTTCCCCAGAAACACGTGGTAATAATCCCGAGGCAGCCGCATCGATCGCTCCGTTCGAAACGTTTCAGTTTTCGGAGATCATCCGAGCAATCTCTGGGATGAGCGCTTCAGGCGGATTCCCGGCGAATCAGGATCGGTGGGATCAGGGTGGAAGGGGGTGATTCGCCGTTCACCGCGGCCAGCCAGGTGCGGACCAGGGCTTTGCCGATCTGGTCCATGGGCTGGCGCAGGGTGGTGAGGGGCGGATGGGCTTGCGCGGCCATCGGGATGTCATCGAAGCCGATCACCGCGACATCCTGCCCCGGCGTCCGGCCGGCCTCGTGAAGGGCTCGCATCGCTCCGAGGGCCATCAGATCAGTGGCGGCGATCAGGGCGGTGAAGGGAACCCCTTCGCTCAGAAGCGCCCGGGTCGCCTCATAGCCGCCTTCCATGGTCAGGCGGGTGATCCGGAACAGGGCCTCTTCAAAGGGGAGATCCGCCTCGATCAGTCCCTGCTGGTAGCCCCGGAAGCGGTGGTAGGCGAAGGTGAAGGAGAGAGGTGGGCTCAGGTAGGCGATGCGGCGGTGTCCCTTCCCGACCAGGTAGGCCACAGCCTCCCGCATCCCGGCCGCGCCGTCCACATCCACCCAGGGGAACTCGCCGTTGCCCTCCACCCGTCCGAAGGCCACAAAGGGGATGCCGGCCTGCTGCAGATGCGGGATGCGGGGATCCTGGCGCTGGAGGTCGATGAGGAGGAAGCCATCCACCCGTCGGCCTTTATAGAGACGATCGATCAGGCGGAGATCGGCGGCGGGGTCCCGACAGGTGGCGATCAGGAGATCGAGGTGGTGATCCGCGCAGGCATCCCCGAGGGCGTGAATGAGCTCGAGGAAGAAGGGGTCGCTGAGGCGGCGCTCGCCAGTGGGGAGGATCAGGCCGACGGTGTCGGAACGGCGGCGCTTCAGCTGTCGGGCTCCGGCATGGGGATGGTAACCCAGCTCGGCGATGGCCCGCAACACCCGTTCCCGGGTCTCCGGCCGCACCGGCCCGGAGTTATTGAGGACATAGGACACCGTGGCCGGGGAAACCCCTGCCCGCCGGGCCACATCCCGGATCGTCGCCATCCCGCCCTCCCCTGCCGACCCGAGGAGTCCAATCGGTCACCGGGATTGAATCGTTTCAATTCCAGGATAATCCAAACGGTGCCAGCTGTCAAGGGGGAGGACAGGAGGGCATATGGCTGGTTGATTGTTCGGCTCCTATCCGGGAGTATGGAGAGGTCTCTTCTCCCCGTCTGTTCCCGGGCGTCTCATGCCACGAAGGGCTCCAGGTGCTCCTGGGCCCATGCGGTGAGCGCCGCGTCCCACCACTCGAGGTATGCGGAGAACAGCTCGGCGTCCAGGGTGGGGCCGAACGGGAAGACCGTTTGGCACCAGACATCCCCATCTTCGTCAAAAGAGAGTTTGGCCAGGTTATAGGTGTCGTTCAACCGGTTCACCGCGCGCAGCGCCTCCAGGCCCAGGTTCTCCGGCCCCCGCCCGCCGAAAAGGACGTAGATCAGGATGCGGTTGATCTGGGGTTGATGGTGGACATAGCGCAACAGGATGCGATACGTGGAGGGGCGGCGGACGATGAGGGGCTCGTTCTCGAGGGAGGGACGGTGAACGATCTCCCACCCCAGTTGTTCCAGGGCGTCGGCCAGCGCATGCACGAAGGCCTGCTCGTCTTTCATGGCTTGAATCTGGATGGATTTTCCCATAGGGCTCCTTTCGCTGAGCGATCCGATGGGGATGGCTGTGATGAAGCGGCCACAATCCCCATCATAGCCCCATGGCCGCCTTCCTGCATAAAAGCGGCGCAGAGGTGGGCTGTCTCCCGGGCTGAAATTAACGATCAGGAGGAAGGAGGCTTTCGGCCCTGAGCCGCCGCGCGGACAGCCTTCAGGATGTTGAGGTAGCTTCCGCATCGGCACAGGTTCCCCGATAGATATTCGAGAAGAACCTGCTCGTCTGGATCAGGTTCCCTCTCCAGCAGGGCGACTGCCGAGAGAATGAAGCCTGGAGTGCAGTAGGCACACTGGAAGGCGAAATGCTCGATGAAGGCCTGTTGCACCGGATGGAGCGTGCCGTGCCCCCCCAGGCCTTCCACCGTCACGATTTCCTGATGGTGGACCTGGGAGATCAGCAGCAGGCAGCTGCTGACCGGCCGGCCGTCCAGGAGCACGGTACATGCCCCACACATCCCGATGCCGCAACCTTCCCGCACGCTCCCCAATCCCAGGTCCTCCCGCAAGACCTCCAGCAACCGGCGGTCAGGGGCAGCCTCGACCCGATGGATGCGGCCGTTGACCCGGAGCTCAAAGGTCTGCTTCATCGCCATGGAGAGCCCTCCATACTTTCTCCGGTGTGATCGGCAGATCGCGGATGCGGACGCCGATGGCGTCGAACAGGGCGTTGGCGATGGCCGGCGCCACCGGCGGAAGCGTCATCTCGCCGAGCCCGTGGATGCTTCCCTCCGGGGACTCCAGAAGCAGGCTGATCAGCTCGTTGGGGAGATCCCGAAGGGAGGGAATCGGATAATCCGAAAGGTTCGCGTTTGCCGGCTGGCCCTGATCGAAGACGATCTGCTCCATCATGGCCTGCCCCAGCCCGAAAACGACGTTGCCCTGGTTCTGGAGCTCCGCCAGGGCCGGGTTGACCACCTGCCCCGCGTAAGCTGCCGCGCAGTAGCGCAGGATCCGGATCTTCCCGGTTTCCGTGTCCACTTCGATCTCGCAGGCCCCTGCACCCTGATGCCAGTGAGGCGAGGCGATCCCCTGCCCGGTCTCCGGATCCAGGCCGCCTTGCGTCTCGAAGACGCCGTGGGCCTCCAGGGCTTCCAGGCCATGCCGGCGCAGGATCTCCTCCCATGGGAGCCCGATCTCCGGTCGGCCCTGGAGCCATGCCCTTCCCGCCTGGATGATGATCTCATCCGGGTTCGCTTCCAGGAGGGGGGTAGCCCGCTGGCGGATTTCCTCCTTCAGCCGGGCCGCTGCTTTCTGGACGGCCGCACCCATCATGCTGGTCGATCGGCTGGCGCTGGTGGTGGCATCATAGGGGACCCGTGCGGTGTCTGGCCCGATCACTTCGATGCGTTCGAGGGGAAGGCCCATCTCTGCCGCGGCGATCTGGGCCAGGGCCGTATGGGCCCCCTGCCCCATCTCCACAGTGCCGGTGTGAAGCTCGAGCATGCCGTCCGCTCGCAGGATCAGCCGGCATTCCGAGCGGGAACGCGGGAGGGTGCTCTTCATCATTATGGCCAGCCCACGCCCCCGTCGTCGGGTTCCTTCCCCTTTCTCATATGGTTGCCCCCATCCCAGGCGTTGAGCTGCAGCCTCCAGGCACTCCAGGAAGAAGGCCTCATCGATTACCTCCCCGGTGCAGAAGCGATCGCCCGGACGCAGGATGTTCTTTCGTCGGAGTTCCAGGGGATCCATCCCCAATCGATGGGCGATGGTATCCATGTGGGACTCATAGGCCCACGCCCCCTCAAAGCTCATGGTGCCCCGGAAAGGTCCTGCAGGGGGCAGGTGGGTGTAGACCCCATAGGCATCCACATGAACAGCGGGGATACGGTAAGGCCCCACCACTCGCACCAGGCCTGCGCTGCGGAGCAGGCGCGGGGTGATGTCCGCGTAGGCTCCAGCGCCCCAATACACCTCCACCTGGCGGGCGGTGAGCGTCCCATCACGTCGAACGCCGGTCCGGATGTGGATGCAGGCGGTGTGTCGAGTGAGGGTAACAAACTCCTCGAAGCGATCCAGAATCAGCCGGACCGGTCGCCCATGGACCTTCCAGGCCAGGGCAGCGGCGATAGGCTCCAGGCGGACGTATCCTTTGCCTCCATATCCGCCCCCGAGGGGGGGAACGATGACCCGCACGGACTCGCGGGGAAGCCCGAAGATCTCCGCCAGGGTTTCCTGGATCACGAAGGGGGCCTGGGTGGTGCTCCAGAGGGTGAGATGGCCCCCTTCCCACCATGCGATGACCCCATGGGGCTCCAGGGCTGCATGGGAGGCAGGGGGAGTGGTATAGGTTTCCTCGACGATCAGGTCGGCCGCCGCGAATCCCGCCTCCAGATCGCCATGGCGCAAACGGGTGTGGAGGAAGATATTATTCGGACAATCTTCATGAACAAGAGGCGCCCCGGGCTGCATGGCCTCAACAGGATCGAACACGGCGGGTTGCTCCTCGTATTCCACCTCGATGGCTCGTGCCGCCTCCTCCGCGGCCTCGGGGGTCTCAGCGGCGATCGCCGCCACTGGCTCGCCCATATAGCGGACCCGATCCCGGGCGACGATGGGCTGATCCTTTCGATCCACTCCGTAAAAGAGGCGCGGAGCCCCGGGTCGGTCAAAGTCGTGCGCGGTGAGCACGGCGACCACCCCGGGGATCCCCATAGCCGGCCGGGGGTCCAGGTGCCGAATCCGGGCATGGGGGAAGGGGCTGCGCACGATCTTCGCCACCAGCATCCCCGGGAGCCGGAGATCTGCAAGATAGGGGATCGTTCCACGCACCCTCGCTTCAGCGTCCCGCACTGGCACCGACCGCCCCACCGCCATTGCATACCTCCTCCAGAGCCCTTCGAACATGGACTTCGATCATGCGCCTGCGGTAATCGGCGGATCCCCGCAGATCACTCAGGGTCTCGATCTGATCCGCGTAGCCCTGCGCGATCAGGCGGATCATCCGTTCATCCAGCGAACGTCCTGTAGCGAGCCGTTCCACCTCCGGGAGGCGCTGGGGCCGCTCACATGCTGCCCCGACTGCCACACGCAGATCCCGACAGCCCCCATCCTCAAAGATCCCCAGGGCCGCCACGCCCACACAGGGCCGATCCTCGGCCGATCGTGTGCGGAATTTGAGATAAGCCATGCGGGCTCCGGGTGGAGGATATGGGATCTGGATCCCGACAATGAGTTCATTCGGTTCCAGGGCGGTTGTATAAAGACCATGAAAGAACCCGGCGATGGGGATGGCCCGTTTGCTCTTCGCCCTCTGGGCCCACACGATGGCGTCCAGGACCATCAGGGCGATGGGGGGGTCGGAGGCATAGTCCGCCTCCGCCAGATTGCCGCCCAGAGTCGCCTGATAGCGGATCCGGATGTTCCCGACCTCGCCGCAGGCCATCGCCAGAACCGGGAAACGGGTGTGGATCCGGGGGGAGCGGGCCAGGGTCTGGAGGCGAACCATCGCGCCGATCCAGACATGGTCCTCGTTGAATTGGATGCTCTGCAATTCGGACACTTCCTCCAGGCAGATGAGGGCCCGGGGGGCGATCAGGCCGTGGCGTAGCAGCAACACCAGAGCCGTTCCCCCGGCCAGGGGACGGGCCTCTTCGCCGTAGGCCTCCAGCATGGTCAGCGTCTCCTCCAGAGTGGCGGGATGGAGCACCTCAGGGCTCATGAGGGTTCCTCCATGGCTTCCCGGAGCCGCCGGGCAAACTCGGCGATCATCCGGCGGGCGGTCGCCTCGAAAACCGGGCTTCCGAACTGGGCCAGGCGCCCCCGCAGGGTGAGATTCACCTCGCAGGCCAGGCGGGTTCCTTTCGCCACAGGTTCCAGGGTGCCCCGGAAGGCCGCTTTCACAAAGGAACCGGAAGCGCCGTCCCGGCCTTCGATCTCCGCCTCCAGACAGGTCGGAGGCTCCCGCCGGGTGATCCGGACGATCCCCTCAAATCGGGCGCTCAGCGGGCCGATTCGGACAGCCAGCTGACCCCGGTATTGTTCGGACCCAATCTCTTCCACCTTTTCCACCCCCGGCACGCATGTGGCCAGGCGCGGCACATCCTGGAGAAAGGCCCACACCTGCTCCAGGGGGACCTCTACCTCGAATGTTTCACGGATGATCATTCGATTCTCCTCCTGGAAAATCCATCCCAACGGATCGAACGTCGCAATTGTTCCGGGCTTTGATTTCTGTGGATTGTCCTCCCTGCCCTGCCGGAAGTCGTCAGGCGGTCATATCGTTTATTTCAACAACTACATGCAGGATCTCGATGCCTTCGTTTCCTGACTGGATCCGATAACGATCTCCAGGTTCCAGCCAGACGACCGTTTCATGGTCCAGGGGCCATGGGTGCCCATTCGCCCATATCGTGCCGCTTCCGCGGGACACATAGAGAAATCCCTCGGCGTTGCCGTGGTATTGTTCCGGCCCCATCGTCTCGGGATCCAGCTTCCACCGAGATAGGCGAACCCCTGGGATATCCATACCGTCAATGTTTGCCATGACGATTTCCTGCCAGCCTGTCCCGACATGCCGAAGCATCTTCTCCGCCTGGATTCGCATCGGCATTCGAACCTCCTGTAAAACACGCGGGGAAATTTCCTTTGTCTTTTTCGGCGCCCTCTAAACCCGCACGATCAGGGACTCAAAGGGAACCTGATGCAGGGAGACCGCACCCTCGTCCGTGACCACTGTGAGGGCGCCGACCTGCAGCCCCATACGCTCGTCGGGGGTGATCGGATTGGGCTGGATAACGATCGCCATATTTCGTTCGAAGCGCTCGCCTTCGGGAGCTGTCCGGGTCTCATCCCATGGCCAGTACTGGGCGCAGGAGCGATCAATCAGGGGAGGCGTGATGTCAACTCCAAACCCATGGAGCAGGTCATCGTAGATCCCGTAGCCAGCCTCACCGATCACCGAGGCCGCCCGGATGGCATCTCGCTCACAGGTGCCGGGGCGAAGGGCCGATGCCATGCGGCGGTAAGCCTCCAGGGCCACATCAAACAGGCGATGCCACTCCGGGGAGGGATCCACGCCGACAAACAGCGGACGGTGAATCTGCCCGGAGTAGCCGCCCCAGGAAGCACTGATCTCTGTGAGCACCACATCCCCGCGCTCCAGAATGCGTCCGATCGGATTCTGAGACGGCGCGCAACCGTTAGGTCGATCCATCGGCATGGTCCGGATGTAGGTCACGTGAGGCGTTCCGCCCAGACCCCGGTAGGCGCTCTCCACGATCTCCACCAGGGCATGATCGGGCATCCCCGGACGGATTTTCTCCCACAGGGCGTAAATCGCTCGATCGGTTAGCTCCGCCGCCCGGCGCAGCCGGTCGATTTCCTCTCCGGATTTCACCATCCGCAGCCGGATGAATGCTGCAGTCACATCCACGAGTTCCAGGTGCGGCATGGTTTCCCGGAGATGGAGGTAATGGAGATACGGCATGCCGATCCCAAACTTCGCGTTGATCCCCACCAGGCCCAGGCGCCCCTTTGTGAGGCCGAACCGGCGCAGATGTTCGACGACGCGCGCGGCCGGATGGTAACCACCCCATTCCACCCGGCGCACGAAGCTGACCTCCCGGGCGCTCGCCACGTGGTTGGCGAGACCAACCCACAGGACAGGCTCCACCTCCTCATCAATGGGGGCAAAGAGATAGCAGTGGTGCCAGTCCATATAATCGGTGAGCCAGAACACATTCGCCTGATTATGTCGATGAAGGCCCGAGTTGCCGTGGATCAGCAGACCGATCAGCTCATGGCGCTGCATCATGTCGCGGGCCAGCTGCCAGCGGCGTTTCATTTCCGATTCGGAGAAGGGTTCCACCATTCGGACATCCCTCCTGGAGAGATGCGGAGGGCCTCCTTTTTCTTTCAGGCGAGTTGTTCCCTTATCCAATCGGCCACCAGAGGCCGATATTTGTAAGGGATGTTGTTGCACACGTGGTTGCCCTCTGGATACATCACCAGCTGGCCATTGGGCAGCTCCGATGCCGTCTGCTCCGCCTGCGTCCAGGGGATCAGGCGATCCTGTTTCCCGAAGACAACCAGCGCCGGCTGGCGCACCCGATGCAGGAGGCCTCGCAGGGTGAGCTCGGCCGCGCGACGCCGGCCTTCAGCCTCGTCGCGTGCGCCGGCATGGTGGATGAAGGCCTCCTTTGTTAGGGTCGGCAGATCAGGCCAGCAGGCGCCGAAATCATAAGGCCCGCCGATAGCGACCACGGCCCGGATTCGCGGCTCAAAAGCCGCGCTCCGCAGGGCGTAATACCCTCCCAGGCTCACCCCCACGACCCCCACGCGTTCCAGATCCAGATCCCTACGGCTGGCCAGCTTGTCCAGAACCGCTTTCACAGCGATCTCGTAATCCGGGCGGATCACGGTGTTCTCCCGAGCCTCCCCCTGACCGGGCCCATCCAGGGAGAACGTGGCCATGCCCCGGAGCAGGAAGACCTCTTCCCAGTGGAAGAACTCCTCCTTCGCGGAATCCAGGCCGGGGAGCAGCAGCACCAGTGGGGAGCGCGCCGTGCCGGGCGGTCGACGCAGGTTCCCCACCAGCCGGGTGCCTTCAAAAGGGATCTCCACCCGCTCTGCCCCTGGATCCAGATGGCGATGGGCGGCATAGAGAGCTTCGATGGCCTGCCGATGAGCAGTGCGGCGTCGCTCCAGATCCACCAGCCACAGAAACTGAGCGAAGTGGTAGCAGAGGGCCGCCCGCACGTAGGCCTCCCCTGCTGTCCGGCTCCGGCCTTTCGCCTCCGCCTCGCGCGCCAGATCCCGGTGCATATCCCCGAGCTCGCACCAGGCCTCCAGCCACTGCTCCCAGCGCTCAATCCGGGCGGTCGTGCGGAAGAAATCGTTCACATCCACACCCTGGGCCACGAAGCGAGGCATCCAGTGCTCTATGGCTGCCCGCACACGGGGATCGGCCATTCTCTTCCTCCCGCCCAGCGCTTGATCAAGGGAGTGGCGCCCGCAGAATGGCCTCCGCGGGCATGCCCAGGTCGTCCAGAATCACCCAGGCCGCGTTCCGACCAGGCCCCCCAGTCACTGAGCCACCCGAGTGCGTGGTCGATCCCGTCTGATAGAGCCCGGGGATCGGCATGCGGTGCGTCGCCCAGCCGGGAACGGGCCGCAGCTCGTCGGATTGCGCAGGGGACATATCCCCGCCGTGACATGTCCCATGCCAGTTGTGAGGGTTGCGCCGTTCCAGATCCAGAGGGCTCTCCACATAATGGGCCAGGATCACCTCATCCCGGAGGTTGGGAGCGAAGCGGCGCAGATAATCCAGCAGCTGGCGGGCTACATCTTCCTTGAGCGTGTCCCAGCGAGAGGGATCGCCGCCAGCCAGCTCATAGGGCAGGAAAGAGACCACCTTCAGGGTGTGATACCCATGCGGCGCCCGGCTGGGATCCTCCACGGAGGGCGTGAGGACCAGAAGGACGGGAGTATCCAGGTGCAGCTGGCCTCGACGGAAATCGCTTATCAACCGGAGCATGTTGTCCGCGGAGCCTGCGATGCCTGCGGTGACCACCGGAAGAGGCTCCCCGTTCACAGGATATCGTGGCGGCTCCCGCAGGGCATAGTGGGCGACGAACATGGTGCATCCAGCCTGCCATTGCGCCACGCCCTTCAGAAATGCTTCCCCCCATGCTTCTCGTGGGGCCATGTCCACCAGATGCTTGATGTGGATGGAGGAGACCACAGCCTGGCGGGCCCGGTAAACCGAGCCGTCCGAGGTCCGGACCCCTACACATCGCCCGTTCTCCATCAGGAGCTCGACAACCCAGCGGCCGGTTCGGATTTCCCCTCCTTTCTCCTGGATGATTTCCGCCAGGAGGCCGGGCAGGACACCCGCCCCTCCTGCTGGAAGCGTCCATGAGTTGGTCTGGCGGCCGTGGGGCAGCGCATAGGCCAGACGTCCGGTGTAAGGCCGATCCACCGGCTGGAGGGTCATGAAGGCCAGCCAGAGCATAAAAGCACGCACGTGATCATCCTCGAAGTATTCAGTGATAATCTCCAGGGCACTCTGGCGATACCGTCGCTTCCAGTAGCCCCCGTTCGGCAACGCATCCAGCCGTTCCTCCAGCGAGGGCCCGTATCCGATCGGCGTGTAGCGGTGGGCGTTGAAGATCTCCCTGACGGAGTCATATTCAGCGAGCAGCTCCTGATAGGCCTCCGCATCATGATGGGAGAAACGGGCGATCTCCCTGATCGTGCGCTGTCGATCCCGCCACATGGTCAGGGAGGTTCCATCCTCAAAAGGCATGGTGACCACAGGGTCAGGATAAAGGAAGCGGAGCCCGCGCTGTCGGAGGCCCAGCTCATCGTAACGAACGATAGGACTTCCCTGGAAGAGCTCAAACGCGGTTGCACAGGGGTCATGGCGAAACCCGGGCAGTGTGAGAGGTTCCGTGGTAGTGTCACCGCCCAGGATCTCCTGGCCCTCAACTACCAGAACACGGAGCCCCGCTTTGGCCAGGTAAGCTGCGCAAACCAGCCCATTATGCCCGCCGCCCGCTACCACCACGTCGAATTCGAGGATCTCTCCCATGGGCTCCCTCCCTTCAGAGCTGCTCCTCCATCTCCTGCTCCCTGCGGGGGAAACCAAGCGGCGCAAACAGACGAATCAGAGGAAGCCAGCGGGGCCTGAACCTCAGGCCCTGCAGGCCCACGTTCACTGGTCATCCGTGATCCAGATGGTCTCTTTCGGAGGGGGGATCCAGAGCTCGATGAAGACGAAATCTTCCTCTGTGTCGTTTTCAAACCAGTGGACTTCCCCGGGCCCGATGATGGCCACCTCGCCAGGCGAGAGACGGATGGAGTCTGTGCCTGTATGGAGAAGGCCATGCCCCTCCAGCACCCAGAACAGGTGGACGCAATCGACGTGATAATGCCTGGCAGAAGTGTCTCCGGGATGATATCGAATCCGATCCGCCCGGAGGCGTTTCGCGCCCACCGGCACATGCTCGGTGATCAGATCCAGGCGGTCCCGGGTGTCCCGTGTGGAAACCCAGTGGGGCAGCTCTTCCTTTGAAAACACTTTCGCCATCTTATCCCTCCAGATCGAACAGACGGGCCGCGTTTCCTCCCAGGATCTTCGCTTCCTGCTCCGGCGGAAGGCTCAGGCTTCGAACGAATTCAACGGGCTCTTCGAGGCCCATATCGAAGGGATAGTCGGAGCCCATGAGGACCTGATCAGCTCCAGCGAACTTGATCAGGATCCGCAGCGTATCTGGATCATGAGTCACCGTATCCAGATAAAATCGGCGTATGGAAGCCTCTGGAGGCTCCTGAAGACGCTGACGGGCCTCCGGGCGCTGGTGCCATGCGTGCTGGAGCCGGCCTTTCAGATGAAGCAGCGCCCCGCCGCCATGGGCGAGCAGAATCTTCAAGCGAGGGTGGCGCTCCAGAACGCCGGCCATCACGATCTGGGCCGCTGTGATGGTGGTCTCGAATGGGTTGCCAATGGCATTCCACAGGTAATAGTCCTGAAGGCCGGGGAATGCATCGCTGCGCGCAGTGGGATGGACAAAGATGAAGGCACCGAGCGCCTCGGCTGCTTCCCACAGAGGCTCGAACCGCTCATGTCCGAGGAAATCTCCGCGCACGCGCGCCGGGATCTCTGCCCCGACCATCCCGGGCTCCTGCATCAGCAGCTCCAGCTCCCGGGCCGCTTGCTCCGGATCATTCAGAGGAATTGCCCCGAAAGCACGAAGGCGATCAGGATACTGCTGGACGCGCCGGGCCAGCGCCTCATTGAGACAGCGAGTGACCCGCAGCGCCTCCTCGGCGTCGGCCTCCTCCCGCAGCAGTGCGATCCATGGCGAAAGCACGGTGATCTGGATCCCCTTCGCCTCCTGGGCTTGCAGGATGGCTTCAAGGTCCACGAAGGGCCTCAGCACCGAGGTCAGCGGCCTCCCGTTGATCTCGATGCGTTCCTTCCCATCCACGCGAACCACCAGGGGGCGCCAGGTTTCCTCTGAAACAGTGGATCGGGTCAGCTCTTCAACCAGGATGTGTGCATGGATATCAACAACCATAGCAGGCTTCTACCCCGAGCGGATCAGCAGCATTGTGCCGATGGTGATCAGGCCGGCTCCGATCACCAGCCGAAGGGTCAGGCGTTCCAGGGATCGGCCGATGATCAGTGGGGACAGGATGACCACGAGAGGGACGGAGAGCCGCCCCAGGGCCAGCACAATCCCCGCGGGAACCTCGCGAAGCGCCAGCCATTTGATCCATGTGGACAGTGCCACCAGGATCGCGGCCGCGATTTGCCATCCCAGGATCGAAGCGGGAGGAAGCCGATCGGACCGACGGCGAAGCACCACGAGCACTCCATAGATCCCCAGGCAGGCCAGCAGGCTGAGCGCAGCTCCCCAGAGCGGAGAAGAGAAATGAGCCAATCCCCAGCGGATGAACACGGGATCGATAGCCCAGCAGATAGCTGCCCCCAATCCCCATCCAGTGCCCAGACGGGTCTTCATAGAAAACCAGCGAACGGAGGACATCCGGTCGACCATCTGGAAGAGATCCTCAGCGGGATTCTGTGGAAACAAGGTAAACGCCGAGAACGATGAAGGCGATTCCCAGCAAAGCGGTGGAGGAGATATGCTCCCCCAGGACAATCCATGCGATAGCGGTGGCAAACAAAGGGCTGATCCCCACCAGGGCCCCTGCTCGGGCCGCGCCCACAGCTCGCTGGCTGAGCCCCAGCATGGTCCAGCCCAGCACATAATGGAATACCCCGGAGAGGGCGAAGGCCAGGAACGCAGGAGCGGACAGCTGCTGCAATGGGGCCGATCCCTCCGCGGCCCAGGCGATCCCGGTCAGCGCCAGAGAACTGATCAGGATGAGCATGAAGGTCGCTCGAAGGACATCGATGCCCAGGCCTGCACGGCGGTTCACGACCTGGAAGAGCGCGAAACCGATCGCCGATAGCACAGCCCACAGGATCCCCATAGCATCCTCTTCGATGAATCCCCCGGTGTTCCGGCAATGAATCCGGATCGAACTTATTCAGCCTGGCTTCCATCTGGAGGAGGGGATCGGGGGCCACCTTTGGCGGCGCCCCTTATCATGTGGACAGAGACTGCTGGGAGCTACGGAGCCATGAGCTCCAGCGGGACCCCATTCACTTCATGCCGCAAAACGAGAGGGATCTCGCTGCGCAGAGCGTTTTCGGTATAACAGGTGGCATGAGCCAGCATCAAAACCCGGCGCACCACCTCGATGTCCGCATCGGTCCGCAGACTCAGGATGATTTCGAACCCCAGACATTCTCCTCGTGCTGTGCCCTGAAGCACAGAGCCTGTTCGCTGGAATCGTCCCACCACCCTGGCCCGCGCTTCCTCAAGCGGAACCTTAAGGTCCCTCGCGCACCGCGCGAGTTGAGTGAGCACTCAGAACGCCACGCCAGCCACGAAATACATCAGAGGGGTCGGAGCGCTTCCTTCCCCATTCAGATGGGCTCCCTCATCGCTGACCAGGGTGAATACTTCGGAGACCTGATCCCCACGGATCATCCGAGCGATCGCCAGCTTGCGCATCCCTTCCAGAACGCGAGCTTCCACTTCGCACACAAGCATCCGAACCTCCTGGGGATCTGCTGAGCCTTGTGTTCCAGGGTATTCGACGACCGCTTGACCTTTATGATGGCTTCTAATCCCAGTCCAGCAGGCGGGGCAGGTGTCGGCGTTCCCGCAGTGCCCCAACGATCCCGCCGGGGAAGAAGAGCACGATCAGGACCATCAGCAAACCGGTCACCGTGATGTTCAGCTCGGTCGAGCCAACCTGGTTCACCACCAGCTCATCCAGACCAACCCGTAACGCCGCTCCCAGCACGGGGCCGGCCACGGTCCCGCGCCCTCCCACCAGGTTGATCAGCACCAGATCTGCGGCAGCACCGATGGTCAGAAAGATGGTGGGGCGCAGATAGGTTTGCTGATAACCCCACAACGCACCGCAAACGCCGGCGAAGAAAGCACTGATCGCGAAGGCGATCACCTTACACATACGAGTATCGATGCCGGCGACTTCGGCCTTCGTCTCATCCATCGCAATTGCCCGAAGGAACAGGCCGAGCTTGGAATGCCGGATCCGATAGGAAACCCATATCGCAAGCAAAGCGGTGAGCAGCATTCCGTAGTAAAAGGGGATCTTGTAGAACCGATAGGGCCAGCCGATCATCGGAAGGCTCAGTCCGTTGGACCCCCCCACCCATTCCCAGTTATCCAGGATCAACTGGGCGAGGAGAAGCAGGGCGATGGTTGAGATCACGAAGGCTGGCCCGCGGGTGCGCAGGGCGACCAGACCGAAGGCAAATCCGAACAGCGTGGCCACCAGCCCGGCGATCGGCGCTGTCCAGAAAGGGGACCATCCTCGATAAACCAGCAGCACCCCCGAGAAATAGGCCCCAAGAGCAAAGAAGACCGGATGCCCCAGCGAGGTGTATCCCGCGTAGCCACCGATGATGTTCCATCCGGAGGCCATGGCGATATACATGAAGATCACCATCAGGACGTGCAGCACATAGTTGTAGCCATCGGAGACTACCTGCAGAAGCGGGAGAAGGAAGAGGACAAGCGCCAGGCTCAGCAGGATGAGCGATCGGGTCTCCAGTCGGTGAGGGGTTGCGATCCGGATTTGATCCAGCAGCGTCATCTCACACCTCCCTCTTCCCGAACAGGCCCTGAGGGCGGATCATTAATACCAGGAACAGCGCGGCGTAAAATGTGGCCGGCGACCATGTGGGGCCCAGGGCCGAGCTGACATACACGGAAGCCACGGCCAGCATCAACGCCCCAACCACCGTCCCGATCAGGCTGCCCATCCCTCCCAGGACGACCAGAGAGAGCAGGATGGAGATCCACTGCCAGTGCTTGCCCGGGAAGAAGGGGAAAAGAAAACTCAGAAGGGATCCGGAAACCCCCGCGGAGGCCATCCCCAATCCGAAAGCCAGCGCGGAGATTCTTTCCACATGGACGCCGACAATCTGGGCGGCGGTCCGGTTCTGCATCGTCGCCCGTATCGCACGGCCGAGCCGCGTCTTCTGCAGAAATCCCCAGAGGGCGATGAGGATCCCCAGGCTCGCCGCTGTGGCATACATCTGGCCCTCCGGGATATAGAACGAACCGAATACAAGAGATCGGGTTGCATAAGAGGGGTTGGCCAGCCGGTAGATCCCGGTCCACATGGCTCCCATTATGCCCTCGATGCCCAGCGCAAGGCCGAAGGAAAGCAAAAGAGTGGCCTCTGTATAACGAGAGCGCCCGGCCAGGGGAACGAACAGGATCCGATAGAGAACAATCCCGAGGATGAAAAAGAGCGGTCCGTTGATCAGAATCGATACCAGTGGATCGATATGAAGGATCTGCAGTGCCCAGTAAGCCAGATAGGCTCCCAGGACCATGAAAGCCGCATGCGCCAGGTTCAGGATCCTCATCACGCCATAGGTTAGGGAGAGGCCAATGGCCATCAGGGCGTAGACGCCTCCCAGCGCCAGCCCCAGGATCAGGATTTGAAGCCCGCTGGTCATCCCTGCACCTCCCGATTTGAGAGCACCATCCGCCCCAGATAGAGTTCCTGCAGTCGAGGATCTTCCATGACTTCCCGGGCAGGCCCTTCGAAGGAGAGACGCCCCATATCCAGCACATACCCCCGATCCGCGTAGGCCAGGCCTTTACGCACATTCTGCTCGACGATAAGAACAGTGATCCCCATGGTTTTCAATCGGGAGATCGCCTCAAATATCCGATCGACCACCAGGGGGGCAAGGCCCAGGCTGGGCTCATCCAGCATCATGACCCGGGGATGGACCATCAGACCCCGCGCGATGGCCACCATCTGTTGCTCGCCGCCGGATAGAGTCCCGGCCCTGTGGTTCAGATGCCGACGGACTTCCGGGAAAATCTCCAGCACCTCTTCCATCCGGCGGGATACCTGGCGCTGGTCCCGTTCGATATAGCCACCCATCAACAGGTTCTCGCGAACCGTCATGTCTGGAAAGAGACTGCGATCCTGAGGTACCAGGCAGATGCCATGGGCCAGGATCTGGTCCGGCCGCAATCCCGAGATCACCTTCCCTTCCAGAAGTACCCGTCCTGAGCGGGGGCGAAGCAGGCCGGCGATCACCCGAAGCAGGGTCGATTTGCCTGCTCCATTCGGGCCGATCAGGCAGTGAATGAGGCCGGCTTCAAAGCGGACGGAGACCCGGCTCAGAATATCCGGGCCCATTCCATACCCGGCGGAGACCTCTTCGATTTCCAGGATCAGCATCAGGCTGCCCCCAGATAAGCATCGAGCACACGAGGATCCTGCCGGACGGCCTCCGGCGCTCCCTGGCAGAGCACTTCCCCATGAGCCATGACCACGACTTGATGGCTGAGGCTCATCACCACATCCATGTTGTGTTCAATGATCAGGAAGGTCATGCCCGAGCGGTTTAACTGTAGAATGCGTTCCATGATCTCCTCCAGCAACGCGGGGTTGACTCCAGCAGCTGGCTCATCCAGCATGATCAGTCGAGGCTCGGCCATCAACGCCCCTGCCAGCTCCATTAATTTCTTCTGCCCGTAAGAAAGCTTCCCCGCTTTCTCGCGGGCCATGGCGGCCAGTCCCACAAACTCCAGCAGCGCCATGGCCCGCTCTGCCTCGTGCTGGAGGATGCTGCCCCGGATAAGCCCGGTCAGCCCGTCCCGAGCAGCGTGCACCACCACATTCTCCAGGACGGTCAGCTCAGCCAGCTCCCGGGTGATCTGGAACGTCCGGGAGATGCCCATCCGGGCGATCCGGTGGGGCGGCATGGCAGTGATATCCTGGCCCTGGAAGTAGATCCGTCCAGAAGTCGGCCGAAGCAGCCCCGTGATCAGGTTGAACACGGTGGTCTTCCCGGCTCCATTCGGGCCGATCAGCGCCGTGATGCTCCCCTGTTCGACGGTGAAGGAGCACCGGTTCACAGCCCGAAGGCCCCCGAAATCCTTGGTCAGATCGCGAACTTCCAGTAACGCCATTGTCGCCCTCCGGATCGCCCCATCTGAATTCCCCCTCGCTTACCACCTGGGCCGTGGCCACAGCAAATCCACCACGCCCTCAAATTCCCCAATGGGATAGACAAATTTCAGCTCGCCGTTCTGCCATTGGGTGACCAGATAGTCGCGTCCAATTGGCAAACCTCGCTCATCCCAGTAGAAGTCTCCCATAATGGTCTTCACCGGGTTGTCCTTCGTTCGTGAGGCCAGCCAATCCCGGATCGCTTTGTTGTCCGTCGAGCCCACAGCCCGGACAGCCTGCTCAAGGCCCTGGCAGACCGCAAAGGGGATAGCCTCATCCTCATCCGGCTCCCGGCCATATTTCGCCTTGAAAGCCTGGATGAAATCCTGATTGCTGAAGGGCTCGCCTGCCAGCAGCCCCACATAGGGGGCCAGTGGATGCCAGGAGGCATGGATGATGATGCCGTTGACTGCATCACCCAGCGCCTCCTTAAATTCGACCTGGGTCCCCTGAGCGGTATAGATCATCTTGGGATTGGCGCCCACGGTCTTCAGGGCACGGACCAGCTGGATGATATCATCGGGGGAACCCGAAGCGGCCATGACCAGATCGGGGTTGCTGGCTTTAATCGCATTGGCCAGGGTCAGCCAGTCCGTGAAGCCCTCGGGCCATTTCTGGGTGAACACCACCTGAATGCCTGCCTGCGCGAGAAATCCCGGTGCCAGATCGATCACTTTATCCGTCCCCGGGATCTGAACTTTGCCGCCCAGCAGGCCCGTGGCGATCGCGTTGCCGTAAAACTCATCCGCATGGACCACCGCGGCGGTCTTGGGGAAATCATCTGCCGGGATGATCCCTTTGTCCCGGTAGGCCATGAGGGCACGCAGCGGCGCGCTGCCGATGTATTCCACTGCGTTCTGCTGGAAATAGAAAATATACTTGAACCCGCGCTCCCAGATCCGAAGCGCGCCGCCGGATGGGATGGGGTAAACATAACCGGCTTTCTCCGCTACAGCGGAGGCTGCAAAGTTCAAACGGCTGGAGAAAGTGCCAAGTAGCAGATCTACCTTCTCCACATTGATGAACCGCTCATACTGGGAGACCGTGACCTCGTTATCGGAGCGGTTGTCTTCCACCAGCAACTCCACCGGCCGTCCGAGCAGACCGCCTTTCTGATTGATGAGATCCACACAAAGCTGATATCCATCTCGATGTTTTGTGCCGGCGATCGCGAGATCACCCGTCAGGGGGACAGAGAGGCCAATACGGATTGGGCGAGGCGGTGTGGTCGGCGTCGCCGAAGGGGCGGTCGGCGTGGGTGCGGCGGGCATTGGCGCGGATGGAGCTGCTGTGGGAGTCGCGGTAGCTCCTGCACAGGCGCTGAGGAGAAGGGCCAGAACGAGAACGGCATAGCGAAGCTGCTTCATGATCTCCTCCTTTCCTGCCTTGGGATTTGATTTGACCATCCCCTGAGGCCCTTTTGGACCCCATGGATTTGGAAACAACTCTGCCTCGAACGGGGGTGCGCTCACCCGTGAGAATCGCTGCAGCGAAGCCTTACCGTCGATTCAGAACCATTAACTTCAATTCGGTCATCTCCTCGATGGCATAGCGCACTCCCTCCCGTCCGAACCCAGAAAGCTTGACGCCTCCATAAGGCATATGATCCACCCGGAATGTGGGCACATCATTGACCACCAGACCTCCGACCTCAATGTGCTCGAAGGCTGCCTCAACAAGCCGGAGGTCACTGGTGAAAATCCCAGCCTGCAATCCGTAATCGCTGCGATCAACCGCCCGGATAGCCTCCATTGGATCCGCATATCGATGGAGTCCGATCAGCGGACCGAAGACCTCCTGACAGGAGACCTTCATGTCTTCCCGGATCGAGGTCAGGACGGTGGGCTCCCACAGATTCCCGGTTCGTCGCCCTCCAGTCAGCACTTTCGCACCATCTGCGATGGCTTCCTGGACCCACGCCTCAATGCGCTCGGCGGCCTCTCGATCGATTACAGGGCCGACGTCCGTTGTCTCTTCCAGAGGATCTCCCACGTGGAGAGCGGAAACTCGCCGCAGGAGGCGATCCACAAAGGCCTCATAGACTTCCTCGTGGATGTAGACCCGCTGCACAGATATGCAGGATTGACCGGCATAGGTGAACCCGCCCCAGGTTACCCGTTCGGCAGCATAATCCAGATCAGCATCCTGATGGATGATCACCCCGGCGTTTCCCCCAAGCTCCAGGGTTACCCGTTTGCGCCCGGCCCGGACCTTCAATCCCCATCCGACCGCCGGGCTTCCCGTGAACGTCAGCATGCGGATCCGATCATCCTGCACCATGAGTTCCGCATCCTGGGTCGTGCAGGGGACCACCGCGAAGCCTTCCGGAGGCCATCCGGCTTCCAGGATGACCTCTCCCAGCTTCAGGGCACTGACCGGTGTTTTGGTGGAAGGCCGGATCAGAATCGGGTTGCCGGCCGCCAGCGCGGGGGCGACTTTATGAACCACCAGATTCAGCGGGAAATTGAAGGGGGTGATCCCCAGGACAGGCCCCAGGGGAACTCGACGCACATATCCGATGCGCCCCTCTGTCCCCGGGACCCAGTCCAGGGGCACGATCTCGCCGTAGATCCGTTTGGCCTCTTCAGCAGCGACCTTGAAAGTGAAGATCGCCCGATCGACTTCCACCCGGGCTGTGCGGATAGGCTTCCCGGCTTCCAGAGCGATGGTGCGGGCGAACTCCTCCCGGCGGGCTGCGATCCCCGCGCTGATCCGTTCCAGAATCTCTGCTCGCTTCCAGGAGGGCATCCGCCGTGTGGCCTCAAAGGCCCGGCTCGCAGCGGCCATTGCCGCCTCCAGCTCGTTGGGTCCCGCTCGATGCACCACAGCCACAAGGGATTCGTTGTACGGACTCCGCACCTCCACTGCATCCCCGGTGCGAATCCAGCGACCCGCCACCAGGATTCCATATTCGCCCAGGAGGAGTTCCTCAGATCGAATCCCTTCCGTTGCCAGCGTTGCGGATCCTCGCAATCGCCCTTCATTGCCCATCCTCGGCCTCCTGCACAGTTAGTGGAGAAGCCCCAGGGGTTCTTCGATCAGCTCGGCCAGGGTTGCCAGGAATTGCGCGGCTCGCGCCCCATCGATTGCCCGGTGATCGCACGCCAGCGTCAGGGTGAGCATCGGCTGAACCGCTGGCTGCCCGTGCGCCGGAACGACCCGCTCCGTAATCCGTCCCACCGCCAGAATGGCCGCCTGGGGTGGATTGACGACCGGCATGAAGGTGTCCACGCCATACATTCCCAGATTGCTGATCGTGAACGTCCCGCCCTGCACATCCTCGGGTCGTAACCGCCCGGTCCGGGCCCGCTCCACCAGTTCCTGTCGGCGGGCTGCGATTTCCTCCAGGGTGAGCCGGTCTGCGTGATGGATCACCGGCACCACCAGCCCCTCCTCCGTCGCCACCGCCAGACCGATGTGGATCTCTTCGTGAATGACAATGGTGCCCTCATGCCACCAGGAGTTGATGCGTGGATGCGCTCGCAGGGCAGCTGCCACCAGTTTGATCAAAAGGTCGGTGTAGGTCAGGCGGATGGGGCTTCGTTTCTGAGCCAGCTCATGCCAGGTGAGCAGACGGGCTGCATGGACCTCCCGCTGCAGGTAGAAATGAGGTGTCTGAGGCCAGCTCCGGGTCAGGCGATCCACCATTGCCCGCCATACACCGGGAAGCGGGGGAGGTGAAGACACCGCCGCCTGCCGGGAAGCGTGGAAAGCCAGCACATCCGCAGCCCGCACCGCTCCTTCCGGGCCGGAGCCCGGCACCTGGCGCAGATCGATTCCCAGCTCCTGAGCCAGACGGCGAGCCTTCGGGGAAGCCGGGATCCGCCCCTCTGGATGCGATGGAGACGTCAGGCGCTGGCGCTGTTCCAGATAGGCCAGGACATCCTGTTTGCGAACCCATCCGCCTTCCGGCCGGATCTCCTGAAGATCAATACCGTGCTCCGCGGCCAGCCGGGCCGCTACCGGCGTCGCCCGAATTCCCGCGTAAATTGCTCCCGAGGGGGCGGATTTTTCACCCGATGAAGGGGGACTTTCCGACTGAGGCGCAGATTCACCGGGTGCCGCGATCCATGCAATGACCTGACCCACGGCAGCTTCTTCCCCCTCTCGAAGACGGACCCCCGTGAGGATTCCGGAAGCGGGCGCCTCGATCTCGACCGTCACCTTATCGGTCTCGATCTCCATGAGCGGCTCGCCGGCCTGCACCAGCTCCCCCTCTCGCTTCAGCCAGCGCACCAGCCGACCCGTTCGCTGGGCTGCGCCCAGAGCGGGCATGATCACTTCGCGCACCGGGGCCATTCCTCCTTTTAGGCCTTTGTGCAATGTTCAGGGAATCAACGCACTGGCATCCCTTCCCACTGGGCGCTTTCCACCACCGCCTGAACCCGGCTCAAAGCTCCCATGTTGTTGAGATTCGACTGGGTCTCTCGAGTGGCTGGAAGAGGACCCGTAGCGGTGTAGTAGCGGGTTCCAGCTACAATGGGCTCCTCCGCAGGGAAGCGGGTGATCACCTCACAGCCCTCTTTGGTGACCACCACCATCTCCTCAATGCGAGCCGCTGACCAGCCATCCGAGGCCGGCCAGAAGGTCTCCAGAGCGATCACCATCCCCTCTTCGATCACCTCCGGATGATCCAGAGAGACCAGACGGCTGAAAATCGGTTTCTCCCAAATCGATAGCCCTACGCCGTGGCCATACTGGAGGGCGAACGCTGCCTCTTCATTGGGAAAGCCGAATTCCTCGGCCCGTGGCCAGACCTTCACCACATCCGCCGTGGTCACGCCGGGTCGAATGAGCTCGATGGCCGCATCCAGGTAGTCCCGGCATCGCTTGTAAGCATCGATCTGGGCTTTGGAGGCGCTTCCAACGAAGAAGGTGCGGTAATAACACGTACGGTAGCCGTTATAGCTGTGAAGGATGTCAAAGTAAGCGGGATCGCCTGGCCGCAGGATGCGATCGCTGAAGACGTGGGGGTGGGGATTACAGCGCTCACCCGAGATGGCGTTGACGCCTTCCACGTGTTCAGAGCCCAGGTCATAAAGCACTTTAGCGACCAGGCCAACGAGCTCGTTCTCCCGCACCCCTGGCCGCATGGCCCGATATAGTTCTTCGTAAGCGGCATCGACCATGGCGCAGGCCGTATTGATCAGGACGATCTCATCCTGCGTCTTGATCTTTCGGGCTTCCATCAACAACTGCTGCCCATCTGCCACCTTTAACCCTTCCTTCTGGAGGGCAAACAGCACCGGAGGCTCCACGATGTCCACCCCCAGAGGCTCTCGGTGCAGGCCTCGTTCCTCCAGCTCGATTCGAATCTTGCGGGCCACATCCTCTGCCCGCTGGGCCTCTGGGGGCATCGCGCCCCGCAGCGTGGAGATCCCTGCTCGTGAGCGCTCGGTTCCCAGCCAGGGGCAATAGAGCTGATGATGGCGGGCTGCCGAGCCGAAATCCCATACGATGGGCTCATCGTTTCGAGGAAGCAGGCAGAAGCGGGCCACCTTGTCCATTGCCCAGGTGCCGATGTGAGTGGCGCTGATGTAGCGGATATTGGCCATATCAAAGCACAACAATGCGCCCAGCTCGGACTGCTGAAGCAAGGTTCGGATCCGATGGAGTCGCTCCCGCCTCAGACGCTCGAAATCTACACGGGCCTCCCAGTCCACACCCATCGTGCCGAAGGTTTTCAGTCCCATGGCGCCCTCCTTTTGTTCAGGCTCGGCCGCACAGGGCTTTCGCTGTTTCCACCACTCGCTCCGAAGTGGGCACAGTGAGATCCTCCAGGGGCGGTGAGAACGGCACAGGGACATCCATCGCTCCCATGCGGACCACTGGTGCGTCCAGATAGTAAAACGCGCCTTCGGTGATCACAGAGGCCAGCTCGGCCGTCACCCCGTAGCTCTGGTGACCCTCATCGAGGATGATGACCCTTCCTGTTTTCCGCGCAGATTCGATCAGCGTCTCCCGATCCAGGGGAACCAGCGTCCGGGGGTCGATCACCTCAGCCTCGATGCCCAGCTCTGCCAGCTGCTGAGCTGCCTCCAGCGCGACATGGACCATACGGCCGATAGCTACAATCGTGAGATCCCGCCCCTCCCGTTTGACGTCCGCCACGCCGAATGGGATCGTGTATTCTTCAGGGGGAACGTATCCGCGCATGCTATACATCGCTTTGTGCTCAAAGAAGAGGACCGGATTATCATCGCGTATCGCGGTTTTCAACAGGCCCTTGGCATCATAAGGGGTGGAGGGGATCACTACCTTCAGACCAGGGATGTGAGCAAACCAGGCGTGCAAGCTCTGGCTGTGCTGAGCTGCCTTCCGCAGCGTAGCGCCCATGGTGGTGCGGATCACCATAGGAACCTTCCACTTTCCGCCGGACATGTAATGCGCTTTGGCGGCTTGATTGACAATCTGGTCCATCGCCAGTGTAAGGAAGTCGCCAAACATGATGTCCACCACCGGCCGCATCCCCGTCATGGCTGCCCCGACTGCGATGCCAGTGAAGCCGGCTTCTGAAATGGGGGTATCGATCACACGCTGGGGACCGAATTCCTCTACCAGACCTTTCAGGACCTTGAAGGGGGTTCCCGCTTCCGCCACATCCTCGCCCATGATGAACACCAGAGGATCCCGGCGCATTTCCTCGGCCAGGGCCTCCCGGATTGCCTGGGCCATCGAGATCATCCGATCCGCCCCTTTGCCTTCAGAGCTGTGCTTCATCGGCGTAGACATGCCGCCTCACCTCATCCGGATCGGGATAAGGGGCATTCAGCGCAAACGCCAGAGCGGCTTCAACCTCCTCGCGGACCTCACGATCGATCATCTCCAGGACCCGTTCGTCAGCGAGGTGTTCCTGGAGCAGCCATGAGCCCAGCAAGCGGATCGGATCCCGCTCGTTTTTCCATCGCTCTTCCTCCTCGCGGGAGCGATAGTAAGAGCGGTCGATATCTCCCACGTGGTGGCCATAGTAGCGATAGGTGTTACAAAGCAGGAAGGCGGGCCCCTCCCCGGCCCGCGCGCGCTCAATCAACCGCTGGGCGGTGACATACACCTCTCGCACATCCTGTCCATCCACCGCCTCCGCATGGAGACCAAACGCCCGGGGGCGATCCAGAATCTCACCAGCCAGAACTTCGTGATAAGGGGTATACTCAGTGTAGAGATTGTTTTCGCAGACATAGAGGATGGGGAGTTTCCAGAGAGACGCCATGTTCATCACCTCGTAGAGCACGCCCTGACCAAGGGCACCCTCCCCAAAGAAGCAGACAACCACCTGATTGGTCCCCCGCATTTTGGCGGAAAACGCGGCGCCTGTGGCGATACCCACAGCCCCTGCTACGATGGCATTGGCCCCCAGGTTCCCCGTGTCCGGATCCGCGATGTGCATGGAGCCGCCCTTGCCCCGGTTATAGCCGGGGGCCTTCCCCAGCAGCTCGGCGAACATGCGATCCATTGAAGCCCCCTTAGCCAGGCAGTGGCCGTGCCCCCGATGAGTGCTGGTGATGTAATCATCCCGACGCAATGCCTCACAGACCCCAACAGCCACTGCCTCCTGGCCGATATACAGATGGGCCAGTCCTGGCATTTTCGCGCTCAGGTAGAGCTCGTTTACCTGCTCTTCGAAACGGCGGATCCGCAGCATCTGTCGATACATGTGAAGCCATTGCTCTCCATCGATCGACAGGTATCCTGAACGCTCCGCGCGGATCTTCGGCCCTGGGGTTGACATCATCGATGCTCCTCCAGCCATGGATCAGGCTTCCAGGCCTGACATGCGGGCCAGGACATGGAAAACAACGGCGAAATCCTGATGGGCCAGCCCCATCCCTCGCGCCGCGGTCAGGAACTCGTTGGCTACGGCCGTGGTGGGCAATGGAACATCCAGGTTGCGGCCCATCTCCAGGGCCAGCAAAAGATCCTTTTGCATCATATTCACATCAAACCAGGCTTCCTCTGGCATCTGGAGGACAAAGGGACCCCGATATTTCAACATGGGGGAAGCGGCCACACTGTTCAGCAGGACGCGCACGGCGATTTCTCGAGGGATGCCGCTCTTCTCTGCCAGCAGGACGGCTTCGCTGAAAGCCAGCATCTGAACGGCCAGGCCCAGGTTAACAGCGATCTTCATGGCTACTGCCAGCCCATTGGGTCCAACATAGGTAACCGTGGGCCCGATATCCTGGAGGATCGGCAGCACCCGTTCGAAGACCTCTCGATCTCCAGCCACCATAATGGAAAGCTGGCCGGCTTCCAGGGTGGAAACGCTGCCGGAGACCGGGGCATCCAGCATAGCGGCCCCCCGGGCAGCCACCTGAGCCGCCAGCTCCCGGCTGAAGGCCGGGTTGACCGTGCTCATATCGATGTAAATCTTGCCCGGCCCCAGACCCGCCAGGATCCCATCCGGCCCCAGGGCAATGGCCTGCAGGGCTCGGGTATCTGTAACCATGGAAAAAATGATGTCTGCCGCTTCAGCCACAGCCCGGGGGCTATCTGCCCATTGCATCCCGGCTTCGATCAGCCATCGGGCCTTCTCCCTGGTCCGGTTGTAGCCGGTCACCACATGGCCGGCATCCATCAACCGCTTAGCGATCCGGCCACCCATCGTGCCCAATCCGACGAATCCCAGATTGGCCATTCCGGCCCCTCCTTAGGGGGTTTCCTCCAGGATATGCGCGCTGTCCTCCCGGATTTGCTGGAGGTGAGCGATCATAGCGGCCCGCGCGGCTTCGGGGTCTCGCCGTGTGACCGCCTCCAGGATCTGCTTGTGGTAGAACTGGCCCCGCGCCGCTCCACCGACCAGGAACACCTGGATCCGGTGCTCCCGGAGCAGGTCAATAATGGGGTCAATCAAAAGAGGAATGAGCGGGTTTCCGGTCCCTTCCGCCAGCGCCAGATGGAAATCCAGGTCCGCTTCCACAAACTGCTCTGGATCATCGAAAGAGGCATCCATGATTTCGACCGCGCGGCGCATGGCCTCCAGATGTTCCTCGGTGGCCCGCTCCGCTGCCAGAGCTGCGATCGAGGGCTCCAGCAGTTCCCGGACTTCCATCAGATCGGAGATCCGGCGGGCCCGTTCGCGACGCAGCAGCAGGCCCAGGGTTTGCCGAACCACCTGATGGACATTGTCCGTTACGAAAGTGCCGCGCCCGGGATGAACCTCGACCAGGCCTTTTTCCCGCAGCGCTTTGATGGCCTCCCGCACCGCCGTGCGGCTCACTCCAAACTGCTCGGCCAGCTCCCGCTCGGAAGGCAGCTGGTCCCCCGGCTTCAACTCCCCATTGCGGATTCGTGCCTCAATTTGTTCCACAATCTGCTCATAAAGCCTTGCCAGACGCACCGGCGTATACATAACGCCCCCCTTCACTTAACCTCGGCGTTGAAAGACCTCCACCTGATTCGGCCGATCATCTGGTCAGCATATGATATGGTGGTATGACCAGCATACATGATATGAAGATCTGGATATTTTGTCAAGTGCCGTCTTCCTGTGTTTCTTCGGGGAATCATCTGTCTGGGTTTCTGGGGTTGGAGAGCTGCCGAAGCGGTCTTCCCGGCCCCCAAAATGAGGGTCCCCCCTGCCGGATCAAACCCAGGGGGGATAAAAGGGGATTTCCACCAAGTTTGCGAAGCCCATTGACGGATGCTCCACAAAAACTTAAGATTCCGTATAGAGAAACCTTGTTCCAAATAATGGAACATATAAAATGCGACAGAAACATCTGGTAGTCTCCATGTTAAGTGTTGCCAGCGGGGACAGGTATAGTCGTCAGTAGCTCTTTAACCGTCCAAATATGATCGGTCAGGCCGGCCGCCATCGCCGGTGTTCTGGGAAGCCAGCGGCGCTGCGGATCATCGGCGATCTCGAGGCGCAAGGTCTTGAGGGGGCGGACTAGGTTGTAAACGATGTCTTCCCAGGCGGCAGCCGCTCGGTGCATCTCCAGGCCCCCTGGAGTAGGCCAGCGTCTTCCGCTTCCTGGTTGGCGGTCGCCCTATCCCCATATACTCCGGCACCTTCCCGTAGACTTCCACCATTGCTTCGCGGATGCCGCCACAGCCATCGGAGACGGTCGGCGGCGGGGCAATAGAAGACCGTCCCTTTGGTCTCGGTAAAGGTCCGCTTGCAGGTCTTGCATGGGTATCGCTGACGGCCCCCCTTGGTCTTGCCGACCTTCTTGATATTTCGCTGCTGAATGGGTTCGAGATTTAACTCCCATGTTGCTGGGGCAGATTCGCTTCCGCTGTAAGCAATGTGGAATGACGTGGACAGCTCAGCCGGAGGTGGTGGAGACCGGTCAGCAACGAAGCCAGACGCTTCGAGCCCTGGGGGTGCTCCTGTATCTGGCCGGTTTCTCTGGGGCGGCCGCCGCTTTCATGCTGCGCAATCTGGGCATTCGCATCTCGGCGGCAACTATCTATCGGGATGTGCAGAATCATCGGAGGCGGATCGGCACTCGAACCTGGGAGCGATGGCGACAGACCATCCAGGAGGGTCAGGTGGAAGTCCGGGCAGGTCCTTTCTATCTCAAAAAGGCGAAGATCGCTCCAGGAGCTCTTATCTTCCTGGCAGGTCCGTTGATGCTGGAGCTGGCTTTCGTTCGCTTTTCATGCCCGGACCTGGTTCCCCGGCTACTTTCCCACAAGTTGCCAGAGAAACTGGATTAGGCTTCACCCCATGGGAAATGCAGGGGCGGGGTGGAGCTTCGTTATCCACCTCGCCCTCAGGAGCCTGCGGAATAGGGTGGTGCCATAATGTAGCTCAGCGATGAAGAGAGGCGGCCATCCGGCGCCAGGTGTGCCGTCGGCCGCGGATGGCCAGAGAGAGGGCATAGATGTTTTCCGGGAAGGCTATCCCCATGAACCCCGCATCGCCGATGTGAAAGATATCCACTCCTGCCCGTTTGCCCGCCAATGCCAGCTGTTCTATTACGGAGGGCGTGGCACCTTCCTGAGAGGTGCCAATGGTTCCCACCACCAGACAGCCTGCTCGGTGAATTCGCGCGGTCAGCCGGGCGGCCTCCTCCTCCGTCACGCCTGGAACGGTCCCGGGCAGAGGGATCAGGATCCCATCCGCCCCCGCCTCAATCATCGCCTCTACATCCCGTTCCGAGATCACCGGCTCATCCGCTCCAGCCCGGTGCATCTTCCCAGCCAATATCATGGGAACGCTGCCGATCGCTTTCCGAATTTGCGCGACTGCCCCGGCGATTCCCTCCCCGGTCACACCTGTCTCCGGGTTGCCAGTGATCACCAGGAAATCCGCACCCTGCTCGAGGGCGCGCCGGGCATTCTCCGGGGTGGCCAGTCGCCCTATCGCCTGAGCGGCTTTCTCGGGATCCGGAATCGGTTCCAGGTTCAAACCGACCGGGCGCCCAATCCACGCTTTCACCTGCGCAGGAGTCGTGCCTGTGCCGGTGGACAGGCGCACCCACCCCACATCCAGCTCGGCTTCGCTCGGGAAACCGGGTACCTGCGGCTGAAGCACGTTGTAACCGTTCAGCAGGATCAGATCAGCTCCCATCGCGGCTGCAAGCTCCGCATTGCTGACCCCATCGACCAGGGGAGGAGCGAGCGTCAGAACCTCCGCACACAGGACCCGCCCTTCCGAGCGCCGGATGCTGTCCAGAAGTTCCCGGCCATTCATTGCGCGAAAATCACTGGCGAAGGCTTCCAGCAGGCGCTTAGCCGGCATGGCTCACTACCATGACGTAAAGCAGAGGATCCCGCCCTGCGACCACTTCAGAAGCGGTAACATGTTGAATTCGATAGCCCTCCGGGAGATCCGGCAGGACCACCGGGGAAAGCAGACAGTAGCCGGCTGCCCGGATCCGCCCGGGCTCAAAGCGCACGATGGGCTGGCCCGCTTCCACCCAATCCCCCTCATGGGCCAGTCGCTCAAAACCCTCCCCCCGCAGGTGAACGGTGTCCAGGCCGATATGCACCAGGACTTTCAGACCGTTCTCCGCCTCGATGGCGAATGCATGGTTGGCCGAGTGCAGCACCACGAGGCGGCCGCGGATGGGCGCCACGGCGATCCCCTCCCCTGGATCGACAGCGACGCCCTCTCCCAGCATGCGCTCCGCAAACACCGGATCCGGAACCTCATCCAGGGGCACGACCCGGCCGGTGAAAGGAGACAGGATGGGCACCATCTAACCTCCCCGAAGAATCTTATTGATCTCCGTGGCGATCAGCTCCGCATGGGTGCCCACCACGATCTGAATCCCATTTCCCATTCGAATCGGCCGCCCGATCATCCCGGCCGCCCGCAGCTTGGCCTCATCCACCTTGCTGGGGTCCACAAGGGTCGCCCGCAGTCGGGTGATACAGCCGTCAAGTTCCCGGATGTTCTCACGACCCCCCAGCGCTTCAATATAGCGTAGTGCCTTATCCCGCATCCTTCACGGCCTCCCTGAAATCTCTCCTCTCGCCAGCGCGAAGGGCGATGGTGAAGGATGGACAGGGTGCGGGGTGCCTGAGGCCACCCCACACCCTGTGTTCCTCGAAAGGGATGCCAGCAGGCCCTCGGCTGATCCCAGTTGATTGGGGAGGTGCGGGGGATGCCTGCCCCAGCTGCTCTTAAGCCTCAGGCTCCCGACCCGGGGTGGGGATGTTCAGAGCGCGGATCAGCCAGCTGAAGAGCACATAGTAAATCACTCCGAACACCACTCCCACCACCAGGAGCAATAAAGGCTGCTTGGCGATCCCAAAGTTAATAATGTAATCGATGATCCCTGCGGAGAAGGTGAAACCATCCCGGATCCCCAGGGAAATCGTGACGAAGGCGGAGATCCCGGTCAGCACCGCATGCAGCACATAGAGGACTGGAGCGACGAACATGAAAGCGAACTCCACTGGCTCAGTGATCCCGGTGACAAAGGAGGTAAGCGCTGCTGAGAATAGAATGCCACCCACAATGGGACGGCGCTTGGGATCCGCCGTCATATACATGGCCAGGGCGGCCCCCGGCAAACCAAAGAGCATAATGGGGAAGAACCCGGTCATGAACAGGCCGCCCTCCGCCCCGCGCGTCTCGAAGAACCGGGTGAGATCGCCGAACTGGAACCAGACGATCGAGTTGATAATGTGATGGAGCCCGAAGGGGATCAGCAGGCGGTTCAGGAAGGCGTGGACAGCAGCTCCGAGAGGCCCGGCCTGGGTGGCCCAGTTCCCCACCGCGGCCAGCCACTGCTCTGGCCAGTGCCAGATCAGCCCGAACACGATGCCCAGAATCACCGCGGCAAAGGCGGTCACGATGGGAACAAAACGCTTGCCACCGAAGAAGGCCAGCCACTCCGGCAATTGAATGGTGTGGAACCGTTCGTAAAGATAGGCCGCCAGCAGGCCGCTCAGGATGCCGGCCAGCACACCCATATCGGACGGCTTCTCCAGGTGATAGACGCTGGTGCTGATATCCGCAAGGACCTTCGTCATCACCCAGTAGCAGACCGCCCCGGCCAGACCAGCTGTCCCGACATCAGCGGTGAAGCCGATGGCCACGCCGACGGCAAAGAGCAATGGAAGGTTGCCGAAGATCACCCCGCCCGCATCCGCCAGCCATGGGATGTTCAGGAGATCCGGCTGGCCGAACCGCAGGAGGATCCCCGCTGCCGGAAGCACAGCGATCGGCAGCATCAATGAACGCCCGATACGCTGCAGGACCGCTTCCGGTCAATCGAGGCAGTGCGATCAGCACATCCGCCTCATGAACAACCTGCGGCATCCGGATTGCCGATCCGGATCCCTGGCCGTGCATTTCATCCAGAGGCCGCATAGGGATCCTGTGGCGCCGGGCCCATGCCCAATAACCTGCCTGCTTCATGGTGGGTAGTCTCCCTATTTTGTGTTGATGACTTCAGGAGCCACAACGGTCATCAGTAGCTCTTTAACAGTCCAAATATGGTCGGTCAAGCCGGCGACCATCGCTGGCGAGCGAGGCCGCCAGCGGCGTCG
>JAEVEX010000064.1 GCA_016842085.1 Candidatus Thermoflexus tengchongensis | reverse complement strand
CCCATTCCCCCTCTGCGGAAATCCGACGGTGGAAGGGCCTGCCCGGGTTCTGGATTGGGAGCCTCTCCTGAGGGCGATCCTGGAGGATCTGCGCCGTGGCGTCGCGCGGGAAAAGATCGCGGCCCGTTTCCACAACGCCCTGGTTCAGGCCATCGTTCGGGTGGCACGGGAGATCGGAGAAAGCCGGGTTGCCCTCAGCGGCGGTTGCTTCCAGAACCGCCTGCTGACCGAGCGGGCCGCCCGGTCCCTGCGGGAAGCGGGCTTCACCGTCCTGATCCACCGCCAGATCCCTCCCAACGATGGGGGGATCAGCGTGGGCCAGATCCGGATCGCCGCCGCTCATCTCGAGCGCGCTTCCTGAGATCGTTCAGGCATATAAAGGGCAAACGGACCGGTTGCGTGTTATAAATGAGGCGGTTGGCCTTCTCTGTTGAAAAGCCCGACTCAAACAGGAGGCTCCATATGTGCCTCGGCGTTCCGGGGAAAGTGGTGGAAGTGAACGACATGACCGCCCTGGTGGACTTCTGGGGGGTCCGCAAGCCGGTGATGCTCCATACCGTCGACGAGCCGGTGACCCCGGGGGATTATGTGCTGGTCCACGTGGGCTTTGCCATCCGGCGCATTCCTCCAGAAGAGGTCGAAGAGACCCTGGCCTTCTATGAAGCGCTTCTGCGGGCAGCGGAAGAGGATCTGATGGCTGCGGAAGTGCAGAGTGAGATCCGCTCCCCGGAGGAGGCCTCATGATCCCGGCGCGAACCCCCAAGCCTTCGGAGCGTCTGGAGTTCCGGGATCCGGAGCGGGTGCAGGCTTTCCGGCGCGCCCTGGAGCGGCTCTGCGCGGACCTCCAGCGACCGATCTCCGTGATGCACGTCTGCGGCACCCATGAGCAGAGCATCGCCCGTTTTGGGCTGCGGAGCCTCCTGCCACCGAACCTCCAGGTCATTATGGGGCCGGGATGCCCGGTATGCGTGACCGACATGCCCGAAGTGGATGAGGCGGTTTATCTGGCCGAACAGGGCGTGATCATCGCCACCTTCGGGGATATGTTCCGGGTCCCCGGGACCCTCAAATCGCTGGCGGAGGCCAAAGCGGAGGGGGCGGATGTGCGGGTGATCTACAGCCCATGGGAGGCCCTGCAGATCGCCCGGGAGACCGATCGGGAGGTGGTCTTCTTCGCCACCGGCTTCGAGACCACCGCGGTGGCCACGGCGGCCGTGATCCTCTCTGGACCGCCGAAAAATTTCTCGGTGCTATCCGCCCACAAGTATATTCCTCCTGTGATGGAAATCGTGGCCGAGATGCCCCAGACCCGGGTGCAAGGGTTCCTGGCCGCGGGCCATGCGGCGACCATCACCGGATGGAAGGTCTTCGAGCGCTTCGTGGAACGCCACGGCATCCCGGTGGTGGTGGCCGGGTTCGAGCCCCTGGATATCCTGAGCGCCCTGGTGCAGCTCGTGGAATTGATCCGCCGGGGCGAGAAACGGGTGGTGAACGCCTATCCCCGCTGCGTCACGCCGGAAGGCAACCGGAACGCCCAGCGATTGCTGTGGGAGGTCTTCCAGACCGAAAGCGGGGTCTGGCGCGGCATCGCCTATGTTCCCAACGGGAACCTCCGCCTGCGTCCGAAATACCAGTGGGTGGACGCCCGGGCCCGTTTCGAGATCCGGCTTTCGGAATGGCTGCGGGACGCCCCGCCCCGCCTCACCCAGGAGTGCCTGTGCGGCAACATCATGGCCGGCATCGCCACCCCGTATGACTGCCGGCTCTTCGGCAAAGCGTGCACGCCGGAAACCCCGGTGGGCGCCTGTATGGTGAGCAGCGAGGGCGCGTGCCGCATCTGGTATGAATACGGGGGGCATATCACAGGGCCTAGGGGGATTCCGGAGAGGCAAGCACGCCCCACGTCGACCCCATGAGGGATATATTGCCGAGGTAGATATACCTTCGAGTCGTGACGGAACCGGATGGGGAGACCGTACATAACGCTTTTTTCGACCGTCGCTTTAAGCCTTGATGGGGAGAAGACAATGATTTTCGAACATCATCCTGAGACCGACATGTTGTATATCAAATTGATTGAGGGAGTAAGTACTGAGTCGGAGGAGATCGCCCCAGGGATTGTGCTGGACTTTGATGAACACAATCGTGTTATAGGGATTGAGATTGAGGATGCCAGCAAGATCATTGATCTATCAAAATTGGAGTTGAGGGCTCTTCCCGTTGTTCATTTGATCCTGACGGAAAGGACTTCTGTGAAGGCATGAAGCGCTGGATGTAACCTCCAGAAGCTGCCCAGCCCGCCGCTGCAGTCGACGTCGTCTTCGGCGGCGCGGCGGAGTTCGGGGGCATTGGGCGGCACAATCGTACAACGGGGCTGAGTAACGATTCCACAGGTATCCCCGCTGCCCGGCATGGCTCTCCTGTAGTATCATCCCTTCCAGATCCGCAAGGGGATGGCCATGGGAACCCGGAAGGGACATGGTGCTCTACTCTCAGGGATCCCAGCGATCTGTATCCTTATGATGGAGCACGGATTTTGATCCCCATGGGATCCTGCGGGCCATGGGAAGAGCGGAGAGATCCAGAACATCCGGAAGGTCCCCAGGAGGGAGCGTCCAGCTCCATCATTCCTGAAAAATCCGGAGAGCGCCCAATGGAACCCGTCATCATCGAACTCTATCACATTCGAATGCAGCGGAAAGAGGCGGTCGGGATCATCCAGCTGGACCGGCCGGATCGCTTCAATGCGCTGGATGTCGCGATGGCCCGGGATCTCCGGAAGGCCGCCCTTCAGTTCGCCCGCGACCCGGAGGTCCGCTGTGTGATCCTCGCCGGGACCGATCGGGTTTTCTGCAGCGGGGCGGATCTGAAATACGTCCGGGAGCGGGAGCATCCAGAGGACTTCTCATATTTGCAGCCGGAGGCCCGCGAGATCGAGGGAGGATATGGGCGCAGCTTCAAGGAGATCCTGGAATACCTCCACAGCACGATCTCTGAGATCCGTCGCGCCCCCAAACCGTTCATCGCGGCGGTCAAGGGGGTGGCCGCCGCCGGGGGCCTGGGCCTGGCCATGGCCTGCGACCTGGTCTTCGCCTCCGATCGGGCCAGCTTCGAGTGGGCCTACTCCAAGACCAGCCTTACCGGGGCGGAGAGCACCACCTTCATCCTCCCCCGCCTCATCGGCCTGCGGCGAACCATGGAGCTGGTCTTTCTGAACCCGCGCCTCAGCGCCCAGCAGGCCCTGGAGTGGGGCCTCATCAACGGGATCTTCCCCTTCGAGACCTTCGATCAGGAGGTGGAGGCCATCGCCCATCGTCTGGCCCGCGGGCCCACCCGGGCATGGGCGATCACCAAGGCCCTCGTCAACGAGGCGCTGGGGATCGATCGCCTGGATTCCCATATGGCGAAAGAGCTGCGCCACCTGGTGGAGATCGCGGAGACGCCGGATTTCGCCGAAGGCCTGGCCGCTTTCTTTGAAAAGCGGGAACCTCATTTCCGGGGAGCGTAAAACCCATGGCGACCACAGAGAGCCTGGGAGCCTGTCCCATCCCGCCCCTTTCTTATCGCACCGTGCTGCTGGGGCACGGCAGCGGGGGACGGCTGATGCACGAGCTGATTGAGAAAGTGTTCCGCCCCCTCCTTCTGCCGCCCGAAACCCGGGTGTTGAACGACGCCGCTGTCCTGAACGTGAACGGATTGCGGCTCGCCTTCACCACGGACGCCTTCGTGGTGGATCCCATTGTGTTCCCCGGTGGGGACATCGGCCGGCTGGCGGTGAACGGGACCATCAACGACCTGGCCGTCAGCGGAGCCCGGCCGCTTTTCCTGAGCGCGGCTTTCATCCTGGAGGAAGGGCTGCCGATCGATACGCTGTGCCAGATCGTGGACTCCATGCGCCGGGCCGCTGAGGAGGCAGGGGTCCCTATCGTCACCGGGGACACCAAGGTGGTGAATCGGGGGAAGGCAGACAAGCTGTTCATCACCACCACGGGCATCGGGGTGGTGGAATACGAGGGGACGCTGTCGGCCGATCAGGCGCGGCCTGGGGATCTGGTGCTGCTGAACGGACCGATCGCGGCCCACGGCATCGCGGTGATGCTGGCCCGCGAGCAGATCGAATTTGAGCAACCCGTTCGCTCCGATACCGCGCCACTCCACACGCTGGTGGCCGCCATGCTCCGGGCCAGCCCTCGCATCCGCTGCATGCGCGATGCGACCCGGGGCGGCCTGGCCAGCGCCCTGAACGAAATCGCGATGAGCTCCCGGGTGGGCATCCATCTGTATGAGGATCGCATCCCCATCCAGGATGAGGTGAAAGGCGCCTGCGAGATCCTGGGCCTGGATCCTCTCCACGTGGCCAACGAGGGGAAGCTCATCGCCATCGTCGCCCCGGAGGACGGGGAACGGGTGCTGGAGGCCATGCGCGCCCATCCCCTGGGCCAGGAGGCAGCCATCATCGGGGAGGTGGTCGAGGATCCCCGACACCTCGTCCTCCTCCGCACCCGGGTCGGCGGCTTCCGGGTGGTCAGCATGCTGGCCGGCGAACAGCTCCCCCGGATCTGCTGAGCCTGGATCGATTGTGAATAGTATCACAATATGGGATGCCCGACCCTCACTGGCGTGGTTGCTTCGCATAAAACATAATGGAGAGGGAAACCGCTCGCCCGAGCGCGCTTCTGGAACGAGGCCCGGTTCCCCGCTGAAGGGAGGAAGCACGATGGCTGATCCCGAGGTTCGGATCCCCACCCCCGGCTCCCTCTGGCGAATGGAGAAGGCGCAGCTGCAGACCCTGCTGGAGGCGCTCGCGCGGCAGGGCTACACGATCATCGGCCCACGGATCCAGGAGGGGGCTATTGTCTACGATGAAATCCATCAGATCTCGGATCTCCCCATCGGATGGACGGACGAACAGGATGGAGGCCACTACCGTCTGAAACGCCGGGAGGATGAGGCCTTCTTCGGGTATGCGGTGGGCCCGCATTCCTGGAAGCGATTCCTCCATCCCCCCGTGTTCTCCCTGGGCCAGGCC
>JAEVEX010000024.1 GCA_016842085.1 Candidatus Thermoflexus tengchongensis | reverse complement strand
CGAGGCCTTGCAGGATAAGGTCTCGTGGGTGCGCAAGGCGGCCGCCGGGGCCCTGGGGGAGATCGGCGACCCCCAGGCCCTCCTCGCCCTCCTCGAGGCCTTGCAGGATGAGGACTAGGGGGTGCGCCGGGCGGCCGCCGAGGCCCTGGGGAAGATCGGCGATCCCCAGGCCCTCCCCGCCCTCATCGAGGCCTTGAAGGATAAGGACTCGGGGGTGCGCGAGGTGGCCGCCGGGGCCCTGAGGGAGATCGGCCCCCAGGCCCTCCCCGCCCTCATCGAGGCCTTGAAGGATAAGGACTCGGAGGTGCGCCGGGCGGCCGCCGAGGCCCTGGGGAAGATCGGCGGCCCCCAGGCCCTCCCCGCCCTCACCGAGGCCTTGAAGGATGAGGTCCGGTGGGTGCGCCGGGCGGCCGTCGAGGCCCTGGCGGCAGTTCTGAAACGCATTCATCCTCCCCAGGATCCAGCTCCGCGTCGCTCGCTCCTTCGCCAGCTCGCTCATCTGCGAAGGGTAGCGATCGAGAATGGGCATGCAGACCTGCTCGCCGCGATCCTGGAGCGCGAGGCCGCGCTGAGGGCGGCCGCTTCCCCGTGGCGGGATCCCCTGGAGCCCCCGCCCGCGCCCGCCTGGATGCGGCGGATCGGGCCATGGCTTCGGGGCCTGGCGTGGGCAAGCCTGGCCGCCGGGGCCTTCCTGGGGCTCACCCTCGCGCAGGCGTTCGTGGAGCGATCGCTGGAATCCCGGCCCGTTTTCCCCCTCCTCCCCCGCGCCGGAGGGATCCTGCTCCTGGCCCTCCTGGCCCTGCTCCTCCAGCGAGCGGCCGACCGCCTCCGGGAAGGCGCCATCGTTGCGACCATCGAGCTCCCGTTCCTTTATCGCCTTCATTGCCTCAGGTGCTATCGCGTCGTCTTCCATCGTTTATGGAAAGCCTTGAAATCCTCCGTTCTGTCTGTTTCGCCTCGAAGAAGGAAGTCCCCCAGGTGATCCGGGAATTCAGGCTGGGGCCTCTCCCGATCCTTTCGGCGCTGCGGATCCATTCGTTGCGGGAAAACGGGCAGGAGAACCGCAAGGGGTTGTCCGGGGTTTGCACATCGGCGTCCTCACGGATCACCCCACACGATGGTGAGGGTCGGGCGGCCCTGCGCGTTCCAGTCCCCGGTATCGGAGGACACAAAGTATTTGCCGCTGTGGTAGGCCGCGTCGGCGGAATAAAGGGCCAGGCGGAGGGGCTGGCCGGCCGCATACGCCTCGGCCACCGCCCGGGTGATGTCCCACGTATAGGGGATCCCCGGCCACCCGGGAAAGTTCCGCACCGCATCCACCCACGTCCCCCCGATATTTTCCCAGGCCAGGGGCGCACGGTTCCAGGTCAGGGACCATTCCTCCCAGTCCTCCCGCACCGTCAGCACCTGGATCCAGGAGGGGGGTGGGTTAGAACCGGCGTTCCCCATCTGATACAGCGTGAGGGTGGCCGAGAGGATCACCTTGCCCGGCGGGATGGCATCCAGGGGGAAGATGATGTAGTATTTCGAGAAACAGGGCCAGTCCGCGATGTCGATCTGATTCTGGATGTTGAAGTCCGGCCGCCCGGGATCCGGCGCCTCGCCCCATTGGGTCCAGTAATCCAGCCCGCTCCCGCAGGTCGTGTATCCCCCGATGCCGGCGTCCTTCACCACCGCGCCGTTCAGGCCATGGCGGACGATCACCGTTCCTCCGGGCCGGGACGGAGGGGGCGTGTAGGCCGGCATCCCGAAGCGGAGCCGCCCCCAGGTGGCCGGGACGTCCGGGCGCATCGACTCCGGCCATGTCGCCACCGGGATCGGGGTGCCGGCGGCGTCGTCCCGGTCGTGCACCATCACCCCCAGGCCCCAGATGGTTCCCTCGGGCGGCGGGCCGGAGCGGCCCAGGCTGGCGAAGGGGATCCGGAAGGTCATGGCCCAGCCCCGATCGTCCCCGTCGTCGTTCAATCGTTCCCCCCGCCAGCCGGCGAGGGCGGTAAACGAAAGCGACACCGGTGTCCAGCCCGAGCCGGTGCCCCGATCGGCCGCCTGATAGCGGCCGGAGGCATCGGCGTTGCTTAACCCCCCGATGAAGCGATAGGCAGAAGGAGATGGCGCATCTCCAACGTTGCCATCCAGGTGAAGGAAGAGCGTGACCGCATCCCATGCGGTGAGGTTCCCCGGGGAAGGGGAGGGGGCGGACCACAGACGACGATCGATCACCGCTACATAGACCACCAGTTCAGCGCTCGTATACGCGACGCGCACATCCGCGTAATTCGCCGTGGGCGTGATCCTCCCGAACCAGAAAATCGCCATGCGGGGGAAGTCCACCCCGAGGGGGTCTGCGAGGCGCGGCGCATTCGCCTGGCGGTTTGTCGGCGGGCCCGCGTTCCGGAGGATCAGCGGGAGATAAACCTGGAAGGACCCCCCCGAGGTAGAAGCGAGCGCCTGGGAGGCCTCCGGAACGGCCGGGCCCGGCGCGCCGCCTCCGTAAAGGCTCAGGATCCAGCCCAGCAAAAACAGACCAGCCAGAGATCTCCGCACAGGAACCCCTTTCAAACCAGAATCAAACTAACTATATTCTAACTTTATCGGGAAAATCGCGCAAGCGAGGTAGGGGTCCAGGGACCATCGGGGAACCGCTTCGGGGGGGGCGTGCATCGCGGCGATTGAGATCGCCTCCCGAGGCGCTTACGCGCCAGACGTCGGCCTCCGCCGACGCGAAAACATTCCGGCCGGCGAAGGCCGGCCGATCGGCCGGAGGCCTCAGAGGTCGAATTCATTCGACGCTCACGCCGGCCATCGCTTATCGTGCCGATTGGAAATCGGCCTCGCGAGGCGCTTACGCGCCTGGCGTCGGCCTCCGCCGACGGGAAAAGCCCTCCGGCCGGCGAAGGCCGGCCGATCGGCCGAAGGCCTCTTGAGGTCGAATTCATTCGACGCCCCCGCGCGCAGGCGTCGGCCTTTCGCGCCGATTAGAAATCGGCCTCGCGTGGCGCTTACGCGCCAGACGTCGGCCTCCGCCGACGGGAAAAGCCCTTCGGCCGGCGAAGGCCGGCCATCGGCCGGAGGCCTCAGAGGTCGAATTCATTCGACGCCCTCCCGCGCCGCGCGTCGGCCTCCGCCGACGCAAAAATCCTTTCGGCCGGCGAAGGCCGGCCATCGGCCGGAGGCCTCTCGAGGTCGAATTCATTCGACGCCCACGCCGGCCACCGGCCGAAGGCCTCTCGAGGTCGAATTCATTCGACGCCCACGCCAGCCATCGGCCGAAGGCCTCAGAGGTCGAATTCATTCGACGCCCACGCCGGCCATCGGCCGAAGGCCTCGGAGGTCGAATTCATTCGACACGCCTATACTCCCCTTTACCGGGTGATCTCGAACCGCATGCCTTCGCTCTGCCCGTAGATCTCCGGGAAGTAGAAGGCATAGGCCCGCGCGGGGCGCGTCTGGAACCGCCCGGCCCAGCCCGCCCGGATCATATACGTGTATTCATAGGTCCCCGGCGGGAGATACTCGGCGAACAGGGCCGCCCGATCGTCATAGAGCGCCGTATGCCCGAACCACCACCAGCCCCACCAGCCATACCCGCCAAAGGGATCCCGTGGATCGACCCGCTGCAGCTCCGGCGGCCGCCCCGCCATCGGCGATGTCTTCAGCGAGGGATCGATGGCCTCCATCCCCGCCGGATACGGATCCTCCAGCACCAGATGGTGCACCGTACGCGGAACCACCAAGGTCAGGCGCACCACCAGGAGGTCCCCCACCCGGGCCGAGGTCACCGGGGTGCACGCCTGCCGCCGATCCTTCAGGCACGGATCGTCCAGCCGCAGATACTGGCGGCTCAGGGTCAGGCCCCGGGAGCGCGGGGCGATCCGCTCCACCGGCTCCTCCAGGGCTAGATGGATGGTGTAATACAGCACACCGGGCCCGACGCTCCGGGAAAGCTCCAGGGCGTTCCCGACCTCCCGCAACAGCCCGGCGATGTCCTGCTGCAGGGTCACGGTCTCCTGAAGGTGCGCTGGATCCACGGAACCGGACCCCATGACCTGATCGTTCAGGCGAACCGTCCACGTGTAATTCCCTTCCAGCTCCCCGCTCTGGACCATCCACTCCGTGAGGGCCATCAGCGCCCATGCCGTCTCCTGGGTGGTCTCCCACCGGTCCGCCCGGCGCGCCGCCATCAGCCCCCGCACGGCCTGGAAGGCCAGCGGGTTCTTCGGGTCCAGGCGCAGCAGGCTGAGCAGGGCGATGGCCGAGGTCCGGGTATCGGTGCTCCAGTTGAAATCGTCCAGGCCTTTCTCTTCCCAGAAGGCGCCGGTCGCGGTCACGCTGGCCTGCTCGAGCACGCTGTTCCGCAATGTGGGGATCAGCGGGTGATCCGCCTGGACGCGACCGAGGGCCATCGCCAGGAAGGCGCGGGCGTAAAGGGCGAGATGCTCCTTCTGGGCCTCCCACAGCGCAACGATCCGGCCGGCATCCCCGGCACCGGCCTCGGCCATCGCGAAGAGCATGAACGCCTGCCGGTTGGCCTTCCACGAGGGCAGATCCGCGGGCGCCTCCAGGGATCGGCGCAGGAACGCAACGCCGCGCTCGATGACGCCGTCGGCCACCGCGAACCCGCTGGCCCGCGCCTGGGCCAGGGCGAAGACCGCGTAAGCGGTGGTCAGGGGGTCACTTTCCATGGACGGGAACCATCCCCACCCGCCGTCAGCGTGCTGGCCGGCATACAGTTTCTGCAGGCCAACCGCGATCTGCTGCCGGAGGTGCTCCTCCAGATCCGGACGGGCCAGGTTCAGACGGAGAAGGGCCTGATAGGTGGCGATGTTGGGCAGGAAGCGGCTGATGGTCTGCTCGGTGCATTCATACTCAAAGTGCTGAAGCCATGTCAGGCTGTCCAGGGCCGTCGCGGCCAGGGATGGGGAGAGCCGAAGAATGAGGGTTCCGCCAGTGACCTCCGGCTCCGGCGGGATGGCCACGATCTCCTGCCGGGGCTCCGGGGTTTCCAGCATCCCGGCGGCTGCCACGGTCTCCAGGCTCACATAGCGCAGCACCGGGATGGTGCCATCCGGCCGGGCTAAGGTGGGTTTGGTGGCATCCCGAAGGCCGCCGCCCTCGGCGTAGAATGTGAGATCCACGGCCTCCACCCGCCCCACCACCCCGGTCCACTCGAAGCGGGCCATGCCACCCGGGGGAATCGTTCCCTCCTGAACGGCCGGGCTTTCCAGGGTGAACCCTTTCGCCTCCAGGCGCACCGTCACCGGGAGGGAACGCCCGGTCTGGTTATGGACCGCCGCGCCCAGGGTCACGCGATCGCCGGCCACAAAGAACCGCGGGACGCTGGGACGGATCAGGAGATCTTTGGTGCTGATGACGTCCAGCATGGCCTCGCCGACACGGGTATCCTGGGTCACCCCCTTCGCGGTGATGCGCCAGGTGGTGAGGTTATCCGGCAGGCGCACGGAGAAGACCGCCGTCCCGTTCGCATCGGTCCGCAGGACCGCGTTCCAGTAGGCGGTGTCCGGGAATTCCCGCCGGATCTCCCCGAAAGCCTCGGCGACGCCACCGCCACCGCCCTTACGCTCCCGGGCGATACGCACCGTCACCCGGTTCAGGTTGTAGATCAGGGAGACGCCGGTGAGGACGGAGAGGTTGCGCCGGCCGTAGAATCCCTCCATGATGGGCGGGGCGTTCGGATCCACCAGGGCCAGCACCGAGGCATCCACCACCGCCACGGCCACCTCCGCCGGGACCGGCCGGCCCTCCGCGTCCGTGGTGCGAACGGTGACCGTCATGGTCTCCCGGGGTCCATAATGGGCACCGGCCGCCACATCCCGATGGGATCAGCTCGATGTGGAGGGTCTGTCGCGTCGGCTTCACCGGGAGGTTCACCATCCCCATCTTGAAGCCCGGTGCCGGGTTCTCCCGGGTGACCCCCTGGATCAGGAGGACCGAGACGAAGACGTTGGGCGCGTCCTCCTCGGAGAGCGGGATGGCTACCGTGGGCGCGTTGCCCTGTAAAGTGTGCACCTCTGCCCGTCGGATCCTCCCGCGCTCCACAGTGATCAGGGCGGTTACCGTTCCGGTAAAGGGGGAGGGAACCAGGATGGTGGCCGTATCGCCCGGCGCGTATTCCCGACGATCAGCAACCAGCTCGATCCGATCGTTGTTCTCCTGACGCCACGCCACCACCCCCCGCCCGGATACCCAGACGAATTCCGCGCTCCGAATCCGATGGCCTTCGGCATCCGTCCCTTCCGCTTTCACGACATAGGTCCCCGGATCCGGCGGGGTGAACGCAAAGCGTCCCATACCTTCCGCATTCGTCTGGAGCGTGCCGCTCATCACCGCGGTATCGCTGTAAGTCCAGGTCCACATCGGCCCGCGGTCCGTCTCCTGCATCACGCTGAACCACTCGCGGCGATACGCGGTCCAGGTCAGTGCGATGTTGCCCACCGGCCGGCTCTCCCAATCCACCGTTTTCGCCGTCATCGTGAGCGGGCGGCCGGCCTCCCCCACATAGTGCTCCGCCTGCAGCCCGATGTAAAAACGCCCCGCGTGGACCACCACCTCGGTTCGTCCGGCTACCAGGTTGTCGTTGGGGTCGGTCACGCTGGCTTCCAGGATCACCCGCCGGCTCCCGGGGCGGGCCCCCAGATCGGCGGGAAGCTCGATCAGGAACCGTCCCTGGGCATCGGTAGTTCCGCTTCCGCTGGCGATGACCTCCTCGCCTTCCCCCTCATAGGCGCTGTAAGGATCGAAATCGGACCAGGAGTAATACCCCGGCCCGGTGTATTCGAAGAAATAGGGCTGGACGCGAGCGGTCCATTCCACCTTCGCCCCCGCCACCGGCCCTCCGAAATAGTAGGTGGCCTGGAGCGCCGCCCGGATGCGCTCGCCGGCCACATAGGCCGGGCGCTCCGGCGTGAGGGTCACCTGGAACTCCGGTCGGCGGTAGGCGGCCACCAGGAAGGAAATCGAGTGGTAGTAAAGCCCGGGCGGGAGATCGGCCATCAGGGTGTAGCGGCCGAGCATCGCATCCTCCGCCAGCGGGAAAGCCCCTTCCGCTGTCCCGAAGTCGTTTAACGTCAGGGTAGCGGAGTAAACCTCGCGGCCCTCTGGATCCTCGATCCGGATGGCGAAGGTCCGATCGGACGGCGGGGCATAGCGGGCGTCGTCATCGGCGCGCACGATGGCCTTGAAATGCACGGTCTGGCCCGGGCGGTAGATGGGCTTGTCGGTCTGCCAGTAGACCCGGAAGCGAGGGGGCTCATAGTCCGCCGGAAGATCGAAGGCCCAGGGCTCGACGCCATCGGACCAGGCGCTGGCGCCGATCCCGAAGCGGCTGCCGGGGGTTCCGGCCACCGCCACCCGCATCCGCCAGAGAGGAACCGGGTCCGACCACTCGAAGCGGGCGATCCCGCTCGCATCCGTGGCGCGAACCCCCCAGATCTCCACGTGTTCCTCGGTGGCTTCGAACAGCCGAACGGGAACTCCCTGAACCGGGCGGCCGGTGGCCATATCCGTGACCCAGACCAGGGCCTCCTGGGGGGCCACCTTCACCACCACATTGAGATCCACCGCGGCCAGCAGGTAGCGGCCCGGCCGATGCTCCAGGGAGACCGGGGCATCCATTCGAAGGTGATAGAGCCCGGTGGGAAGGATACGACGGTCGGGGCCGGCCAGGGAAACGCGGTTCAGCATGATGACATCGGTGATCACCTCCGGCACGGTGAACGTCCACCGGGCGACCAGATCGGCATTCGGCGCGCTGTAACGGAAGGTCGCCTCTGGATCCTGGCTCAGGGCGATGAAGCGCTCCAGCTCCAGCCGCGATAGGGTGAAGGTCACCCGATCGAGATTGCGTGTGGAGAGGAAAGCGGTCGTCTCCGTGTAAGTCCCCACCACCACCAGCGGAGAGTAGGGGCTGCCGATGTTCAGATAGGCGACGGGATCCAGATGGTTGACCGTGAAGGTGAACGTATGCTGGCGGTCCAGCCGGTTGCCATAACGATCCATGATCTCCGGGCCAACTGTCAGCGTGTAAACCGTTCCCGGCTGCCAGGACCCGGAGAGGGTGAAAACGCCGTACTCCGGATCCCAGTTTGTAAACACCCGGGTCACGGAGATCGGCGGTTCGAAACGGAGATTGGGCCAGATGGTCTCCGGGCGGATAGCACCGGAGGTGAAGCGAAGCTCGATGGAATCCTCCGGATCCACGCGGTTGGGGCCTTGCGGGCTGAGGCTGGCGCTCTGCAGACGGGGATAGGCGGGGGTGGTAAAGGCCCAGGCCACCGCTCCCTCGAGGGTGGCCCCGGAGGGGGCCGCGGCCCGCTGTTCCAGACGGACAAAGTAGCGGGTTTCCAGTTTCAGGGGCTGGGCCGGCCGGAAGAGCACCGTCTGGCTGATCCATTCAAAACGCCCCGGAACCGTCGGGCCATCCTCGGCACCCTCCCGCAAAGAGAAGGCAGATTCGACAGAGGCCCGATCCATTTCCATGTTGAACGTAATGGAGATGGGCGCGCTCAGATCCATATCCATCTGCCGGCCGGGCCGGGGGGCGTAGGCGATCACCGCCGGGCGGCGGATGGTGAAGGTCCACGTGTAATCCTTCTCCAGCGTCACCCCGGTGAGATCCCGGAGGCCAGCGACCACGCGGGCCGTGTAGGTGCGCCCGGCCGCCCATGAGCCCTCCGGCTGGAACGAATAGATGCTGGTGTTGATCCAGCGGCCGGTCCCCCGGACCGGCGGATCGAAGACCAGGGGCTGCGGGAGATCCCCAGGGGCGAGATCGCTGCGCAGGGGGACCACCGGCCGGTTGAAGATCACCGTCACGGAGGCCTGGGGATCCACATCCCGGGCGTCCGGGGCCGGGATCACCTCGACCACGGTGAGGGGGGAGGCGGTGCGGAAGCGGAAGGCCACCGGTCGGGCCAGGCCCTGGCCGTTACGCGCCCGCGCGTTCTCCAGACGGACCTCATATTCCGTGTCGGGCTTCCATGGGGCCTGAGGGAGGAAACGGAGGATGCGATCTCCGGCCTCCCAGGCAAAGCGTCCGGCGACCGCCGGGATCACCCGCAGGTTGGCCTCCACGGAAGCCCGATCCATCGGCTCGCTGAACACGAGGCGCAGGGGCATCTCGGGGGTTACTTCCTGCCCGGGCTCCGGCGTGCGGGCGACCAGGATGGGGGGCAGTTTGGAGACCACCGGCGTGGGCGTAGGGGTAGGGGTGGGACGGCAGGCGTCGAGGAGAAGCAGGAGGATCAGGATCCCCCAGACCTTTCGCAGGCGTTGAGGTTTTGAACCCATCGCAGCCCCCTTTCGATCAGCCACGCGAAAAGGGGCCCGGCGATATCACAGATCTCCGCCGGGCCCCGGTGCCTTCTTCAATATCGACGCTTCCAGTCGAAGACATACTGACCGACCTGATTGCAGTCCTGGTGGTCGATGACCACGGGCGGCGAAAGCGGCCGGGGATTGCTCGGGCTCTCCACGATTTCGATGATGAAGCGGAACGGCTTATGATAGTCCGCCGGGTTCAGCGGCGCGAACCCCCACAGGCCTGGCGCCCGGCCTCCGCTCTGCTTGTAATCTTCACAGTTCCCATCCCCAGGCGACAGACACACCTGCTCATATCCACTGCCCGAAGGGAAGAACATCTGCAGGCGATACCACACTCCATCGAGCGGGTTCCCCGCCGCGTCCCGGATGTAGCCTTCCATGTAGACGGTCCCGCAGTTCGGCGCTTTGGACATGGGCTGCGGATAGAAATCGAAGGCCGGTGTGGGGGTGGGAACCGGCGTCGCCGTCGGGCGCGGGGTAGGGGTGAAGGGCGGACGGGTCCGCGTGGGCGTCCGGGTCGGCGTGGGGGTATCCGTCGGCGTCGGCGTGAAGGTCGCCGTCGGCGATGGGGTGATGGTCGGGGTGAAGGTGGCCGTCGCCGTCGGGCGCGGCGTGCGGGTGGGCGGGAAGGTCGCCGTGGGCGGCACGGGGGCCCCAAAAGGGGCGCCCCCGCACGCCGCGAGGAGAAGGCTCAGCAGGACGACGGCAATGCGCCCCAGGCTCCGGGCGTTGATCGGTTGCGCCGCTGTTCTGATCCGCATCGTCACCTCCGGGATTTCCGTAATGCTCATGAGAAACCGGCGGGACCCTCCGCAGGCCGCCGCTCAACGATCCGGCGAAGGGGCCAGCGAAGTTTGCAACGCCTGCAGCAGATGATACCGCAATCGGCGGGCGGCTGTCCAGCGGTCCGATGGCCGGGTCTTCGCTTCCACCCGCACGATGAAGGCGCTTTCACCGATGGCCTCGATGCCGGCCACCATCGGGGGTTCCAGCCACTCCCCTCCCAGCTCTGGATCCTCCCGCAGCGCCCGCGCCGCCTGCTCCAGCGCTTCCTGAAGTTCCTCCAGTCGGGTCCCCCGGGGCACCGGCAGGTCCACGATCACCCGGGCCCAATCCCGGCTCAGGTTGCTGACCACCCCCAGCATGCTGTTCGGGATCACGTGCAGCGTGCCGTCGACGTCCCGCACATAAGTGGCCCGCATGGTGATGCGCTCCACCTTCCCGCTCACCCCGGCCGTGCGGATCAGATCCCCAATGCCGAAGGGACCCTCCAGCACAATGATCAGCCCGGCCAGAAGATCCCGGATCAGGCTCTGGGCGCCCAGCCCCACCACGACTCCCAGGATGCCGGCGCCGGTGAGCAGCGGGCCCAGATTCAGCCCCAAAAGGTCCAGGATCATCAGCAGGGCGACGGTGAGCACAACGGCCCGCAGCAGGCTGCGCCCCAGGGAGAAGACCGCCTGGATCCGCCGGGCGCGCTCAGGATCCGGGATCGGCAGGCGGAACCGGACCACACGCCCGATCCCCCACCAGAGGGCGCCGGCCAGGATCGCGATGAGCAGGATCTTCAAAGCCAGCGTGAGCGTGGAGGCTTCGATCGGAAACCACTCCATCCTTCACCAGACCGCATCCGGGAAAGTGCACACCCCGGCGTGGTGGCCCACCCGTTTATACATCCGGACGCCATCGAAAGGCTCTCCCAGGATCCCATCGTAGATGGCCCAGGAGCGGCCGCGAACGGTCTTCTCCATCCCGGGCTGTCGAAACGGCGTGGAGCCATCGAGGCGCCGATGCAGTTCCCCGCCCGGCTGGAACTCCCGATGGATCCATTCCATTTTCATACGCCCCTCGATATATCCGCAACCGTAGCGCTCGAAGAGAATCGCCGCGTGGTAAGCCAGGGGCTCCACCAGGAACATATCGTGACCCAGGCGGGCGATGAACCGCTCAAAGAGCGGGAGCATATGTTTGGTGAGACGCAGCCCCCTTCGAACCTGTCCGGGGGCCAGACCGAACTGCATCGCGGCGACCTCCGCCTCGATGTTCCGACCCATCGTCCCGTATTTCGTCGGCCGGCCCTGCCAGTCCCGATCCACATCGAAGCGGGGGGATTCCGGATCGTTGGTCATAAAGAGCAACACGATGATCCGGTTGTGCATGGTCTCCGCGAAGTGCAGGTAAACCAGCGGATCCCGATCATCGCGGCGCCGCCAGATGCGAATCTGGACATCCGGGCTCCCGGGCGGGGCGTCGATGTCGACCAGGGGATACCCCTCCGGGTCGCGGAGGGTCACCGGATCGATCCCGTAGCGTTCCAGCAGGAAATCCGGGATGAGGGTGCGGTAGATCGCCTGCTTGATCGGATCCGACAGGCGATTGATCTCCCGCACCGAAGCCAGCGTTTGCCCACGGAAGACAAATCGTTCGTTGACGATCTCGATCGCCATGGTTCCCATACAACGGCGTGATCAATCCTCTTCCGGCAAACGGGCCAGCCACTCCCGGATCTCGATGGCGAAGCGCCGAAAGGCCTCGGGGGCCTTCCCCATGAACTCCACCACCCGCGCCGGATCGATCCGAATATATTCGTGGACCAGGATGTTCCGAAATCCCCCCGCTCCCCGCAGCGCGCTGTAAAGGGATCCGGTGATCACCCCCCTTTGCCAGAGCGCCCGAAGCAGATCCTCAGCGCCAACCACGGGGAATCCCATCGCAACGCCAGGGGCAGGGACCCCCACTGGAATTCCCGAGCCTGGGCCAGAATCCGGGTCCGCGCGTCGCGGGCGGTATCCCGAACTCGCTGCTCAAACGTCTGCCGCTCGACCTCCGAGCGCGCAAAAAGGCAGCGCCCGGTCCGAAGGATCTCCTGCTGGAGTCCCGGGGGGGCGGATCGGAGATCCACCAGATCCAGGCGATCGGTCCCCAGGGCGAGGGAGAGGTCCGCATAGAGCTGGGGAAGCGACAGGCCCTCCTCCGGGAGCACCGCCAGATCCACATCGGCCGCCCGGGGATCGCCGCGGGCGATCGATCCGAACAGGTAGACCAGGCGAATCGGACACCGCCGGAAGAGGGCTTCCAGGCTTCCCAGTCGCTGGATCACATCGGGAGGCAGGGGCGGCTGGTGCGCGTAACGCTCCCGCACGCCCATGGCTCATTCCTCTCCCTTCAGGGCCCGCTCGATCTCGCGGCGGGCCTCCCGCTCGGCGATCGCCCGGCGCTTCTCATATTGCTTCTTCCCTTTCACCAGCGCGATTTCCACCTTCGCGAATCCCCGGGGGTTCAGATAAACCTTCAACGGGACAATGGTATATCCTTTCTCCTGGGCCTTGCCGATCAGCCGGTTGATCTCGTGGCGGTGGAGGAGCAGCTTGCGCGGCCGCCGGGGATCCGGATTGTCCCGCGCCGCCGGCTCATAAGGGGCGATGTGGACGTTCATCAACCACAGCTCGCCATCCCGGGGGAGCACATAGCCCTCCCGCAGGCTGATCCGGCCCGCCCGCACGGATTTGATCTCGCTGCCGGTGAGGGCGATGCCCGCCTCATAGGTCTCCTCGATGTGATAGTCGTGATAGGCTTTCGGGTTGGTTGCCACCACCCGGCTGGATTCTGTTTTCTTCGCCATCTCAGGCTTCCTTCTCCTCACTGAATCCGGGAGAATCGCGATAGAGGTTAGACGCCTTCCAGCAGGAGCGGTCCTCCTTTTCGGTCGGCCTCCGCCTGCTCAAGTCAGCGAAGGCCCTCCGCCTTCGGATCCCGCCGCATAGACTGTCTCTCCCTCCGCCAGCGCCCGGCGGATGAAAGGGCGATCCGCCAGCCGCTGGATTTCCTCCGGCGTGTAAACGAACAGGTCCACCGGGACTCGCGGGTTCAACCGGCGATAGAGGAAAGCGGTTCGTTCCAGGAACCCCATGGGCGTATCCCATATGACCAGAAGATCCAGGTCGCTGGTTAAACCGATCGCCCGGCGGACGACGGATCCAAACAGGATCACCCGCTCGACCCCGATGGCTTTCAATTCCTCCACCAGACGGAAGAGCTCCTCCTCCAGCTCCCTCTGGTGGATCCGGCGGCGTTCCTGCAGCCTGCGGCGAAGCCGCTCCTCATGGGTGGCGCTCATGGGTTTGCAGAAGCGACAGATAGGATGCCGGCAGAGGATATTATGCAGGCAATTCAATCCGGGGAAAACCCGCTATGGGCGACCCGACGGGTCGCCCCTACCGGGTCGCAATCCCATAGAAAACGGGTCTCGTTCCTTCACGCGGGGGCACGGCATGCCGTGCCCCCGCGTATCCATCGCGTATCGAAACCCCGCCGCGCCCGCCTGGATGGGGAAACCGACCTTATGAGGCCCCGGAGGGTTTGGGCGAGGGCGCGGCAGGGGAGGGACCACCCATCTCCACGAAATAGGCCTCGCAGGCTCGATCGATAAGCTCCTTATTCAGCGTCGGGGGCACGTTGAAATACGAGGCGATGTCCTGGATGTGGGCCAGAAGATCCCGGGCGTGGACCGCCCGGAGCGGCCGCCGGCGTTTGACATACCATTCCTGAAGAAGGTAAACCAGGGCCTGCTCATCATAGGGGATCCCCCGGGCCTGGCATTCGCGGCGGAAGATCTCCCGGAACTCCGCCGGGCTGGGGTCCGGGATCTCGATCTTGTGCCGGATGCGGCGCAGGAAGGCCTCATCCACCAGATCCCTGGGATTCAGGTTGGTGGAGAAGAGGATCAGGGTCTCGAAGGGGATCTCGAACTTCTGGCCGGTGTGCAGGGTGAGATAGTCCACCCCCTTCTCCAGGGGGACGATCCAGCGGTTGAGGAGATCGCGGGGGCGCACCTGCTGACGGCCGAAGTCATCGATCAGGAAGACGCCGCCGTTGGCCTTCATCTGGAGCGGCGCCTCATAGTAACGGCTGACCTCGTTCCAGGTGAGATCCAGCATCTCCAGGGTGAGCTCCCCGCCGCTGACGATAAAGGGCCGCCGGATGGCAATCCACCGCGCGTCCGCCGGGGCCTTTAACATGCCGGTCTGGCCGGGCCGCTGGTTCGACAACGGCTCATGGTTCACCTCGTCAAACACCTTGATGACGAAGCCCCCGACCTCGACCGCATAGGGGATGAAGATGCCCCCCTCGAAGACCCGATGGCCGATGGCTTCAGCGATGGAGGTCTTCCCGTTCCCGGGCGGACCGTAGAGGAAGATGGAAGTCCCGGAGTTGATAGCGGGGCCGATCTTGTGAAACACCCGATCGTTGAGCACCAGATGCCCGAGGGCCTGGCGCATCAGCCGGGGGGTCACCCGCGTTCCCTTATGGGATTGCCGGCGCATGGCGACCGCATAAGCGGAGAGGGGCACCGGGGCGGGCCCGGCATACTGGCTTCGATCCAGGGCCTCACGGGCCCGATCGCGCCCCCGGGCCGTCAGGGCATACTGATATGCCTGTTCCCCCACGCCTCGGGCTCCCTGCACCTCCACCAGCTGCTCCCGCTTGAGGAATTCCAGGATGACTTCGGTGACCCCGGTGTAGGGAAGACGCAGGCGCTCCGCCAGCTGCCCTCCAGTGAGATAACCCGCGTTGTAGAGGATCTTCAGGCTCAGATCGGCCAGGAAGGCCGGAGAAAGCCCGGTCTCCTCGACGGAGCGCGGCACCGGAGGGATGAACGGAAACTCCCCCGGAGCCACAGATCTTGCGGTGGACAGCTCCGCCTGCGCGCTCACGGATGTGCTCGCCATGGTCTTTCATTCCTCCCATCCTGGGTATCGCAGGGTGACGACCTGCAGCAGCCGACCGTTTATCATCTGCTGGCTTCTATTCTGGGCCTGCCATGGATCTCACGCAAGGACACGGCCCAATCAGGAAACCGCCGCGCAACAGGAGCTGGATGCGGTGGGTCTGCTCAGGAGGAATGAAAGGAAATGAAAGGATAGGTCGGGCTTTTCAATCATCCCGGCGCCTTCTCACCCGATCGGAAGGCGAAGGGGAAGGATCAGGTTCAGCAGGAGCCCGGCCAGGAACAGGGCGCCGGCGCGGCGGTTGAACACGAAGGCCCATGAGACATACCAGAGCGGCCACACCGGATAGCCCGGCGGCGGCTCAGCCGGGCGGGGACGGGCGTAGGTTCGCAGCACGTCCAGCAGGCGCGGCAGGCCCAGCAGGGTGAGCAGTACCCATGGTCCCAGCACCCCCGCCAGCGCCAGCCCCCCCACCACCAGATAGAAGGCCACCATCAGCCCCGCGTTCAGGGCACGCGCCATCCGCTCCCCGAGCAGGACCGGTAATGTATGGATCCCCTGGATGCGGTCCTGTTCCAGTTTGTCGATGTGCTTGCCGATGAGAACGGTGGACACCAGCAGGGCGTAGGGGATCGACGCCAGCCAGACCCACCCCGGCAGGGTCCCTGTAGTCGCGTAGAACGTGCCGCCGATCATCAGCGGCCCCCACACAATGAAGACGCCCAGCTCGCCCAGGCCGATGCGTTTGAGGCGCAGGGGCGGGGCCACATAGAACACGCTGATGAACAGCCCGGCCAGGGCGAAGGCCAGGATCGGCCAGCCGCGCAGGGCCGTCAGATAGAAGGCGATCACAGCATCCAGGGCGTTGACCAGCAGAATGGCCCGCAGCAGCTGGCCGCGCGTGACCAGGCCGGAAAGCACCGGATGGGGAGCATACTGGGCCCGCACATACTCCGCCGTATCCAGCCCGGTCTCCAGATCGAAGTAATCGTTGATCATGTTGTTCGCCGCGTGGGCCAGCAGCAGGCCAACGGTGGACAGGACAAAGGGCAGGGGCTCGAAACGCCCGGCCGCCGCAGCCAGCAATCCCCCGATGGCGGCGGAGATGAAGGTCATGGGGAAGACACAGCAGCGGACGATGAGCAGCCACTTCGAGACCGCATCCATGGGCCGATCGGCCCGCAGGTTACATGTGCGATAGATCTCCAGCCAGTTCCGCCACATCGGCCATCCTCCTCTATGGTTCTTGAAGAGATCGGCTTCCCCCCTTCTCTGGGCTGCCGCACCGGTTGCGCGCTCGCTCCTCTCCGAATAGATTGTAATCAAAGACCATCTGGACTTTAATCCTGTAGCCGCACCCGGCCTTCCAGAAGTAGGGCAACTGCAAGCAGTTGCCCTACAACGATCTGCAGTTCTCGTATTCAGGGATGGCACCAATGCGGATCTTCCTCTACGGATGGATCGTTGTGGGGCTGATGGCGATGAGCTGCGCGAGGCGCGCGGCGTCGCCGGGAGGGACCTCGCCCATCGGGATCCCTTCTCCGACGCTAACTCCGGTAAAGACCAGCCCGGCCGGGTCCTCCACCCCGATGCCCACGGCGACGGCACGGCCCACCCCCACGTCGACGCCGGATCCCTACGCGGATCTCACGATCGAGGCCCTGCGTCAGCGCCCCTACGGCGGCGGGTCGATCCACCTCGAACGTACCCTGACTGTCACCCCTGCCTTCACCCGCACCCTGTTCACCTATCCCAGCGATGGCCTGACGATCTACGGGTTTATGGACATCCCCCGCGGGAAGGGGCCGTTCCCGGTGGTGATCGTGCTGCACGGCTACGTGGATCCCGCCCGCTACCAGACCCTGGCCTACACCACGCGCTACGCGGATGCCCTCGCCCGGGCCGGGTTCCTGGTCCTTCATCCCAACTACCGGAATCATCCCCCCTCCGACACGGGCCCCAATATGTTTCGGGTGGGCTATGCCGTTGATGTGCTGAACCTGATCGCCTTGCTCCCGACACCGCCTGTAGCCCGGGCGGATGCGGTCGGCCTGTTCGGCCACTCCATGGGCGGCGGCATCGCCCTGCGAGTCCTGGTGGTGAACCCGAAGATCCGCGCAGCTGTGCTTTATGGCTCGATGAGCGCCGATGAGCGCAAGAACTTCGAGCGTATCCTCCAGTGGTCCGGAGGCGCCCATGGCCGGGAGGAGCTGAGCGTCCCCGAGGAGATCCTCCAGCGGATCTCGCCTGCCTCCTATCTGCAGGACATCCAGACGCCCATCCAGATCCATCACGGCGCGGCGGATGCCACGGTGCCCCCCGAGTGGTCCCGCGAGCTGTATGAGCAGCTGCGCGCCCTGGGCAAAGCCGTGGAATGGTTCGAATATCCCGGGCAGCCCCATACGTTCCCCGCTGGCAGCCCGGCGGACCGCCTGCTCCTGGAGCGATCGATTGCTTTCTTCCGCAAGCATCTGGGCGGGAACCCTTGATAGGAGAGCCGATAACCTTTGAGGCAGAGGAGGATGAAACAGTGGGACGAGCGGATCAGGGAAGCGCCGCCGGACGCTGGGCCGTGATCCCGCGGGTGCTGTGCTTCCTGTTCCGGGGCGATCAGGTGTTGCTGTTGCAGCGCTCCCCGGAGAAGAAAATTTTCCCGGGGCGTTACAACGGCCTGGGCGGGCATGTGGAGCCCGGGGAGGACCTGCGCACCGCCGCCCGCCGGGAGCTCGCCGAGGAAGCGGGCATCCCCGTGGAAGCGCTCCGGCTGGCCGGCCTGATCACCGTGGACACCGGCGCCTCCCCGGGCGTTCTCATTGCAGTGTTCGTTGGGGAAACCTCCGGGGAGCCGACCCGGTCGACTCCGGAGGGGACACTGGTCTGGACGCCGATCTCCCGGGTACTGGAATTGCCCGTCGTGGAGGATTTCCCGGTGCTCTGGCCCCGGGTGCTGCGCTTCCGGGAGACCGGCGAGCTTTTCTTCCTGAGCTACACCTATGATGCGCAGGACCTTCTGATCTTCCGGGAAGGATGAGCCGATGGCGGGGATGGCAATCCCAATGGAGCGGCTGGTGGAGCTGGGACAGGCGCTGAGGCCGTTGCGGGATCCTCAGGAGATCCGCCGCGCGGCTCTGGATTGGGCGATCCGACAGACCGGAGCCGCGGAGGGGGCGATCCTCATCTGGGAATCGGGGACCTGGCGCTGCGCCATCGCCCATGGGGATCCCGCGTTCTGGGCGCAGGAATGGGCGCTTCCGCCTGTCTGGGGATCCGGATGGGAACGCATCGCGGATTCCGCGTGGCTCCTTCCCCTTGTGGAAAAAGAACCCCCTGAATGGCTCGGCCTTCGCGATCCGAGCCCGGAGAGGTTACAGGATATGGCCGGATGGGAGGCGGCGAGGCTGCTGATCGGGATGGCGCTGGAGGCCGCCCGGGAGCGGGAGGCCCGCGGCACCTTTTTCTCCACCGCCGTCCACGAGCTGCGCCTGCCCATGACCAGCATCAAGGGCTACACGGATCTGTTGCGGAAAGGGCTCGCCGGGCCCCTGACCGAGAACCAGCAGCGCTTCCTGGAGACCATCCGGGTGAACATCGACCGGCTGGCCGCCCTGGTGAATGATCTGCTGGAACACTCCCGCATGGAGACCGGACGCCTGCGGCTGCGGGTGGAGCCGACCTCCCTGGAAGAGGCGCTGGAGGAAGCCCTGCGGCGGGTTCGGAAGGAGATCGAAGAGCGGAACCATCGGCTCTCCCTGGATCTCCCGGAGGATCTACCGGCTGTGGCAGCGGATCGGGAGCGGCTGGAGGGGATCCTGAGCAAAGTGCTGGACAACGCGGCGAAGTATACGCCGCCCGGTGGAGAGATCCAGGTTCGAGCCATGCGTGAGGGGAATATGGTGATCTGCGAGGTGAAGGACACCGGGATCGGGATCGCGCCTTCGGATCAGTCGCGGCTGTTCACCCCCTTCTGGCGCTCGGAAGATCCGCGCGTGCGGGAGGTCCCGGGCTTCGGGCTGAGCCTAACGGTGGCGCGGGGCCTCCTGGAGGCGATGGGGGGGGCGATCGAAGTAGAGAGCGCGCCGGGCCAGGGCACCCGGGTGCGGATTCTCCTGCCTGCCCAGTCATTATAGGACAACAGCTTGTGTTACCTGCGGCCCTGGCCTCATACCTGCTCACCCATGTTCACAAGCGAGCGGCCTTCAGCCCCAGGAAGGCTTACAAAGCTTAAAGCCGATGTCGAAGCGTCGAGCCCTGCGACGATATCCCGCTGCCTCACGATGAGCGAGCCGCTTCCACCAGCCAGTGGAACGGCCACAGATGCCGGGGGTCGTCTTCCACCAGCAGCTCAGGGTGCCATTGCACCGCCAGGGCCCGGATGACATCGGGAGCCCATACAAACGCTTCGACCACCCCATCCGGGGCCTCCGCGATCGGCTGGAGGGCGGGTGGACAATCCGCCCGGCGGCGGATCCCCTGATGGTGGTAAGAGTTGACCTCCAGGACCTCGCCGATCCCGTGGGCGCGGAGGAGATCCCGCAGGGCGGGCGGGGGCTCCAGGCGCACCGGGTGGGCCCGGGCGGGCGGAGGGGCGTCGCGATCGTGGGTCAGCTCCGTGACGTCCGGGAGATGCTGGCAGAGCACGGCGCCGAAGGCCACCGCCAGCACCTGGGAGCCCCGGCAGATCCCCAGGATCGGCTTCCCCTGCGCCCGCGCGGCCTCCACCAGGGCGAACTCAAAAGCGTCCCGGAGCGGATCCACGGGTCCGGTTCGGGGGTGGGGGGAAGCCCCATAACGCGCCGGGTCGATATCGCAGCCTCCGGTGAGCAGGAGGCCATCCATCCGCTCCGCGAACTCGGGAGCTGCCTCCGGGAGGTTGGGGAGCATGACCGGCAATCCCCCCGCCTGCCACACCGCCTGCAGGTAAGCGGTCTCCGTGGCGCTCTGCGCGCGACCCAGCGAACCCGATTCCCGGATGTGTTTCACCGTGACCCCGATCCATGGCCGTCGCATGGGGTTCCTCCATTTTTGAAACGCTGTCAGGCAACGACAAGCGGTTGCCTCACTCAATGCCATACAGCGTTCGAGCGTTCCGCCGCAGGATGGCCTCCGCGGCCTCCTCGGCCTCCATGACGGTGAGATCCCCCGCGCGGATCGTTTCCTCCAGCACCTCCCCCAGGATGCGCCGTCCCCAGCGCGCACCCAGATAAAACAGCTCCGGGATCAGATGGGCGTCCGTGGAGAACATGATCTTACTGAGCGGCGTGAATTCCAGAAAGGCGCGCACCACGAACGCCATACCGGATCGGCTCAGGAAGGGGATCGCCAGGCCCAGGTCCACGTAAACGTGAGGATAGACGGCAGCAAGATATCCGGCTTCGCGCGTATAAGGGTAAGAGGCGTGCAGCAGCACGAAGGGCACCCGCTGGAAGTCCGGATGCTCAAGCAGCGGCCGCAGGTGAAGGGGGTTGGCCCATCGCAGATCCAGGTCCGGATCCCCGAAACCGGTGTGGAACTGAACCGGCAACCGGAGATGGGCGGCGGCCTCCAGCGTCTGCCACACCACCCAGTCGTTCAGGGGCTTGTGGGCCAGCCGGAGGCGTTCCCCCCGCTCCGCCTGCTGGCGCAGGGCCTGGAAGGCCGCCCGCGCGGCCTCGGGATCCGGAGGCTCGACGGCCAGGCCCGTCCGGTAGGCGACAATGGTCTTAAAGCCAGCCACCTCCGGATCCGGCTGGCGAAGGGCCGTCCGGAAAGCCTCCTCGAAGGCGGTCCAGGAAGGGAGTGCCGCGATCAGCTGCTCGGCCAGGAACTCCACCCGGAGCAGCCGGCGGACCCGTGCGAAGCGGTTGTGCCAGTGAGTCGGCATGACCCGATCCGGCATGAACCCATCGTCCAGGAGGATCGCCTCGAAGCCCGCGGCTGCAAAGCAGCGCCGGGCCACCTCCTCGAACCCCAGACGCTCGCGCGCCTCGAGGATAGCCTCCAGCTTCGGCTCGCATCCCAGAAGCTCCGCGATCTCCCGCATGCTGCGGCGGAAAAAGATCGTCTCCTGCACGTGATGGGTCACCACCTCGGTGGCATAGCCTTCCGTGAAGGCGGAAGGATAGGCGAAGCCCCGCGCGGATTCCGGCCGCAGCAGGTTGTGGGCATGCTGGTCGACGATGGGGATGGCAGAGAGATCCACGGGGCCCTCCCGGATCAGTAGCGTTCCAGAAGAATTCGCACTTCCTCCTCGTGGGGCATCTCCTTCATCGCCTCCCACTCCGCCCGTCGCACGGCGAGGTAGGAGCGGGCGAGCTCCGGCCCCAGGGCCTGCAGGAGGACCTCATCCTGCTCCAGGGCGGCGATGGCCTCTCCCAGGGTCGAAGGGAGCGGCCGGATCCCCCGGGCCGCCCGTTCGGCTTCCGGCAGATCGGCAGGGTCCATCTGGACCGGCTCGCCGGGGTCCAGCCCTTTCTCAAGGCCATCCAGCCCTGCGGCGATCACCGCCCCGAGCGCCAGATAGGGGTTGCAGGAGGGATCCACGGTCTTGAGTTCGATGTGGGTGATCGGTCGGCCGGCAGGAGGCTGTGGAACACGAACCGCCGCCTCCCGGTTGCCGTATCCCCAGCAGGTGAACGCACCGCTCCAGAAACGCGGGCGGATCCGCTTGAAGGAATTCGGGCTCGGCGTGGTGAAGGCCATGAGGGCAGGCAGGTGATGAAGGATCCCGGCGATGAACGCCCGGGCCTCGGCCGAAAGGGCGTCGGGACGGCGGGGGTCCGCGGTGCGGTTGCGATCGCCCCGCCACAGGCTGAAGTGGAGATGAGCGCCGCTGCCCGCTTTATCCGGGAAGATCTTGGGGACGAAGGAAGCGATCAGGCCGTGACGGCGGGCGACCGCGCGCACCGTCTCCCGGAAGGCGATCTGGTTGTCGGCCGCCCGCAGGGCCTCCGCATACCGGATCGGCATCTCGAACTGGCCCGGTCCGGATTCCGCGTAGATCATCTCCGGCACGATCCCCTGAGCCTCCAGGGCAGCGGTGAGCTCCTCGAGCAACGGCGCCGCGGCATCCAGGGCGGCTGTCTGCGCGAAGACCGTTGTATCCGCCGGGAGCACCGAATCCCCCTCCCGCCGGAGCAGGTAGAACTCGTTCTCGAAGGCGGCCATCACGCGCCACCCCCGCCGCCCGGCCCGCTCGATCATCCGGCGGAGGAATGAGCGCGGACAATGGGGCCATGGCGCATCCCCTTCATAGATATCCGTGAGGACCCGGGCGTGGCCAGGGGCGTAGGGCAGGGGGGTGAAGGTGGACCAATCCGCCCGCATATGGACCTCGCCGGCAGGGGTGAGTCCGGAACCCGGGGCGAGGGCGTCCATCATCACAGGGAGAGCCTGTTGAGCGGCCGCGATGCCCACCCCCGCTCCCTCCAGGTAATCCTCCAGGAAAGCGGTGTGGACCGCCTTGGCTCGGATGAGGCCGGCGTTGTCACACCAGATGAAGCGCACATATCGGATCTGATGGGTGCGGATCGTGGCGAGAACCTCGCTCTTCCCGGGCGCCATGTTCCTGGCCTCCACAGAATGGGGTGAAAGAAAACGGCGAGCGGCCGTTTGGTCCGGGGCAGGGTGGAACCTGCCCCGGACCGCGGGATCAGGAACCACCGCTCAGGGCGTGGGGACCTTCTGAGGGACGCGCTCGGCGGCCAGGGTGAACTTCCCGCCTTTGACCTCGATCACCGTCACCCCTTTCTGAGGGATATGGGACTGGGGCGAGTAATTGATCACCCCGGTGACCGCCGGGAAGTCCCGGATGTTCTCCAGCGCCTGCTTGATCGCCTGGCCATCGGTGGAGCCGGCGCGTCGGATGGCCTCGGCCAGCACATACACGGTGTCGTAGCCCAGGGCGGCGAAGACCGCCTCCGGCTCCGTCCCGTATTTCTGTTTGTAGGCGGCGACGAACTTGCGCACCCGCTCGTTCGGCGAGTCGGCGGTGAGCAGGGAATGGGTGGTGAAGAACACGTTCTCGGCCGCCGATCCAGCCACCTGGATCAGCAAGGGGGTATCGTAACCGTCGCCGCCCACGATCGGCCCGGTGATGCCGGCGTTACGGAACTGCTTCACGATGGTCCCCACATCGTCGGGCAGGGCGGAGATGTAGTAGAAATCCGGCTGCTGGGGCAAAGCCTTCACTTTGGCGATCTGTGCCGAGAAATCCTTGTCGCCGGACTGATAGGTGTCCTCCAGCACAATGGTCCCGCCCAGCTCGGTGAAGCGCTCCTTGAAGTATTTCGCCAGCACCGTCGTGTATTCAGCCCCCTTATCCCACAGCAGATAGGCGGTCTTGCCGAACTTCTCAAAGGCGAACTCGGCACCCACCGCCGCCTGCACATTATCGCCGAAGGGGGTCAGGAAGAGCATGTCCCCCACCTGCCCGGGCAGGCGTGGCGAGGTAGCCCCTACGGTGATGAAGGGGATCCCGGCTCGCTGGCAGATCGGGCCGGCCGCCAGCACGTAGTCCGAGTCGTTGAACCCGATGACCGCGACCACCTTATCCTGCTCGATCAGCTGGGTAACCACGGTGGCCGCCGTGGCCGGGTCCGTTTTGGTGTCACGGATCAGCAGTTCGATGGGGCGACCCATCACGCCGCCGGCGGCATTGATCTCCTCAGCGGCCAGCCGGGCCCCATTGGCCGCCGGGACATCGATGGAGGCCATCCCGCCGGTCAGATTGAAGGGGGCACCGATGCGGATCGGCGCACCGCCCCCCGGCGTCCCTGCCGGTGGGGAGGCGGACGGGGCGGTCGGCGTGACGGCAGGAGGTGGGGCCGCCGGCTGACAGGCGGCGGTCACAAGAAGGAAAACCAGAACCAGGCCTATCCATCGCAACGGGCGCATGGCCATCCCTCCTCTTTAAGGATCTGCCTTCCGAACGCGCGGAGCCTCGAGAGCCGTCTTCCGGCGCTCGAGCCAGCGCTCCAGGCGTTCGGCGATGGCCTCCAGTCGGAGCTCCCGATCCCCCAGCAACCCCTGGCGGCGGAAGGTCATCAACAGCATCAGCAGCACAGCCAGACCGATCTGGCTCAGGCCGTAAAGCGGGCCGACCGTAAGGGAACCGATGGCGAAGCCCGGCTCCAGGTTCCGGAGCGCTTCGGTGCTGGCCATCACCAGCAGCGTCCCGAGGATCGATCCGGTGACACTGCCCATCCCGCCCACGATCATCATCACGATGATCTCAAAGGTCCTGGAGAAATAAAAGGCGTTCGGGGAGAAAGCGGTGAGGAAATGCGCCCACAGCCCCCCGGCGATCCCGGTGAAGAAGGCGCTGATCCCGAAGGCGATCAGCCGCATCCGGCCGATGGACACCCCCACGCTCTTCGCGCCCCATGGATCATCTCGCGCGGCCAGGAGCCGCAGGCCCAGCGGCGAATGCTTCAGGCGCCAAGCGACATAGACGTTCAAAAGGGCCCACAGGGCCGCCCAGCCCATGGTGGTGAATGGGGGCACGCCCGCGAACGTGCGGGTTCCCCGGGTAAAGGTCTCGGCGTTGATCAGGACCACCCGGGTGATGACCAGGAAGCCCAGGGTGGCCACCGCGACGAAGTGGCCGCTGAGCCGCAGAACCGGGATGCCGATGAGGAGGGCGACGATCGCCGCAATCAGACCGCCCAGGATGAGCGCCGGAAAGAAGGGCAGGGTGATCGAGGCGAGCGGCGCAGGCAGATCGGGCAGATTGACCGCCTTCAGGTTGACCGGAAGCGTCAGGATGGCGGAGGCATACGCGCCCAGGGCCATGAAGCCGATGTGGCCCAGGGAGAACACACCGGTGAACCCGGTGAAGAGGTTCAGGCTCACCACCAGCATCAGGTTGATCAGGAACAGGATGGCGAGGCGCTGAAGGTAAGCATTCCCCCCGCGTTCCAGCGCCAGATAGGCGCCAGCGAGCAGCAGCAAAAGGAAGCTGCGCAGCCCCCAGATCCATTCCCGTCGGACCGATGGGACGATCATCTCACACCCGCTCCGCTTCCAGATAGCCCAGCACGCCGCCCGGCCGCACCAGGAGGATCAGGATCAGGATCCCATAGACCAGGGCATCGCGATAGCCGACGACTCCCGAGGGCAGGAGACCCTGAAGCGCGATCTCCAGAGCGCCCAGGAGATAGCCTCCCAGGACCGCCCCCGGGATCGTTCCGAAGCCGCCGATCACGCAGGCCACAAAGGCTTTCAGAACCGGCTCGAAGCCCATCCCCGGGTTGATCGTCCCTACGTGGGCGGTCCAGAACAGAACGGCCAGGCCGGCCATGGCCGACCCGATGGCGAAGGCCAGCACTGTGACTTTCCCGATCTCGATGCCCAGAAGCTGGGCAGCCGTGGGGTTCTCCGCCGCCGCCCGCATTGCCAGGCCCAGGCGGGTGCGGGTCACAAAGAGCCCCAGGCCGCCCAGCGCGAGCAGCGCCCCGCCCAACGCCCAGAGATGAATGGACGGCAGGAACAGGTTCCCGCCCGGATGGAAGACCCGGGTGAGGACCTCGGGCATGGGGAAGGGGCGGGATCGCGGGGAGAACAGCAGAATGGCCACGTTCTCCAGGAGGACCGCCACCGCAAAGGAGTTAAGCAGCAGCACGACATCCGGGGCACCCCGCACCGGCCGGTAAGCGATCCGCTCCATGAGCACACCCAGCGCCGCCGCGCCGGCGATGGCGCCGAGCGCCACGAACGGGAAGGGCACCCCCTGTTGAAGCAGGAGGAGGCCGATGTAAGCGCTGGCCATCATCACCGTCCCGTGGGCGAAGTTGATCAGCCGCATCACGCCGAAGACCATGGCCAGGCCGACGGCCATCAGGGCATACTGGCTGCCCAACCCCAGGGCGTTGATCAGCTGCTGAATCCAGAACTCCGGGGAGCCGAGGGCTTGCATCCGATCTCTCCCTTCAACGACCGAGATAAATGCGGATCAGATCCGGGTTCTCCCGCAGGCGATCGGCGGCATCCGCCAGGACAAGCCGGCCAGCCTCCAGCACATAGGCTCGGTCGGCCAGCTCCAGGGCTTTCTCCGCATTCTGCTCGACGATCAGCATCGTCAACCCCTGGGCCTTCAGTTGCGCCAGGGCCTCGAAGACCTCCTCCACCACACGGGGGGCCAGCCCCAGGGAAGGCTCATCCAGCAGGAGGACCTCCGGGTCGGCCATGAGGGCCCGGGCGATGGCCAGCATTTGCTGCTGTCCGCCGGAGAGCAGGCCCGCCGGGTAATTCAGGCGTTCCTTCAACATTGGGAAGAGGGAGAGGGCTCGCTCCAGATTGCGGCGCTCCCGAACAGGATCCCGCAGCCGGTAGCTGCCCAGGATCAGGTTCTCCCGAACCGTCAGGTTCTTGAAGATCTGGCGGCCTTCGGGGCACTGGATGATCCCCAGCCGGGCGATGGCCGCGGGAGGGCGCCCGGTGATCTCCTGGCCCCGATACAGCACCTGGCCCCGCACCGGCCGCAGAAGACCGGAGATCACCCGCAGCGTGGTGGTCTTGCCCGCCCCATTCGGCCCCAGCAGGGCCACCACTTCGCCCGGCCCGAGGGTCATGGACAGGCCGTGCAGGGCGCGGATCGCCCCGTAAGCGGCCTCCAGGTTACGCAGCTCCAGAACGGCCGGACCGTCCAAGGAAGGCCTCCAGAACCAGGGGATTGTCGCGGATCTCCTCAGGGGTCCCCTCGGCGAGCAGGGTGCCCGAGCTCAGGACGTGCAGGCGGGGGCAGAAGCGCATCACCACCGGCATATCATGGGCGACCATCACAATCGCCATCCGCCGCTCCCGGTGCAGCTGGCTCAGCAGATCGATCAGCGCCTCGCTCTCCTCCGGATGCAATCCGGCCGTCGGCTCGTCCAACAGCAGCAGAGAGGGCTCCAGGGCGAGGGCGCGGGCGATCTCCACCCGTCGCTGGTCTCCATAAGAGAGGGCGCTGGACGGCCGATGGGCCAGATGGGCGATCCCCATTTGCTCCAGCAAAGCCATCGCCCGCTCTCGCAGCTCCCGAACCCGCCGGTGCCCCGGTCCGAAGCTGAACAGCGTGGATAACACATCGGGGGGATGATGGATCGTCATGGCCACCATGACGTTTTCCAGGGCCGTCAGGGAGGGAAACAGCCGGATGTTCTGAAACGTCCGGGCAATCCCCAGCTTCGGGATCCGATGGGCGGGGAGACGCGTGAGATCTCGCCCGCGGAAGCGAACGCGCCCACCATCCGGCCGGATGAAGCCGCTCAGCAGGTTGATCAGGGTCGTCTTGCCGGCACCGTTCGGCCCGATCACCCCCAGGATCTCCCCCTCCTGAAGGATCAACCGGTAATCCCGTAACGCCACCACCCCCTGGAACCGCTTGGTTAAGCCCTCGACCTCCAGTAAGGGGATAGAGGGAGACAAGACCCCGGTTCCCTCCTGTGAGGGGTTTCCCACTGTATGGGGTGGAACGACCGATGCCGATCCCATGGCCTGGCCCTCTCCGCGGTCTAATGCACAAATGTGAACATATATTCAATTTTGGCTTATTGTATGGAAGCGGAGAGGATTTGTCAAGCGCTCCTCTTGAACACCATGGCTTTCCGGTTTCAGGAAATACACCGCTGGCCCCTTCTCCGGGAAATCCCGGAGTGTGAAAACTTGACCTTCCAGTTAACTGGAAGGTTTACACTTGCGCTGAACGAGATGTGGGACGCTCGGGAAAATCCCGGGGATCAGGAGGTGCGGGATGGTCGCTTCTCTCCACATGCGAATCGGTGGCATGCACTGCTCCCTGTGCGAGGCTTCGATCCGCCGTGCCCTATCGCGCCTTCCGGGCGCTCTGGAGGTCCATGTCAGCGTGGCGCACGGCGAGGCCCTGGTGCGCTATGACCCGGAGCGGGCGAGGCCGGAGGATTTCTACCGGACGCTGGAAGCGCTGGGCTTTACGGTGCAGCCTCCCGAGGAAGCCGCGGCACTGGCCCAGGAGGAGGCGGAGCTCCAAACCGCCCGGCGGAAGGTGGTATGGGCAGGCCTTGCGCTGCTGCTCGGGAGCGGCCTGATGGGTCTTCGCTTCCTCATCGGCCCTCATCCCCTTGGGATGGCCGGAATGGCCGCTCTGGCCCTTGCCATGGCCCTGGGCCCGGCCCGGTTCATTCTGCGCAACGGCCTTCAATCCCTGCGCCGTCAAATCCTTAACCAGGACGTCCTGGTCCTAACAGCGGCTCTCGCGGGTCTGATCGGCGGAGGGATAGGCGCGCTGGATCCATCCTTTCCGGCAGGCGCCTTCCTGGGCACCACGGTCTTTGTGCTGGCCTTCCACATCATCGGCGGCTACTTCTCCGTGCGCGTGCATGTTCAGGCCTCCCAGGCGGTGCGCCGTCTTCTTCAACTCCAGCCGGAACAGGCCAACCGGATTCGGCCGGATGGAAGCGAGGAAACGGTTCCAGCCTCCTGGTTACAGCCGGGGGATCGCATCCGGGTGCGCCCGGGGGAACGGATCCCGGCTGATGGAATCGTGCGCGCTGGCGCCTCAGCGGTTGATGAAAGCCTGCTCACCGGGGAACCCCTGCCGCGCGATCGGCTGCCTGGCGATCCGGTGATCGCCGGATCGATCAACCTGAGCGGCGCCCTGATCGTGGAGGTGACCCGCGTGGGGGAGGAGACCTTCCTGCGTCAGGTCGCCCGGCTGGTGGCAGAAGCCCGGGCCATGAAACCCGGGATCCTTCGACTGGTCGATCGGGTGCTTCTGATCTATGTCCCCGCGGTTTTCGCCGCAGCCCTGGCCGGCTTCCTGCTCTGGACCGTGGGTCCGGTGCTGGTGGGAAGGGCACCGGATCCGACCCGTGCCCTCTTCGCCCTGCTGACCGCGCTGGTGATGGGATATCCCTGCGCCCTGGGCATGGCCACCCCGCTGGCGATGATCCGGACCAGCGGGGAAGCGGCCGCGCGGGGCATCCTGATGCGTTCCCCGGAGGCTTTTCACGCCCTCAAAGACGTAAAAGCCGTTCTTCTCGATAAGACGGGAACGTTGACCGAAGGTCAGCCGGCCTTGATGGCGGCGATCCCTCTGATCGGGGATGAACAGGAGCTGCTGCGATGGGCGGCGGAGGCAGAGCTCCCCTCTGAACATCCCCTGGCTCGAGCGATCGTAGCGATCGCTCGAGCTCGAGGGATCCAGCCCTCCGAGCCGGAGGCCTTCGTCGCTCTCCCCGGCCAGGGGGTGATCGCCCACGTGAAGGGTCATGAAGTCCGGGTGGGAACGCTGGCTTTCCTTGAGAAACAGGGCCTGGATGGAAGCGCTGCCCTCCCGGTGCTGGCCGCTCAGGAGGCGATGGGTCGGACCACCGTGCTGGTGGCGGTGGATCAGAGGGTGATCGGGGTCCTCGCCTTCGGGGATCCTCTGAAGCCGGACGCCGCGCAAACCATCGCCGCGTTGCGTCATCTGGGCGTGGAGCCCATACTGGTTTCCGGCGATAACCCGGGGGCCGTCCGCGCGGTCGCGGAAGCCCTGGGCATCGCCCAGGCGTGGGCGGGGCTCCTTCCCCAGGAGAAAATCGAAATCGTCCGGCAGCTCCAGCGTCAGGGGCTGAGGGTAGCGTTCGTCGGGGACGGGATCAACGACGCCCCAGCCCTGATGCAGGCGGATATCGGGATCGCCATCGGGGCGGGAGCCGACATCGCCCTGGAGGCGGCGGACATCGTGATCGTCGGGAAACGCCTGCAAGCCCTGGTGGAGGCTCTCCAGCTTTCCCGGGCAAGCTATCGTCTCACTGCCACCAATGTGGGGCTGGCCCTGGGCTTTAACGGCGTGGGGGTGCTGGCGGCCCTCACCGGGCGCGTGGACCCGATATGGGCGATGCTGGCGATGGGGCTCAGCGTCTCCACGGTGTGGCTCCGATCGATCTCCAGCCGCCTGCTGAAATCGGTAGCCTGAACCGGGCGCTGGTTTTCCTCCTGTTCTGAATCAAAAGGGAGGCCTGGGAGATGCGATCGGGAGTGTATCAGCGGATGTGGCGGATCGGTGAGCTGGCGGCGGAGCTGGGGATGAACCCGCGGACGCTGCGTTACTATGAGGCGATCGGGCTGATCCCCTCACCACGCCGGACCTCCTCCGGCTATCGGCTGTATGGGAGGGCGGAGCGGGAGCGCCTGCGCTTCATCCGCAAAGCCCGGGCGATCGGGCTGAGCCTTTCCGAGATCCGGGAGATCCTGCGGCTCCGGGATGCCGGGCAGGAGCCATACGACCATGTCATCGCCCTGCTGGATCGGAAGATCGCCGACCTCGACCGGCAGATCCGGGCGCTGGAGCTCTTCCGGCGTGAGCTTCAGGCGTTGCGTCGACGGGCCGCTCGAAGGACCTGCCGCCACGGGGCGATCTGCGGAATCATTGAGCATGCAGGATCATAAATCGGGGGCCGTTTTTACTCCTCGATTTCGGTGGCCACCTGGGCCAGCTCCTCGGCCGTCACCGCCTCCACATTGTAACGGGCCAGCCCTTCCCGGATCCGGGCCATCACCTCGTCGAAGGACATCGTCACGATCCGCTTGCGGCGGATCGGATTGACCTGGGAGAGCACAGCCTGCTTGAGGAAGGGATAGCGGATCCCCTTCTCATGCAGGGCCTCCAGGATGGGTTCCACCAGCTGATCGATGGCCTCGATGACCTGCGCCCGGCGCTCCCGCTCCCCGATCGCTTCCCGCATCGGCAGATCCAGGAAGCGATCGACCTTGCGCAGGATCGGCACGTAGCCAGCCCCGGCGAACCGTTCTTTCCGGTCATACAGGATACCCAGGGTGATCAGATAGGCCTCCTCGAACTGGAAGGCGAAGGTCCGCTCCGGCGTCTCCGGGTGCTCTTCCCGAAGGGTTCGATACATCCGGAGCACCTCCAGCGCCTTCTCCCGGAGGTTGTGGGCTTTCTCCGTATTGAGGCCGAGGATGTGATAGGCCACCGATGGATCCGGGATCAGGATGGCCATAATGGTCCGGGCCCCCAGCCGGACCATCGCCTCCCGCCGGTGGTTGCCGTTCGGGGTCCAGTAGCGGCCATCCGGCGTTCGGACGGCCACGATGGGGTCAATGAAGCGGCCGATCTCCTGAATGACCGATTTCAGCCGCTCCACATGGTGAGGAGAAAGATCCCGCTGGTAGGGGGTGGGTTCCACGCGATCCAGCGGCAGCTCCACCAGGAGTTGCCAGCGGCGGGCATAGGGCTCCGGATAAGCCGCCCACACGATGCCCCCGTCCGCTTCCACCTGCTGGATAACCTGCTGGATCTCCTCGGGAACTTCCCGGAACATGGCCCTCCCCTCCAGCCAGGGGTATGGCGCGCCAATTTTTTACGAAGACCCGGAGCCTCCCGTTTCCCGATCCGAGCTCAAGGGCTTAAGCCCCATCCTGAGAAATTATACCAGCCTGCCGTGTATCCTTTGAAAGCAGGACAGATCACCGAAGGCGACCCGTCCGGTTCCCAAATTCCCTCTCCCTTAAGGGAAGCCCAATGGATTCCCTGTGCTAATATAGGTGATTTTAATGACAAAAATTATCATAAATGAGCACGATAGTGTTGACAAATCTTGATTTTGAGTGTTAAATAAGAAATGTGCGGCGGATAGATAATCTCCTGTCCCCCTCTTCAGGGAGGTGCCCCATGGCGAAGTTACTTCGGGTGAACATGACGGATCTGTCCGTCCGCTTTGAGGACGTGCCGGAGAAGTATGCGCTCCTGGGTGGCCGAGGCCTTACCTCCAGTATCATCTACGATGAAGTTCCTCCCCTCTGTCATCCCCTGGGCCCGGAGAACAAACTGGTGATCGCCCCGGGCATTGTCAGCGGCACCAAGGCGCCGACCTCTGGCCGGACCTCTTTCGGCGGCAAGTCCCCGCTCACCGGTGGCATTAAGGAAAGCAATGCCGGCGGCCTCTCCTCCCAGAAGATCGCCCGTCTGGGCATCAAGGCGATCATCGTAGAGGGCCAGCCGAAAGAGAAGGATCGCTTTTATGTTCTGAAGGTCGACAAGGACGGTGCCCGTCTGCTCCCGGCGGACCATCTGAAGGGGAAGGGGATGTATGAGGTCTGCGACCTCCTCTGGAAGGAGCATGGGGAGGGCGTGGCGATCATCGGCATTGGACCGGCCGGGGAGATGCGAATGGCCGCGGCCGGGATCTGTGTGAACGATATGGAGAACACTGCCGGGCGTTATGCCGGGCGCGGCGGCCTGGGCGCGGTGATGGGATCCAAGGGCCTCAAGGCGATCGTAATCGACGATCGCGGTGGGCCCGGCGTGGAGATCAAGAACCCTGAGCTTTTCGAGCAGGGGATCAAGAAGCTCACCCAGGCCTCCCTCACCCACGACGTGACCAAGAAGGGCGGTGCCCTCAATACGTATGGCACCAATGTCCTGGTCAACATTATGAACGAGGCCGGCGGCTATCCCACCCGCAACTTCTCCTCCGGTCGCTTCGAGCTGGCTTCCCAGATCAGCGGCGAGACCAAGGCCGAGATCATCCACAAGCGCAACGGCGAGGGAATGACCGGCCATCCCTGCCATCCCGGTTGCATCATCCAGTGTTCCGATCGATGGGCGAACCCCGATGGGACCTTCAAGGTCTCCGTGATGGAATACGAATCGGTCTGGGCTCTGGGTGCCAACTGTGGCATCGGGGACCTGGATAAGATCGCGGATCTGATCTGGCTCTGCAACGACATCGGGGTGGATACCATCGAGATGGGCGACACGCTGGCGGTGGCGATGGAGGCCGGGCTGCTGGCCTTCGGCGACGCCGATACCGCCATCCGCCTGCTCAATGAAGAGGTCCGCCATGGCACCCCGCTGGGCCGGATCCTGGGCAACGGCTGTGTCTTCACCGGCCGCGCCTTCGGCGTGACCCGGGTTCCGGCGGTGAAAGGGCAGGGGATGCCGGCCTATGAGCCGCGGGCGGTAAAGGGGATCGGCGTGACCTATGCCACCTCCACGATGGGCGCCGATCACACGGCCGGCTACACCATCGCGCCGGAGATCCTGGGCGTTGGCGGCAAAGCCGACCCCTTCGCGGTTCAGAAGGCGGATCTCTCCCGGGCCTTTCAGGCCACCACGGCCTTCATTGACTCCACCGGTTATTGCCTCTTCGACGCCTTCTGTGTCCTGGACATCCCGGAGGGCTTCGAGGGGATGGTGGAATCGTGCGCGGGCGTCCTGGGGGTGAACTGGACCACTCAGGATGCGATCCGGCTGGGCTATGAGATCATCCGCAAGGAGCGGCTGTTCAATGAGGCCGCCGGGTTCACCCGGGCCCATGACCGCCTGCCGGATTTCATGACCAAAGAGCCGCTTCCGCCGCACAACACCGTCTTCGATGTCCCGCCGGAGGAACTGGACGCGGTCTACGATTTCAGCAAGTGGCCGAAGGAAGTGGTTGGGGAGATCGCCGCCTGAGCCCGATCGGTGATCCCATGCAAGGAGCCTGCGCGGGGTGGGGAGGATGGTCTTCCCCACCCCGTCTTTTCGGAAGTAAACCTCGGGATATCGCGCCCACGGTCCGTCCAATACGCCCGTCGCCCGAAAGGAGCGGAAGCCTGCATGGTTGAGATCCATCTCTATGGCGAGCTTCGTCGCTATATCGGGTGTGAGGATCCCCGGCAGGACGCGGTGACCTTTGTGAACGTCCGCCCGGGTCTGACGATCGCGGAGGCGCTTCGTGAGCTGGGTGTTCCCTTAGACGAGGCCCGGCATGTTTTCATCAATGGGCTTTACGATCCAGAGGGATTGAATCGGGAACTCCGCGAAGGAGACCGGGTAGGGGTTTTCCCGGCGAACATGACCATGCCTCATATCCGTCTGTTCGCTCCGCGGGCAGAGCATTCCCGGAGTGCTACTTAGCGGACTTTCTACTTGTCCGCCCAAAACCGGATCGGTCATCATCAGGGGGTTGGAGCTATGATCGAAGTTCACCTCTATGGCGATCTCCGGCGTTATGCGGGGAAGACGGATCCCCGGGAGGAGGCCATCGCATGGGTTCCCTATCACCCCGGGATGACCGTGGCTGATGTGCTCCGTCAAATCGGGATTGATCCGGATCGTGAGGTCAGCAATATTTTCATCAATGGACGCTACGATTATCATGCCCGCTCCCATCTGGTCCAGGATGGAGATCGCCTGGGGGTCTTCCCGAAGAACATGGCGTTATTGTATTGCTGACCCAGCTCATCGTCAGGGGTTTGGGAAAATGAGGCGATTAGAGGCTTCCCGCTCTCTAAAGCCTGTAAAGTAACTCGCTGCGCAACTCCGGAGAGGAAGCAGGGGGTTCGAGGATGCAGGTCAAAGTGCAGGTGTATGCAATCCTGCGACAGTATGTTCCCGACGCCAGCCGGGGCCCGATGGTGATGGAGATCCCTGAGGGAACCACGGTGGGACAGCTCATTGAGCGGTTGTCGATCCCGCCAGAGCTAGCCCGCGTAGTCTTTGTCAATGGAGTCCGCCAGGAATGGGATTGGATCCTCCAGGAGGGAGATGAGATCGGGATCTTCCCGCCGATCGCGGGAGGGGCACCGAAGGCGCTCCTCACCGCCCCGAAGAAGAATTTCCCTTCCCCCTCCCGGATTTGAGTTCAGCGGCGTAAGTTCCAGAGCCGGAAAGCCGTCAGGAAGTGGAGCCCTTCCGCAATCCGAATTAAAATAATTGTGTTGATCCCAAATCGGGAGGTGCATCATGGCGCATACGCTTCCCCCGCTTCCGTATCCGTATGATGCGCTGGAGCCTTACATCGACGCCCAGACTATGGAAATCCACCACACCCGGCATCACCAGGCCTACGTGAACAACCTCAACGCCGCCCTGGAGAAATACCCGGAGCTCCAGGACGTGCCGGTGGAAACCCTCCTGCGGAACCTTCCCAGCGTCCCCGAGGACATCCGGGAGGCAGTGCGCAACAACGGCGGGGGCCACCTGAATCACAGCATGTTCTGGACCCTGATGAAGCCTGGCGGTGGCGGGGAGCCCACGGGGGCCCTGGCCGAGGCCATCGCCAAAGCCTTCGGCAGTTTCGCCAACTTCAAGGACCTCTTCACCAAAGCGGCGATGGGCCGCTTCGGCAGCGGCTGGGCCTGGCTCAGCATGACGGCCTTCGGCAAGCTGGTGGTGCACTCCACCCCGAACCAGGACAACCCGGTGATGGAAGGCCTGATCCCGCTGCTGGGCCTGGACGTCTGGGAGCACGCTTACTATCTGAAATATCAGAACCGGCGGGCGGACTACGTGCAGGCCTGGTGGAACGTGGTCAACTGGGATCAGGTGGCGGCCAACTACGCCAAAGCCCTCGAATCGATCCGTGCCGGCGCCCGGGCCTGAGCGAGCCACAAGCCGTGCTGGGGAGGGCGATGCCAGATCCTCCCCAGCACGGGTGTTCCCTCTTCGGCAAGTCGAGCCTCCCGTTCCCTCATCGCCCCTCTCCGTTGCTCAGATCGGAAAAGCGTGTAAGATCGAGAGAGAAGATCCCGTGGCCCATTCGCTTCTTCCCCGGAGGACCCATGGTCGATCCCCGGGTGCTGACGCTGGCGGAGGTCGCGCGACGGATCCGGCAGTCCATGCTGGATCCGGAACAGGGGGAATCCGATGCCTGGCTGCCGATCCGGGAGTTCCTGGACGATTTCCGCGTGGCTTCCCCGGAGGTCCGACAGGCGATGATCGAGGCCCGGCCGGAGCCCACAGGGGATCCCCGCTTCGATGCCTACCTGGCGGCCCTGGCCGAGCATCTGGCCATCCATCACAACCTGAGGGTCCCGGAGTGGGTTGAGGAGCCCGGGCGGTTTCTGGATCGCTGGTGGTTCCCCACCCGCTTCCGCAGCCTGCATGCGATGGCCCTGGTGGAGAGTCCGGCCTCCTTCCGGCGACGGGGGATTTTTATCGACCACACCGAATTCGAGCGCTGCTGAACCATGAACCGCGAGGAGATCCTGGACGCGCTGCGGCGCTTGGCCGCTCTTCTTCACGAGCGAGGCATTCAGGGTGATCTGTATCTGGTGGGTGGCGCAGCGATGGCCGTAGCCTACAACGCGCGACGGTCGACACGGGATGTCGATGCGATCTTCGAGCCCAAAATGGAGATTTACCAGGCCGCACGTCAGGTGGCAGACGAAATGGGCTTGCCCGAAGGCTGGTTGAACGATGCGGTAAAAGGCTTCATCGGAATGGGAAAGCCCGATCCGCAGCCGCTCCCTGTCCTGGATGAACCCGGTCTTCGCGTGATGGCTGCTTCTCCACGGCATCTTCTGGCCATGAAGCTGCTGGCAGCCCGACGGGAAGATGAAGAGGACATCCGTTACCTGCTCGATATGTTGAACATCCGGCGTCCAGCGGAGGCTTTCCGGATCCTGCTGGAGACTTACCCGGAGGCCCGGATTCCTCCGAGGGCGCGCTTTCTGGTCGAAGAGATTCTGGGGCCCGAGGAAAGCCAGAATGAAAAGCCCATGTCCTGTCATCCTGAGGAGGGATAAACCATGGCTTCCCTACATGAGCTCCGCGCCCGCGGCCAGTCGGTCTGGCTGGATGAGATCCGCCGGGAATGGTTGACCAATGGGGATCTGGCTCGCTGGATCGAGCGCGGCGTCACCGGCGTGACCAGCAACCCGACGATTTTCGAGCGGGCCATCACCACCAGCCCGGCTTACGATGCAGCGATCCAGGCCCATCTGGCCCGGGATCCCGAGATCGAGACGACGGCCCTCTATGAAGCGCTGGTTATTGAGGACATCCAGATGGCTGCCGATCTCCTGCGCCCGGTTTATGAGGCAACCGGAGGGGCCGATGGTTTCGTCAGCCTGGAGGTCTCTCCCCATCTGGCTCACGACACGGAGGGGACGATTGCCGAGGCCCGGCGGCTATGGCGCGCGGTGGACCGCCCGAACCTGATGATCAAGGTCCCGGCCACCCCCGCCGGCATCCCGGCGATCGAGGATCTGATCGCTGAAGGGGTGAACGTCAACGTCACCCTGATCTTCTCCTCCGCTCATTACGAGGCGGCGGCAGAGGCCTACTGGCGAGGCCTGCGGCGCCGGGCGGAAGCCGGCCAGGACCTCCGATCGGTGGCCTCGGTGGCCTCGTTCTTCGTCAGCCGCATCGATACCGCAGTGGACCGGGCTCTGGAGGCCCTGGGGACGCCGGAGGCCCGTGCCCTTCTGGGGCGGATCGCGCTCGCAGTGGCCAGGCGGATCTACCGTCGCTTCCGGGAGCGCTTCCTCCCCCACGCCTTTCCGGATCTTGCCGCCCGGGGAGCCCGGGCCCAGCGGGTGCTGTGGGCCAGCACCAGCACCAAGAACCCGGCCTATTCCGATGTGAAATACGTGGAGGGATTGATCGGCCCGGACACCGTGAACACAATGCCCATGGCCACCCTGCAGGCCTTTGAAGACCACGGTCGCGTTTCCGGGGACACTGCCCTGGAGGGCTGGGAAGAGGCGGAGGCGGATCTCCTCGCGCTGGCCCGGCTGGGGATCGATCTGGAGGAGATCCTGGAGCGTTTGCAGGCGGAGGGGGTGGACGCTTTCCGCCGCTCTTACGAAACCCTCCTGGAGGCGCTGGAGCGCAAGCGGACGACCGCGCTCACGGCTGCCCGACCGATCGATTAATAGGGCAACTGCGAGCAGTTGCCCTACTATACACAATTTCCATCCTGGAGGCTCTGCGATGAAGTGGGCACAGACCGAAACCCTGCCCGGGTTCCTGGCGGGTGCGCTCACGCTGCGTCCCTTTACGGGTGAGCGGGTGATGGTGGTCCGGGTGGAAGCACCGGCCGGTGCGACAGTTCCCCCGCATGCTCATCCTCACGAGCAGATCACCCTGGTCCTCCATGGCCGCCTCCGGCTGCGGATGGCCGGTGAGGAGAAAGATCTGGGTCCCGGGGAGATCGTGCATATCCCATCCGGTGTTGAACATGAGGTCGCATTCCTGGAGGAAACACTGGCCTTTGATGTTTTCCAGCCCCCTCGGGAGGATTTCCTGGCGCGCTTATCCAGCTGAGGTTGAGAGGTCCCGACAATGGCTCCCCTATGGACTTCCACCTACCAGCGTCTGGTGTTTCAGGAGCCCGAACCCGGGATCCTGGAGGTCGTGCTTCACCGGCCCGAAGCCCTCAACGCCCTCGACGCTATCGCCCACCGGGAGCTTGCCTATGTCTGGCGGGACATTGATGGGGATCCCTCCATCCGGGTGGTCCTGGTCCGAGGATCCGGCCATGCGTTCTCTGCGGGCGGGGATTTCACGCTGATTGAAGAGATCATGTCAGATCCCGAAGCCTGCATGCGGGTCTGGAAGGAGGCGCGGGATCTGGTCTACAACATCATCCACTGCGGAAAGCCCATCGTATCGGCGATCGAGGGGCCGGCGGTCGGGGCGGGGCTGGCCGTCGCCCTGCTGGCCGACATCTCCGTCGCCGCGCGAGGGGCGCGGTTGCTGGATGGACATGTGCGTCTGGGGGTGGCGGCGGGGGATCATGCGGTGCTGATCTGGCCGTTGCTGATCGGGATGGCCAGGGCGAAATATTATCTGCTTCTCAACGAGCCCATCTCCGGGGAAGAGGCGGAGCGTCTGGGTCTGGTCTCCCTGTGTGTGGAAGATGGGAAAGCCTATGAGGCCGCTCTGGAAATCGCCCGGCGCCTGGCCCGGGGGAGCGCACCGGCGATCCGCTGGACGAAATATGCGCTCAACAACTGGCTTCGGATGGCCGGGCCGATCTTCGATGTATCTACCGCTCTGGAATTCCTGGGCTTCCAGCTTCCAGATGCACGGGAGGGCCTTCAGGCGCTGCGCGAAAAGCGTTCGCCCCGCTTTTCCGGAGAGGCACCTCTTTAGCGCCTCGCATGGTTATGTCCCGACCGGATCCATTCTTTGACTTTGAAGGATCAGAACGTGGGATGAGGCCCCTCCTTGGATTGCTCTCGGGTATAATATGCATAGCACAGACTGTCCCCGGGTTTGAAAGGATTGCCCCCCACGCGTCTCGCTAAGCCCCGGGGCTCTCACAGGGATGGTTCAACATCACCCAGGTGCCTTCCATGGATCGAATCTTCATCGCCCGGGTATCTGCTTTATCGCCTGAGGAGTTGAGGGGTGCGATCCAGCGGGGCATGAAGGCGCTGGGAATCGCACTTCCCACCCATCGCCGCATCCTGATCCAGCCCGCCTGCCCGTGGGCCCACCCTCGCTTCGCTCCCCATGCCTTTACTCCCCTCGTGCTTCTGGAGGCCGTTCGAAGCCTGTTTTCTGGCAACTCCCTGATCATCGGTGCCAGCAGCCTGCCAGGGTTTCCCTCGCGTTACACCATGAGGTAGTCTCCCTCAATCGTGTTGATATATAATCTACCGCATCAAGACGGTTGAGGGAGCAAAATGGAACACACACGATTAGTTTCGCCCGGTTCCTTCTGCTGGAACCCAGATTGTCCGGATTACGG
>JAEVEX010000029.1 GCA_016842085.1 Candidatus Thermoflexus tengchongensis | reverse complement strand
CGACGCCGCTGGCGGCCTCGCTCGCCAGCGATGGTCGCCGGCTTGACCGACCATATTTGGACTGTTAAAGAGCTACTGATGACCGTTGTGGCTCCTGAAGTCATCAACACAAAATAGGGAGACTACCTACTTTCGGGGCAAAGCGCTTGCGGAGCAAATCGTGCGGGAATCCGGGTTATCCTGGGCCATTCTTCGTCCCACTGTCCTCTTTGGGCCGGAAGGGATTCTGATCAACAATATAGCGTGGTTGTTGCGGCGTTTTCCCTTCCTTGCCATTCCGGGCCATGGTCGCTATCGTCTGCAGCCGGTTTATGTGGAGGATCTGGCCAGGCTGGCGGTTGAGGCCGGGGATATGGAGGAGGAGGTATGTATGGATGTGGGGGGGCCGGATGTTTTCACCTTTGAGGAGCTGGTGCGGCAGATTGGGGAGAAAATCGGACGACCTCGTCCGCTTCTCCATGTTCCACCGCTGCTGGCGTGGGGGGTGGCGTGGGGGATTGGGAAGGGGGTAGGGGACATCCTGTTGACCTGGGAGGAGCTCCGGGGGTTGATGGAAGAATATCTGGTCTCTCAGGAACCGCCGCGGGGGAAGGTTCGTTTGGGGGACTGGGTGGAAGCGAACCGGGACCAGGTGGGCACACGCTATCTGTCCGAACTCGCCCGTCACTACCGTCGCTTCGCATAGACATAAGCGACGGAGGATTTCCAGGGACTGGGAGCCTTCAGAAGCGATCCCCCGTCCCTACGGTGCGAAGACATGTTCTTGCGATGAGGACCCTCTGTAGAGGTCGAGGAACTGGAGGGCTCTCGGGCGTTCCTCTCCTATTCAGAGGTGGCCCGGAAAGGGGAGGCCAGCCATGGGGGTAATTTCGCATAGACATTTCGCCAAAAGAAGGCTAATCTCCCACCTCACCAGCCGGACCAACCAAAAGGAAGCACCATATCCCCTGGACACTACGGACGAATCGAAAGGCCCAGCTGAGCAAAAAGCGCCTGAAGCCCCGGATGCTCCCCCGCCGGTGCCCGACGCCAAGCCTGAGCCGCCGCCTCCTCCGCCTCCACCTTCCGTCCCATCATCGCCAGCGTAACCGCCAGCTCCCGATAAAACAGCCAGACATCCGGATTCTCACCCGCCACCTGGATCGCCTGACGGAACACCGCCACAGCCTCCTCTAAATTCCCCGCACCCCGCAATGCATAACCCCGACGCAGAGCAGCCGTCAGCGCCCCCGGATTCACAGCCAGCGCCTGGCCATATGCCTCAGCCGCCTCACGATACAACGCCAAAGCCTGGGTTCGATCCAGCGCACAATCCGCATGGCTCAGGAAGAAATCGCCCACCGACTGCCAGGCCTCCGATCGCGAGCCCATCAGCACCTGAAGGCGCGCCCGCGAGACCCGCGCTTCCTCCAACCGCCCCAGCTGATCCTGCAAATAAGCCAGAGCTGCCCATCCCACGCTATGCTCCGGCTGAAGCTCCACCAAACGACGATAGAAGACCTCCGCCTGCTCCAGAGCCGCCCGCTTCACCACTGGATCCATGACCTTCTCTGAACGCACCATCAGGAGATCCCCATAGAGCTGATAGGTCTGATCGAACCGATCATCCAGCTCCAGAGAGCGCTGCAGTTTTCGCTCCGCCGATTCCAGATCATTGCGCTGATAAAGATCCACGCTGGCCCACTCATTCCACAATCCCGCGTTGTTGGGACTCAATCGAGTAGCCTCTTCATAATAGCGACCTGCCAGCTCTACATGGCGCACGAACTCAGGAGACATTGCCGCCAAGTCGATCCGCGTCCGACAATAACGCGGATCCAGCAACAGATCCGCCCAGCGCCGGTGCATCCGGGCCAGATTCGCCGTATGATCAGTATTCAGGGGATTCAGCCACCGCGCCTGCTCCAGCACAGCCCGGGTGATCTCCAGCAGATCCCCCCGGGGCAGGATCACCAGCCGCTCCGGCGTCAGATTTCGAAAAGCCACATCAAACGAGACCCCATCCGGCAGCTGCCGCGGGCTGGAATCCGACGACCGCGCCGCCTTCTCCAGCAACGCCCGACCCAGCCAGAGGTAATAGAAGTCCTCCCGAGGCGCATGCTCAATCGCCCGCCGATACAGCAAAATGGCCACCTCCCACTGCCCCTGCTTATCCCACGGATCCCCCTGCTTGTAAACCGCATCTGCCCGGATGGGATCCAGATGCACATTCCAGATCAGCAGAGCCGCCACCAGAAAGGCCGGCGGTGCCACAAACAACCCCAGCCCGGCCTCATCCCCAGCCACCGGCTCCTCCCGGGAGATCAGAACCACCAGCAATACCAGCAAAACGAAAAGAAAGAGAACCAGAAAATCCAGCAATCCGGCCACCCCATCCGCCAGCCGCAGCACATCCTCCACCGTCTGAGGCACACGGGCAATCAGCCCCGCCAGAATCCCCGCGTGGGCCACCGTGTAAATCAGCCACCCGCCTCCCGCAACCGCCCCATACAGGCCGAGGGCCGGAAAAACCATGCGCTCGGGAATCCAATCCCGCCGAACCCCCTCCGCCAGAACCAGAGCCGCCCCCAGACCGCCCACCAGCCCGAACATCAACAGAACAAAGGGCGAAAACCGGTTTCCCTGCAACGGCAACCGGGTCAAACTGGTTGCGATCAAAGACCAAGTATCCAGGCGCTGCCCCTGATTGGTCACAAACTCATACGAGAGGAGAGAGAGCATCAGCGCCATCAGCAAACCCGAAGCGGCCACCCAGGGCCACCACGGGCGAGCCTGCCCTGAAGCCTCACGAACCTCCCGACGACCCCGGCCCTTCCCCCTGTGTGAGGCTGAACCTGCCGGAGATACCCCAATACGGGCCGGGATCGGCTCAGAAAGCCACCTTTCCCCCAGAACAACCAGCATCGCCGCGAACGCCCAGAACCACGTCCGGGTCGAGGCAATCGCAATCCCGAAATTGATCTCAATATAATGAGCAAGAACCCCTCCGAGAAGAGCAATCAGGAGAAAGCGATGCGGATGCTCAATCGGGGGCTCACCAGAAGCCCGCAGGGTCGCAAAAACCAGATAAATCAGAAGGCCCAGCACCGTCCCGGCCGGAACCGCCACACCCAGAAAGTGAGGGCCAAACCGGAGAGCAAACGCCAACCCTGCCGCGAACGCCCCACCCACCCACAAACCCAGCAACAGATTCCGATCCCGCGACCCATGGATCAGATTCAGGCTGCGCAACCCATAGGCAAAAAGCGCAAAGAACAGCCACTGGTAAACCAAAAATCCCAGCAAACCGATGTTCACCAGCGCATCAAACGTCTCGTTGTGAGAACGATCCGGCGACGCATTGCGCGCCTCATAGTGGGCCAGCTCGGGGGGATAGAACCGATTGTAAGCCACATACATCGACTCCGGCCCATAGCCGATCAACGGTCGGATTAGATTGAAAGGATCCGACCGGCCATCCGGAAACTGGATCGGCTCATGAGGAAGCACCAGCCGGAGCGCCCCCTGCCAGATCAGCACCCGGACCTTCCCGGTCCCCGTCTCCGTTTCGAAAATGTGACCCAGTCGGCCGATATAAGGAGATTGCCGGAGAAACTCCAGCGGCCCACCCGGGATATTCAACAGGATCAAAAAAATCAAACCGACCGCCGAGAGCCCCAGCACCGCGAACAGACCCACCCGCTGGCGCCGGATCACCAGCCAGAGCAACCCGAACAGGAAGAGGCCCCCCATCAGCCCCAGCCATGGCCCCCGGCTGAAACTGAAATAGATGGTAGCCAGCTGCACCGCCGCAATGAAGACATAAACCGCCCCACGAACCACATCGCTGTTGCGAGGCGGCTCCACGGTTAAGATCGAATGAAAGGCCTCCGCCAGACGGCCCAGCGTCAACATGAAGGCCATAATCAGATAGGCCGCCACGAAGATCGCATTGCCCATATGGGAGGCCACCCGGCTGGTGACATCTCCACCCCATGGCAGGGGATCCAGACGATAGCGCTGGATTAACCCATAGATGGCCACCGGAAGGCTGGTCAGGACCATCGTGGTCGCCAGCCGCTCAAACTGCGCCCGGGTCCGCAACCCGGCCAGCATGCTGAAGAAAATCACCAGATAGGCCAGCCAGCTATACGTCCCCTGCAACCGCTGGTAGGAGCCGAAGAAGCTGGTATAAGGAGTGATGGAAAACACAGTAGCCAGGAGATAAACTCCTGCTGAAGCCAGCGCCGGCGCCACCAGGGGGGTACGCCAGGAGAACCCCAGAGCATGCGCCAGAGAAACCCGCCGCCCCCACGCCTCCACCAGCTTGACCAGCCAGGCCGCCGCCATCAGCAGGGCCAGGGAACGAACCAGCGTAAGCTTATCCGGCTCAAAGACCCGGCTCGTGTAGATGTTGAAAAACAGGGGGGCGATGACCACCGCCATCAGCCACCCCGCCTCCAGAATCCGATCACACCACCTGCTCAAACGCGTCGGCATGTCCGCCACCACTCCCAGGTTCGCTGAAGGCCATCGTCCAGGGTAACACGGGCCTCAAAACCCAGCAAGACACGAGCTTTCGAGACATCCGGAACCCGACGGGGAACCTCCTCAAACTCCGGCCCATAGACCTCCGAGAGCGGGAGAAAGCGGATCGGCACCCGGGAACCCGTAATCGCCCGAACCTTCTCCGCCAGCGCAAGAATGGAGATCTCCTCCGGATGTCCGATGTTGAAAATATGACCAGAGGCCGCTGGCGACAACCCAGCCCAAAGCGTCCCCTCCACCGCGTCCATCACATAAATAAACGAACGGGTCTGCCGTCCATCCCCATAAACAGTCAGCGGCTCACCCCGAAGGGCCTGGTCCATAAAACGGGCAATCACATAGCCGTAGCCATGGGGATCAGCTCGCGGACCGTAGACGTTGAAATAGCGAACGACGCTGACCCGAAGACCCCGACGTGCCCAGGCCATGGCCAGGTGCTCATCCAGCAATTTGCTCACTGCATAGGCCCAGCGCGACGCCATCGGCGGGCCCAGCTGCAGATCATCCCCTTCCGCGGCGGGCCATCGCACGCCCTTCCCGTAAACCTCCGAGGAAGAAGCCACACAAACGGAGATCCCACGCTCCGCGCATGCCTCCAGAACCCGCTCCGTCCCCTCCACATTCACCCGAATCGCCCGCAGGGGATCCGCCAGCACCCGGGGAATCCCCACCACCGCTGCGAGATGAAAGACCACTTCCACCCCCGCCAGCGCCGCCTGAAGCGCTGCCGGATCCCGCACATCCCCAATGATCACCCGGAGCCCCGGATGATCACGGACATCCCTCAGGTTCTCCAGGCGACCTCCACTGAGATCATCCAGAACCGTGACGGAATACCCCTCTGCCAGCAAACGCTCCACCAGATGGGAGCCAATGAAACCCGCGCCACCCGTAACCAGCACCCGCATCCGGCCTCCCCCTAAATCACCCGGATCGGATTGGTCAGGATCCAGAGGCGGCCCCCCCGATACACCTCCACCCGATAAACCCCCGGCTCCGCCGTGAGATGATGCAGCCTCCGCCCGCGGGCCCGGGCCACCACTCCCTTTCCAAAACGAATCAACCGGAACTCCCCGGGGAAGGGAGCAACCGCCTCGATATGAACAGCCCCCGCCCGCCGCAAAGTTTCCCCCATGGTCGCTCGTCGATGACCGCTATGGGCCTCAAAACGGAACCCTCGAGAGGACCCCAGCAGATCATTGGCAACCCAGACACGACCCGCCTGCAACGCATCGCGGATCAGCGGCCAGTCCACCTCAAGACGGCGCTGGAGCGGACGATCCACCAGGATATGGGTGTTCACTGCGCGGAACAACCATTCATAGGGGAAAAGAACACGCCGCCACGGCCCCAGGGCATAGGTATGCCCGTGCGCATCCGCCCCACCGATCGCCACCGCCGGGACCTCCGAGAGCCACAACTGCTCCCACCAGCGGACCGCCTCCGGGAACGGACCCCGCAGGAACCGATGGGGGAAGAGGGCATAATAAAGCGCGTGAAGCGGTGTTCTCAACCGGGCCTTGAACTCGCTCATCGTGTTCCAGATCTCCAGGCCTGTAAACCCCACAACCTCCCGATCCACCCAGGGAAGAACCGGCTCCCCCAGCCGATCCTGCAACCAGCGAGGCGTATACTCCACCGGATGAGCCAGGAAGACCAGCGCCCCCCGCTCCCGGGCTGCATCGATCAGCGCCTGAGGGGAAGCCGCCCACATGGCCAGCTCCCGCCCGGCCCCTAAAACGAGGGCATGATTCACCTGGGGCTGCCGGCAGGGGTCATGGACCTCCTCGCCCACCAGAAGCAGGACTCGATCATAGTAGCCCTCTACCCCTCCAACCCACACGTTATGATCCGTCACCCCCACCACATCCAGGCTCGCCCGGGCCGCAGCGGCGACGATATCCCGATGAAACCCCGCCCCATCCGAGAAACGCGTGTGACTGTGCAGATTACAAACCAGCTCGATCATGAGCCCCTCACCATGCAGAACCGGAATTCGAACACTGAACCCGCGGAGATCGAGAAACAACTCGATCCAAACCTTTCCCAGTTTAGAGGGAGAGGGAAAAGGAGACAAGAGGAGAGCGCATGAAACCGAGCAGCAGCTCCACTCCACTTCCCCTATTCCCATCCGCTGCTACAAACTGGGTTACAATGGAGAATGGAGGGGGAAAGACAGACCCGCCATGGCCAGATGAAGGAAACCAACGTTCCGGCCGCCGGACCCAAAGGAGGGTGTTCCAATGGAATGGATCGTGTGGGGCGTGCCTGTTCTGGTGGCCATCCTGGTCCTGCTCTCGTCAGCCATCCGGATCCTGCCGGAGTGGGAACGGGGTGTGATATTACGGCTGGGGCGCTATCATGCGACCAAAGGCCCCGGCCTTTTCTTTGTCATCCCGATCATCGATCGGGTGATCCGGGTCAACCTGCGGCTGATGACCTTCGACGTGCCCCCCCAGGAGGCCATCACCCGGGATAACGTCACGGTGAAGGTGAACGCCGTCGTCTTCTACCGTGTGATCGATCCGGCGAAGGCCATCACCCAGGTGGAGGATTTCAAAGCCGCAACCTGGAACCTGGCTCAGACCACTCTCCGCAGCGTTCTGGGCCAGTCGGAGCTGGATGAGCTGCTCGCCCATCGGGACAAGGTCAATGCGCACCTGCGGCAGATCCTGGATGAGGCCACAGACTCCTGGGGGATCAAGGTGGTGATGGTGGAGGTGAAGGACGTGGAGCTGCCCCAGGGGATGCAGCGGGCGATGGCCCGGCAGGCGGAGGCGGAACGGGAAAAGCGGGCCAAAATCATCCACGCGGAAGGGGAATACCAGGCAGCGAAGACCCTGGTGGAGGCCGCCCGGATGATCGCCTCCGAACCCGCCGCGCTCCAGCTGCGCTACCTGCAAACGCTGACGGAGATCTCGATGGAGAAGAACTCCACCATCATCTTCCCGGTGCCTGTGGATACGCTCCAGCTCTTCCTGGGCAACATGCACCGACCCGGTCCCGGCTCCTGAACATAGGGGAACGATGGATGTATCAGCGCCAGGTACAGCGCGTGCTGTGGATCGTCCTGGGAGCCAACCTCACGGTGGCTGCGATCAAACTCTTCGTCGGCCTGCAGGCAGGGGCGCTGAGCGCGCTGGCCGATGCGTTCCACAGCGGGCTGGACGCCTCGGCCAACGTCATCGGGCTGGTCGGGATCGCCCTCGCCTCCCGGCCGCCAGATCGCAACCACCCTTACGGCCACCGCAAATATGAGGCCATCGCCGCCCTCATCCTGGGGGTCTTCCTGCTGATGGCCTCCCTGGAGGTCATCCGGGGCGTGATCGAACGGCTGCTCCTGGGCGGGCAGCCGGAGGTGAGCGGACCGCTGTTCCTGCTGATGCTGCTCACCCTGCCGATGAATTTCGTGATCTCCCGTTACGAGGCCCGCCAGGGGGAACGATTGCGCAGCAGCATCCTGATGGCCGACGCCCTCCACACCCGCACCGACGTCTTCGTCACCCTATCGGTCCTGGCCAGCCTGGCCGCCGTCCGCCTGGGACTCCCATGGCTGGATCCGGCAGTCGCGCTGGGCGTGGTGGGCGTGATCCTCTCCGCCGGCCTGCGGATCCTTCGATCCACCGCCCTGGTGCTCACGGACAGCGCCGCGGTGGATCCGGCGGAGGTCGAACGGGTAGCCCTGTCAGTGCCCGGGGTGCGCTCCATCCACCGGGTGCGCAGCCGGGGAACGCCCGATGAGACCTATGTGGATCTTCATCTGAAGGTGGATCCCGCGATGAGCACCGAGCAGGCCCACGCCATCGCCACAGAGGTCGAAGAGCGATTGAAAGCCGAAATCCCGGGCGTGGTGGATGCCGTGGTCCATATCGAGCCCGGCCGTCTGCCCCCCTCCTCGGAATGGGAAGCCATGACGATCCGCCTGCGGAACCTGGCGGATGGGCTGGGCCTGGGCGTGCACGAGCTCCATGGGATCCAGACCCCGGAAGGCTATCACATCGGCCTCCATGTGGAGATCGATGAGACGCTCTCTGTGGAGGAGGCGCATGCCCGGGTCACGGAGCTGGAACGAAGGGTCCGGGAACACTTCCCGCAGATCCTCACGGTGACCACCCACATGGAGCCCCGGGCCCATGGGCCGCGGGCGGCCAGCCTGGGAGCCCCGGAAGATCTGGTGGTCGCCGCGCGGGAAGCCGTTGAGCGGATCTTCGGCCCCGGATCATGCCGGGAGGTTCGCCTCTATCCCCACGAGGCCGGCTACGATGTGGCGCTGATCTGCCAGGTGGCCGGTCAGACGCCACTGGAGGAAGCCCATCGACAGGCAGAAGCCGTTGAACAGGAGCTGCGGCAGCGCTATCCGGAGCTTCAGCATATCATTGTCCATGTAGAGCCGGCGGAGATGCCCCAAAACACGCTTCCGGTAAGCGGAGCAGGCGGGAATGATCTTTCGGGCCTCGATCCCTGAAATCCGTGAGAGCCTGGTGCAACCCTTCCAGGTTTACCCGATCGCCCGGTTCGGAACCGTTCACGTTTACGCCTATCGCTCCTTCGGCGAAATCACCCGGCATCGCCACCCGGAATTCGATGAGGTATTTCTGATCTACGAAGGGCTCGTCACCTTCTGGACCGATCGCCAGGAGCTGACGCTGAAGCCCGACGAGCTGATCCGGATCCCCCGGGGGATGGCCCATCGATCCGGATCCCGCGTGCCCTCACTGGTATTATTGTTTCGAAAAGACCTGATGCCCGAGCGCCGGAACGGCGATTTCCAGATCAGCGAACCGGCAGCAGAATCTCTGATCACTGTTCGCATCCATGATCATCTTCGAGCCTATCCGGATTTCACGCCCGTCCTGCTGCTGGAAGCCAACGCCGTCCGCTACCAGGGGATTCGAGGAAGCGGATCTTCCCCGGAGTGGGAGACCCGGGGACCGGCGTTCACGCTGCTGCTGCGGGGGGAAATCGCCATGGAGGCCCACCGGCCGGAGTGGCCGGAGCCAGCCCGCGGGATCCTGGGCCCTGGCGAGCTGGCCGTCCTTCCTCCCGGCACCCGCTGGCGCTGGGAAAGCCAGGAACGCTCCGTGCTCCTCTGGGTGGAGGATATGGAATGAGCGGATCTGCGGAGCTCCAAACCGATGAGCGCGCCGGGGATGCACCGATCCGCCCGAAGCCTTCGACGCCGCAAAGCGAAATGACTCTGGGTGCGCAGATATGCCCGGTCCGATGAGCCACGCGATGGGCGGAGAATCCCAGCACAACCCCCTCCGGGCCATCCCATGGGGTCGGGTGCTGAGGACCATCGGCTGGGTCAGCTGGTCGCTGACCACAGGGGTGCTGATGGTCGTTCTGGTGGCATGGCCGATCAACAATGGAGCCAGCCCGGCATGGCAGATCGGACAGGCAGCTCCGCAAACGATCTTCGCCCCCTATGAGCTTCAATACCCCAGCGCCGTCCTGACCGAGCGGGCTCGCGAGGCCGCCGCAGCCCAGGTCGCGCCCATCTACACCAGCCCGGATCCTCGCATTGCCCGGCAGCAGGTGGAGAAGCTCCGCCAGAGCCTGGAGGGGATCGGACAGCTCCGGGCGGAAACCCTTCCCCTGGAGGAAAAAATCCGCCGTCTGGAGCAAATGACCCGGGATTACGACCTTTCCCCAGAGCAGCGCCTCCGTCTGCTAACCGCAGACTCCTCCCGATGGGAGCTGATCACCGGCGAGGCCCTGAGGCTGCTGGATCAGATCATGCGGGAGCCCATCCGGGAAGATGAGGTGCCTGCTGTGCTCCAGGAACTTCCCCGTCAGGTCACCGCCCGCCTGACCGAGGAGGAGGCCAGCCTGGTGGTCCACCTGGTGGCCCCCCTGATCGTCCCGAACAGTGTGCTGGACACGGAGGCTACGGAGGCCGCCCGCCAGCGGGCCCGGGAGGCCGTGCCCCCTCAGATCCGGCAGATCCGCGCCGGCGAAGCGATCATCCGCCAGGGCGATATCCTGGACGCGCTGGCGCTGGAGGCGCTTCAGCAATACGGCCTGATCTCCCCGGCGCTCCCCGGGCATCTCCCCATCGCCCGGGGAGCGATCGCGGGGCTCGGAGTGATCGGACTCCTGCTGCTCCTCCAGCGCCTCGTCCCGGAGGTTCACGAACGCCCACGACGCCCGCTGGCCCTGCTGGGGCTCTTCCTGCTGTTCACGCTGAGCGCGCGCCTGATCACCGTTTTCGCGCCCGAATGGATCTGGGCCTTCCCCACCGCGGCGCTGGGCATGCTGATCGCTACCGGAATGGGCACGATGCCGGCGCTGCTGCTCAGCGCGATCTGGTCGCTGTGGTTCGGGCTGATCGCCGACCGAACGCCGGCCTTCCTCGCCGCTTCCCTCCTGGCCAACTGGGTGACCATCCTGATGCTCCACCGGCTGGAGCGCTTTCAGACCCTGCTGATGGCCGGATTGAGCGCGGGCGCATTCACCAGCCTGATCGGCATCGCCGCCACCGTAGAGAGCGGATCGTTTTCCCCGTTGAACCTGCTGGTCACCGGAGGGATGGGATTGCTGGCGGGCGCCCTGTCGGTGACGATCGCCCTGATCGGGTTTATCGTGCTGGGAGCCCTTTTCGATGTCACCACGCCCCTTCACCTGCTGGAGCTGGCCCGCCCGACCCATCCGCTCCTGCAGCAGCTGATGGTGCGGGCCCCGGGAACCTATCACCATACCCTGATGGTCGCCAACCTGGCGGAACAGGCCGCCCTGCGGATCGGTGCGGATCCCCTTCTGGCCCGGGTGGGAGCCCTGTATCACGATATCGGGAAAATGGTCCGCCCCTATCTGTTCGTGGAGAACCAGGTGAACGGGGATAACCCTCACGAACAGATGGATCCGTATGCCAGCGCGCAGGCGATCCTGCGCCATGTGGAGGATGGCCTGGCGCTGGCTCGACGCTACCACCTGCCCCGTCGGGTCCGGGCTTTCATCCAGGAGCACCATGGGACGCTGTGCGTGACGATCCCTTATCATCGCGCTGTCCAGGAGGCCGGGGATCCGGGGAAAGTCGATCGGGCCGCCTTCTGCTACCGGGGACCGCGGCCCCGAAGCAAGGAAACCGCCATTGTGATGCTCGCGGACGGCTGCGAGGCCGCCGTTCGGGCGGCGCGGCCGAAGGATCCCCAGGAGCTGGCCCAGATCCTGGAGCGGGTGTTCCAGGAGCGCATCCAGGCCGGGCAGCTGGATGAGGCGCCGCTAACCATGCAGGATCTCCAGGGGATCCGCGAGGCGTTCCTGCAGGTCTTCCAGGGGATGTTCCACCCCCGCCTGATGTATCCGGAGACCCCCTTCCGTTGAAGGGGCTGGAAGGGCAGGAAGCGAGCGACTTCGATATCCGTTCCGCTCCTCAAACCGGATCGCCGGATAGCCAACCGATGAGCCCTGGATCCGGGAAGACTTCAACGAAGGGAAAAGGAGCCGGCGTTCGCATTGAAATCCGCGCGCCCCGGGCCTATCAGGCGCCCGGGCGCATCGCCGGGCTGCGGCGGGCCGCCCGCGCGGTCCTTCAGCGCCACGGCCTGGAAAACCATGCCACACTGACGGTGGCGCTGGTGGATGAAGAAACCATCCGCCGGCTGAACCGGACCTATCGGGGGATCGACGCGCCAACCGATGTGCTGTCCTTCCCCACCCGGGTGGAAATCCCTCCCGGCATCCGATATCTGGGCGATGTGGTGATCGCTTTCCCCTATGCGGTCCGCCAGGCCCAGCAGGAGGGTCACTCGCTGGAGGGTGAGCTGGCGCTGCTAACGGTGCATGGGGTTCTGCATCTGCTGGGCTATGATCATGAGACCGGGCCCGAGCGGCGCCGGATGTGGGCCATCCAGCGGGAGATCCTCCACCAGCTGGGTTTTCCCGAGGTCGCGCCTCCGGACGAAGAGACCCCGGTCTCGTAGAAACGGTGCCGTTTATCTCCTCCTGGAGATTTTGGAGCCATGAGGGTGCCGGGGATACCCTGCCTGGAGCGATGGGCCCGGCGAAAAAGCGGTTGCCGAACCAGCAGGCCCCCCGTATAATCCAGCCCGGATCCCCTCAAAAGCCGATGTGGCAACCCGGGGATCTGCCTCTCAAAAGGGAAAAGGTCTGTGGCAAGCAGGGAAGCGCGGGGACGTGTTTCTGCCTGAATGGATCATCCTGGCTCTGGAGAAGAGAACCGGTGTGGAATCCGATCGATGCGTTGCTGGGATTATTTTCCCTGGATATCGGGATCGATCTGGGGACCGCCACCACCCTGGTGTGCGTGCGGGGGAAGGGGATTGTGATCCACGAGCCTTCATGGGTGGCCATTGACCGGCGCTCCCGACAGGTGCTGGCAGTTGGGGAGGCGGCCAAGGAGATGGTCGGCCGGACCCCCGCTCACATTGTGGCCATCCGCCCGTTGCGGGATGGCGTGATCTCGGAGTTCGAAGTGACCCGGGAGATGATCGGCGAGTTCATCCGCAAAGCCCACCAGCAGGTTCCGGTTCCGATCCCCCGCCCGCGGGTGGTGGTGGGGATCCCCAGCGGGGTGACCGAGGTGGAGCGCCGCGCCGTCCACGACGCCTGCCTCGCTGCCGGCGCCCGGGCCGCTTTCCTGATCGAGGAGCCCCTGGCGGCGGCCATCGGAATCGGCCTCCCCGTCGCCGAGGCTCGCGGAAGCATGGTGGTGGATATCGGGGGTGGAACCACCGAGGTGGCCGTCTTCGCCCTGGGAGGGATCGTCGTCGGGCGCTCCGTCCGGGTGGCCGGGGATGAGATGGACGAGGCGATCATCAATTACATGCGCCAGCGTTACAATCTGCTCATCGGCGAGCGGATGGCCGAACGGGTGAAGATCGAGATCGGGTCCGCCTACCCCCTGCCCGAGGAGCGAACCATGGTAGTCCGCGGGCGGAACCTGATCACCGGCCTGCCGGATGCCATCGAGGTCTCCAGCATTGAGATCCGCGAGGCGCTGCGGGATGCGGTGGGGATCATCGTGGACACGGTGAAATCGGTCCTGGATGAGACGCCGCCGGAGCTGGTCGCCGATATCATGGAGATCGGCATCGCGCTGGTCGGCGGCGGGGCCCAGCTGAAAGGCCTGGCCCAGCGCCTGACCGAGGAGACCCGCATCCGATGCTGGGTGCCACCGGATCCGGTCACGGCGGTTGCCCTGGGGGCCGCGAAGGTCCTGGAGAACCTGGACACCTGGCATCAGGTGCTGACCTCGCTGGATCGCGGCCGGCCGCCCCGATCGCCCGTGCACATCGGCCAGCCGATCGCCCGGTAGGGGAACGCGTCCTGCAGTTCCCTCCCCACCCGCCCTTTGCCACGGGGAGGGGCCATCCCATCGTCTTGAGAAGGAGATTGAATGGCCCTGCCCTCCGGAGATCGACGGCCATGGACAGCCTGGCTGTTTGTGGGCCTGGCCGTGTTGCTCCTTTTCCTCCACGGGCTGGGATGGCTTCAGCCCGTGGAATCTCTCCTGACAGTCCCTCTGACGCCTCTCCAGCGTCTCATAGCGGATCTGGGGCGGAATGCCCTGGGCGCGGTGGGATTCCTCCGGGAGATCCGTGATCTCCGGGAGGAGGTGGAACGCCTGCGGGCTCAGGTGGAAGATCTGCAGACCGAGAACCTGCGTCTGCGGGAACTGGCCGCCGAGAACGCAGAATTGAAAGCGCTGCTGGGGATTGTCCAGGAGAACCCCCAGACCACCTTCGTGGCCGCCACGGTGATCGGCTACGAAACGGATCCCTATCTTCGCTTTCTCATCCTGGATGTGGGGACCCGCCAGGGGGTTCGGGAGGGGATGCCGGTGATCACCCGGGGCTCGGCCCTGGTCGGACGGATCGCTTCCGCCGATCTCAACCGCTCCCGGGTGCGCCTGCTGAACGACGGGGGAAACCAGGTGGGGGCGCTGTTGCAGACCACCCGGGCGACCGGGATGGTGATCGGCCAGCCCGATGGAAGCCTGTTGCTGGATTTCGTGCGGCCCGATGAGCAGATCCTTCCGGGGGATGTGGTGCTGACTTCCGGAGTGGGCGGCCAGATCCCGCGGGCGCTGGTCATCGGCCAGATCACCGAGGTGCTGGAAGGCAGCGAGCCCTTCCAGCGCGCCCGCATCCAGCCCGCCGTCGATCCCAGGCGTCTGAGCTATGTGCTGGTGATCACGAGTTTTCCCGGGATGGAGTCTCCACCTTAATCCTGCAGCCGCGTAGGGCAACTGCAAGCAGTTGCCCTACGAAAGCCAGGACACTTTGGGTCGAAGGGATCATGCTGCGAAAGCCGTGGGTGCGAGCGCTCGGTGTTCTGGGGCTGGCCGCCATGCTTCAGGCCACCTGGATCCCAATGGGGATCCCGGATCCGGGGCGGCCGAATCTGGTGTTCCTGGCGGTCGCCACGGCGGCCTTTCTCGCCCCTCCGGAGGAAGGATTGGGGTGGGCACTGGCCGGGGGGGTGCTGCTGGATCTCTTCTCCGGCGGGCCGATCGGCCTCAGCGCGCTGGCGCTGATGGCGGTCGTTCCGCTCGCCCATGGGCTCAGCCGACCGGTTTTCCGGGGGCGATTGATCATGCCGGCGCTGGTGGCCGCTGTGGGCACTCTCCTGATGGAGGGGGTTCGGGGATTCCTCCTGATGGCTTTACAATATCTGGTGGACTGGAATACCGTGTTCCAGCAGATCATGCTGCCGGAGGCGCTCTGGAATACGATGGGGATGCTGCTGCTTTACCCGCTGCTCCGGGCGCTCCGCCCGCGCCCGGAACGGCCTGCATTGCGCGGATGAACGCCGAAGGAGGAGCGGGGACGCCCGGGGAGCCCGCCTCCCTCCTTTCGGGTTTTCCGCGCCGCGTCATGGCGCGAGAAGAGGATCTTCCGCAACCCTGAAGAGCAAGCAGGAACCCGCGATGTCGGAACCTTATCCACCTCGTGAGCCGGAAGCCCTGGACAGCGTGGCGGTGTTCCGCCCCCCTCCACCGCCTCGTCCTTCCCCTTATCTTCGCCTCATCCTCTGGGCACTATTCATCGCCCTCGCGTTCACGGGGCTGGGTTATCGCCTTTACCGGCTTCAGATCCTGGAGGGACCTGGATATCAGGCCCTGGGGGAACGGAACCGTCTGCGGGTGATCCCTCTGGAGGCCCCCCGGGGGCTCCTCCTGGACCGCCAGGGGCGCCCGCTGGTTCAGAACGACCCGGCGTTCCGGGTCCTGGTGATCCCGGGCGATCTGCCGGAGGATCCGGCCCGGCGGGAGGCGATCTTCCATCAGCTCAGCCAATGGCTGGGCATACCCGTGGAAAGCGGCGGGGCCTCGGCTCAAGGGCAGGGCGGCCCGGGGATCCGGGACCGGATCGAGGCCGCCGCCCGGGAGGCCCCCTTCCGGCCGCTGGTCTTGAAGGAGCCGGTAGATCGGGAGGTCGCTTTCCGCCTGATGGAAGAGAGCAGCCGTCTCCCCGGCGTCCGCGTGGAGCTTACCATGCAACGGCGTTATCCTACCGGCCCGCTGACCGCCCATGTGGTGGGCTTCGTGGGGCGCATCCCGGCGGAGCAGGCCGCTCGTTACCAGGCCCAGGGCTATGATCCGGCCGTGGATCGGGTGGGTCTGAGCGGCCTGGAGTATGCCCTGGAATCGTGGCTGCGGGGGACGAAGGGGGCCCGTTACGTGGAGGAGGACGCCCTGGGACGGCCCGTGCGGGTGCTGGCGGAGATCCCTCCTCAGGCCGGCGCGCGGATCACGCTCACCCTGGATCTGGACCTGCAGGCCGCCGCGCGGGCGGCCCTGCAGGCCAAACTGGAAGAGCTGAACCGCATCGCCGGACGGGAGATCACGCGGCGGGGGGTGGTCCTCGCCATGCGGCCGAGCACCGGGGAGATCCTGGCCATGGTCAGCCTCCCGGATTACGATAACAACCTGTTCGTCAGCCCCGATCTCCCTCAGGCCTACAGCCGTCTGGTGGAGGATCCCTTTGCGCCGCTGCTCAACCACGCGATCGCCTCTCAGTTCGCGCCGGGCTCCTCCTTCAAGCCCATCGTGGCGGCCGCTGCGCTCCAGGAAGGGGTCATCACGCCTCGGACCCGGCTGTTCGACCCGGGAGAGATCGTGATCCCCAACCGTTACTTTCCCAACGATCCAGGGCTCGCTCAGCACTTCTTCTGCTGGTTGCGCTCTGGCCATGGCTGGCAGGATGTGGTGGATGCCCTGGCGAACTCCTGCAATGTGTTCTTCTATAAGGTCGCCGGAGGCTACGATGTGCCGGGGGAGCCGGTGTTCGAGGGGCTGGGGATCGAGCGCCTGGTGCGCTACATGCATGCCTTCGGCCTGGGGCACCCGACCGGGATCGAGCTGCCCGGGGAGGCGGCGGGACAGGTGCCGGATCCGGAGTGGAAGCGGAAAACCTTCGGGGAGACATGGTCCACCGGCGATACGTATAACCTGGGGATCGGGCAGGGGTATCTGCTGGTGACGCCCTTGCAGCTCCTCAACGCCGTCAGCGCGATTGCGAACGGGGGAACCCTTTATCGGCCCACCCTGGTCCACGAGATCGCCGGTCCGGACGGCACCCTCATGAAGGCCTTCCAGCCGGAGGTCATCGGGCGGCTCCCCATTGCCCCAGAGCACCTGGCCGTGGTTCGTGAGGGGATGGTGGCCGCCGTGGAACGGGGAACCGCGGTTCGGGCCCAGATCCCGGGGATCCGGATCGCCGGCAAGACCGGGACGGCGGAGTTCTGCGATGATTTAGCCCTCCGCATGGGGCTGTGCGCCGGACGACGGCTGCCCAGTCACGCCTGGTTCGTTGCCTTCGCGCCCGCGGAGGCGCCGGAGATCGCCATCCTCGTTTTCATCTGGAATGGGGGGGAGGGCTCTCAGAACGCCGCGCCGGTGGCCCGGGAGGTTCTGGAGGCCTATTTCCGGCGGTGAGCGGCGATGGCCAGGACCTCATCCTCGGCATCAGGGGGATCCCATGTGGCGTGCCCTCTTTGTCTCGCTCTCCCGGAACCGGACGATGAAGGAACGGGTGATGCGCTGGGGATTCGTCTGGCAGGCCGCTTCACGCTTTGTGGCCGGCGAGACGCTGGAGGATGGCCTGCGGGCCATCCGTGAGCTGGAGGCTCTGGGGATCCGGGGGATCCTGGATCATCTGGGGGAGAATGTGGAATCCCCCGCCGACGCGGTGCGGGCCACCGAGGATTACCTGCTCGCGCTGGATCGCCTGGCCGCGTTGGGGCTGCGGCCGCATCTGGCGGTGAAGCTGACCCACCTGGGCCTGGATATCGGGGAGGAGTTCTGCGAGGGGAATCTGCAGCGGGTGATCGAGCGGGCGGCCCAGGTGGGGACGGTGGTGGAGATCGATATGGAGAGCAGCGCTTACACGGAGCGAACCCTGAGGCTGTATCGGCGACTCGCCCCGCGGTATCCCAACACCCGGGTGGCGATCCAGGCTTACCTGTATCGAAGCCGGGAGGACGTGGAGCGCCTGATCGAAGAGGGGATCGCCCGGATCCGCTTATGTAAGGGAGCCTACCAGGAGCCGCCTCACATCGCCTATCCCCGAAAGCGAGATGTGGACGCCAGCTATGTGCAGCTGATGGAGCGGTTGCTCTCCGCGGAGGCGCGGGCACGAGGCGCCTATGTGGCGATCGCCACGCACGATGAGCGGATCATCCAGCACGCGCTGCGCCGGATCGCGGAGTGGGAAGTCCCCCGCGATGCTTTCGAGTTCCAGATGCTCTATGGGATCCGCCGCGATCTCCAGGTCTCCCTGGCCCGCCAGGGGTATACGGTCCGGGTATATGTGCCCTACGGGACAGAGTGGTATCCATACTTTATGCGGCGCCTTGGAGAACGCCCGGCCAACGTCTGGTTCGTGGTGCGGAATCTCCTCCGGGCATAAGCATTCGGCAGAGGACACGGATCCTTTCCTCACGAGTCTTTAAGGCCGGCCTGGCCTCAAAGGCTCTCAAAGCCCTGAGCTTTCAAAGGTCGCGGGGATTTGAAGATGCCCCCGGGACCCCGGAAGCCTTTCCTCGTTGAGAAAGATCCCATGGCATCTTTCATCGATCGACGGCGCAGTTCGCTTCAGATCGGGTTGGGTTTGCTGCTGATCGGCCTCGGGCTGCTCGGGCTGGGGCTGACGGGGCAGCTTCTGCGTGCCCGCTGGCAGGGGACTATTGCCGGTTTCCCCCCGCCGATCCCGTGGTCCGGCGAGCCGCGCGTGGGTTTGAACGTCTATCTGTTCGGACAAAGGCCCGAAGAGCAGCACCGGGATCTGGAGCAGATCCGCGCCCTGGGCATCTCCCGGATCCGCGTTTTCTTCCCCTGGCGGGCGATCCAGCCGGAGAAGGACCGCTGGGACTGGTCCGAAGCGGATTCGGTGATGGCCGGGGTCCAGGCGGCCGGCCTGGAGCTCGTGGCCGTGCTGGGGGACAGCCCGGCATGGGCGGCCCGGCGAAACGGACCGATGGCTCCGCCCCTGGATCCCGCGGACTTCGCCCGGTTCGCCGGCGCTTTCGCGGCGCGCTACGGGCGATGGGTGCGCTTTTACCAGATCTGGGATGAGCCGAACCTCACCATCGGATGGGGTGGTGGGCTCCCGGATCCCCAGGCTTACGCGGCCCTGCTGCAACAGGCTGCGGCCGCGATCCGTGCAGCGGACCCGGACGCGGTGATCGTGCTGGCCGGCCTGGCCCCCACGGTGGAGCAGGGTCCGTGGAACCTGGCCGACTGGCTGTTCCTGGAGCGGCTTTACCAGCTGGGGGCCCGGGATGCTTTCGACATCGTCGCCGCCAAACCGTATGGGTTCGATACCGGACCGGACGATCGGCGGGTGGATCCGGATGTGTTGAACTTCTCGCGGGCGATCCTGCTGCGCGAGGTGATGGTCCGCTATGGGGATGGGGAGAAGCCCATCTGGGCCAGCCACTGGGGGTGGAATGCCCTGCCGCCGGGCTGGAGCGGCCGCCCCTCGATCTGGGGGCAGGTGGATGAGGCGACCCAGGCCCGTTACATTCGGGAGGCCATCGAGCGGGTCCGTCGGGAATGGCCCTGGATGGGAACCCTGTTTCTGGAGAGCTGGCGGCCGGATGCTCCACCCGATGATCCGCGATGGGGCTTTGCAGTGGTGGATCCCTCCGGACGGTTACGCCCGGTCGCCGAGGCGCTTCGCGCGGCAGCCTCCCATGCGCCCTTCACCCCCGGTTACTATCCGGCGGCGATCCCTCAGGGAGGAACCGGAGCGCTCGCCTACAGTCCGCCGCCGGGAGCGGTCTACGAGGGCGCATGGCGGTTCTCGGCGCTGGGCGCGGATATCGGGCGAGAGGAGGGGGATCGCCTGCGCTTCGTCTTCGAGGGCACCGGGCTCGCCCTGCGAGTCCGACGGGGTGGGTATCGCGCCCATCTCTACGTATGGGTGGATGGACAGCCGGCGAACCGGCTTCCCCGGGATGCCCGCGGCGCCTACCTGATCCTGACCTCCCCAGATTACGCCACACCGGAAGTCCTCACCATCCCGGTAGCGGATGGCCTGGCCTATGGGCCTCACACCGTGCAGATCGAAGCGGAGCGAGGATGGGGGCAATGGGCGCTGGTGGGCTGGAGCGTTGCCGGCGTGCAGCCGGATCTCTCCCGGTATCGCCTCGCGCTGGGCCTGGGCCTGCTCGGGATTGGGATCGGGGGATGGCTTCTGATCACCGGAGTCTTCCAGGCCCGCCGGTCCGCCGCTTTCCCCATCTGGGAGCTTCTGAGATCCATGGTCCATCGGCTGGAGTTGTGGGGCGCCTGGGGACTCTCCGCGCTGGTCTACGCCGGGATGTGGTGGATCTCCCTGGAGCCATGGGGGCTCCGACGCGGAGGGGAGGTCGGATGGCTGGGCCTGGGCCTGGCCCTGAGCGGGCTCTTCTATCTGGCCCCCCGGGTGGCCTTCACGGCCCTGGTCGCGTTGCTGCTTCTGGCCGTGCTGATCCGACGGCCCTCCCTCGGCCTAGCCCTCACCGCCTTCTGGGCCCCTTTCTATCTGTATCCGAAGCCTTTCTTCCAGAAGGCCTTCCCGATGAACGAGCTGATGCTCCTGCTCACCGCCGCGGCCTGGCTGCTCCATTCGGGGATCCGCTGGGGGAAGGAAAGGAGGAATGCCTGGGCGTGGGAGCCAGCGGATCGCTGGATGCTGGTCTTTTTCGGGGCGGCAACCCTCAGCACATCCCTCGCATCGTTCCAGCGGGTGGCGTGGCGGGAGTGGCGCATGGTGATCCTGGAGCCCCTCCTGTTCTACGCCATGGCCCGGGCCATGCGGCCGTCACGCGCGGAATGGGCAACGGTGCTGCATGCCTTTCTGGGGGGTGGGATCGCAGCGGCGGGCGTGGGGCTGATGCAGGGGATCACCGGAGTTGGGTTGATCACCGGGGAGGCCGGCGCCCGCTGCATGCGAGGGCCCTTCGGCTCGCCCAATAATCTGGCCCTCTACCTGGGTCGGATCTTCCCGTTCCTGCTGGCCATGACGCTGGCTGGAAGTTCGCGGCGGGGGCGGCTTCTTGCCGGGCTGGGCCTCGTGATCGTGGGGATCGCAGGCGTTGGGACGTGTTCCGAAGGGGCCGCGTTCCTGGGGATCCCAGCGGCGCTGATTGCGATGGGCGGGTTGTGGTTACGCGATCGCTGGGGAAGGCTGCCGCGAAGGGCCCGGTGGGGGCTTGGGATCCTCGCCCTCGGCGCAGCGATGGGGCTGGGAGGGCTTCTTGGGCCGCGCGTGAGGGAAGCGGTGGCCCGGCGCGCATCCACCCCGGGCAGCACGGTCTTCTTCCGCATCCGCCTGTGGGCCAGCACCATAGATCTGCTGCGAGAACATCCCCTCCTCGGGGTTGGGCCGGATAATTTCCTTTACTGGTATCGCAGCCGCTACATCCGGCCCGACGCGTGGCAGGAGCCGAACCTCTCCCATCCCCACAACATCTTCCTGGACTTCTGGGCCCGCACTGGCCTGCTGGGGCTGATCGCCGGGCTGGCCTGGCAGGTTCTCTTCTGGCGGGGAATCGTCCGCCCGGGGGCTTCCATGGATCCCTGGCGCTGGGGCGCAGCAGGCGCGATGGCGGACACACTGGCCCATGGGATGGTGGATAATGGGTTCTTCCTGGTGGACCTGGCGTTCGCGTTTATGATTGTGTTTTATACAGCCCTTCGATCCACAGGGGCAGCCCTTGATCATGAACCGGAGCGGTAATGATCCGCACGGGACAACCGCTACAATTATCTGTAAAGGGCCGCGATCTGTGAGACACCTCCCGGGAGATGGATCCAGGCATAGGGGAATCCCTGCCAGCTCCGTTCGGAATGGGACACGGAGGCTCCGTCCACCCGCACCTCAACGAGCCGCCCACCGGGGATCTCCAGTGGGAGGGCCAGGGTGAGGCGGAAGGGAATGGATGGAGCCACCACCCGCAGGTGAAGCGTCCGGCTTTCGGGATCCCAGCGCAGCGCCTCCAGTTCGGTCCGTTCCCGGGCTTCCACGAACTCCAACCAGCGTTGTGCCGACGTGATGGGGATCCCCCGCCCGGCCGCCTCATCCAGGGTCCCCTCCAGCCAGCGCGCCTGGGTCTCCGCCGCCTCCCCACCGATGGCGAATGGATCCACATGGGCTTGCAACGCCAGGGCCTCATTCTGCTCCATAGCGTTGTGGAGCAGGTTCCGGGAGATATCCAGCGCGATGGGAAGCGGGAAGCGGGGCGCCTGAGGCCATGTCCATCCGATCAGCTGTTCATCCACCAGGGCCGTCAGCTGCTGGTAGATGTCCAGGACGCGACCTTCCTCGTCGACGAAACGCATGGGAAGCCCGCTGCCGGTGAAATAACCGAAGACCCATTCCCCATCCGCCTTCCGGAACATCGGGCCGACGTGATAGAAATCCAGGTTCATCCGGATCCCATACGTCGCCTGGACCCGCGCCGTCTCCACCCATCCGCTCCAGAGGACCCGGTGGGTGCGCACGGTAGGGGAAACCGGGCCGTAGCCCATCCCGGTGAACACCTCCCAGTAGCGCTGCCATCCGGCTTCCAGGCCCTCCTCAACGTAGGGATGGATTCCGAACTCATGGCCCCGCGCCCGCCAGCGCTGCACGTGCTCGGGGAGGATGACATGCCCCGCCGGCCGATCGATCCAGTCCAGCAGGCGATGCCAGGCCCGTTGAAGGTGATTCCGCGGCAGAGGCGCATAATACACGCTGAACGTTCCCCCTCGCTCCTCCACCCGGCGGAAGACTTCTCCCACGGCCAGGGGAGGAGTGTTGTGGGCGTCTCCCGTCGCCACCAGGATCGCCGGCGCCCCATTGGGGAAATACCAGAGGCGAGGAAGGGGGAGTCGATCCAGGAGCATCCCGGTGATCAGTCGGCTCAGCAGCCGCATCAGCCCATCCGCCTGGGGGATTCCGATGCGATCCAGATCCACCCAGCCGTCAAAGAGCTCGTGGGCGCGCAGTCCGTGGAGCCCGTCCCGTTCCTGATGGCTCATCTCCGGGTTGCCCTGGCGGGTCCGGGCGATGCTCCCCGCGAGATCGAACGCCCACAGCCCGGCCCTCCCTCTGCCGAACCGGTGCAGCGTCACGGCCGGGAAGGGGAGATCCCCGGCCTTCCCGGCCAGGAAGGCGATGGCCTCCGCCCCGGCCAGCCGGTAATGATCGGCCACGCCATGGAACTGCAGGGCTTCCTGAGGAAAGCCCCGGCCCAGCGGATGATCCTCCCGGATCCGCACATACCCCTCGGCGGTCTCGCCCGCAGCGGGCTCCAGCCCGAAGAGGTCCGCCAGAGCCCGGGGCGGCCGCATGGCGATCACACAACCGCCCTGAGCGACGTAGCGGCGCAGGGCTTCTCCTTCTGCGGTATCCAGCCCCCCGGTGCTGAGCACCACCATGGGGAAGCGCTCCAGGATCTCCGGGCGCAGGGCAGCCCGGGAGGCCGCCCGGAAGGCGTTGAGGCCCTCCGTTCGCAGGATCTCCGCGAGGAAAGCTCCGCCGGGGGGCGAGGCCCGATCGTTCAGGATCAGGAGGATCGGTGCCTCTCCGCCCGGGAGGGGCCAGCGGCGATCGGGGGGCTCAACAAAGGGGGAACGGACGGGTAGTGGCCTCCCATCCGTGTCCTCCCACAGACGGTAGCCCCCGAAGGCCCCTGCCATCGCCACCGTGAGCCCCGCCGCGCCGCTCATCTTCAGAAACTGCCGTCGGGTGTAGGAGCCCATGCCTTACCTTCCATTGAGCTCGAAGCAGGGGAGGAGGGATGGCTTCGCCCCCTCCTCCCCACGGTCCCGAAATCCCCCAGCAACTCCTGAAAGGATGGGCTGCCCCGGGGGCTTCAAGGCAGGCCGGACGGCTTCTTGCAGCTGTCCTACTTCACGATCGTGGGAATAAGAGGGATGTATTCCGGACTGGAACGCGGGCGTAAGGTCCGAGGGGCGGGAAGATCCGGTTGAGGGGCCATCGGCGCAGCAACCCGTTTATCCCGATCTCCGCCGCCGCGGAGAAAAGGATAATGAGGAGAGTGGCGGCCCCGATGAGGCCCAGGCGGATGGTCAGCGGCATGCGGAACGGCCACAGCCAGACGATCAGCGCCCAGAGGAGGGGCTGGTGGAAGACCATCACCCCATAGGAAAAGGTGCCGACCTGGGCGAAAGCCCGGGCGGCTTGTGGCCAGCGGGGCAGGAGATCCCGGGCCAGCAGCATCAGGAAGCCCGTCACGGCCGGAGCGATGAAAAGGGGGGCGATCGCCGCCCCGGGCCGTGTGAAGGAGAGCCCCATTCCCCATCCATATAGAACCAGGAGAGCCAGCCAGGAGCGCGGCGAGCGCAGCCAGCTATGAACTTTCCCCGGATCCCCTGCCGCCTGCCAGGCCAGGACCATCCCCATGGCGAACTCCCCCAGCCGTGAGGTGAACAGTAACCCCCGGGACCACATCTCCGGATCCACCGGCAGGAGGAGGAAGCCGATCGCCCGGGTGAGCACTGTGAGGAGCACCGCCGCGATCCAGAACCGGACCGCCCCGAGCCGCTTCAGGGCTTCCCAGAGAAAGGGGAAGACCGCATAAAGCTGCATGATCAGCACGATGAACCACCACGCCGGGGAGATAAAATGGAAGACCCCGGGCAAAAACCGGAGCCCAAGCAGACTGAGCATGAAACGGGGGTCCAGGGGGGAGAACGGCCGCCAGCCCACCAGGTTGTTGAAGACCAGAAAGAACAGATGTCCAGCCCAGTAGAGGGGGAACAGGCGCAGGAAGCGCCGCATGTAGAACGCCCGGCGATCCAGGAGGGCCTCCCGGGAACGGCTGACCAGCGCCCAGGTGAGACCGAACCCGCTGATCACCAGGAACACCCCGGTGCCCTGATACCCCAGCCAGCCGGTGTAGCGGAACAGGTTGGCTAGCAGAAAAGCCCCCAGATTTTCCTGGGGGATCGGCCGGAGCTGGGCGATCCGGGCCGTCAGCTCCGGCCAGTCGCTCCGGGGGTGAGCGAACCAGGGCACCCCATAGATGGCGATCGTGATGTGATAAAGCACAATCATCAGGATGGCCAGACCCCGCATCGCGGAGAGCCAGGCCAGTCGGGGAGCCCCCGTGGAAACCGATCCCGTCATGGGAGCCGCCTCCGGTGATCTACTCCATCCCCAGGAGCCATCGCGCATGGCGGATGGCCACCTCCATGGCGGACCCCACCACCGCCGGATCCAGCGCGCCCTTCAGGAAGGTGAGGATCGGCCCGGGTCGCAGCGCCCATTCCCGGAACGCCCGCTTCTGCCAGTATTCCAGCCGCTCTGCCGGCAGCCCCGGATAGTCCAGGACCGTTGAGCGATCCATGTCCACTTCCTCCCAGGCCGTGCCCGGGCGGAACCAGTTGTTCTCCACCACCTGGAAGAAGAAGGGAGTGCCCGGATAAGGGGCCGCGATATGGAAGAGGGCGAGGTCTAGCGGAAGGGACTTGGCGAACTCGATGGTTTGCCGGATGGTCTCCTCGGTCTCCCCGGGCAGGCCGATAATGAAGTAGCCCCAGTTCTTGATCCCGGCCTCCTTCGCCCAGCGAAGGGCCTGGGGCGCCTGCTCCAGACGGTATCCCTTACGCACCCCCTTCAGGATCTGCTCGTTCGCCGATTCGATGCCCCAGGAGATCAACCAGCAGCCCGCCTGAGCCATCCGGCGCAGCATCTCCCGATCCACGTAGTCCACCCGGCTGTTGCATGTCCAGCGGATCCGGATCCCCTCGCGGATCAGCAGATCGCACATCCCCATCACCTGATCCCGGCTGATGGTGAAGAGGTCGGCATACATATGGATGTTCCGGATCCCCAGATCCACGAGGTGACGGATCTCCTCCACGATGTTCTCGGGGGAACGGAGGCGGATGGAGTACTGGTAGCTCACGTGCTTGATGCAGTAGGTGCACCCGGCGGTGCAGCCCCGGCTGGTCACGATGAAGGTGTATGGGCCCCGGATCATCGGCGCCCGGTAATGATAGAGGGGCAACAGATGGTGCAGCGGAAGCGGCATGTCGTCCAGGTTGCGGATGAAAGGACGGTCGATGTTCACGCGGATCTCGCCGTTCCGACGCCAGACCAGCCCCTTGATGCGAGCCAGCTTCTCCTCCAGGGGCCACTCCCGAGCCTCCCCCTCGTTCAGGGGGAACCACCCGGGATCGCTGTCCTCGAACAACCGCCGGATGCGGCCTTCAGGGACCCGGCCCTCCAGGGTGTCGATCAGCTCCCGCAGGGTGAGCTCCGGCTCCCCCCGCAGCACGAAATCCAGCGCGGGGTAGGCCTCCATCGTCGGGATCGGCATGGGGGTCACGTGGGTCCCGAAGGCGATAGTCTTCGCGCCCAGGCTGCGGGCCAGGAAGGCGCCATACATATCGTTGGTGAGGGTGGGGGCGGTGACCTGGGTGATGTAGTATTTCGGCTGCTTGCGGCGAAGCAGATCTTCGAACTCCTTCCAGTCCATCCGTAGCGCGATGGCGTCCACGATCTCCACGCTGTAATCCGGATGGAGCATGGCCGCCATCTGAGCCAGGCTCACCTGAGGCCAGATCATGTTCTCCCGGGAGCGACGACCCACCCGATGCTGGCTGCGGATCCAGACTGCCCCATCCGGGGAAGGTGGATTCACCAGGAGCACATCCACGGCTTCGGATGAACGGGGCGGTCGCAGCCGCCGGATCACCGGGCTGGCGTCCGGGAATTTGGGAGCCGGCAGCGGAGGGATCCGCCGCGTCCCCAGGTTGCGCCGCAGCTCCTCCTCTTCAACAACCGGTATCTGCGTCTGTGTGGCCATCCTTCCGCTCCTTTCACACCTGCATCCGTTCCACCCGTCCCATGCTTTCAGGATGCTGTTCGAAGCTGATCCCACTCTACGGGGACCCCGCATGCAGGATCACGGGCATGAACACACGGTAGCGGAAGCGGGTTAGGACCTGGAGGTCAAATCGTTGGGAATTTGTATGGGGGTCAATCTCCACAGGGGCGGAGCGTGCCTGGACCTCCATGGGAGCGATCCCGGTGAAATCGGGAGCCACGCGGAGCCGGATCTGAAAGAACGCTGGCTCCCGTGGGGAAAGGAGGTCCAGGGCCCAGCGAGCCCCTGACGTACTCGTGCATGAGGGCACGCAGGCTTCCAGCGTGAGGCTGGGCGGCCATGAAGCCTCCAGCTGCACCGCTCGCGCCGTGCTGGGCCCGGCGTTCGTCAGGACCATCGTAAGGGTTATTGATTGGCCGGCGATGACCGGGTTCGGCTCCACCTGTCCGGATAGAACCAGATCGACGTGGGAGGTGATAGAGGTTGTGACGGTGAAGTCCGTCTCTCCCTGCAATGGGGTTTCAGTCGAAGAGATCTCGATGCGGGTGGAGAGATCCCCCAGCGCCTCCGGGTGCAGATCCAGGACGCCGGTCAGGATCTGCGCCTGGCCTGGCGGAAGCCAGGCCCCGGTCCAACGCAGTGCCCCCGGTTCCACCTGACAGGGGTTCGGATCACATGCCCGGACCGTCGCGAAAGGTGGGAAGACGGCATGAACGTCCAGCCCCCGGGCTTCTGCCGGCCCGGTGTTCGTTATGGTAAGGGTCAGCGTGACCAGTTCGCCGGCCACCGGCAAGACCGGGCTCCATCCTCCGCTCCCCTCTATCCAGGCGACCGGCGGAATGGTCGGCGTGGGACTGGGGGTCGGGCTCGGCGTCGGGCTGGGGGTGCGGGTGGGCGTGGGGCTCGGCGTCGCCGTCGGCGTCGGGCTGGGAGTGGGCGTTCGCGTAGGGGTGGCGGTCGCCGTTGGTGTCGGGCTGGGGGTGCGGGTGGGCGTGGGGCTCGGCGTCGCCGTCGGTGTCGGGCTGGGAGTGGGCGTTCGCGTAGGGGTGGCGGTCGCCGTCGGTGTCGAGCTGGGGGTGCGGGTGGGCGTGGGCCCTCCGAAAGGCGCGAAGGAGATCACCACCGCATGGGAACCGGGGACCAGAAGCAGGAAAACCCCTGGACTCCCCCGCAGGGTTTGAGACAGGAGAGGGACGAGCTGGCCATCCACCCGGGCCTCGCGGATCTCCCATGCCCCGAAACGCTGCGGCAGCCAGAGCGTGTGCGAGAAGGAGAGCGTGGGCGTACTGACGAAGGTGAACGAGAGGCGCCCGGCGGCCCCATCCCATTGCAGATCCTGAATTTGCGCGGTGTCCCGGTTGAGCACATAATCCAGCCATTGATCCGCGGTCCAGATGGGCATGCCGCGAGATCGCGCCGCCGCCATAATCGCTTCCGCCCAGGGCCGGATCTCCCCCCAGTTGTAGTAATCCACGTGGAAGTTGGCCACAAAGGCGGAATAGTAAGCGTTGAGCCCTGCGTCCATCATGGCGATGACCTGATCCGCATCCCGACGCCAGTCGGGGTAAAAGGGCTGATCCATGTATTGCTCGTCCACGATGTTGGTCAGCTGCTGGTAGACCGGCAGGATCTCCCCGTTGAGATCCACAAAGCGCATGGGGAGCCCGCTCCCGGTCAGATACCCATGGGCCTGGGTTCCATCCGGGCGCGCGGTCACCCGGCCGCGCATGTAATAATCCAGGTTCAGGGGGAAACCGAACTCCGCATGGACGCGCGCGTTGCCCACCCAGCCGGCCCCCATCCGGATCTGGTGGGTGCGGATGGTGGGGGAAAGCGGCGGGCCATAGCACCGCAGGAAGCGATCGCGGGTGCGCATGGTGCTGGTCCGGAAATCCCCGAAGTCATATCCATCATCCACACCAACATAGGGATGGATCCCAACGGTGTGCCCGGCCGCTCGCCATGCGTTCACCGAATCCGGTGTGGGCACGCTCGGGCATGAATCGAAGTTCAGGGTCAAAAAGAGCGTCACGCGGGCGTTGAAGGATTCGATGCTGGCGATCTCTCCCTCGTAATAGCTCTGGAGGCCCCCATGGGCATCGGCAGTGAGGACCAGGAGGCTTCGAGCGCCATCCGGGAAATACCAGAGCTGGGGCACAGGGGCGGCCGCGGCCAGGCCCTCGCGGATCAGCCGTGAGAGCAACCGCATCTGTTCGTCGGCCTGCGGGATGGCGATGCGTTCCAGGTCGATCCATCCACTGAACACATCGGTGGTTCGGAGGATCCCGTCCGGTTCCCGATCCTGCCCCACCCAGTCCGGGTTCCCCTGGCGGGTGAGGGCAATGCTGCGGGCCAGGTCATAGCCCCAGAACGCCGCCCATCCGTTCCCCCGGGCCACACGCCCGATCGCCGCAAACCCGCTGTTCGTATCCCGATCCTGATAGAACCGGGCGATCACCTCCACGCCCTGTGGGGCGTAAAGATCCCCCACCCCGTGGAACTGAAGGCTCTCGGTTGCCAGGCCCTGAACGGTCGGGTGATCTGGCTCGAACCGGATGTAAGCATCCGAAAGCGTTCCAGCGATGTTCCATCCCATGGCGGCGCGCAGCTCCGGCGCGGGGCGCATGGCGATCAGACGTCCCCCGTTTTCCACATAGTTCCGCAGGACCCCGGCCTGCGTTCCATCCAGAGGAACTTCCGCCAGCAAGACGATCGCGTAGGGCTGAAGGAGCGACGGCGAGATGGAGGAGAGAGGGATTACATCGTAGGTGACCCAGCCTTCCGCTCGCAGGATTTCCCCCAGATAAAGCCCGAACGGGTTCGGTGCACTGGGATCCACGACCAGGGCGATGGGGGCGGGTGCCACGGCCTGAGCGCGGCGCCCGCCGGAGAGGAACAGCCGGCCCAGAAGCAGGCTGGCCAGCAGAAAAAGCGCCAGGGCGGAACGCACGGTTCGGCCTCTGAATCCTCTCATCGGGAAATCCTCCCCAGGATCAGCGGACCACGTAGCAGATGACGTCTTCCTCCACGCATCCCGGTTTGCGGACGAACGTCCCGTCCATCCCCGTCGGCGGAGCCATGCGCTTCGGTATGGAGGGCTGGGGACGAAGCGGCTGAAGCCGGATCGTCCAGTGCCCGGCCGGGAGCTCCAGCCGCACGCGGCCGTTCAGGGCCGGACGCTCCAGCTGTTGCGCCAGGGCACCGGTCTCGCGGTTCCATACCTGGATCCGCACCCGGCCGCCTCGGGGAACCACCGGTGGGGTGAAGAGGAGGAGCCGATCGTCCGTTCGAACCTCCAGCTCCTCGGGAGAGATATGCCACACCTCGGACCATGTAGCCGGATCGCTTTTGATAAGGGTCATCCGGTAAACGGTTCGCACCGTCGCGGCCGCGAAGCGATAGCGCCAGGATGAGGGAACAGCGCGCGGGCGTCCGAACGCCTCGCGCAATATCGCGAAGGTCCGCTCGATCGCATAGGCGCTCACCTCATGGCCCATCCCGGGGATCTCCTCCCAGACATGGGGGTAGCCCAGGGCCTGAAGGATCTCATGCATCCGCCGGCTGTGAGCCGGGCTAACCTCCGGATCGTCCGCGCCATGGAGGATCAGCAACGACAATCCCTGTAAATTCGGAGCCAGCTCCGCCGGGTTATCCGCGGCATAGCGGAACGGGCTGGCATCCCGGGGCCCATAGACCGCCCGAAGGGCATCGGAATCGTGAAGGGTGAGATCCAGCACCCCGCCGATGGACACCGCTGCGGCAAACCAGTCCGGGCGATGAGCGGCCAGGGAGAACGCGCCTTTCCCGCCCATGGAAAAGCCCACCAGCGCCCGCCCACCTGCATCCCGCCGCACCGGATAGCGACGTTCCACCCAGGGCATGACACCCTGGAAGAACCAGTCGTAGAACGAGACCTTCCAGGCGGATCCTCCGGGCCATGGGAGGCCTGAATAGATCGAGTAATACGAGGGAACGCCGTCATCTTCCCCCTGCAGCGCCACCAGCAGGATGTGGGCGGCGTCGGCGGCCTGCTGGAGATCCGGGCGCTCCCACATGCCCAGCCCCATCGCCCATCCGGACAGCAGGTAAACCACCGGGTAGGGCCGGTGGGACGGGAAGCCATCCGGCCGGTAAACCCGCACCTCGTGGGCCTCGCCCCCCCACTCAACGGTCCAGCTCTCCCAGCTGCCTGCCGACAGCCCCTGGGCTTCCGCCATCCCCGGAGGCCTTCCCGGGATCCCTCCGATCCCTGCGATCAGCCCCAGCCACAGGAAACCCAGCCGAACACCCGGCCTTTTCACTTTTGTCTCCCTTCGCCAGCGCGGAGCGCCCTGGGAGTCCTGTTCCCGGACCCCTCCACGCTTATCTCTGGATCAGCGGGAGGTAGATCCGAAACTCCGCGGCGCGTGTGGTAAAGCTCAGACCTTCCGCCGGCGTCCACGGTGTGTAGCCTCCCGCATTCGCCGATCGGACCTGAACGCAATAGCTCGTGCTGGGGTTCAGCCCGTCGAGGACGATGGAATGGGAGCGGGTGGGCGTGGGATCCTGGCGCCCCTGGCTCCATGCCCCGCAGGAAGCCCCCCATCGAACTTCGCTGCTGGCCTCCACATCGGTGGTCCAGCTCACCACAGCCGTCGTGGCGAACGGGGTGACCACCGGCCCGGAGAGGATCGACGGCGGGGCGATCGCTCCGAAGGGCGTATCGGTGCTGTAAACCGGGCCCGCTGTCCGGTCGATGGATCCATAGCGGCATTCCCCCGGATTGGCCCCCGCCGCATCCACAATCCCGCCGGTGCATGGCCCCGCAGGCCCCTCGTCGAAATGATACAGGGCAAGGGTATCGGCATCAGGCGTGAAAGGCGTCGTGGGGGGCGAGAACGGCCCGCTGTAGCGCACGATCCGGGAGATCCGCACCTCGTCGATCCACCCACTGTAGGAGGGATAGGTGCTGCGATCCGCGTCGTGCTTCTCCGCCCCGATCACCAGGTAGGGATCATTCGGAAAATCCGTCGGACGCCCATCCCGATACCGGATGTCCCCGGGTGGCCCCAGGCCGCTGACATCCAGCCGCCCGTCCACGAAGATCTGCATCCGCCCATCGCTCTGACGGCGGGTGACCGCAATGTGATGCCAGTTCCCATCCGCCACCGGGATGGATCCGCACAGGGTGAACCCATTTCCCCCCTGATTGACCCCGAAGGCGATCCGCCCACCGGCCAGGGAGATCCCGTAGTCGCCGTAATCCCCCGGTCCGAAGATATCCCGGTCGAAGATGATGTTGCCGAAGATCCAGAGATCTCCCGCCGCGGACATGCATGTTGAGCTGGGGTTTTCCGACAGCTGCGCCTTCATCCACCACTCGATGGTGAAATCCCCGCCGACGTTGATGGATCGCCCCTCCACGAGGATCTTGACCCGGTCGATATCTCTGTCACCGTTCCCGTAAAAGCGCAGAGAGAACCCCCCCGCGGCCTTCGCCCGCGAAGAAGAGGAGGCCGCGGAAAGGAGGAGCAAGAGGAGAAGCCACATGCCAGCCGGCCTGAAGGCCAGAAGGATCCGATGGCTCATCCGCGATCGCGACGGGCTATGCGGGATGGGAAATCGAGACCGGTTGAGGGAGGGGCTCCGCCGGCGAAACGATCGCCGGCCCGGCCTCCAGGTCCTGACGGGCCTGGAGTTCCCGCTGACGGAGCTCCGCCAGGGCCCGGACCAGGATCCCGGCGGTGAGGAGGTCCACCCCCATGATCACCGCGAGGGCGCTGACCGCGGGAACGAACCACGGGGCAGGGAAGGGGGGCGCGGTCAGCCGCGCCATCACCGCCCATCCATACAGGCCCAGGCCGAGGAGGACGCTGAAGAGGCCCATGGGCAGGAAGCGCTGCTCCAGAGGGCGGCGGAACAGGGGACGGCCGAACAGCCCCTGACGGATGGGGCGCTTGTGGAACAGCGAGACGATATAGTTGAACAGCGTCCCCACGGCGAAGAGGTGCAGCCCGAGGGCGACCAGCACCACCGCAGCGAACAGGCGCGGGAAGGACCATCCCCCCGGGCCCGGCCACAGGATCGCGCTCCCCCCCAGGGCCAGGCCCATCAGCCCGAGCCCGAACCCGGCCATCCCGAACACCCGCACCGGGTTGTATGTGAACACCGTCCAGACGATCGAATGGAGGAACCGCACCCCATCCCGCAGCGGATGCAGTTTCGACTGGCCCAGGCGCTCGCGATAGAGGATCGGCACCTCGATCATCCGGATGTTCTCGTAGATCGCGCGGGCGCTCATCGCCGGGGTGAAGTTCAGGCCGTCCGGCAGCGGATACAGGCGCTCCAGGATCTCCCGCCGCAGCAGCCGCATGCCGCTGGCGCTGTCGCGGACCGCCGCCCCTCCCAGCAGCCGGAGCAGGAACGCAAACCCCCAGTTGCCGATCCGGCGCACCAGCGGCATCTCCGAATCCGCCCGGTCCATGCGGGACCCCACCACCAGATCGGCCCCGCTGGCCCGGGCGACGCGGTAGAGCTCCGGAATCGCTTCGGGCGGATATGTGGCATCCGCATCCAGGAAGGCCAGCCACTCCCCCCGGGCGTGGGCGAAACCGGTCTTGAGCGCCGCCCCGTAGCCCCGGTTGACCGGGTGGCGGATCAGGCGGACCTCTGGATAGGCGGCCACGATCTCCGCCGTGCGATCCCGGGACCCATCATCCACCACCAGGATCTCCCATTCCCTCAAGCCGGCCTCTTGAAGGGCCGGCCCGATCATCCGGATCCGATCCAGCACCGCCTGGATGGCGCCCTCCTCGTTGTAAGCGGGGATCACGATCGACAGCGTGCTCATACCGATTCCTCCTGAACGAGAACCGCCGTTTGAACGGTCGGGAGGCCGCCCTGGAAGACAGGGCCTTCGATCCGCCGGGAGCGATCCAGCCGGCTGCCCACCACCCGCGCCGGGACGCCGACGGCGATCGCGTAGGGGGGCAGATCCTCCGTCACCACCGCCCCCGCGCCCACCACCGCGCCCCGCCCGATGCGCACTCCGTCGAGGACCACCGCCCCGCCCCCCAGCCAGACGTCATCCTCGATGACGATCCCCCGGGCTGTGATCCCCTGCTCCGCGATCGGCCGATGGGGATCCTGGAAGACGTGGTTGACGGCCAGGATCTGGACCAGCGGGCCGGTGTAGACGAAATCCCCGATGGTCACGCCTCCCTGGCCCCGGATGACGTTGTATTCCCCAATGAAGCACCGTCGCCCGATGGTGATACCCGCATGCGGCAGGCCCCGGAAGTTGTAGACGTGGAGCACCGAGCCGTGCATGATCACCGTCCCATCGCCGATGGCGATGCCGTTCGGGCAGGCGTGGAGGTAAACGCCCTCATCCAGATAGACCCCTCGCCCCAGGGTGATCCGCCGGGGCTGAGCGAGGCGCACCCCCCGGGCGATGTAGGGGAAGCCCCGGGCATTCAGGAACAGACGATAGGCCAGCCCCCGCAACCCGATCCCCACCAGTCCGGGGAAATTCCGGAGCAGCCCCATCACCAGCTGTTCCAGAAAATAGGATCCCCAACCGGTGGATTGGGTCCGGATATAGAGATCCAGCCCTTCAACCCAGTGGCGTGGCCAGCGGGACATCCGCCACCCCCAGCGATCGATGGATCTGGATCAGCGCTTCGCGGCGCAAGACCCACAGCGCCGCTTCCGGTAGATCCCGGAAGATCGGAACCCCGGGATAGCGCTGGAGCACAGATTCCGCCTGGAGCGCGCCCCGGCCGGTCCGAACCAGCAACGGCTGACACCCGACAGCCAGGGCGGCCTCCACATCCGTGAGGGCATCCCCGATCAGATACGAACCCTCCAGCTGGATCCCCAGCTCCCGGGCGGCCTGGAGCAGCAGCCCGGGCTTCGGCTTGCGACAGAAGCACCCTTCCTCCGGTCGGTGCGGGCAGTAGTAAACCGCGTCCACCCGGCCCCCGAACCGGCGGATGCTCTGGATCATCCGCGCGTGGATCTCATCCACCACTTCGGCGGGAACCATCCCCCGATGGACGATCGCCTGGTTGGTCACCACAATGATGGGGAACGGCGTATCCGCCAGGCGGCGCAGGGCGGAGAGCGCGCCGGGCAGAAAGCGGAACTCCGCCCAGGACTTCACATGGTCCGGGCGGTTCTCACAGATCACGCCGTCACGGTCCAGGAACACGGCTCGCATCCGGCAGAGGCTCCTCGTGCAGGATCGGCGCCACGGCGATCGCGTTCTCCCACGTCCGCCGCAACACCGTGGTGATGGTGTGGTGCAGGATCAGGTGGAGATCCTCAATCTGCTCCATACAGTCGCTGGGGACGATCAGGCACAGATCCACCAGCTCGCGCAGCTTGCCGCCCTGGAAGCCCGTGAGGCCGATGGTGAACGCGCCGGCCTCCCGGGCGACCCGGACGGCCTCCAGGACGTTGGGGGAATTCCCGCTGCCGCTGATGGCGATCAGCAGATCCCCCGGGCGCACCAGCGGGCGCAACTGCTCGGCGAATACCCGGCGATACTCCGTGTCGTTGGCCCATGCGGTAAGCAAGGGGATGTTATCCGTGAGGGCCACCGCACGGATCATCGGCGCGCCGGGCCGTCGGGTGCCCTTGGCGAGGTCACATGCGAAATGGGAGGCGGTGGCGGCGCTCCCCCCGTTCCCGCAGAGGAAGATCATGCGCCCGTCCCGGGCGGCCGCCTCGATCTGCGCGATGATCTGCAGCAGGACCTCGCGGGGCAGCGCGTCGAGCGCCCGATGAACGCCGTCGAAATACTCCTCGATCCACTGGGCCCACATCGCTCATTCCACCCGGAAGACCTGGACGCCCTGATCATCGAAGGCCACATCCATCGGCTTCAACCCCATGTCGGTCATGGCCTTTGTCACCGGCTCAATGGCGGGCTCGGGGCAATAAAGCAGGAGGAATCCCCCTCCGCCGGCCCCCGTGATCTTTCCGCCCAGCGCTCCCGCCTCCCGCGCAGCGGCATAGCAACGATCGATAAAATCGTTCGAGATCGAGGAGGCCAGGCCGCGCTTCAGGGTCCACGCCTCGTGCAGCAGGCGGCCGAAGCCATCCAGATCGCCCATCGTCAGGCGCTCCTCCATCTCCTCCGCCAGCGCCTTCAACAGATGCAGCCGTCGCAACACCTGAGGGTCTTCCTCCGCCGTCGCCCGCTGTTGCGTCTTCAGGATCGTTGAGGAAGGGCGGGCCTGGCCGGTGTAGAACAGCCGCAACCGCTGCTCCAGGGCCTGCCGGATCTCCGGGGCCAGGACGATGCGCTCCACCGTGACCCCGCGGGCATCGAACCGGATCCGGTTCAGACCCCCGAAGGCCGCTGCGTATTGATCCTGTTTCCCCACCGGCATCCCCAGGCGCTCGATCTCGATCTGGCACGCCAGCTCCGCGATCTCCGCCCGGGAGAGGGGCCAGCCGCTCCATGCCGCCAGGGCGGCGATCATCGAGACCGCCAGGCTCCCCGAGGATCCCAGTCCGGTGCCCGGCGGGACCTGGGCGGCGATGAAGAGATCGATCCCGCCCGGGCTCCCGAAGGCCTCCAGGATGGCGCGGGGGAGGGAAAGGTTTCCATCCCACAGGGCATCCCGGTCCGGCGCATACTGATGGAACAGGCTGTAGTTCGCCGAGATCAGATGGGCCGCCCGGGGCGCCGGGGAGAGGATTGTGTAGACATAGCGGTTCAGGGTGACGCTGAGGACCTGGCCGCCGTAGCGCGTGAAATAAGCGGGAAGATCCGTTCCGCCCCCCGCGAAGCTGATCCGGACCGGCGCGCGGGCGATGAGCAGCATGGGTCATGGGTCTCCGGAAAGCGAACTTTTACGGCTTTCACGATAAGGGGTAGGGGTTAGGTGGGGATAAACAGAAGGTTAGGAAAACGTTCCTCCGGGGAGGAAAGCAGGCTGGGAAACAGGTATCTGTTGCGCTAACATGGAAACGAAATAAGGAGCAGCGGACAATCTTTCAGGCTTTCAGGGCTGGCCCCAGAGTTGTGGGAAGGGGGATAGGGGGATCGAAATGGCAAACCGTGCTCTCGACTGGCTGGCGCAGGCCTTCCATGATCTGAACCATGCCCGGCACGCCCTGGAGGATGGGGATTATGACTGGGCTTGCTTTGCAGCCCATCAGGCGGCCGAAAAGGCGGTCAAAGGATTGCTTCTCGCCATGGGAGGAGAGGGGTGGGGACATTCCATCACCCATTTGTTGAAGGATGCCGGGCATCGGATCCCGGTTCCAGAGGATCTGATCCAGATGGCTCAGCGTCTGGATAAGCATTACATTCCCTCCCGTTATCCGAATGGATTCGACATCGGGGCACCGCGGGACTATTACACGGCGTCGGAGGCTCAGGAGGCCATTCATGACGCGCAGCGTATTTATGAATTTTGCCAGCAGCAGGTTCATCGATCGGGAAGCCGTTCTTGAAATCCTGCGCCATTGTGCCCAGCAGTTGAGGGATCGATGCGACAAAGTGGTGGCCGTGTATTTATTCGGATCCTTCGCAACGGGTCAGGCCACCCCGCGGAGCGATGCGGATATTGTGGTGGAGATCGCTTCCGATGACCCGGCGCTTCGTGAGGAGATTCGGGATCAGGCGCAGGACGTCTTCCTGGAGGCACCGGTTCCGGTGGAGATCTTCGTGCAATCCACGCGGCAGCTGGAGGAGGGCAGGCGAAACGGGCGCGGGGTTGCCGGTGCCGTCGCGCGGGAAGGCATCCGCCTGGCATGAAAACGTCCACCTGGCCCTTTCGCGCCGATTGAAATCGGCCTCCGAGGCGCTCGCGCGCCGCGCGTCGGCCTTTCGCGCCGATTGGAAATCGACCTTCCGAGGCGCTTCGCGCCGCGCGTCGGCCTCCGCCGACGCAAGAAGCCCTTCGGCCGGCGAAGGCCGGCCGATCGGCCGAAGGCCTTTGAGGTCGAATTCATTCGACGCTCACGCCGGCCACCGGCCGAAGGCCTTTGAGGTCGAATTCATTCGACACACGCCCACACGCCCGGCGTCGGCCTATCGCGCCGATTGGAAATCGGCCTCCCGAGGCGCTTACGCGCCAGACGTCGGCCTCCGCCGACGTGAAAAACCTTCGGCCGGCGAAGGCCGGCCATCGGCCGATGGCCTCTCGAGGTCGAATTCATTCGACGCCCACGCCGCCCATCCCGCGGAGGTGCAACCCGGATGGATCCCGAAGGCGCCGCTGCGCTCACCGGACGTTACCTGAAGTCCGTAGCCGATGAATGGGCCTTCCTCCGCGTCGGGGAGGCCCAGCTGCCCCTGGAGCGCGTTTTCTTCATGCTCCAGGCCCGGGAGCGCCCCGAGCCCCGCCCGATGGGGCCGCCCCGCCCTGAGCTGGATGTGAGCTCCGAGCGCCTGAAGGCCATGGGGATCGACGAGCGAATGCCGTTCCCGGAACCCGGGGCCCAGGCGTCGCCTCCGCCCCCGCCGATCCCCCTGGGCCAGGCCCTCCGGGAAGCGACCCATTTCGTCCTCCTCGGTGAGCCGGGGGCTGGCAAGTCGACCGCCCTCCAGTTCATCGGCCTGTGTTTCGCCCGCGCTGACAAGGGCTGGCATCAGGAGCGGCTGGGCATCCCCGAACCCCTCATCCCCATTCTCCTCCGGCTGCCCCTGATCGACTGGGGCGGAGGCCGGATCCTCCGGGATGCCCTGGAGGCGGAGGTCCGCTCGCGGCTGCAGATCCGGGAAGACGAAGCCCGCTCGCTCCTGGATTCGTGGGCCCGGGAGAAGCGGTTGCTCGTCCTGCTGGACGGCCTGGATGAGGTTCCCCCGGACCGGCGCCCCATCGCGCGCCGGGCCATGGAGGCCTTCGTCCGAAGCGGCTTCGGGCGGGTTGTCGTCGCCTCCCGGCCCGCCGGGTTCGAGCCCATGGCCGGGCTGCGGGAATATATGCTCAAGCCCCTCGAGGATATGGAACGGGAGGCCCTGCCTTACATCCAGGGCTGGCTGATGGCGTTGAAGCCGGAATGGGCGAAGGAAGCAGAAGCGAAGGCCCGGGCGCTCCTGAGGGAGATCGAGGCCCGGCCGGCCCTGCAGCGGCTGCGGAACAACCCCCTGCTCCTGCGCCTGATGGTGGAATACTTCATCCGCACCGACGGACAGATCGCCCCGAACCGGGCGGAGCTGTATCGGGCGTGGGTGGAGGAAGCATGGCGGCGGGCGGAAACCCGGGGGGCTACCCCCGAGAGGAAAGACGAGGCCCTGAACGCCCTGGAAGCCATCGCCTGGCACCTGCACCTCGGCGGGGGAAACGACGAGGAAAGCCTCCTGGAGGGGCTGCGAACGCTGGGGGGCGGGGCGGACCAGGAGGCGCGGCATCGCCTCGCTCTCCTGCGGGAGCAGATGGGCCTCCTGGTGCGCTTCGTCGAAAAGAGCGGGCCCCGCGAGGTTCATCGCTATGCCTTCGCCCACCAGACCGTGCGGGAATACTTCGTGGCGCTGCGGTTGAAGCGGGCGTATGAGCGGTATCCTGAGCGGACCTTCGCCTTCCTGCGCCCGCGGCTGCACCTTCCTGAATGGCGGGAGCCCCTGGCCCTGCTCACCGGCGCGCTGCCTCCGGAGCGGGCGCGAACGCTGCTGCGATGGATCCGGGAGGCCGATTCCGAAGCGGAAGTTCTCCTGTGGCGGGACCTTCTTCTCAGCGTCGAGCTGGCGGTCGAGGCGGGGCGGTGGGAGGAGGTGTGGGCAGAGCTGTTTCCTGCCCTTCAGAAGGCCCTGCAGCGAGCTCCCTGGCTCTCCTCTCGGGCCACGATTGCCCGGACTCTGGGGAAGATCGGCGACCCCCAGGCCCTCCCCGCCCTCCTCGAGGCCTTGCTCGAGGCCTTGAAGGATGAGAGCTGGAGGGTGCGCCTGGCAGCCGCCGAGGCCCTGTGGAATATCGGCGACCCCCAGGCTCTCCCCGCCCTCACCGAGGCCTTGAGGGCCTTGAAGGATAAGAACCCAAGGGTGCGCCGGGCGGCCGCCTGGGCCCTGGGGAAGATCGGCGACCCCCAGGCCCTCCCCGCCCTCACCGAGGCCTTGAAGGATAAGAACCCAAAGGTGCGCTGGGCGGCCGCCTGGGCCCTGGGGAAGATCGGCGACCCCCAGGCCCTCCCCGCCCTCACCGAGGCCTTGAAGGATGAGGATGGGTTGGTGCGCTGGGCGGCCGCCTGGGCCCTGGGGAAGATCCGTGACCCCCAGGCCCTCCCCGCCCTCACCGAGGCCGAGCGGGAGAGGGACGTGGAGGGGCGCAGGGTGGCCGTCGGGGGCCGGGGGAGCATCGGCGA
>JAEVEX010000079.1 GCA_016842085.1 Candidatus Thermoflexus tengchongensis | reverse complement strand
ACCCCTTCAACGACAACACCTTCGTAATCGCCGACGTCAGCGTCGTCTTCCCATGATCAATATGCCCAATCGTCCCCACATTCACATGCGGCTTCGCCCGCACAAATACCGCCTTCGACATCGCTGCACCTCCATAAAGTGATCTGGATGCAGGATCCCTTACCACTATCGGCCTACCGGCTTCTTCTCACCCGCCCGGATGATCGATTCCGCGATATGCGGCGGCACCTCTGCGTAATGGTCGAATTCCATCGAGAAAGTGCCCCGGCCCTGGGTGATGGAGCGCAGCGTGGTGGCGTAGCCGAACATCTCGGCCAGGGGCACCAGCGCCCGGATGGCCTGGATGCCTTTCCCCCGGTTCTCGATCCCCTGGATCTGGGCCCGACGGGAGGAGAGATCCCCCACCACATCCCCGGTGTAGGTCTCCGGGACGATGACCTCCACGCGCATGATGGGTTCGAGCAGCACCGGGGCGGCCTTCTCCGCCGCGTTCCGGAGCGCCAGCGAGGCCGCCACCTTGAAGGCCATCTCCGAGGAGTCCACCTCGTGGTAGGAGCCGCCGACCAGGGTGGCCCGGATATCCGTCAGCGGATATCCGGCCAGCACCCCGGCCTCCATGGCCTCGATCAGGCCTTTCTCGATGGCCGGGATGAACTCCTTGGGGATGATCCCGCCGACGGTGGCGTCGACGAACTCAAACCCCTTGCCCCGCTCCAGGGGCTCGAAGTCGATGATCACGTGCCCATACTGACCGCGGCCGCCTGTCTGCCGCACGAAACGGCCCTCCACCCCCTTCACCGGCCGGGTGAACGTCTCCCGGTAGGCGACCCGGGGGCGCCCCACATTCGCCTGCACCCGGAATTCCCGCTTCATCCGCTCGATCAGGACCTCCAGGTGCAGCTCCCCCATCCCGGAGATGATGGTCTGGCCCGTTTCCGGATCCGTGCGGACCCGGAAGGTGGGATCCTCCTCCGCCAGTTTGCGCAGGGCCTCGCTCAAGCGATCCTGATCGGCAATCGTCTTGGGCTCAATCGCCACCGAGACCACCGGCTCCGGGAAGGTGATGCTTTCCAGGATGATCGGCGCTTCCGGATCGCACAGCGTGTCGCCGGTGAAGGTATCCTTCAGGCCCAGCGTGGCCGCGATATCCCCCGCGTAGACTTCCTTGATCTCCTCCCGACGGTCCGCGTGCATCCGCAGGACCCGCCCCACGCGCTCCCGCTTGTTCCCACGGGTGGAGTTGGTGATCTGCTGGCCCGCCGTGATCTTCCCGGAATAGACCCGGAAATAGACAAGGCGGCCGACGTAAGGATCGGTCACCACTTTGAACACCAGAGCGGCCAGCGGGGCGTCGTCCGAAGCCGGTCGGGTTTCCTCCTGGCCAGTGATCGGATTCACCCCCTTCACCGGTGGGATATCCACGGGGGAAGGCAGGTAATCCACGATCGCGTCCAGCAGCGGCTGGATCCCTTTATTGCGGAGCGCGGAGCCACAGAGCACCGGGACCAGCTTCCCGGCGATGGTGGCCCGACGGAGGGCAGCCCGGAGCTCTTCGGTGGTGATCGGCTCGCCCTCCAGATATTTCATCGTCAGCTCATCGTCGGTCTCGGCGATCCGTTCCACCAGCGTTTCCCGGGCATGTCGGGCCTCCTCCTCCAGTTCGGGAAGGATCGGCTCATAGGCCATCCGAGTCCCCAGCTCATCCACCCAGTAGATCGCCCGCATCTCCAGGAGATCCACCACCCCCCGGAAATCCGCCTCCGCTCCAATCGGGATCTGAACCGGAACCGGATTCGCCCCCAGGCGGTCGCGGATCATCTGGATCGTATTCCAGAAGTCCGCCCCCACCCGATCCATCTTGTTCACGAAACAGATGCGGGGAACCCCGTAACGGTCCGCCTGGCGCCACACCGTCTCGGATTGGGGCTCCACCCCATGGACAGCGTCAAAAACAACGACACCCCCGTCCAGCACACGCAGGCTCCGTTGGACCTCAGCGGTGAAATCGATGTGCCCGGGGGTGTCGATGATGTTGATCTGGTGTTCCCGCCAGTAACAGGCCACCGTCGCAGCGGTGATGGTGATCCCCCGCTCGCGCTCCAGCTCCATGTAGTCCGTGACGGTGGTCCCCTCGTCTACGGAGCCCAGCTTATAGGTTTTGCCGGTGTAGAACAGGATACGCTCGGTAGTGGTCGTTTTACCTGCGTCGATATGGGCGATGATTCCGATGTTTCGGATTTTCTCAATCGGAACTTCCCGTGGCATCTCCCCTTGCTCCTCAGGACCCGCATAGTTGGGCTCGAATCTGGAGAGGCCAGATGGCCTTCCATTTCTTCTTCCAGGAGTTACGCCGTTCGGCCCGAATCCAGGAGACGGAATAGCCTCTCTCCGCGGCCCCCAAAGCCCCCAGGAAGAGGCCACTGGCGTAACCCCTGATCCTTAAAAGTCCAGACCGGCCGCCCCCGGCCGGCCCATCCCGGCCTGGAGGTCCAGGGTGGCTACCTGCAGCGGCCTCCCCGGGACCTCGGGAACTCCCTCCCGAAATCGGCGGGAAACCAGCCGGTTGTTCAGCGACAGGGTTACGGCCCTTTGCCGTCGCGCCTGTCGCGAACAGCGCTCTACGCGACAGGACTTACATGGTCAGGTGCCCGTTCGAGAGGCGAGGCGGGATAGCCCCTCTCCCGGGAGGAGGTTAACGGGGCAACTCCCGCCCGGGATCTCCAGCGGCGAGCGCCCCTCTCGAAACGGCGATCGGCGGCTCACCACCGATAATGCGCGAAGGCCCGGTTGGCCTCCGCCATGCGATGGGTATCCTCGCGCTTTTTGACAGCCGCCCCGGTTCCATTGGCCGCATCGATCAGCTCGGCCGCCAGCTTCTCGATCATCGACTTCCCGGGGCGCTCCCGAGCGGCGTTCACAATCCAGCGCAACGCCAGGCTCACCTGGCGATCCGGCGGCACCTCCAGAGGGATCTGATAGGTGGCCCCTCCCACCCGGCGCGGCCGGACCTCCAGAAGCGGCTTGGTGTTCGCCAGGGCCTTCTCAAAAACCTCCATAGCCGGCCGCCCCGTGCGGCGCTCGATCAAATCGAAGGCGCCATAGACGATCCGCATCGCCAGGCTCTTTTTGCCGTTCATCATCACTTTGTTGATCAGCTTGGCGACCAGAACGCTGTTATAGCGGATATCGGGAGCGATCTCGCGTTTCGGCGCACGACCCCGTCGCATAGATCTCCTTCCTGCCAGCCGGGATTCATTCGTCTGCCCCGGGGAGGACAAACGGATCGGCTCGGAATTTCGAAAGCTTCAATCGGCCGGAAAGCGGTTCTTTCCACCCTGCTGGGCCTGCAACGCCGCGGAACGCCACCCACAGCGCTGCAGCGGGAAAGAGGATCCAGTGGAAGTCCTACCCGGCAGACGCAACAAGAGATTATAGCGGCAAGATGCAAACCTGTCAAACCCCGAACGCGGAGACCCTATCAAGCGCTAACGGGGAGTCCCCTGCCAGAAGAGGAGGAGAATTCCCGCGATCACCAGGACCCACAGCCACATCACCGCGGGATGGCTGAGGAACTCCAGAACCTGCTGCAGGACCCCGGCCGGACGGGAGATCAGGCGCGTGAGGCCCCCATACATCCAGTCCAGCGACAGGAACGGACGCACCCGGGCCCATCCCCGGGCCGCGGCATGCACCTTCTCGGCCTGCCACAGCCCCACCATCCCCAGCCCGAGGCTCGCGAGCAGGGGAAGCCGAAAAACCAGCGGCACATCCTCCCAGGCCCCGAAAATCCCTCCCAATGCCATCAACCCGACCATCCCCAGCGCCAGTCCCAGGCCGTAAGCGATCCGCCAGATCCGTTCGGAAGGCAGGGGTTCTTCCGCCTCCCGAAGCCAGCCCCGGCATAAGGCACCCACCAGCAAAGCGGGCGGAAGCGTTAGGAAGGGCCAGGCCCAGAGAGGCCATGCCTGAAAGGGTGCCACGGCGATCCTCATGCCGGGCATAATCGGCAGGCCAGCGATCGTCAGGATCGCTGCCAGCGCCGGAATCCCCCATAGAGACGTTCGATCGAAGGGACGGCCGGCGAAGATCAGGGCGAAGCAGATCGGCCACAGGATGGCCGCCAGGGGAGCGACATCCGGATGGGCCAGCCCGGCCAGCGCCCACCAGGCGGCGTTTCCCCATGCCGCCTCCACCAGCCCCGCCCGGGGATCCGGCTCTGCCCAGGCCCACAGTCCGCCCAGCAGAGCGGTCAACCCCAGGGCCATGGCCACCCATGGCATCCCCGGCCACCCGCGGATCAGCGGGACGAGATGGGTCCACAGCATCAGCCCCATCGACGTCGGCAGGATGTAGAGCAGCGCAGCGCGATCGACCTCATCCGCCAGCTCCGGCGGACGCCCCACGTGAAACGGGTAAATGTCCAGGCGGATCAGCGCGGCGAGCACCAGGAACGGGAGAGGCGCGATTCCCTCCATGCGGCTCCAGAAGAGGCTATCCCCGGAACGCCAGATCTGCCAGGCCGCCGCCCAGAGGCTCAAAAGGGCCGCCCCGTTCACCAGGCCAGCCAGGACGGCCCGATCCGCGACGGCCTGGCCCCGTCGGATCAGGAGGAGAGCCAGGAACATCGCATCCAGCATGGCCCACGCCATCAGCAGGGTGAAGAGATCGGCCGCCAGAGCAGCCCCGGTAGCCGCGACCACCATCCCAAGGGCCAGCACCCGAGGCCATCCCCGGCCCTGACCAGGGTGGGCCACCCACATCCAGGCGACCAGGAACCCGGCCAGCAGAACCCCCAGGCCCTGCCCCCAGACCGAAGGGGTGAGACGAAAGACCCAGGCCGTCTGAAAAACGGAGAACGGCCGCTCCAGACGAAGGACCACCTCCTGGGGAGGCTGGCGCCACGCCAGCAGCCAGAGCCCCAGGGCTCCCGTTAAAGCCAGGCCCATCGCCAAGCTGGTTCCCCGCAGGCCCGGAAGCCGTCGCCCCACCCCCACGCCCAGGATCCCGATCCCCAGCGCGATCCATGCCCGGATGATCCACTCCATCGCGCTTCCACTCGATGAATCGATCTTCCCCCGGCTAATCCCCCAGCCGCACCTGGAGGTGCAGGGCAACTGCAAGCCGTTGCCCTAATGAGTTTTGACAATCAAGATCGGTAAAGGCATACTCGGGTCATCACGCATGAAAGGAGCGAAAGATGGCCCGACGTAGAACAGTAACATTGACGGAAGAGGAACGCCAACAACTGATTAACCATCGAGATCACGATCCTC
>JAEVEX010000049.1 GCA_016842085.1 Candidatus Thermoflexus tengchongensis | reverse complement strand
GCGCTCCGGGGAACCGCATGGCCCGTCGCCTGACCCTGGCCGCCGGCCTGGGGCTGATCGGGCGGATCGCCCTTTTCGGAGCCGCCTTCGCGGAAAGCCAGTGGCTGCCCGCCGGAACCCTGCTCCCACCCCTGGAACGCGCGGTGGATCTGGCCACATGGACCTGGATCGGATGGGCAATGATTGAGGGAGCGCCCGGGTTCTGGCTCCCGGCCCTGCACACTGCAGTCGTCTTCGGCGTTTACGGGCTGATCGCCCCTGGCTGGATGAGCCTCTCCATGCAGGATCCCACACTCTTTTATGCCGCCACTCCTTCCGATCGAGCCTGGATGCTGTGGACGCTGGGGCTCGCCCTGGGGATTGGCGGATGGCTCCTCTCCCGTTCCTCCCCGGTATTCCAGAGCCCCGGCGCCCTGGGATTCTTCGCCCTGGCCCTGGGGGCCCTCCTGCAACTCAATGCGCCCATCGCCGGAACCCATCTGGCCCCGTGGGTTCGCCTGGGGGCCCTGACCGCCCTTCCCCTCTGGCTGACGGGCGCCTATCGCCTGGCCCTTCAGACAGCGCAGCGGATTTCCTGGGAGAGCGGCGAGGCCGGGGAAAGGTGGCGGGTCTGGAGCCGGGGGTTGCTCAGCGCCCTTCAGGCGCAGGGGGATCCAGCCCCCCTCCATGAGGCCCTCAGGGCAGCCCGGATGCTCCTGGGTGCCCGGTGGACGGCGGTAGGGCTCTTACAGGATGATCGGCTCCTGATCATCGCGCGGGAGGGGGAAGGGCTGCCCCGGGCCGGAACGGATCTCACCCTCTCCCTGCCGGAATATCCCTGGATTGGGGAGGCGATCCTCCGGCGTCATCCCGGCTTCCTGACCCCTGAGGATCAACAGGGGGAAGCTGGCCAGCGGCTCTGGCAGGCCTTCGGGATGGGGGCCATCGGCTTCCTTCAGATCGAGCCTCTGATCGCCCAGAACCAGCTCCTCGGCGCCTGGCTGATCGGCCACCCGCCGGAGAAGGGGCACGAGCTATCCCGGGATCCGGGGGTGAGCCGGCAGATGGCCGAGCTCCTGGCTCAAACCCTGAGCCTGCTCCAGGAGCGCGAGCGGAAAGCGACTCTGGAAGCCGCGCTGATGTCTCTGCAGCAGGAGCACGCAGAGCAGCTACAACGCCTGGAAGCCCAGCACGCGGAGGAGCGACAGACGCTGCAACGGGAGATCAACCGCTGGGCGACCCGGGCTGCGGAGGCGGAAGAGGAGCGGGAGCGGTGGCGACGGCGGGCGGAGGAGCTGGCCCGCCTGATGGAGGCCCGGGCTTCGCTTCCGGTAGGGGCCTCCGCTTCGAACCCTGGGGCGATCCCCCCTTCGTCCCCCGCGCCGGAAACCGCCCCCGAAGGCCAGCGGGAGGAATTGATCCTGGCGCTCCTCCAGGAGCTCCGAACCCCGCTGACCGCCCTCCTGGGCTACACGGATCTCCTGTTAGGGGAAGCGGTGGGCATCCTGGGCGCCACCCAGCGCCAGTTCCTGCTCCGGATGAAAGCCAATATCGAGCGGATGGCCGGATTGATCCGGGAAACCCTCCAGATCGTTGCGCTGGAGGCCGGGACCTTCCAGCTGGAGCCCGGGCCGCTCTCTCTGACCGAAATCCGGGATCAGGTGTTCCAGCAGCTCCAGCCGGTGCTTCAGGAACGGGGCTTGCGCCTAACTTTAGAATGGCCGGACGACCTGCCGCCGGTCCGGATGGATCGGGATGCGGCTCAGCAGGTCCTCTATCATCTGCTGAACAACGCCGCCCTGTGCAGCCAGCCCGGCACGGCCATCGGCCTGCAGGCCCGCCTGAACCCCGAGGTTCCCGGGGTGATCTTCCTCCGCGTGCGGGACACGGGGGGAGGCATTCCCATGGAAGAGGTTTCCCGGGTGTTCATACCCCGTTACCGGGCTACCACCCCCCTGATCCCGGGGGTTGGGGACAGCATCGGCCTCTCCATCGCACGGGCCCTGGTCGAGGCCAGTGGGGGACGGATCTGGGTGGAGAGCGAGCCCGGCATCGGGAGTACGTTCACGGTCGTTCTGCCTCTTTTCCATGGATGATCTGGACTCTGGGCAACAGGCCACGGGGAGCCTTCATCATACAAGAGGTTGAAGAAGGATGAGATCGGAACCCGTTTCCCCCTGGAAAACCATCCTGGAGCGCACCCTGGGGCTCCTGCTGCTGGGGTGGATCCTGATCGGCGCCTTCTGGACGGCCGCCGCGGAGATCCGACCCCGTCCCCCTGGATGGACGCAGAGCTCCCGCCCTCCGGCCCCGCAGGCCATCCGGGAGCCCACCGAGGCGTCTCCCACAATGACGGCTACGACGAGCCCAACGTCCCTCCCCTCTCCCACGCCGCCGCTGGTCGCCTTACCGACGCCGAGCCCATCGGGTCCGGCTACGACGCCGTTGCCCAGCCCGACCCGCACCCCATGTCGGCCGCCCGCGGATTGGATTCCTTATCGGGTGCAGCCCGGGGATACCGCCTTCCGGCTGGCGACCCTGGCGGGGATCTCCCTACCGCGGTTTCTGGAGGCCAACTGCCTGCGCGGGCCCGCCCTGTTCATCGGCCAGCGGGTGTATTTGCCGGTGCGCCTGCCCACCCCAACCCCGAACCTGACCCCATGTGGTCCGCCGTCGGAGTGGGTGCTTTACACCGTGCAGCCGGGGGAGACGCTTTACCGGCTGGCCGTGCGTTTCCAGGTCCCCCTCTACCTGTTGATGCAGGCCAATTGCTTAACCAGCCCGGCCCTGACTGCCGGTCAGCGGCTCTATGTGCCGCCGCTGGGGACGCCGACGGCCACGCCGTCTCCACCCCCTCCCCCACCTCCGCCCCCTCCGCCGCCGCCTTCTCCACCCCCTTCTCCCACGGCGACGCCGACCCCCACGCCGGCGCCTCCCGCCACGCCGACGGAGACGCCTTCGCCTTCGCCCACAGCCACGGAGACACCTACCGGGACCCCAAACCCAACCGCCATCTCCACACCTTAATGGCAACTGCAAGCTTAATGGCAACTGCAAGCAGTTGCCCTACGCTGAACTCCTGAGGCAAGCAACCCGCATGCTCCTGGGGCAGGATCGCGGCTTTGGTGGCCAAAAGACGGTGGGTTTATTCCCGGGGAAAAACCCGGAGGCACCCGCTGGGGCAGGTGCCTCCGGATCCCTGGAGTTCTGCGGAGCGGGGGCTGGCTCACTTGCGGGCGGTCTTCTTCGCGGTCGTCTTCTTGGCGGGCTTCTTGGCCGCCGCCTTCTTCGCCGGCTTCTTCGCCGCCGCCTTCTTGGCGGGCTTCTTGGCCGCCGCCTTCTTCGCCGGCTTCTTCGCCGCCGCCTTGCGGGCCGGTTTGGCCGGGGCTGGCGCCGGCGGCGGAGCCGCTTCCTCCACAGGCGCCTCAGGAGCCGGCGCGACCGCACCTTCCTCCATCTGGTAGTAGATCCATTTGCCGACCATCGCTCGCTCCTTTCTGTCGAGGATAAGGGAGAGACAACCCGTCTTCACGTTCATTGTATGGGCACGCCCGAAATTTAGGCAAGACTAAATTCGTCATACAGTGGATTGCTGCAAGCGAACATGGGGCGCATGCCGAACGGGTCTGCTATAATGGCGGCATGCGATCGGGCGGGTGCCCCTCCCCATTGGCCCTCCGGGCCGCGGGGAGGGAGGGGAAACGGGGGATGAGCCGGGCATCTTCGATGCCTGGATCGATTCCCCAGGAGGCACCGGTGCCTCGTCCATCCGGAGAACGGGGGAACTCTGCGGTCCGAAGGGCATGGAGGTGGGCTTTGCGGATCTGGCAATGGCTTCTGGGACTTCTGATCAGCGCCCTGGCTCTTTATGGGGCGATCCGGGGCCTGGATCTTCCGACCCTGTGGGCCGCCCTGCAGGCCGGGAATTATGGCTGGGTGTTCCCGGCCCTCCTCGCCCTGACCCTGAGCGTGGCGGCACGAACCGCCCGCTGGCAGCTCCTGTTGAATCGCCCTCCGGGGGTGCCCTTCTACCGGCTGTGGAACATCCTCAATGTCGGCTATCTGGTGACCCATCTCCTGCCCTTCCGGATGGGGGAGCTGGCCCGGATCCTCCTGCTGGCCCGCTATCCCCAGACCCCCCCGGGCCTGGTGGCGATGTCCATCGTGGTGGAACACGTCCTGGACCTGGTGGCCGTGTTGATCCTGGCGGGGTTTGCCCTGGCTCTTCGACCGGAGGCCCTGGGGGTCCGGATCCTGAGCTGGGCCGGGCTGGGTTTGACGGCAGGAGCGCTTCTGGTGCTCTGGATTGGGGCCTTCCGCCCGAACTGGGCATGGAGACTGACCGAGGGGCTGACCCAACCGCTCCCGGGGCGCTTTCGCGAGCGCCTGCGTCAGGAAGCGCGGGCCGCCCTGAGCGGCCTGGAGGTCCTGCGAACCCCGCGGGCCCTGGCAGGAGCGCTGGGATGGTCCCTCGTGGCATGGGTGGCTGCCGGGTCTCAGCTCTATGCGATCATGGGGGCCTTCCTGGCCCATCCCGACTGGCTGCCGGCGCTGTGGACGATGACGGCCCTCACCTTCGGGATGCTGGTTCCCTCCACGCCCGGGTATATCGGCGTGGTCCAGGGGATCAGCGTCTGGGTGATGGGCCGCTTTGGGATCCCCCAGGCGACCGCCTTCAGCATCTCCGTGGTCTCCCACGCCCTGATTTACTTCTATCTTTCCGTTCTGGGGGCCCTGGGGCTCTGGATGGAGACCGGAAGCCTCCGGCTCCGTTTCTTACAGCGGGAAGGTGAGCCCCATTAGCGCCTTGTGCTTTATAATAGCCTCCGCCATGCCTTCGGATGGCAAATCCTGGCAGACTGCACCGGGAGGTTTCGATGCCCGTTCATGCGCTGATCACCGGCGGCGCCGGTTTCATCGGATCCAATCTGGCGGATGCCCTGGCCGCCGAGGGCTGGGTGGTATGGATCTTCGACCTGCTGGCCCGACCCGGCGTGGAGCGGAACCTGGCCTGGCTTCAGGAGCGCCATGGCGGGCGCATCCGCTTCGTCCGCGGCGATATCCGGGATTTCCCGGCGGTGGCGGAGGTGGTGCGGCAGGCCGAGGTGATTTTCCACCTGGCTGCCCAGGTGGCGGTCACCACTTCCCTGATCGATCCCCGCACCGATTTCGAAATCAACGCCCTCGGCACCCTGAACGTCCTGGAGGCGGCCCGTCAGGCCCGCCATCGCCCGATCATCCTTTACACCTCCACCAACAAGGTCTACGGCGCGATGGAAGATGTGCCCGTAGTGGAAGAGGCTACCCGCTACCGGTATGCAGACCGGCCGTTCGGGATCGACGAGCGCCAGCCCCTCGATTTCCACTCCCCTTATGGCTGTTCCAAGGGGGCCGCAGATCAATACGTGCGGGACTACGCCCGGATTTACGGGCTTCCCACGGTTGTGTTTCGCATGTCCTGTATCTACGGCCCCCGCCAGTTCGGCACGGAGGACCAGGGATGGGTCGCCCACTTTGTGATTTCCGCAATGGCCGGGCATCCCATCACGATCTACGGCGATGGCAAGCAGGTGCGGGATTTGCTGTTCGTGACCGATCTGATCGCCGCGATGCGGGCCGCCGTGGAGCGAATCGACCGGACGGCCGGGCAGGTTTACAACATCGGGGGAGGGCCGGAGAATACCCTCTCGATCTGGCACGAGTTCGCCCCTCTGCTGTCCGAGATCCTGGACCGCCCTATGAAGCCTCCTGCCTTCGGTCCATGGCGCCCTGGGGACCAGAAGGTATATATCAGTGATATCCGGAAAGCGATGCGGGATCTGGACTGGCAACCCCGGGTCGGTGTGCGGGAGGGCCTGACGCGCCTGGTGGAATGGGTGCGGGAGGGAGTTCCGCTCGCCACGCGGTATTGACAGACCGGAGGGCGGGCGGCGAAGCCGCTTCCCCACGACCAACCTCCTGCTGGATCTTAAGGCCTATGAAGATCCTGGTAGCGCTGACGTATTACCGTCCCCATATCAGCGGCCTGACCATCTATGTGGAGCGGGCGGCTCGGGCGCTGGCCGCCCGGGGGCACGAGGTCCAGATCCTGACCTCCCAATACGACCGGAGCCTCCCCCTGGAGGAGATCCGGGATGGGGTGCGGATCCGCCGGGTGCCCGTGTGGTTCCGGGTCAGCAAAGGGGTCATCATGCCCACCATCGGGGTATGGGCCACCCGGCTGGCCCGATGGGCCGATGTGCTCTGGCTTCATCTTCCCCAGTTCGACGCGGCCGGCATCGCCCTGCGCGGACGCCTCTTCCGGAAGCCGGTGGTCCTCACCTACCACTGTGATGTCACCCTTCCCCCGGGCCTGATCAATCGCCTGGCCAACATCGTGGTTCATTTGATGGACCATCTGGCCGCGCGGCTCGCCGATGTCATCGTGACCTACACCGAGGATTACGCCCGGCATTCCCCTTACCTGTCCCGATATTTGCACAAAGTTCGGGTCATCCCACCCCCGGTGGAGATCCCGGTCCCCCGACCCGAGGCGGTGGCCGCCTTTCGGGCCCGCTGGGGGCTGGAGAACCATGTGGTGATCGGGATGGCGGCTCGGCTGGCGGCCGAGAAAGGCGTGGAATATCTCCTGGAGGCCCTCCCTCACATCCTCTCCGTTTACCCCAACGCGCGGGTCCTCTTCGCCGGACCCTACCAGAACGTCCTGGGGGAAGAGGCCTACGCCCGGCGGCTGGCCCCCCTCTTCGAGCGCTACCGGGACCACTGGACCTTCGTGGGGGTGCTGGAGCCAGAGGAGATGGCGGCCTTTTACGCCAGCTGCGATGTGGTGGTGCTTCCCAGCCTGAACGCCACGGAATCCTTCGGCCTGGTCCAGGTGGAGGCCATGCTGTGCGGGACCCCGGTGGTGGTCAGCGATCTCCCGGGGGTCCGGGTGCCGACGCGCACCACCGGGATGGGGCGGACGGTGCCCCCGCGGGACAGCGTGGCCCTGGCCCGGGCCATCCTGGAGGTGCTGGCCAACCGCCCGGCCTTCTGCCGGCCCCGGGAGTGGGTGGAGCAGCACTATAATACGGAGCGGACGGCCATGGCCTATGAGGCGCTTTTCGAGGAGCTGCGCGCATCCCGGGGCTGAACGGAGAAAGGAGAGGGCAGATGAGGATCCGCCGGCTGATCGTTGAGAACTTTCGCTCGATCGAACGTGCTGATCTGGAGCTGGCTCCCCTCACGATCCTTTACGGACCAAACGGGGCCGGGAAATCCTCCCTCCTCTACGCGCCCCTGGGGCTCCGGAATATCGCCATGTCCCCCAATGCTCCCCCCTCCGCCTTCTGGAATTACGGGTTCGTCTCTTTAGGGGGGTTCCGCGAAGTGGTCTTCGGCCATACTCCAGGGCGGGAGATCGTTATCGGTGTGATGGTCTCCATGCCGGAGGACGCGCTCATTCGGGGGAAGAGCCCTCAGGCCCTGGGATATCGAGTTCGACTTCAGGAGGAGCGGGGATGGCTGGAGCTTCTGATCGGCTCGCGGGATGCTATGGAGACCCTGGCTGCTCTGGAGGTGACCTTTCCATATAGCGGGACCCAGAGTGTGGAGATCCCGGAGGTCGATCCGGGGGTCGAGGCGACCTGGAACGGATTCGTTGTCCAGGTCAAGGCCAGGGATGCCGCAAGCGTCCAGAGGGCGCAAGCCATTGCCCGCGCCCTCAACGCCCCCATAGAGGCCCTGCGGCGCATCCGCTTCGTCCCCCTGCGTCGGGGATTCTCCCAGCCCATTTACACGCCCGTCCCGATCACCCCTCTCCCCATCACGGAGGGAGAGATCGCCACTCTCCTGGCTCAGGATCGAGATCTGGAGTATCGGGTGGAGCGCTATCTGGAACAAATCGCAAACCGGAACTTTCGCGTGCGACCCCAGCTGGGGACGGCGGTCTTCGAATTAATCGCTGTGGACCGGGAGACCGGGCTGGGGGTGTCGCTGGTCAATGAAGGCTTCGGGATCAATCAGCTCATCTATTTGCTCGCCCAGGCCCTGAGCGGAGACGCGGAATGGATCCTCATCGAGGAGCCGGAGATCCACCTGCATCCTTCGAGCGTCCGGCGGCTGGCCCGTGCGCTATCGCAGATCGCTTCCCGACACCGCAAGCAATTTCTGATCTCCACCCACAGCGAGGCGTTCCTGATCGCCCTTCTGGCCCAGGTGGCACAGGGCACGCTCCGGCCCGCGGATCTGGCGTGTTATTTCGTGGAACGAAAGGATGGCGTCTCCCTCTTCACGCGCCAGGCCGTGACGGAGGAAGGACAGATCGAAGGGGGCATGCGAAGCTTTATAGAAGGGGAGCTGGAGGATTTGCGGGAATTCCTGGGCCTGGAGGAGGAGCCGGAGGGAACTCCCGGATAGGCGGCATGTCGAATGAGCTCGCAATGCCTGGTGATCGATGAGTGGTTGTTCCATCACCTGAGGGGAGAGGCCGGCCCGGACGCAATCCGTCAGGCGGTTCGATTACTGGAGGAAATTGAAAGGCGCTGCGATCGAATCGCATGGCAGCCGGGGACGCCATGGGCACAAAAGGCTTTCCGTCTCTTCGACACCGATCATCCAGGGATCCGGCTGGCCAGCAAGCTGCTCCAGCGGCTCCTTTGGGATCCGGCTAAAAGCCAGATCCCTCGCCAGTCGTTAAAAACGAATGCGCCCTGGATGGATCGGATACCGGAGGAGGACCGTTATCTGGTCACTCTCTATCTTGAGGCAGGGGCAGATGTTCTGATCACGACAGACGAGCGGCTCCTCTCCCGGATCCAGGAAGCGCAGGCTCCCGTCCGGGCGCTATCGCTCCCGGAATGGATCGCTATCTACTTCTCTGGGTCGCCGTCCAGATGAACGCTCCGGATTTCCTCTGGCTGCACCTGAAAGAAGTCCCCGCCTTTCGGGCGTTGCTTCGGGCGGTGGAAGCCCGCTTCTACCAGGGCCTGGAGATGCCGGAGCCCGTCCTGGATCTGGGTTGCGGGGATGGGCACTTCGCCTCCGTGGCCTTTCCCGGGAAGGCGTGGATCGGCCTGGATCCTGGATGGGCGCCCCTGACGGAGGCCGCCGCCCGTCGGGTTTACCGATGGGTGATCCAGGCCGATGGCGCTCATCTGCCCTTCCCCACGGGATCCTTCGGGACGGTGATCAGCAATTCGGTGCTGGAGCACATCCCCCCCGTGGAGGCTGTCCTACGGGAGGTGGCGCGGGTCCTTCGCCCCGGAGGCTATTTCCTGTTCTGCTCGCCCAGCCATCGTTTCGTGGAATTCCTTTCGCTGTATCGCCTGCTGCGCCGGCTCCGGCTGCAGAGGTTCGCAGAAGCCTACGGCCGGCTCTTCAACCGCATCTCCCGGCATTATCACTGCGACGCCCCGGAGATCTGGGCCGCCCGGCTGGAGCGGGCCGGGCTCCGCCCGCTTCGCTGGTGGTTCTACTTTTCCCCGGGAGCCACCGCCCTGCTGGAATGGGGCCATCCATATGGGTTGCCTTCCCTGCTTTGCAAAAAGCTTTTCGGGCGCTGGATCCTGGCTCCATGGCGCTGGAGCCTGTGGCCGGTGGAGCGGATCCTCCGACCCTTTTACGAAGAACTTCCAGGCCCGGAAGGCGCATATTTTTTCATGATCGCACAACGCTGATCCGGTGGAAGCGTGGAAGTAGGGCAACTGCTTGCAGTTGCCCTACTTCCTGCTTGGATGAGGACGCAGAGGATGGAAGGCCGGTTTCTCCGAGCTGGTTCGGTGGCCGTGTGGATCGTGGCCTGTTTCCTGGCGGTTCTGGGGCAACTCCGGCTGGACCACAGCCCCCGGGAGGCTCCGGATCCGCTGGGGCTGGCCCTGTATGCCTGGGCGGCCCTCGGGATCGTCTGGGCCCTCCGCCGATCCCCCGGGTGGCTGGATGGAGAAGGCCCTCTCCGGGAAGAGCCCCATCGCACTCGTGGCTTTCGTCCCCTCTGGCTGGCGCTGAGCCTGGGATGTATGGCCCTGGCTTTCCTGGACTCCGGGGGTAACCGGTTCCGCCTGCCCGGGGTGATCGCCTGGGTCGCGGCGGTGATCGCATGGTTTCTCGCGTGGTGGAACGCCCCGCTCCCCCGCCTTCCGCGGGATGGGCTCCTCCTGCGCGGGCATCATCTGCTGCTCCTCCTGATCCTGGCCCTCGGGATCGGCTTCCGCTACTGGGATCTCTGGAACCTCCCCCTCGATGTGAACAGCGATCACGCGGAGAAGCTCCTCGATGTCCGGGATGTCCTGAACGGCGAATACCGGATCTTCTTCCCCCGGAACACCGGACGGGAGGCGTTTCAGTTCTATCTGGCGGCAGCGACGATCCGGGTCTTCGGGATGCCCCTGCACAAGTTCACCCTCCAGGTCGGGACGGCCTTCATCGGGGCTCTGCTCCTGCCCGCCCTCTACCTCCTTGGCACAGCCCTGTGGGGGCGATCTGGAGGGCTCTGGACGATGTTCCTGGGGGCGGTGGCATCCTGGGCGGTCATCCCGGCGCGGGTGGGGCTCCGCTATCCCTTCCTGCCCACCTTCGCCGCCTGGTCGCTGGCTTTCCTGATCCGGGGGCTTCGTTCCGGAAAGCGAACGGATCTCCTCTGGATGGGTTTCTTCCTGGGGGTGGGGCTGTATGGCTACTCGCCCTTTCGGGGGATGCTCGCTGCCCTGCCCGCCGCCTTCCTGGCCGCCTGGCTCGCCCGGCGCGGCTGGCAGACGAAGGGAGGATGGCAGCAGGTATGGGACTTCCTGATTGGAATGCTAACCGCCCTCCCGGTGCTGGCCCCCATGCTGCGCTTCATGATGGACTACCCCGAGATCTTCTTCTACCGGCTGATGACCCGGGTCTCCACCTGGGAGAAACCCATCGAGGGGAATCCTGCCCTCATCCTGGCCGATAACATCCGCCGGGCGCTGTTGATGTTCCACTGGACCGGGGATGAAGTCTATGTGGCCACCATCCCCCTGCGGCCGATGCTGGATCCGGTGATGGGCGCCCTGCTGGCCCTGGGCGGGGCGGCGGCGCTCCTCTGGATGCTCCACCATCGGGATCCGGTCCCGCTGGCCGTGCTGACGGCAGGGTTCGTCATGCTGCTCCCCTCCGCCTATAACCTGTCCTTCCCGCGGGAGAACCCGAGCACGGTGCGGGCAGCGGGCGCTTTGCCTGCTGTTCTCGCCTTCGCCGCGCTGGTCCCTGCGCGATGGACCGTGGGGTGGGGTTCCCTCCATCGCGGGCGCTGGGTCGGGTGGGGGACAGCTGCTCTGCTGGCCCTTGCCCTGATCCGGATCAACGCGGATCGTATTTTCCACGAGTATGCGAGGACCTACTGCCGCATCGCTCTGAACGCCTCGGATGCAGCGGAGATCCTGCGGGGTTTCTACGCAGGGGGCGGGCCGAAAGCGAACGCGTTTTATGTGGCGTATCCCTACTGGTTCGATTCCCGGCTGATCGGGATGTGGCTGGGGGATATCGACTGGCCCTACACGATCTGGCATGAGGATCTCCCTCGGGCCCTGGAGACCCACCGGCACCTGCCCGGTCCCAAACTCTATCTGGTGCATCCCGAAGACCGGGCCTCCCTGGCCACGCTTCAAGCGGCCTATCCGAAAGGCTGGTGGGTGCTCCGACCCCGTTTCCATTGCGAGGGGTTGGGGATCCTCGTATTCCACGTTCCGCCAGGGTCTCCGTAAAGAACACGGGCAGGAGCCTGTGGCCCCTGCCCGTGTCCGTGAGCGATCCTTTTCCCTCAGGCCGTTCGCCGCTGCAGGACGAGCTCCTCCACCGGCTGGAGGATCACGCCGATCCAGAAGCCCAGGAGCATCACCTGGGAGAAGAACATCACCAGGTTGATGCCCGATGTGGAGGGGCTGGTGTGCCCCGCCGCCAGGCCGAAGAAGGCGTTCATCGTCATCCCGCCCAGCAGAGCGATCGCCACCAGGATCCCGGCCACACGCCGCAGCACCCCATTCAGGCGGTTGGCCAGGAACAGCAGATAGAGGGCGCCGGCGATCAGACCCAGACCGGTGAGCAGCTCACCCCACTGGACCAGGTTCCCGAAGAGGGTGGCATTGGCCGTGGCCGGTCCGGTGAGAAACGCCTTCATCCATGGATACGGGTTCTTCTCCGCGAAGCGGGCCAGGGTCTGGGGCAGGCCCTTCACGAACCCACCACCGGTCTCCAGCTTCTCCAGGCCGCCATGCAGCCATTCGTAGCCGAGGACGATCTGAATCAGCAGCAACCAGATGCGTGCCAGGCGATCCATTGCAGGCCTCCTGTTCCAGGGTCTTTCCGCTTCTCACTGTAATCGGAAAAGCCTTCCCCCGGCAGAGGCCTGTGTCCCGATTTTCCAGGGACATCTGTCCTGATTTTCCGGGCATCCCGTGTTGGGCTCTGATCGGGGGACAGGATGGCCCCTCCCCACGGCCCTCCGCGTCGTGGGAAGGTGAAGATCCCCGAAAAGAGACCCAGGCCGAATCATCGGCGATGGGAGGGGACAGGAATCGAGGAGGCCCCCAGGAGAACCCCGGCCCCCAGCAGACCGGGGATCACAGCGGTGGTTCCGATCTGCCCGAACCCCGGGGCGAGAAGCCTTCCCACCCCATGTCCGATGGCGAACCCCAGGCATCCCAGCAGGAGATCCAGCATCAGCCGCCTCGCCCCGCCGCCGACCATGACATGCCGGAGCAATCCAGCCCCTATCCCCAGGAAGAGGATCAGCGCCGGCGTGGTCCACATCATAGGGTGATCTCCAGCAGATCCTCCGCGATATGCCGGAGGCGGTCCGCCGGAAGCTCCGCCAGACGCATCGCCAGGCGAAGATAAGGCAGGTTGACCGGCGATGTCACGAAAGAACGGACCTCTGGAGGGAGCGTTCGGAAGCGCTCCACCTGATCCAGCAGGAGCACCGACTGCCCGATCAGGCTATCGGTGTCGTAGAAGTCCGAAAGGGGAACTTCCAGATAGAGGCATAAGCGCTCCAGCTCCACCAGAGGGATCGGGCGCTCTCCGGATTCATACCTCCGGATCCGTTGGGGGGAGCACCCCAGGAACGCGGCGACCTCCCGCAGGCTCTTCCCGGCCCGCTCCCGGGCCTGACGCAGGGTCAGGCCGATGATCCGATGGCGGAGCGTGAGCAGCTCCGGGATCGCCCCGGCCACCCCATCCCCCTCCGTCGAAGCAGCGCGGCGATCCGGTTCCAGAAGCGTGGAGAGGGGTCGCTGGAAAAACCAGGCCAGGGCCTCCAGCTCCGGCAGCGCAGGATCCCGGCGGCCGGCCTCATAAGCCCGATAGCGGGCGGGTGGGATCCCCAGCAACGCCGCGCAATCCCGGATGGTTTTCCCGGCCTCCTCCCGCGCCTGCCGGAGGGCAATCCCCAGGATTTTCCGACGGATGGCCAGACGTTCCTGCTCGTCCATAAGCCGAATTCCTGAAGGAATTTTCTTCAAGAAGATCCCATCGTGTAAGGGGGTTGCTCTTCCCCCCTCTTCCTACCTTTCCGGGGGCGGGCCCTCGCCCCGCATCGTGCTTCGGCCCTATGGGTAGATCGAATTATAATCAGGAACAGCCTGAGGAGCTACAGGCAGAGCTCCGATTTTTTCGGCTGGTGGGAATTCCGGGTATGAGTCGAACGACTTCTGGGAGCCAGATGGACTGTCGAAGGCGTCCCATCTGGATCCCAAAGCCCCCACGTATGCCAGCCCTTCGCGGAGCAAGGTTTCGATGAAAGCGATGGCCATCTATCCCGGGAAAGCCATGATCGGCCTGGTGCAATCCATGCGGCCACGCCAGTGGCTCAAGAACGTATTTATTTTTGCGCCTCTCGTGTTCGATGAGAAACTTCTCCGACCCGAGCCTCTCGGGCGCACAGTGGCGGGCTTTGCGATCCTGTGTCTTCTCTCGGGGGCCGTCTATATTTTTAATGACCTGCAGGACCTGGAGAGAGATCGACAGCATCCCAGCAAACGCCACCGCCCTCTGCCCGCCGGGGAGCTGGATCCCCGGATCGCCTGGGGGGCCACGCTCCTGATCCCGATCGGCCTGGCCTATCCCGCTTTCACGCTGGACCCATGGTTCGCTCTCATCGCCTATGTCTACTGGGGGATGAACCTGGCCTATTCCCTCTGGCTCAAACATCGGGTGATCCTGGATGTGCTGACCCTGGCCAGCGGCTATGTCCTGCGCGTCGCCGCCGGGGTGCCTCTGGTTCATGTGGAGCGATTCTCGCCGTGGCTTTACCTGTGCACATTGCTTCTGGCCCTCTTCATCGGTTTCGCCAAGCGCCGGCAGGAGATTATTCTGCTCGGGGAGAACGCCCGCAACCATCGGGCCATTCTGGAAGAATACACGGTCCGTTTCCTGGATGAGATGATGGGTGTGGTGATGGCGGCAACCATCGTGGCGTATTCGCTTTACACATTCTCCGCCCCCAACCTCCCCTCCAACCATGCGATGATGCTGACCATCCCCTTTGTTCTCTACGGGATCTTCCGCTATCTCTATCTGATCCATGTGAAAGGGGAAACCGCCCCGCCGGATGAGCTGGTGTTGAAGGACCGGCCGTTATTGCTGACGGTGATCCTCTGGGGGCTGACGGCGGTCCTCATTCTGTATCTCCTGTAGGGCCGATGATTGGGGGGAGCGTCGAAGGAATTCGACCTCAAAAGGCCTTCGGCCAGCGGCCGGCCCCCGCCGGCCGAACGCCCTCCGCGTCGGCGCAGGCCGATGGCCGGCGCCAGGCGCCCAGGAAGGCCGATTTCCAATCGGCGCGCAGGCCGATGGCCGGGTGCGGTGGGGTGTCGAATGAATTCGACCTCAAAAGGCCTTCGGCCAGCGGCCGGCCCCCGCCGGCCAAGAGGCCTTCCGCGTCGGCGCAGGCCGATGGCCGGCGCCAGGCGCCCAGGAAGGCCGATTTCCAATCGGCGCGCAGGCCGATGGCCGGCCTGTGCCGGTCTGGTGAAAGCGTGAGGGCGGAAGCCCCCCCTACCCTCCATGGAGGGCGCGTCCTGCGTTCACCCATACCGGAGGTCAAACACCCATGTCATGGTCCAGAGCATTGCTGATCGCTGTTCCACTGGCCATACTGGCCGCGGTATTGAACGCAGGGCCTGTCCCGGTGCTGATCCTCAGCGCCCTGGCCCTGATCCCCCTGGCGGCTCTGATCGGAGAAGCCACGGAAGAGCTGGCGGCGCGAACGGGCCCGGTAATGGGCGGCCTGCTGAATGCCACCCTGGGGAACGCCGCCGAGCTGATCATCGCCCTGGCCGGCATCCGCGCCGGGCTGCTGGATCTGGTGAAAGCCTCCATCACCGGATCGATCCTGGGAAACCTCCTCCTGGTGATGGGGCTTAGCCTCGTTGTCGGAGGATGGCGCCATGGGCTCCAGCGGTTCTCCCGCCAGCGAGCCGGGGTGCTGACCACCATGACCATCCTCTCCTTCATCGCCCTGGGGATCCCTTCCCTCTTCAGCCATACGATTGCGGTTCATCACCCGGAGGCCGTGGAGACCATGAGCCTGGGCGTTGCCGGGCTGATGCTGGCCCTCTATGGCCTGAGCGTGCTCTATACCCTTCGCGCCCGGGAGCCGCTGGCGGCCCATCCCCCCTCCCGTGCCCGATGGACCCTCCCCCAGGCCCTGGGGGTTCTGGCCGTCGCCACGATCGGCGTGGTGGGGATGAGCGAGCTGCTGGTTCACGCGCTGGAGCCCACCCTTCACATCCTGGGGCTCACCGAGTTCTTCGTGGGGATCATCCTGATCCCGCTGGTGGGCAATGTGGCTGAGCACCTGGTGGCGGTCCAGATGGCGGCGGAGAATCAGATGGACCTCTCCCTGGAGATCGCCGTGGGCTCGAGCCTGCAGATCGCCCTGCTGGTCGCCCCCGTCCTGGTCTTCGCCAGCCTGGCCCTGGGGCGGCCGATGGATCTGGTCTTCCACCCGCTGGAACTGGTGGCCCTGATGATGGCCGGGGCGATCGCCGCCTTCATCGCGCTGGATGGGGAGACGAACTGGCTGGAGGGCGCTCAGCTCCTGGCGGTTTACGGGATGCTGGGGATCGCCTTCTTTCTCGTGTAGATCAGGCGGGTGCGACCAGGCCTGGATTGGGAAGTCGGGATGGCCCCGCTCTCCTTCCCGGGGCCCACAGGGCCCCGGGAAGGAGAGGAAATACGCCCCACCTCACGCGGAGGCGGGGGCTTCCTCCATCCTGTATTCCCCTTCGATCGGCTCTGCCCCGGCTGCAGCGGGCTCGATCCGGTAACGATACCGGATGCGAGCGGTTTTGCGCAGCATCGCGCTGACGGAGCAATACCTGGTCACTGAGAGCTCAATCGCCCGAACGACGGCCTGGGGGTCCACGTTCCCTTTCACGATGTAGAGCACATCGATATCCGTGTAGACCTTGGGGTGCTCCGGAGCGCGCTCCCCACGGACTTCCATGGCAAACCCTTCCAGGGGCTGACGCTTCTTTCGCAGAATGGAGAGCACATCCATGGCCGTGCAACCCGCCAGGGAGACCAGCAGCAGCTCCATCGGGCGGGGCCCCTGATTCGTCCCCCCCACATCCGGAGCCGCGTCCATGATCACCGAATGCCCGCTCGGCGTGAGGGCTTCCATCTTCATGCCCTGGACGTCCAGCAAGTTCAGACGGATCTCAGTCGCCATGCTGGCTGCTCCTTTCGTTCAGATCCGGAACGATCTCTTCTCCACCGCGCCGGTTTGTCATCGCGAGGGGCGCCGCCCCTCGTCCCTCCCGGGCACCTTATCAGGTGCACGCCCCGCGGGCCCCGGTGCGGAACCCGCAGATCGGGCAATACACGTTGAAGTATCCATCGTATTCCAGGCGAGCGAAACCACAGTTAGGACAGAGATCCCCCGCTCGATAGATCTCTACCGCGCTCTCTGCCTCTGCAGGGACATGAAGCTGAAAATCCAGGGGGAGCTCCTGATCGGCAGAAACACGCCTGGAGGTTTTTTTCCGGTGAGACGACGGTTCGGATCGGGCTTCCTGCCACCAGTATTTCATTGCCCCTACCCCTTCTCCCCCATCCTGTGGCCCCCGGGTCAGGGGGAAGGAAAAAATAAGAGCCCCTGCGAGAAAACCAGCGGCGTAACTCCTGGCCGGAGAAGGAAACGCTCAGGAAAGCCGCCTCAGCGTTTCCAGAAGGGTTCCCATGGCACGCACGGATCGAACGGGGTCCTGGCCCGCGCATGCCTGGAGGTAAGCCCGTGTCGCGAAGAGAAAGGCCTGATGCGCCGCTGCCCGCAGGGCAGCCAGCTGCTCCAGCACCTCCTGGCAATCCCGCCCCTCCCGGATCATCCGCTCCACACCCCGGGCCTGTCCCTGGATCCGTCGGAGACGGCGAATCAAACGCTGTTCCGCATCCTGAGAAAGGCGAATCATGAGGAAGCTCCCCCGGGTAAGCTATCCCCTCATAACCAGCTCACAGGGCTCCCGGCCCTGGATGAACGGATCCCTCAGGTGACCGGGCCACAGGAGGGACTCCCCCTGGATCCCCGGCCACCGGTTCCCGCCGTGGCGAAGAGGGAAAGCCGTTTCTCCGCCTCCCGACGGCCGCAGTGGGGGCACTCGATCTCCTCCACCGGGGTGTTCCATCGAACCAGCCGCTCGAACTCCGCGCCACACGCACGACAGCGATACTCGTAAAGCGGCATGGCCTGACTTCCACCTCCCGGGAGATCCGTGACATCCACAGGGCGAGAGCGGAAATACCCTATACCCGTATAAAGGGTAATCCGGATACGTCTGGATGTCAAAAGGAGAATGGCCCCGGGGAGGGTTTCCTCTTGACGGCCGAATGCGGGATGAGGAACGGCCCATCGGGTTAGGAGGAGCGGAAAACGTCGTTACAGCCCCAGGTAAGCCTTGCGCACCCGATCATCCCGGGCCACCTCGCGGGCCGGGCCCTCGAGCTCGATCCGACCGCTGCTGAGCACATAAGCGTAATCGCTGATGGCCAGCGCCAGATGCACATTCTGCTCCACCAGCAACATCGTAAGCCCCTCTGCCTTCAGGCGGCGGATGATCTCGAAGAGATTCAGCACCAGAAGCGGAGAGAGGCCCAGGGACGGCTCGTCGAGAAAGAGGATCCGGGGTTCCGCCATCAATGCCCGGGCGATGGCGAGCATCTGCTGTTCACCCCCGCTTAAGGTGCCCGCCTTCTGATTCCGCCGCTCCTTTAACCGGGGGAACAGGTTGAAAACGCGCTCCAGATTCTGGCGAAACCGGACCCGCGCCCGCCCCGTCACCGCCCCCATCTCCAGGTTTTCCATCACCGTCATATCCGCAAACAGCTGCCGCCCCTCCGGGACCATAATCAATCCCATCGCTGCTTTACGATAAGGGGGGAGCATGGTGATGTCCTGGCCATCAAAGAAAACCGCCCCACGCCACGGCCGGATCAACCCCATCACAGTGCGCAGCGTGGTGGTTTTGCCCGAACCATTCGCTCCAATCAGGGTCGTGAGCCGTCCAGGCTCCAGCCGGAACGAAAGATCCCACAGGATCTGCACTTCTCCATAGCCCGAGGATAGACTGTGGACTTCGAGCATAGCCATCCTCAACCTCCCTGGGCCTCCAGCAGGCTCTGGGAAAGGCGGGGATCGCCCAGATAGGCCTCGATCACCCGGGGATGATGGGCGATCTCCTGAGGGATGCCCTCCGCGATGACCTCCCCGTAGTCCAGCACCACGATACGGTCGGAGACGTTCATGACCGCATGCATCAGATGCTCGATCATCAGGACCGTGATCCCACTGGCCCGGATGGCGCGGATCACCTCCAGCATCGTCGCCACCTCCGTGGGGTTCAGGCCCGCCAGGACTTCATCCAGCAGGATCAGATAAGGGCGGGCAGCCAGGGCCCGGGCCAGCTCCAGTCGTTTCTTCTCCGCCACGTTCAGCCGGGCGGCTTCCACGTCCCGCTTCCCGGCCAGCCCGACCTGCTCCAGGACAGCCAGGGCGATCTCCCGGGCCTCCCGGAGGGATCGGTTCTCCCGCCCGAAGCAGGCCCCCACCATCACGTTCTCCAGCACCGTCAGCTCATTCAGAGGGCGCACGATTTGATGCGCGCGGGCGATCCCCAGTCGGGCGATCTCATAAGGCGGCCGTCCGGTGATGTCCTGACCCCGAAAGATCACCCGCCCTTCCTCCGGGCGATAGACCCCATTGATCACATTGAACAGAGTGGTCTTTCCTGCCCCGTTCGGGCCGATCAATCCCAGGATTTCCCCCTCGGATACATGGAGAGAAACACGGTTTAAGGCCTGCAGACCTCCGAAGCGCTTGGAAACCCCCTGGATCTCGAGCAGGCTCATGGGATCACCCTCCGGATCGCTGGAAAGCGCGCCCGCAGCCAGCCGATCACACCCGCCGGGACGAAGAGGATGATCAGCAGCAGGAGCATGCCGGCGAAGGCCAGATGCAGGCTCTTAAACAACGGGCTGGTCAGCAGATAGCCTCGCAGGCGTTCGTAAAGCGCCGCCCCCAGGATCGGCCCCCATACCGTTCCCTGCCCCCCCAGCATCACCATCACCAGGGTCTCGATGGAAAGGTGCAGTCGAAAGGCATCTCCGGGCTCGATGTTCCCGTTCTTAAAGAAGAACAGCACCCCCACCATGCCCGGGAACAGTGCGGAGAGCGCATAGGCCAGGGTCTTGGCCCGGGGTCCTCGCACGCCCAGGACCAGGGCGGCATCCTCGTCCTCCCGGATCGCCATCAGCCCCAGCCCGAATTTGGAGTGCTTGACAGCGAAACTGATCCCAACCGTTAACAGGGTAACCGCCAGCAGGACACCGTAAGCGATCCACAGAGCCTGAGCCGCCCCTCCGTAGGCCTGATACACGGCGAAATTCAGGGACATCCCGGTCGCACCTCCGAAAGGCTCAAAGTTGGCCACGAAGGCGCGCACCGCCTCATTGATCCCAATCGTCGCCAGGGCGAAGTAAGCCCCCCGCAGCCGCAGGATGATGGTCCCCAGGACCAGGGCCAGGGCGGCCGTCGCCAGCCCTCCGGCGATCATCGCCGGCCCGAGAGACCAGCCCTGGCGATGCATCAGATAGAAGCCGATGTATCCTCCCAGCCCGAAAAAAACAATGTGGCCGAAGTTAACATAGCCGGTGTAGCCCAGCAGGATGTTCAGGCTGGAGGCCAGGGTGACCAGCATCAGGATCAGGAACATGTCCTCCCGCCCCGTAGCGGATCCGGATGCGATCGGCCATAAACCCGCCCCGAGAAGCACGATCAGCGTAAACCACCAGGAGATGGAGCGCCACATGCTCATCGTGTCCTTCTCCACCAATGGTCCTGTATGTTCTCACGGGTGCAGGCCGCCGAAGACAGCCCGCACCCCGCGAAAGCTCCACCGGGAGAAGCATCCCGGCCAGATGGATGAACTGTCCGCGGCCTGAAGGACCCGAGAAGGAAAATCCTCAACGCTCCCCCAGCAACCCCTGCGGGCGCAGCAACAGGAGCAGGACGAAGAGCAGGAACTCGATCACCGGCACCCAGCTCACCGGCAGCACGATGGGGATCAGCCCTTCCAGCGCGCCGAGGATCAGGCCCCCGAGAAGCGCTCCCGTCGGGTTCCCCAGCCCGCCCAGCACGCAGATCACAAAACTCTTCAGCTCGTAAGCCCCTCCCGAGAGGATGGTGAACGGGAAAAAGGTGGCGATCAGCCCTCCAGCGACCGCCGCCAGCATGGTTCCCAGACCGAAACTGAAGGCCAGCACTCGAGCGGAGGGGATCCCCATCAACTCCGCCGCCGCGCGGTTGCTGGCCACCGCCCGCACCATCTTCCCCAGGGTGGTCCGATACAGGAAGACGTAAAGCCCCGCGGCGATCAGGACCGCAGCCAGCGCCGCCAGCAGGCGGGTCCCCAGGAGAACGACTGGTCCGAGAACCAGGCGGCCCAGCGAGATGTCGATGTTACGGGGAGTGGTGGTGAAAAGGGCCGTGCCCGTTCCGATGATCATCATGTTGATCGAGAAGGTCGCCAGAAGGGTCGAGAGATGAGGCGCGGTCAGCACTCGATGGACAGCGATGGCATAGATCAGGATCCCGACGAGCAGCCCCAGGAGAGCGACAGCGAACAATCCCAGGTAGGGGTGCACGCCCCCATAGGCGAAGAGCAGATAGACGCCGAACATCCCCAGGGCGATGATGGGGCCATGGGCCAGATTGATCACCCGCATCACCCCCCAGATCAGCGTAAGCCCCATCGCCGCCAGGCCGTAGACAAAGCCCAGCAACAGGCCATCGATCAACGAAGCAATCCAGACGCCCGGGCTCACCATTGCCTCCTGCTTGATGAAACATCAGGCTTATGGGATGGGGGTGTGGTGGGCGTGCCGAAGGCGCACCCACCCACCCCATTCGAGGAAACCCTGCGTGGGCTCCACAAGATGATTCGAGGTCTAACCGCAAATGCGGTTGTCCTGCGGAGCCCCCCTGGAAAAGCTCCAGCGGCTCAACGGCTCAGCGGATAGATCGGCTTCGCCGCCTGGGCGGCCTCCGGCCAGATGATCGGGCGGATCAGGTTGCCCGAGGCATCCTTCTGCCACTGGAGGTAGACCATCTCGTGGCCGATCTGCTTGCCGTGGGCCTTCCCCGTGTCGAATTTGATGCGGCCGTAGAAGGTCATCAGGTCCATCTTCTCCAGGGCCGCCTTCACCTTCTCGGTCTCGATGGACCCGGCCTCCTCGATCGCCTTCTGCAGGACCAGGCCGGCAGCATAACCTCCAGCGGCGTGATAGCCGGGCTCATAGCCGTATTTGGCCTTGTAGGCGCTCACGAACTGATCTACCGTAGGGCCATACCACGGCAGCCCGGCGGCCTTCGCCGAATCGGGGGAATATCGGGCGCCGGGCTCCCACTGACTGGGGCCGATCACGCCCACCGCGGCATCGCCCAGCTGCGCGAACTCCGGTACCGCCGGGGCCACCAGCAGGGCGATCATCTTCACCGGCACCTTCTTCTCGAACAGCTGCTTGGCCAGCGTGGATCCATCCTGGAAGTGCCCGCCGCCGATAATGGCGTCCGGCCTGGCGGCCATGATCTTATTGATGAAAGGCCCGAAATCGGTGGTGCCGGTCTCGTAGCCTTCGAAGAGCACGACCTCAAACCCCTGGCTCTCCGCATACGGCTTGGCTGCGTTCACCACATCGGTGGAGAACTTCTCGTTCTCATAGACGATGGCGATCCGTCGGGCGTTCGGGTCCAGCTTCTTGAGGAAATCGATGGCGCCCGTCAGGTAACGGCTGGCCGGCGTGTAGATCTGGAAGATATGCTGATAACCCTTCTCATAGGTGCTATCGGAGGCCGCGCCCGTGGTGATCATGATCTTCCCGTATTGCTCGGCGATCACCGCCGCCGCGTCGGCCAGGCCGCTGCTATAGGGGCTGATCAGGAAATCGGCCTTGTCCTCGTTGATCAGCTTGACGTAGAGCTGCTGCACTCGCTCCTTGGTGCTCTCATCATCATAGAACTTGAGCTCCACCTGGATCACCGTGCCGTCCGGCAGCCGGATGCCCCCCGCCCGCTGGAGATCCTCCAGCCACAGTTGCAAACCCTGGACCTGTTCTTTGGATTCTTTCGTCAGCTTGCCCGTCTGAGAGGCGGTGAAGCCCAGGACGATTTTCTTCACCGCGGGGGTGGGAGAGGCCGCCGGTGTCGGGCTGGGCTGGGCTGCCGGCTGAGCTGGCCCGGCCGGCGTCGCCGTGGGGGCTGGCGGCGTGGGTGCGGCGCACGCCGCCAGCATCGCCAGAATCACCAGGATCCCACTCATTTTCATCCAGCGCATCATCCTGGCCTCCTGACCCACAGGATAGGGCAATGCCCTTCACCCACCCAGGTTAGCCCGATGCGGTAAAATTTCCACAAACAGGCGTTTGTCAGGCGTAAAAATTTTGTAAACGCCGCGCTCTTCCCTTTCCCAGCGGGGAGGGTTCGCATGCGGAAGCTCACCGGTTCCCGGGATCTGAGGACCACGCTGCTCCTCGCTTACGGCCTGCTCATCGGGTGGATGCTGGCCCTGGGATTCTCCTTCAACTTGTGGAGCACGGATCGATTGCTTCAGGATGTGGAATCCTCGAACCGCGCCCTGGCCCAGGCGATCGGGCTGGAAACCGAAGCCTGGCTCCAGGATGCCATGCAGGCGGTGGAAACCATGGCCCGCATGGAAACGGTGCGCCGGCATGACCTCCGGGCTCTCCCCGCTATCTTCAGGCCCGCTTTCGCCGCTCGCCCGGATGCCCTGATGATCTTCCTCCTGGACCGTCATGGGGTGATGCGCTATCACTACCCGGAGGGGCCCGGCAGCACCGTGGGCTGGGATTTCAGCTTCTGGAACTATTTCCAGGCCGCCGCTCAGGCGGATGGCCCGGTGCTCTCCAAGGGATGGCTATCCCCCACCACGGGGAAACCGGTGGTGACCATCGCGATGCCGTTAAAGGATGAACAGGGGCAGTTTAACGGGCTCGTGGCTATCAATCTCTCGCTGGAACGCCTGAGCACCGTGTTGAGGACCGTCGCCGGGGAGCACCTGGATCTCCGCCTGTATGACGCCACCGGGCAATTGATCGCCGCCTCAGGTCCGCTTATCCCATTGGATCCCACCTTCGGGTTGGGTCCGGAGGAGGCGATTCCGCCGCGCCTCTCTTCGGACCCGGATGGGCGGACCTGGCTGGTGACGTCCATGTCCCTCCCGCGCACGGGATGGCGCATCCTGGTGCGTCGCCCGGCGGATGAGGCGCTGGCCACCCTCTATATGTTCCAGCGCGCGATGCTCCTCATGCTGCTTCTGGTGCTGGCCAGCGGCTTCGGTTTCTGGTACCTCCTCACCCATCAGGCCCTGCGCCCCCTGGAGGCGATCGCTCGTTTCAGCCGGGAGCTCGGCGAGCGGCCTACATCCGCCAGCGCCTCCGCCATCCTTCGTTTGACCGGCCGGGAGGATCAGATCGGACATCTCGCCCGCTCCTTGCTATGGATGCAGGGGGCGATCCAGCAGCGCCTGAACGAGCTCCGCACCTTCCTTGAGACCGGTCATGCCGTCCTGGCATCGCTGGAGACCGAAGAGGTCATCGCGACGATCCTGGAGCAGGTGCAGCGGCTCCTTCAGGTTCGCACGTGCGCCCTTTTCACCCTGGATGAGCGGACGGGTTACTACCGCGTGCGCGCGGTGCGGGGGCTGAGCCCGGATTACGCGCGGGGGCTCTCTTTTCATCCCAACGATCCCCGCTCCCCCACCATGCAGGCGATCCGCACCGGCCGCCCGGCCCAGATCGCCGACGTCGAAGCCGAGGGCTATCCGGAATTGCGGGAGCGGGCGCGGCGGGAAGGCTTCCGCTCCCTCCTCGCGGTGCCGTTGATGGCCCGCCAGGCCCCCCCGGCGGCCCTGGTGATTTACCGGCCGGATCCCCACCGGTTCACGGAGGATGAGATCTCGCTGGCCTGGAACTTCGCCAACCTGGCAGCCTTCGCCCTGGAGCATGCCCTTCTGTATGCCCGCAGCGACGCCCTTCTGCAGGAGCAGACCCGCCGCCTGGAGACGCTGATCGAACATCTCCATGAAGGGCTGATCCTGGAGAGCCGGGATGGCGAGATCCTTTATATGAACCGGCGGGCCGCCTGGTGGTGCGGGCTGGAGGAGCCCTGCCCGCCGGGGTGCGCCTCCCGTGTCGCCTACGAGTCCCTGCTCCAGCGCTTCTCCCCTTCGGGAGATATCCCCTGCGTGCTGGAGAAAGCCACCGAGGGCGTCATCGAGGGGCTGTGGCGGGCGGGGAATACAACCCGGGATCTGCGGATCCAGAGCATTCGGATTCAGGGGGAGGGAGACGAACCGCTCGGACGCATCCTGGTTTTCCAGGATATCACCTCGGAGCGAGAGCTGGACCGTGCCAAATCGGCTTTGCTCTCCGCGGTTTCCCACGAGCTCCGCACCCCGCTGGCGGCCATCAAGGGTTATACCACGACCCTGCTGGCGGAAGATGTCGATTGGGACCCCGCCGCGCGCCGGGAGTTCCTCCAGATCATCCTGGAGGAAACCGAGCGCCTGACCCGGCTGGTGAACAACCTGCTGGATCTCTCCCGGCTGGAGGCCGGGGCCCTGGTGCTCCAGCGACAGCCATATCCCCTGGATGCCATTCTCGCCCGGGTGAAACGGGATCTGCGTGGGGAAAGCCACCCCATCTCCATCCAGCTTCCTCCCGATCTGCCCCCCGTGGACGTGGATCCAGCGCGGATCGAGGTGGTGTTCCGCAATCTCCTGGATAACGCGATCCGCTATACTCCGCCCGGAACCCCCATCGTCGTCTCCGCCACTGTGGCCGATGGCATGGTGACCGTTCGGGTTCACGATGAAGGACCGGGGATCCCGCCCGAACATCGGGAGCGGATCTTCGATCGCTTTTATCGCATCCCGGGCCACATCCGTTCCTCCGGCGCTGGCCTGGGGCTGGCCATCTGCAAAGGGTTCGTGGAAGCTCACGGAGGTCGGATCTGGCTGGCCGAGGATGGCCCGGGCGCCACCTTTCTCTTTACCCTCCCGATATGGGAGGATGAGAATGGCCGAGCGGATCCTGATCGTGGATGATGAGGAGCCCCTGCGGCGGTTTATCGGGCGCAACCTGGCCGCGCGGGGATATGAGGTGCTGACCGCGCAGGATGGATGGGAGGCGCTGCGGCTGTTCGAGCAGAGCGCCCCCGATCTCATCATCCTGGACATCCTGATGCCGGGGCTCAACGGCCTGGAAGTGTTGAAGCGCATCCGCCAGGTCTCCCTGGTTCCCATCCTTGTGCTCACCGCCCTGGATCAGGAAGCCGATAAAATCACCGCCCTGGATCTGGGGGCGGATGATTACCTGACCAAACCCTTCGGGGTGGGGGAACTGCTGGCCCGGGTGCGGGCCGCGCTGCGCCGGGTGCGGTGGAGCGAGGGAACAGGCGGGGCCGGGATTCTGCGGATCGGCGATCTGGAGCTGGATGCCGATCAGCGACGGGCATGGCATCGGGGGGAAATGCTTCGCCTGACCGGGAAGGAATTCGACCTGCTTTATCTGCTCGCCCGCCATGCCGGCCGGAATCTCTCCCACCGGTTCCTCCTGCAGCGGGTTTGGGGGCCTGAATATCAGGACGAGGTGGAATACCTCCGGGTCTACGTCGGACGGCTGCGGCGCAAACTGGAGGAGACCGATGATCATCGCCACCTGTTTACCGAACCCGGGTTTGGCTATCGCCTGGAGGCGTAATCCAACCGCTGAGCCCAGCGATACAAGTCCGAATAAAATTAAGAGGGATCCCAAACACCATCCCCAAGGGCTGGGGAGGATACTATGCCGGTGGCCAGCGAGCTTCGCCCTGGGATGACGATTCAGCTGGAGGGAACCCTCTTCCGGGTGATCGATGCGGTTTATCACTCCGGGACCGCCCAGCAGAAGGGAGTGGTGCACGCCAGGCTGCGCAACCTGCGCACCGGGGTCGTAACGGATCGACGCTTCCGGCCGGAGGAGCGCGTGGAGGAGGTTTCCCTGGAGCGCCGGGTGATGGAATACCTTTACAATGATGGCGAGATGTTCTATTTCATGGACCCCGAAACCTATGATCAGATCCCCATCCCGGCCGCGATGATTGGGGACCTGGAGATCTTCCTCCAGCCCAACCAGCGGATCCCGGTGGAATTCCATGAAGGGCAACCCGTTGCGGTGGCCTTCCCGGAAACGGTGGATCTCCGCGTGGTCCACACTTCCCAACCCCTGCGCGAGCGCGAGAGCCACGTTTATAAGCCGGCCATCCTGGAAAACGGGCTCGAGGTGCTGGTCCCTCAGTTCATCGCTGAGGGGGACATCGTGCGGATCAATGTCTACACCCGGGCGTATGTCGATCGGGTGGGGAAGCGGAGCAGTTAATGTGACAGCCGCTGCGGCTCCAGCCGAAGAGGCCATCCCTGAGGTCGCTGCTAAAGCGGCTCCTGCAGGCCGCGATGGACAACCCTCTCCCACAGGAGAGGCATTCGCCCCGACGCTTCCGCCTCGACCGATATCACCGCTTGCACCCCGTGGAGAGGGATACGCCGATGGAAATCGGCCTCCATAGGCGCTCCGCGCCGGGCGTCGGCCTGCGCCGACTTTTGGAGTGCGGTGGCTCGACACCGCTTTAGAAACCCACTGGCCGGAGGCCTGTCACGCCGATGGAAATCGGCCTCCATAGGCGCTCCGCGCCGGGCGTCGGCCTGCGCCGACTTTTGGAGTGCGGTGGCTCGACACCGCTTTAGAAACCCACTGGCCGGAGGCCTGTCACGCCGATGGAAATCGGCCTCCATAGGCGCTCCGCGCCGGGCGTCGGCCTGCGCCGATGCGAAAGGCTTTTCGGCCGGCGGAGGCCGGCCACTGGCCGAAGGCCTATCCGGTCGAATTCATTCGACACTCACGCCGCCGGTGGCCGCCTCCTGCGCTGATTGAAATCCGCCTCGGGAGGCGCTTCGCGCCGGGTGCCGGCCTTCGCCGGCACGAAAATCCCTCCCGGCCGGCGCAGGCCGGCCACTGGCCGAAGGCCCATGAGGTCGAATTCATTCGACACTCACGTCGGCCGCCGGCCAAAGGCCTCTCGAGGTCGAATTCATTCAACGCCTCTCCCGCTTCGGGAAAACCCACGGCGTCGCTCGTTACTCCAGACCGAACCGGCTCAGGGTTTCCTCAGTCAGGCCGAAGTAGTGCCCCAGTTCATGGAGCAATGTGCGCCGGAGCTCGGCCCGCAACCGGAACGGATCATCGCCGAAGTCGGCTTCGAGGGGACGACGGAAGATCCGGATCCGTGATGGCCAGGCAATGGGCGCCCGATCCCGTTCCGCCCATGTGGGCCCCTCGAACATGCCATACAGGTTCTCCCCTGGCGGAAGGCTCAGCGCCCGCCGGTGCTCCGGGTCGGGCTCCTCCTCCAGAAGGACGACCAGATTATCCACAGCCCGCCGCAGATCCGGCGGCAGGGCCGCAAGGATCTCCGACCATACCCGCTCCACCAGCTCAGGGGTGATTCGGAGCCGCCGTCGGCGCATCGGGCATGGTTTCCCGCGAGGATTCCCATGAGGATTCCGAGGAAGGCACCCGCACGAAGACCTGTTCGGCCAGGTGACGTCGAATCCGGTGTTCCTGATCGCCCACCCGGATGCGCAGGCCAGCACCCGACACCTGCTCCTCCACGATCACCCAGGTGCCTGGTCGCAAACCCACCCGGGCAGCCTGCCGCAAGGTCGAGGCTTCGTCGATCACTCGCAGCACCTCACAGGCCACCCCCAGGGGGGCTTCGCTCAGCCGCCGGGCAACCGGGAGCGGGATCTCCCCCGCCCGGGTGGGGATCGGATCCCCGTGGGGATCATGGGTGGGATGGCCCAGTATCGCAGCGATCCGCTCCTCCAGGGCCTCGCTGATCGCATGCTCCAGGCGATCCGCCTCTGCATGGACCTCATCCCAATCGTATCCCAGGGCCTCCATGAGGAAGAGTTCCAGCAGGCGGTGATGCCGGATCACCTCCAGAGCGATCCGGCGGCCTGCCCGCGTGAGGGTCACCCCTCGATAGGGCGTGTAGTGAACCAGCCGGAGCCTCGCCAGTTTCTTCAGCATCCCGGTCACCGACGGCGGGGCCACGTTCAGGTATTCCGCCAGCCGGGTGGTGGTGACCGTCCCCTCTCGCTCGGCCAGGATGTAGATCGCCCGCAGATAATCTTCCATCGAAGCGCTCAGCCGGGGCATTGCCCCTCCCGCTGCTCCGTTTGGGTGTTCCCCCTTTCCCAGGGGGAAGGGCAAAAAGATCCTGGAGTTAAGGGAGCCGCTCCATCCCGCTCGTTCCGCCCCCATTCGATGACGCGGTGCAGCTCCGGTTCCCCCTGCCCATTTTAATGCAATCGCTCGTACGGGCACAGGCAACCCGCGCGGTTTACCGGCAGCGCTTTGCCTGCGCGCACTGCGAATTCCTCAGCTGGTAGCCCCAGGCTTTGCATTCCCCGTGGTTCATGCTATGATTCTGTTGCGTTCAAGTTATACTCGTCCCGGATCCACCCGAGGCAGTGGTGAATGAAGGAGTGAAGGTCATGAGGCCGGTGCGCACGCCTGTGAAACAGGTCCCCACGGAGAAGGAACGCCTGCGCATGAGCTACGAGGAGTTCCTCGCCTGGGCCGACGAGGACGTCCACGCCGAGTGGGTGAACGGAGAGGTCATCGTCCACATGCCACCAAAGGACACACACCAGAATATTGTGACATTTCTTGTGACGCTGCTGAGAACTTTCGTTGATTTCTTCAAGCTGGGCCAGGTGCGAACTGCGCCCTTCGAGATGAAGCTGGCGCCGGACGGCCCGTCCCGCCAGCCGGACATCCTCTTCGTGGCCCGGGACCACCTGGAGCGCCTCACCGAGGACCGCCTCATTGGTCCCGCCGACCTGGTGGTCGAGGTTGTCTCCGCGGACAGCGTGCGCCGGGACCTGGTGGAGAAGTTCAGCGAGTACGAGCACTACGGCGTCCGGGAGTACTGGCTCGTCGACTCCCGCCCCGGGCGTCGTGGGGCCGAGTTCTGGGTGCGGGATGAGGAGGGACGCTTTCAGGCAGCCGACGTGGGGGAGGAGGGGGTATATCATTCCACGGTGGTGTCCGGCTTCTGGCTGCGCCTGGCGTGGCTACAGGCTGACCCCCTGCCCGACCCCTTGCTCACCTTCGCCGAGATTGTCGGCTTCCCGCCGGAGGTGATGGCTGTGCTGCGTGACCTGGCGGCAAAAGGTCCGCGCGCGGCGGGGCAAGAAGCATCTCAGCAGTAAGGGGGAAAGCATTATTGCATTATCGGGAATAAGATTGCGTAGCGGGCAGGACAGCCCTCCCCGGCTTATCCTACGGATCAGGCAGCGCGGAAAGGTCTCCACGCCCTCCGGCTCATCCCCGTGAAAGCCGGCATCCTTCCACAATCGGCTGCTCGCTGGGAAACGAACGCCCGTCTCATCCGCCAACCTCCTGCCGTGTTTCTTGCCCTCTACGGTGGGACTCAGGCCTTTGATTTTTCCCCGTCCACTTCCCGGTGATGAGAGGGGATACGCTTCACCCCGAATAGAAAATTGAAAAGCCCTGCCGGCATGAGGGCAAGGATTCCATTTCTAAACATCTGGGGTTAGAATAGTTATATAAAAGATCGCCCCGGGAGTAGAAGGGGGGTGTGCCGAAGGCGTCTCAACAGCCTGCACCCTCCGAAAGCTTCCAGGAAACCGCAGGCCCGGCTTCCTCGGTTTAATATTTTGAACCGAGGGGCGAGCACAGGGAGGAGGGCTCGATGAGCAAGGCGCGGATTCTGGTGGTGGAAGACGATCCAGACATCGCCCGCATGCTCGAGCTGTATTTCAGCTCGCTGGACTATGAGGTCCAGACGGCCGCGCGGGGCCAGGAAGCGCTGGAGAGAACCCGCCAGCAGCTCCCCCATCTGATCATCCTGGACATCATGCTCCCCGATATCGATGGCTACGAGGTCTGTCGGAGGTTGCGCACCCATCTGCGCACCAGCCACATCCCCATTATCTTCCTGACCCAGCGGGACGAGCGCAGCGACCGCATCGCCGGCCTGGAGCTGGGCGCTGATGATTACATCACCAAACCCTTCGATATCGAGGAACTGCGCCTGAGGGTCCAGAACGCCATCCGACGGGCCGAACGGGAAAGCCTCACCAACCCGGTCACCGGCCTGCCCAGCGGGCGCCTGATCGAGGATCAGCTGCGCGCCCTCCTCCGCCGCTCCGATTGGGGCCTGCTTTACATCGGGATCAACGGCCTGGACGCCTTCCAGGAAGTTTACGGCTTCGTGGCTGGCGATGAGGTCCTGCGGTGGACGGCCATGCTGATCGGGGAGGTGGTGGATGAGCTGGGGACGCCGCAGGATTTCATCGGGCATGTCGGGGGCGATGATTTCGTGGTGATTACAGAGGCCAGGCGGACGGAGGCCATCGCTCAGGAGCTCCGCCGTCGTTTCGCGGAAGGGGTGGGCACCCATTACGCCTTCCCCGACCGGGAACGGGGGTATCTGGTGCTCACCGATCGCGAGGGGAACGAGAAGCACGTCCCCCTCATGAGCCTGGCCATCGGCATCGTTCGAGCCGGGGACTCGATCTTCAATGACATCCGGGAGCTCACCGAGGTCGCAGCGGAGGCACGTCGGAAGGAGATCCTGCTGCTCTGAAGGAAGATCCTACACCATGCCGCGAAGCGGCACTATGGGAAAAGAGAACACGGAGGGAAACCCCGGATGGTCTGGCGCCAGCGCCTGCGTCGGCTTTTAAGACCTGCTCACCCGCCATCCTCCAGCCCGGCAGCGCAGAGGGATGACGCTTCGTTCCTGGATCGATGGGCCGAACCGGTGCTGTGGATAGAAGCTGAAAGCGGCCGGTTGCTGCTGAACGCGGCGGCGCGCGCCTGGCTGGGGGATCCTTACCCTTCCTCCCGCCGGGACCTGGAGAGCCGTCTCCACCCGCCGGGCGTGCTGGAACGATGGCTGCTGGGCTCCCGGGAGACGGCCACCATCGGCCAGCGAAGCGCACGGGCCAGTGCCCTCCCGCTGACGCTGGATGGACATCCGGGCTTCCTGGTCGTCCTTCAGCCCGTTCCCGAGGGATCCAGATCCGCCCCGGAACTCCCGGTCTATCCCCGGGAGCTGGCCCTGGTCACGGGGATCGCCCGCCTGCTCAGCGCCTCCCTCGATCTGGACTCCACGCTGGATGCCATCCTGTTCGCGATCCGGCAGGTGATCCCCTACGAGCTCGCCGAGATCAACCTGTGGGAGCCCGGGGAACGCCGGCTCCACACCCAGGCCCGCGGCGGGGATCCGCAGGCGGTGGCTCGGCTTGCGGAGCTCGGGGGGGTTTACCGGCCCGATGAAGGTCTCACCGGATGGCTGGCCACTCACCGGCGTCCTCTGCTGATCCGAGATCTGCGCAGCTTCACCGGCGCGCGCCCTCGCCTGAACCTGGATCTCTTCCCCGCGCGCGCCTTCCTGGGGGTTCCCCTGCAAACCGGGGAAGAGTTCATCGGGACCCTGGAGCTCATCGCGTATCGCCCGGGTGCCTTCACCGAAGAGCATCTGCGCCTCCTGGAAGCGATCGCCGCCCAGGCCGCCATCGCCATCCACAACGTCCGGCTCTACGAAGCCACCCGCCGTCACGCCGAAGGGCTGGAGACCCTTTTCCGCATCGCCGCGATGAGCGCCGCTTCCCCCTCCCTGGAGGATTTCCTCCAGCGATCTGTCGCCGAGCTCGCGGAATGGTTTCGGGTGGAGCGGGTGGTGATCCTGCTCTATGAGCCAAAACGCCAGGAGCTGATCCCTCACCCCGCCGGCGTCTACGGCCCCTGGCCGCCGGAAGCCCTGGGGTTCCGTCTTCCGGTGCAGGACCCGGTGTTCGCGGAAAGCGTGTTCCGGAGCGGACGCCCCTTCCGCTCCAACCGGGCGGCGGAGGACCGTCGGGTGATCCCACCCTATCGGGAGCTGATCGCCCGCTTCGGCGTCCGGTCCGTCCTCTCCATCCCCCTGACGGCCCGGGAACAGCCCATCGGGGAGATCCACCTGATTAACCGGATAGAGGGCCGATTCGTCCCAGATGATGAACGTCTGGGGATGGCGATGGGCGTGGTGCTGGGCACCACCCTCCACAACCTTCAGGTGATCGAACAGGCCCGGCGCCGCGCCGCCCGCCTGCGGGCCCTGGTGGAGATCGGCCAGCGGATCGCCGCCGCACTGGATCTGGATACGATCTTTGAAACCATCCGGGAGGAGCTCGGGCGGATCCTGGATGCGCGGAATTTCTACGCCGCTCTCCATGATGCGGAGAACGACGAGGTCTCATTTGTGTTCTATGTGCATCAGGGGCAACGGTTAACGGAGCGGCCGAGGCGGCGCGGTGGCCAGGGCCTGACCGAATATGTAATCCGAACCGGCCAGCCCCTTCTGCTGCGAGGCGATGTCGCCGGCCAGGCGCAGGCGCTGGGGATCGAGCCGGTGGGAACCCCTGCCCGGCTCTGGATGGGAGTTCCCATGCGGATCGGGGACCGGGTGATCGGCATGCTGGCGATTCAGCACGAAGAGGATGAGAACGCCTTCGACGAGGAAGACCTGGAGCTCCTTCAGGCCATCGCGCATCAGACGGCCATCGCCGTGGAGAACGCCCGGCTTTACGGGGAGATCCGTGAGCGCCTGGAAGCCCGGATCCATCAGCTGACGGCGCTGAACCGCATCGGCCAGGAGCTGAACGCGAACCTGGATCTCGATCACATCCTGAACCTGGTGCTGGATTCGGCCTTCCAGGTTACCGGGGCGGATTACGGAGAGATCCTCCTTTACGAGCCGGAGAGCGATCTGTTGCGTCCCCGCCTGCTCCGCAATCTCTCCATGGAGCAATTACAGGCCCGCGGGCTGGATCGCCAGCGACCCGGCGAGGGATTGATCGGACAGGCCTTCCAGAGCGGCCGCGTCGTGCTCGTCCCCGATGTCCGGCAGGATCCGCATTACATCGCCGGGACGCCGGATACCCTCTCCGAGGTGGCCGTGCCCATCTGGTATGGGACACTGGTGGTAGGGGTGCTGGATCTCCAGAGCCGGCGGCCCCATGGTTTCAGCGAGGAACAGATCGCCTTTCTGGAAGCCCTGGCCGCTCAGGCCGCTGTGGCCATCGGCAACGCGATGCGCCTGCAGGAGGAGGCGCAGCGGAGCGAGCGCTACCGCCAGCGCATCGAGCTGATGCGCGGGATGCTGGAGATGGGCCAGGCGCTGCGCTCCGAGCGGCCACTGGAGAACGCCCTGGATGCCGTCGCCCATACGATCCAGGAGTCCCTGGGCTTCGAGCGGGTGCTGATCAGCCTGCTGGAAGGAGAACCCCCCGTCCTGCGCCGGGTCGCCCAGGCGGGGCTTCCCCTGCCGGTGTTCGAACGGATGCGACAGATCCTCCAGCCGTGGCGAAATATGCAGATCTTCCTGCGAGAGGAGTTCCGGCTGGGGACCTGTTATTACATCCCCTATGAGCGTCAACCCGAGAACCTGAGCGAGCTCCTGGACACCTGGACGGCCACGCCGACGCGGGAGCCCCGGCCGGATCCCACCCGCTGGCATCCAGAGGATCTCTTCATCGTGCCCATCTACGGGACGGGCGGACGCCTGCTGGGGATCATCTCGGTGGACGAGCCGCGGGATGGACGGGCGCCGACCCGCGAAACCGCGGAGATGCTGGAGCTCCTCGCCAGTCAGACGGGCATTATCATCGAGAACGCCCGTCTGTATGAGAGCCTGACCGCACGGATCGAAGGGCTCACCCGTCTGAACGAGGTCAGCCGGCAGATCGCCGCCCGGCTGGAGCGGGGCGCTCTGCTGGAAGCCATCGCCCAGGCCGCCGCCTCCCTGAGCCATGCGACCTGGGCCGCGGTGATCCGGGTGGGAGAGAACGAAGCCCTCCAGGTCATTGCCCGATTCCCTCCCGATCGTTCGGAGATCCCCGCCTCGCCGGAAACCCTCCTGGGTTCCCCCTGGATCACCCAGGCGATCTCCTCCGGCCGTGCGATCTATCTCCGGGATCTGGAAGAGCTCCTGGATGAGGAGATCCCGGGCGTGCGGGCGCTGCTCTTCGTTCCCATGCGGTCGGGAGGAGAGATCGTCGGATGGATCGCGGTGGCCCATCCGGAGCGGGGTGCTTTCGACGAGACCGAACAGATCCTGCTCCAGACCCTGGCGGAACAGGCGGCAGTAGCCCTGGAGAACGCCCGGCTTTACGAACAGACCCGACGCTTCAGCGAGGAGCTCGAAGCGCAGGTCCGCGAGCGAACCGAGGCCCTGGAGAAGGCTCTAACGGACCTTTCGGCCCGCCATCGCCAGCTGGAGCTACTGTATCGGGTGACCCTGGCGCTGACCGCCAGCCTGGAGCTGGAGGCCACCCTGCAGCAGGCGCTTTCACTCCTCGCCGAGGAAGGGGAGACCGCGGCAGTGATCTTGCTGGATCCGGAGAGAGGGCGCCTGGAGGTGCGAGCCGGGATCGGGCCGGGCAGCGCCCAGCTGATCGGGCACTCCTGGTTCCTTCACGAAGATCCCGGAGCCGTCCGGACGGCCATCCGCCAGCGGCGAACCCAGAACCTGGTCGCATTCTCCCCCGAGCTCCTCCCGGTGCCCTGGCGAGCGCTGCGCCCGGGCGCTGCCCTGGTCGTTCCTCTCACTCTGGGCCTGGACGTCCTGGGGGCTCTGGTGTTCACCGGCCCGGAGCCGCGCCGGTTCGATCCGGAGCGGGTTCAGCTGCTGGAGACCGTGGCGGCTCAGATGGCCCAGGCCATCAACAACGCCGCCCTGTATACCCTGATCACCCAGCAGGCCGAGCAGCTGGGCAACACTCTTCGGGCCGTCCAGGAAGAGGCTTCCAAGCGCCAGGCCATCCTGGAGTCCATTGCAGAAGGGGTGATGGTGGCTGATGTCCGGGGCGAGGTCATCATGATGAACGCCGCCGCCGAGCAGATCCTGGGGCTGCGCCGGGAAGAGGTCCTCGGCCGGCCGATCCATCATTTCACTGGCCTTTATGGGCCCGCATGGCAGGAATGGATGGCCTCCCTGCGTCGATGGCTCTCCTCGCCTCGGGGCCAGCCCCCCACCCTGTTCATGCGCCACGAGCTCGCCCCCGAAGGCCGCTTCATCACCGTCCACGCCGCCCCGGTGATGATGGGCACTGAGTTCCTGGGCATCGTCTCGGTCTTCCGGGACATCACGCCGGAGGTGGAGGCCGATCGCGCCAAGACGGAGTTCATCTCCACGGTGTCCCACGAGCTCCGCACGCCCATGACCTCCATTAAGGGCTATGTGGATCTCCTGCTCCTCGGATCCGCCGGGCCGCTCTCGGAGATGCAGCGCCGCTTTCTGCAAATCGTGAAAGCCAACGCGGATCGATTGAAGCTGCTGGTGGATGACCTGCTGGATATCTCGCGCATCGAGAGCGGCCGCCTCCAGCTGGATCTCCGCCCGGTGCCCCTGGAGGCGGCGGTGGAAGCGGTGGTGGCTTCCTTGAAGGCCCGCCTGGATGAAAAGAACCAGCGCCTGGAGCTCGATCTGCCGGCCTTCCTCCCCCCGGTTCAGGCCGATAAGGATCGTCTGATCCAGATCCTGATGAACCTGGTCAGCAACGCCCACAAATACACGCCGGAGGGAGGGCGAATCGGCATCCGGGCCCGTGTGGAGGAGGAAGCCGTCCATGTCGAGGTCAGCGATACCGGGATCGGCATCCCCCCGGAGGCCCTCCCCCGCATCTTCGAGCGGTTTTACCGGGTGGATGACCCACGGGTTCAGGAAACCCCCGGGACGGGCCTGGGCCTCTCCATCGTGAAAGCACTGGTGGAAATGCATGGCGGGCGGATCTGGGTGGAAAGCGAGGTCGGCCAGGGATCGACGTTCCATTTCACGATCCCGATCGCCCGTGAGACGCCCTCTTCCGTCGAGCGCCCTCCAGCTCCAGCACCGGTCCCCGTCCGGGCGGATGGCGCTTCGCCCATCCTGATCGTAGAGGATGACCACCATATCGCCGACCTGCTGGTCCAGCATCTGGAGCGCGCGGGATATCGAACCCTGGTCGCCCATCGGGGTGAGGAAGCGTTGCGCCTCGCCCGGGAGGAGCGTCCGCAGCTGATCACCCTGGACATCTACCTACCCGATCTGGACGGCTTCACGGTGCTGGAGCGGCTGAAGGCGGATCCCGTCACCGCTGAGATCCCGGTCATCATCGTCTCCGTCCTGGCCGACCGCCAGCGAGGGGTCCGCCTGGGGGCGGTGGACGTGCTGGGCAAGCCGGTGGACGCCGAGCGATTGCTGGAGGTCGTTGGCCGGTATGCGCGGCGCCATGCCCGTATTGTCATCGTGGATGATGACGCGGGGACCCGCGCGTTGCTTCAGGATACCCTGCGTAACCACGGGTTTGAGGTGACGACGTTCGGGAGCGCGGTGGAGGCGCTGGCCTGGATCGAAGCCCGCCACCCCGACCTGGTGCTGATGGATCTCAAGCCGGCTGGAATGAGCGGGCTGGACGCCCTGGCCCGCCTGAAGGCCAGCCCGAAGACGGCGGACATCCCGGTGGTGATCATGACCGCCAGCGCCACGGATCCGATGGGCAAACGCCGGCAGGCGCTGGCCATGGGGGCAGCGGATTTCTTCCTCAAGCCGTTCCCGCTGGAAGAGTTCGTCGCCGCCATCCGGCGCCTTCTCGGCGAACCCCTCGTGGGGGAATCCGGCGACGCGGGATAGGGGCAGGCCCATTCCCCGGGGATGAGAGGCTACGCGGTAGGCTTCCTCAGGGAACTTCTGAACCCCGGGGAGAGGCCATCTCGCCCCACCGCTCTGGGCTCAACGTAGATTCAGACAACCCAATGTGTGATCGGGCAGGAGGGATCTGAACGATGGCCAGGATTCTGATCGCAGAGGATGAACGGGATATCCGGGAATTGATCGTCTTCACCCTGGAGTTTGGAGGCTTCCAGGTGATCGCGGCCACGAACGGCCAGGAAGCGGTCGAACTGGCCCGTCAACACCGCCCGGACCTGATCATCCTGGACGTCCGTATGCCCCGGATGACCGGCTACGAGGCCTGCCGCATCCTGAAATCGCAGGAGGAAACGCGCACCATCCCGGTTGTATTTCTATCCGCCAAAGGGCAGGAGGCGGAGATCCGCCAGGGGATGGAGGCGGGGGCCGATGCCTATATCCTGAAACCCTTCGCTCCGGATGAACTCATCCAGCAGGTCCAGGCCCTTTTGAATCGGCACAACGCGAAACCGGGATGAAGCCGACCGGCTTCCAGGAATCATGACTCACACGATTCGGCTCGGATTTGGGAAAGCGAGGGCACCCCTCTCCGGGCCCCGGAGAGGAAGAAGGTGTTGCCTCGCCTTCCCGATTCGAGCTCAGCGGCGCAAGCCCGATTCTTCCAGATCCCTGAGGCGCGGGACGGCAAGCGGTGAGCATTGCGACGGTTGGCGAGCATCTGATTCATTATGAGGCCTTAGGCCGGGGTCAGCCCGTGGTCTTCCTGCACGGGTGGGTGGGATCATGGCGCTACTGGCTGCCCACGATGCAGGCCCTCTCCCATCGATTCCGGACCTATGCCATCGACCTGGTGGGATTTGGGGATTCCGCCAAGCCTCGCCAGGGGGCCGATTCCGTCTACCGCCTGGAGCGCCAGGTGGAGCTGGTCCAGGGATGGATGGATCATCTGGGGATCCTCCGGGCGCACTTCATCGGCCACACCCTGGGGGCGATGGTGGCGATCCGGCTGGCCCTGACGCATCCCGACCGGGTGCAGCGGATCCTGGCCGTTGGCTATCCGATCTCCCTGGAGATCCCGAAGAGCGTTCTCGGGCCGGCAGGAAAAGGGATCGTGATCGAGCGATTGAGCCGTCTCGCCCAGGAGTATCCCGAGGTCCAGCGGGAACATCAGCGGGCGGATCCCGAGGCGATCGGCCTCAGTCTGGAGGAAGCGCTGATGCGCCAGGAGGCCCTCGGGGAGTGGCTTCGCCTGGTGGATTGCCCGCTCCTCCTGGTTTACGGCCGGCGGGATCCGCTGATCGCTCCCCCGCTCTTCCTGAACGGTGGGCTGGACGCCTCCATCCGTCTGATCCTCCTGGAGGAAGGCCGCCATTTCCCCATGCTGGATCTCCCTGCCGCCTTCCAGCGCCTGGCGGAGGATTTCCTCACCCTGCCCGATCCCTCGCAGATCACCCTGAAAGAAGAATGGCGCCGGCGGTTCCGATAAAAGGGCCATCCTGTCGGATCGACGCGCCACCGCATCCCATGATCTCCACTGCTCCCGCAGGGCCTCTTCACCCCATTCCACTCCATGGGATTCTGGCCATATTGCTGTTGGCGGCAATGCACGGGGAGACCCCCCTGTGCGGGATGTAACAGTGGGGGAAGTTACGGGCGGAACGGTTGCGGCGTCATGAGGGATTGGGGTTATGGGCGAGCGGATATCCAGTTTTAAGCACGGTGTGGACGGTGCTGCGGCGGGTGGATGTGGATAGCCGTTCGGGCGCGTTCGACTTCGGCATCGACCTCTTCCTCGCCGATGTAGGAGCATGGCTTTTCAGTTTTCCAACAACGGCCTGTCAGGTCTCCAAAAACCTGATAGGCCTCCCCATCGGAGGCTGAATGATACCATTGAGAGCGAGCTCGGCGAGCGAAGCCATCGCCCATGCGAAAGGGGCAGGAGATGGCTTCCGGCCCTCCGGGCCATTACGATGACACTTGTAAGAACTTTGAAAAGCTCCGGGAGAACCCACCCTGCAGACCGCGAGTCCGTTCGCCGGATTAAAATACATACATACTCGAGGTATCCTGCTGCAGGAGGGGCCGCATGTTCGGTTACGCCGGACGCATCCTGCATGTGGATCTCTCTGAGGGGCGCCTGTGGGTGGAGGAGCCGGACGAGGCGTTCTACCGGACCTACTGGGGCGGCAGCGCGATGGGGCTGTATTACGTGCTGAGGCACACGCCGCCCGGCATCGATCCCTTCGACCCCCGCAACACCCTCACGTTCTTCCTCAGCGCGTCCACCGGCGTTCCCATCTCCGGCCAGAGCCGGGCCACCGCCAACGCCAAGTCTCCCCTCACCGGTCTGATCGGCGACTCTCAGGCCGGCGGCTTCTGGCCCGCCGAGCTCAAGTTCGCCCGATTCGACGGCATCGTGATCTACGGGCGGGCGCCGAAGCCAGTCTACCTCTGGATCCACGACGGAGAGGCGGAGCTGCGGGACGCGACCCATCTCTGGGGGCGCACCACCGGCGAGGTGGAGGACATCCTCTATGAGGAGCTGGGCGACGACCAGGTTGAGATCGCTCAGATCGGCCCGGCCGGCGAACGCCTCGTTCGCTTCGCCGCCGTGATGAACATGCGCAATCGCGCCCACGGCCGCACCGGGATGGGCGCCGTGATGGGCTCCAAAAACCTCAAGGCCATCGCTGTCCGGGGCCGCTGGCGCCCGCCGGTATATGACGCCCAGGCCCTTCAACAGCTGAACAAACATGGGCCGGCCGCCTATGAGGCGAACCTGGCGGTCAAAAACCTGGGGATCTATGGAACCGCCAGCGTGCTGGCGGCCCAGAACGCCGCCGGCGGCCAGCCCACGCGCAACTACACCAGCGGCTTCTTCGAGGAAGCCGATCGCATCACCGGCGAGCGCATGGCCGAGACCATCCTGAAGGAACGCGATACCTGCTATGCCTGTGTGGTCCGCTGCAAGCGGGTCGTGGAGACAGAGTGGCGGGGCCGTAAGGTGGACCCCCTCTATGGCGGGCCGGAGTATGAAACCCTTTCCACTTTCGGCTCTTACTGTGGGGTGAGCGATCTCGAGGCCATCGCCCTGGCGAACCAGATCTGCAATCAGTATGGGGTGGATACGATCTCCTGCGGGGCGACGATCGCTTTCGCCATGGAGTGTTTTGAGCGGGGGATCCTCACTGAGGCTGAGGTGGGCTTCCCCATGCGCTTTGGAGATGCCGAGGCGATGATCCGGCTGCTGGAGCGGATCGTGCAACGCGAAGGCATCGGGGATATCCTGGCGGAAGGCTCTGCCCGGGCGGCTCGGATCATCGGCCGCGGGGCGGAAGATAGCATGGTCGCCGTCAAGGGCCAGGAGCTCCCCGCCCATATGCCCCAGGTCAAGCGCTCCCTGGCCCTGATCTACGCCGTTAACCCCTTCGGCGCCGATCACCAGTCGAGCGAGCATGACACCCTCTACATGCCCAAATCCCCCCGCCTCTTCCTGGACCGCCTCGCCACCCTCGGCCTGACCGATCCGCAACCGCCGCGGGTTCTGAACGAAGCGAAAATCCGCTTTGCCTATGAAACCCAGAAATTCTACAGCTTCCTGGACACGGCGGACCTGTGCCAGTTCGTCTTCGGACCTTCCTGGCAGCTTTACGGGCCGGAGGAGCTGGTGGCGCTCATGCGCGCGGTGACCGGATGGGATGTGACCCTGGAGGAGGTGATGCGGGTTGGTGAGCGACGACTGAATATGCTGCGGGCCTTCAACGCTCGGGAGGGGGTGGGACGGGATTGGGACACCCTGCCGAAGCGGCTGTTCGAGCCCCTGAGGGGCGGCAAAACCGATGGCCTGAGCGTGGATCGGGAGGAATGGGAAGCGGCCCTGACACGCTACTACGAAATGGCCGGCTGGGATCCCCAGACCGGGATGCCCACCCCGGAGAAACTCCGGGAACTGGGGCTGGAGTGGATCCTCTCGTAGGGAGCACCCCGCGGGAGCTCCTCCACTGAACTCCGGATGGGGCCCACGGAGCTGACCTGATTCCGGATTCCTGGCGTAGGGCAACTGCAAGCAGTTGCCCTACGGGGAGCTGCTGACGATCCTTTAACTCAACGTTTGCGGATCTTTTATCTCCTGCTAACGCTCCTCTAAGGCCTCCCGCCTACGATGAAGGCTGGAAAAACCCCAGGGGTGCAGGCAAGACCACCACCGAAAGGAGGTGAGGCCTATGGCGCGCGAGCTGATGATCCGGGATCCGTTCGATGCGGCGTTCATGACCCTGCGCGAGGCGATCGACCGCCTGTTCGATCAGGCGTTTGTGCGGCCCTTCGACGGGTTCACCACTCTGGGCGTGGGGATGCCGGTGAACATCTACGAGCTGCCCGATCGCTATCACGTGGCCATCCTGATGCCGGGCGTGCGGCCGGAGAGCCTGGAGGTGCAGGCGCTGGGTTCCTCCCTGACCATCCGGGGCGAGGTCGCCCTGCCGGAGATTGAGAACGAGAAGAACGTTGCCGTCCTGCGCCGCGATTGGGCTGGCGGGCGCTTCGCCCGGACGATTGAGTTCGGCGATCCCATCGACGCCGAGCACATCGACGCCCGGCTGGAGAACGGCGTCCTGCACCTCGTGGTCCCGAAGGCCGAGTCCGTCCGGCCGCGGGTGATCAAGGTGCAGGTGGCCCGTTGAAGGGCCTTACGGATGCGGGGGGGCGCTCCTTTGGGCGCCCCCCACGTTTTTTCATTCCTGCAAGCGCGCCCATTCCGCCCGCAGCTGCTCCCGCCGCGCCCGGAGTTCCTCCAGCTTGCGACGTTCCTTCTCCACCACATGAGCCGGTGCCCGGACGGCGAACTCCGAGGTGAGCAGCTCCTCGGTCTTCGCGATCCGGGCCTCGAGATCCGCCAGCTCCCGCTCCAGCCGGGCCCGCTCCGCCGCGCGGTCCACCATGCCGGCGAGAGGCAGATAGATCCGAACCGGGCCCGCTGGATAAACCAGGGCATCCGCTGGAGGCTCCATCAGGTCAGCGGCCAGCACGAGCTGGTCCGGATCCAGCCGGGCCAGCGAGGCCAGCAGATTCCGGTGAGCCTCCAGAACCGGCTGGAGTTCCCCTGCAACAATCCACGCGGGAATCCGCCGGTCGGAAGGCACACGATGCTCCTCCCGGGCGTTCCGGATGACGCGGACGGTTTCGATCAGCGCGTGCATGGCGGCCTCCGCCTCTTCGTCGACCGGCCCGGGGGTCGGCCATGCCGCGACGATCAGCGCCTCCGCGCCATCCACCGCCCCGGCCCGCTTCAGGTAGCCCCACAAAGCCTCCGTGATGAACGGCATGAACGGATGCAGCAGCCGCAGGATCCCATCCAGCACGTAAACCAGGATCCCGCGGGTGCGGGCGGCATCAGCCGCCGATCCCCGGTAGAGGGGCTCCTTGGCGATCTCGATATACCAGTCGCAGAACTCATCCCAGGTGAATTCATAGATCCGCCGTCCGGCCTCCCCGAAGTCGAATTCATCCATCGCCCGGGTCACTGCCGCCACCGTGCGATGGTAACGGGAGAGGATCCAGCGATCGGGCAGAGTGAGCGAGGGGTCATCCCAGGAAGGGCGTCGCGCCGGCCCGGAGAGCGTCCCCAGGATGAAGCGGGCCGCGTTCCAGAGCTTGTTGGCGAAATTGCGGTTTCCCTCCACCCGCTGGAGGGAGAGGCGCATATCGTTGCCCGGCGTGGAGCCGGTGGCCAGGGTGAAGCGCAGCGCGTCCGCCCCATAATCCTGGATCACCACCAGGGGGTCGATGACGTTGCCCTTCGTCTTGCTCATCTTCTCGCCCTTCTCGTCCCGCACCAAGCCGTGGAGGTAGACAATGCGGAAGGGCACCTCCCCGGTCATGGCCAGACCCATCATCACCATCCGGGCCACCCAGAAGAACAGGATGTCGTATCCGGTCTCCATCACCGTGGTGGGGTAAAAGTAGCGCAGGTCCTCGGTATCCTCCGGCCAGCCCAGGGTGGCGAAGGGCCAGAGGGCGGAGGAGAACCAGGTGTCCAGCACGTCCTCGTCCTGGCGGATCCGCGTGCTCCCGCAGCGGGCGCAGGCCATGGGATCCTCCCGGGCCACGGTGATATGCCCACAATCGTCGCAATACCAGGCCGGGATGCGATGCCCCCACCACAGCTGACGACTGATGCACCAGGGACGGATGTTCTCTAACCAGCGGAAGTAATCCTTCTCAAAGCGTTCGGGGAGGATGCGGATGCGACCTTCCTTCACCACCCGGATGGCCTCCTCGGCCAGCGGCTTCACGTTCACGAACCACTGGAGGGAGAGCAGAGGCTCCACGATGGTGCCGCAGCGCTGGCAGCGGCCCGGGGCGTAGCGATGGGGCTCGACCTTCTCCAGCAGCCCTTCCCGTTGCAGATCGGCCACGATGGCCTCGCGGGCCCGGAAGCGGTCCATCCCGGCGTAGGGGCCGCCGTTCTCGTTGATCGTGGCGTCCGGGTTCATCACGTTGATGCGAGGCAACCCGTGCCGCTCTCCGATCTCGTAGTCCGTCGGGTCGTGCCCGGGGGTGACCTTCACCGCACCGGTCCCGAAATCCCGATCCACCGCCGGGTCAGCGATAATGGGGATGCGGCGGCCCAGGGCCGGCAGCACGGCGATCCGGCCCACCCGGTGGGTGTAGCGCTCATCCTCCGGGTGCACCGCCACGCCGGTGTCTCCGAGCAGCGTTTCCGGCCGGGTGGTCGCCACCGTGATGAAATCCCGAGCGCCCTCAGCCCATCGGCCGCTGCCCCAGGGTGCTGCCGGTCCCTCCCATCCGTTCCCCAGGAGCGGATAGCGGACATAGTAGAGGAAACCCTCTTCCTCCTCCTCCCGCTCCACCTCGAGGTCCGAGAGGGCGGTCTCGCAACGGGGGCACCAGTTGATGAGGTATTCCCCGCGGTAGATCAGGCCTCGCTCGTAGAGCCGGACAAAGGCCTCGCGCACCGCGCGGGAGTAGACCGGATCCATCGTGAACCGCTCCCGGGTCCAGTCGCAGGAGGCCCCGAGCCGGCGGAGCTGGCGGGTGATGGTGCCCCCGTATTTCTCCTTCCAGGCCCAAACCCGCTCCAGGAAGCGTTCGCGGCCCAGCTGGTGCCGGGTGAGGCCCTCCTTCGCGATCTCCCGCTCCACCATCACCTGGGTGGCGATGCCCGCGTGATCCGTCCCGGGCACCCAGAGGGTGGGCTCTCCCCTCATCCGATGGTAACGGATCATCAGATCTTCCAGGGTCACGAACATCGCGTGGCCCATGTGGAGCTCACCGGTGACGTTGGGGGGCGGCATGGAGATCACGAAGGGCCGCCGGGCGGGGTCGATGCGCGGCGTGAAGAAGCCCCGTTGCTCCCACCACTGATAGATGGGTTCTTCGATCTCCTGCGGGTTAAACGTCTTCGGAAGCGCCATCGCTTCAGCCGCCATCCTTCACCTCCTCGAACGAACTCCGTGCGCCAACCGCCGTTCAGCGAGCCTTTTCCTGGGGGCTCTGGAGGCTATCCATGATCCCAGCGGCGGATGTCCTGAAATGAAAACGCCCCCTCCCGTCACAAGGACGAGAGGGGGCGGACCTCCCGCGGTACCACCTTGCTTCAGGGGGATGGAGGATCCCCCTGCCCTCGGGCTGCGGTAACGGGCAGCGCCCGGGTCGGGCTGAGGCCGGGGCTTCCGGCGTTCACCCGACCGGCTCCGGGGCGACCTTCAGCGGGGCGAACGACAGGGGCTTGCACCGGATCCCCCTCGCTGGCGTCGCCGCCCGCGCCTACTCCTCCCCTTCACCGCCTTTCTGAAGCCATCGGTTCACCCCAATGCCCTCTCCAGAGCGATCCGCCGATCCGCCTGACCCGCAGGGAGGACCCAGGCCGTCAGCCTCGCCCGGATCCGGAACCCCACGCTGGATCCCATGAGATGCAGAAGATGGAAGAATCCGGGAGTTCAGATGACCTGGAAGCGGCCGGTGGCCCGGACGATTTTCTCCTTGTAGTTCCGGACGTGGCGGAAGAGCTTCTTTTTGAGCTCCTGCCACTCCGGGCTGGCGAGGATGCGCTGCAGGGTTTCCATGTCCTGGGCGATGGCGCCGGTGAGGATCTGGGGGCCTTCCCCATACATCGTATACCAGGCGTCCGTGGGCTCCATCCCCAGGCGCATCATCCCGGGCGCGAACTCCCGGACGATGAACTCAAAATATTCCTGTTCGTGGCCGGGTTTGATGTCCCAGGCCATCAGCAGCTTCACCATCTCCGCCATCGCAGCGCTCCCTCCATCCACACGGGGGCTCCTGCACGGGTGCCGCACGCTCAGGTTGCTTATATTGTAGCAGACCTGCTCACTCCCCGACAAAACCAGAGCGAAGGTTCACCCCAGGCGAAGGATCCCGGCGATGAGGAGGAGGAAGAACCCCAGCAGGAACAGATCGATCAGCAGCAGCCCCAGCAGGACCAGGCGCTGGGAGGGGGTGAGTTGCTGGAGAAAGGAGGAGAGACGATCCAGCAAAGGGGAAGAGGATCGCTCCTCAAGACTCTCTTCGATGATCTCCCCCTCCGGGACCTCCGAAAGATGTTGACGGATGTCCTCAAACATCGAGGGCCTCCTGCTGAGATCGTTTCGATAGGACTTCCGCAATAGGACTCCCACTCGGGAGGCCGGATGCCCCCTTCTCGCGGCTCTCCAGGCCAAAGAGATCGGCCTCCCGGCAGGTCGCCTGTCACCTGTAGAGCTCAACGCTTTCCCTGGAACAACCGCAACCAGTAGTCCAGCTCGGCCTTATCGACTTCGCCCGGCTTCTCTTCCTCCACACCGGTTGAGGGAGGGGCTTCCCCCAGATGGCGCCGCATATAGGCCAGGAACTCCGCGGCTGACCAGACGGATGCGCCATGACGTCGGGCCGCCTCCTGCACGCTCCGATCCGAAGAAACGATGATCAGCCCCCGAGGGTTGCGCTCCGATAAGATCTGCCGGATCAGGAGCTCATCCGCCGTCACGCCGGCGGGAGCAAAGCGCACGGTCACCCCACCCCGGGAGAGGGAAGAGATACTGCCCGGAGCACCTCGATCGAACACGACCAGGATCCGCCGCCCTGTCCGCATCGCCAGGCGCTGGAGCCGCTCCACCAGGCGCGCCTCATCATCCGGATCCTCCAGATGAAGATCCGGCATCGCCCCGATCAGATTGTGCCCATCGATCAGGAACGGCATGGATCGCTCCCGGCTCCAGATTGGCCTCCTGGATGGAGGCCACATCGTCTCTCCCCATCCCCACTCCCCGAGGGAATCGACCGGCCCGTTTCTGGATCCCCTACATCTGCGGCACCCGCTCCACCAGCGGAAGCGCTTCCGCCGATTGTCGCTGGAAGATCAACCCCTGCTCCCCCACCTCAACCACGATCACATCGCCTGCCCGGAATTCCCCGCGGAGCAGTCGGACCGCCAGGGGGCTCTCCACCTGTTTCTGAAGCACCCGCTTGAGCGGGCGCGCTCCGAAGGCGGGATCGTAGCCCTCTTCGGCCAGCCAGCGGCGGGCGGCATCCGTCAGGACCACCTGCAGGCCGTGCTCGGCCAGACGGGCCTGGATCTGGCGCATCTGGATATCCACGATCTGCATCACATGCTCCGGCGTCAGCCGGTTGAAGATCACAATCTCGTCGATCCGGTTCAGGAACTCCGGCCGGAAGGTCTCCCGGAGCGCCCGCTCGATCCGCTGTCGCTCCTCCATCCGCTCGCGCTCCGAAGCCGCAGGGATAAACCCGATGGTCCCGCTGCGGCGGAGATATTCGGTGCCCACATTGGAGGTCATGATGATGATCGTGTTGCGGAAATCCACCGTGTGGCCCTGGCCATCCGTCAGACGGCCGTCGTCGAGGATCTGAAGCAGCGCGTTCCAGACATCGGGATGGGCTTTCTCGATCTCGTCGAACAGAATCACCCGGTAAGGCCGGCGGCGCACCGCTTCCGTCAGCTGACCGCCCTCCTCATAGCCCACATACCCCGGCGGCGCCCCGAAGAGGCGGGAGACGGTGTGATATTCCCGATACTCGCTCATATCCAGCCGGACCAGGGCATCCTCGTCGCCGAAGAGATACTCCGCCAGCGCCTTCGCCAGCTCGGTCTTCCCCACGCCGGTGGGCCCGAGGAACAGGAACGAGCCGATGGGCCGCCGGGGGTCCTTCAGGCCCGCCCGGGCCCGCCGGATGGCGTCGGCCACCACTGCGATGGCTTCGTCCTGCCCCACCACCCGCTCTCGCAACCGCTCCTCCATGTGGAGCAGCTTCTCCGCCTCAGTCTCCATCACCTGAGCCACCGGGATGCCCGTCCACGCCGCCACCACCTGAGCGACATCCTCTTCGGAAACCACCTCATCCAGGTTGCGCTCCCGCTGCCACTGGGCCCGACGGGCCTCGAACTCCTTCTGAAGGCGCAGGCGGCGCATGCGGATCTGCGCCGCCCGTTCGTAATCCCGGTTCAACCCGGCATGCTCTTCTTCCTGCATCAGGCGCTCGATCTCCGTCTTAAGGGCCTTGAGCTCCGGCGGAAGGGTGTTCAGCGCCACCCGCAGCCGGGCCGCCGCCTCATCGATCAGGTCGATGGCCTTATCCGGGAGCCGGCGATCGGTAATGTAACGATGGGAAAGACGGACCGCGGCCACGATCGCCTCATCGCTGATGCGGACCTGATGATGAGCCTCGTAGCGCTCCCGCAGGCCCTGCAACATCTGGATCGCGGACTCCACGGATGGCTCTTCCACGAAGATCGGCGCGAACCGTCGCTCCAGGGCCAGATCCTTCTCGATGTATTTGCGATACTCATCCAGGGTGGTGGCGCCGATGCAGCGCAGCTCCCCCCGGGCCAGAGCGGGCTTCAACATCGAAGCCGCGTCCAGGGCTCCGGAGGCCGCCCCCGCGCCCACCACCGTGTGGATCTCATCGATGAAAAGGATGACCTCCCCCTCCGCCCGCTGCACCTCCTCGATGACCGCCTTCAGGCGCTCCTCAAACTCGCCCCGGAACCGGGCCCCGGCGACCATGGCCGCCAGGTCCAGCTGCACGATGCGCTTGCCCATTAACAGCTCGGGGACATCATTGGCGACGATCCGCTGGGCCAGCCCCTCCACAATGGCCGTCTTCCCGACCCCTGCCTCCCCGATCAGCACCGGATTGTTTTTGGTCCGCCGGCACAGCACCTGGATCACCCGCAGGATCTCCGCCTCCCGGTTGATCACCGGATCCAATTTCCCCTGGCGGGCCAGTCGGGTGAGATCCCGCCCATAGCGATCCAGCATCCGGTAGCGGCCCTCTGCCCCCGGATCCGTCACCCGGGCCCCGCCCCGCAGATCCTTGATGGCCTCATAGATCCGATCCCGGGTGACGCCGGCATCCATCAGGATGCGGGCCGCCGGGGTGTTCCGCTCGGTGGCAATGGCCAGGAAGAGATGCTCGGTGGAGATGTAATCATCCCCCAGGCGGCGCGCCTCCTCATTCGCCAGGTCCAGGATACGCTTCACGCGGGGGGTGATGAACACCTGTCCGGTGCCCCCGAATCCGTAGATCGAGGCCCGCGGGCTGGCCCGGAGCACTTCGTCCAGCCGGCCCCGCATCCAGTCCACGCTGATCCCCATCCGCTGGAGCAACTGGGGCACCACCCCATCCGGCTGTTCCAGGAGGGCCAGGAGGAGATGCTCCGTATCCACCTGATTGTGGCCATAGCGCTGGAGGATCTCGTAGGCCCTCGCGGCTGCGTCCTGAGCCCGTTCCGTGAAATGATCGAAGCGCATCATTGTGGGAAGCCTTTCTTCCTGAAAAGATGGGACTGCATCGCTGGACTCAAACTCGGGGAGGCAGCGCAGGCCCTCCCCCTTCTTCCCCCTCCCCGAGGTTCAGGGGATATCGGGGAGGAAGAAAAACCCTTTCAGGGGTATGGGGAAATACCCGAAGGGTTCCCCACCATCCCGGCTTTCTATTGTAAGCGTCCAGGCGAGATGCCCGGAGTCTATCTCGAATTGGACCATCCAACTTCATTATAAAGGATCCGAGTTGCGAAACCAAACCGGTGATCTCCCCTTTAACACAATGGGGCTACCGGGCATCCCGGCGGCGAGGGCTGTCTTCCCCCGGTTCTCCCGCAGAGCGGTTTCGCTGGACTCTGGACAACGAGGAAGAGAGGTTTGAGGGCGGGCAGACACCGGATGCAGATCGCTTGCATCTCCAGGCGTTCGTCCGCATGATGAAAGGCACCAAACGGATTCGCGCAGCGCCCTGCAACCACCTGTGCGAATTCCAGATACCGGCTATCGGGATCCTTCAGGCGTCGGCGGGTCGCTCAGCGTAGCGCCAGAACAGAAACTGCTCGAGGGTCGGGGCGGAAGCCGTCGGGGCGGAAGCTGAAGCCGTCGGGGCTGAAGCCCCTCCTACCGGAGGAATAAGAACCGGCGCAAAGGTGGCGGAGCCAGCGGCCCGCTTCCGTGAACGCATATGTCCCTTTGTCTCCTCTCCGCGACGAAGGGATTGCAGAGAAGGATTCCTGCATCACTCTGGGAAGAGGGGGATCCACGATGCGAGGGCTGGAGCAGCTGACCGGCATCCTGTTCATCGGGCTGGGCGTGATCTTATTCCTTCTGACTCGACCCGAATGGGCCCGGATCTTTCAGGGGCGACGGGGGAAAGCGCTGCTTGACCTTCTCGATCGCCGGGAGTGGCAGGTGATGCTGACCGGCTTCAGTTTCCTGATCGCAAGCGTGGGCTACGGACTTCTCCTCTATCCATACTTTATGGGTCCATCTCCCCTCCGGCCTTCGCCGACCCCGCCGGGCGTGGCGCAGGCTCCCATCCCTTCCCCGAGTCCCCAGCCCTCCCCATCCCCCATCCCTCCGCGCTCTCCGGAGCCATCCCCTCCTATGCTCACACGGGTCGCGTCGCCCTCCCCGATCCCGGCCTCGCCCACGCCTTCATCGCTCATGTGCGACCCCGACGTGCTGCAGGTGATCGAACGGGCGAACGCCGCTCAGGAAGCCTACATCGTGGGCCAGGGAACGCTGGAGCAGCTCGCCGCCGCATGGGGGGATGCCGCACCGGAGGCCCGACGGCAGGGAGATCGCCTGCGACAGGCCGCCCAGGCGATCCGGGCCACGATCCAGGACATCCAGTGGGAGATCCGCTCGTGCGCTCCCGCTTCGCCACCCGGCCCTGATCTCATCGAGGTGCGAACGGAGGAAACCTGGATCTACCGGGCGAGCCTGGTCTGCCCGCCAGGCCAGCGCGTGATCGTCGACCGCGTGGTCACCTACCCGAGCGAAATCTACCGGCTGGCCGCCCAGGGAGGCCGCTGGCGGATCACCCGATGGTCCCCCGGGGAGGGAACGCTTCAGCAGGATTGGCGCTGCCCCTGAATCCGCGCGCCCTCTACGCCGGCTCCATGCGGGGAGCGCGCCGGGGGGATCGACTCCAGACCTTCCCGGATCCGCTCCAGCATTCCCTCCCTCACCGCCCGGACCGCCACGCGGATGGCGTTTTTGACGGCTTTGGCATCCGAGCGCCCGTGCCCGATCACCACCACGCCGTTCACCCCCAGCAGCGGCGCGCCTCCGTATTCCCGATAATCCAGATGCTGGAAGACCCGCCGAAGGCTGGGCAGCAGGCACAACAGCCCGGGCGCGGCGAGGATCAGGCCCGGCAACGCCAGCGCCAGGCCGAGCCGATCCAGCGCCCCATCGGTCAGCTGCGCTTTCAGGAAGCGGGCCAGGAAGGATACCGTGCCCTCGAGATGCTTGATCACCACGTTCCCGGTGAAGCCGTCCGTGACCACCACCTCCGCCAGACCACGGGATAGATCCTTCCCCTCCACGTTCCCGATAAAATTCAATCCGCTTTCCTGAAGGAGACGGTAAGCCTCCTGAACCCGGATGGATCCCTTGCCCGGCTCCTCGCCGTTGGAGAGGATCCCCACCCGCGGGTTCGGCCAGCCCAGCACCCGCTCCGCATAGATGACGCCCATCACGGCGAACTGGAGCAAATGCCATGGCTGGGGATCGGTGTTCGCGCCGATATCGAGGAGGAGGCACGGCCGATGAGCGGTGGGATACACCGTGGCCAGGGCGGGACGATCAATGCCCGGGATCCGACCCAGATGGAACAGGGCCGCTGCCATCACCGCCCCGGTGTTTCCCATGGAAACGAAGGCCTCCGCCTCCCCCGAGCGCACCAGACGCATCCCCACCACCATGGAGGCATCCCGCTTGGCTTTCACGGCGATGGTGCGCTCATGCATCTCCACGACCTGGGAGGCATGAACAATGGAAAACGAGAGGTCTTTCACGGAATGGCGGGCCAGCTCCGCGCGGATCCGCTCTTCCTGGCCGACCAGGATCACGTGAAGCCCCGGGATCTCCCGCAGGGCCCATAGCGCCCCCTCTACCGGGACCCGGGGGGCGTGATCGCCTCCCATCGCATCCAGGACCACTCGAACGGTCATTGGGGCGTTGCTCCATCTCCGGTTCGTTCAGGGACCAAACCTCAAGCCTCCCGGGGGAAATCCCTTTCCTCGATGCACGGCTGGATCTCCTCCAGCAACCGTTCCACGGCGGTGTGCAGATCGATCTCCCGGCGAAGGAGCTGATCCACCAGGCCATCCAGGCGGGCGCGGCCGACCTGATGCACCACCCGCGCCCACAGACGCTCCCGGGTGAGGGCAGCCAGCTCCTCGGCGATCCGCCGCCGCCTCCGGGCTTCCCCCTCCCCGCTTTCCTCCAGATAAGCCCGGTGGCGCTCAATGGCCTCCACCAGCTCCGGGATCCCCTTGCCGGAAGTCGCCACGGTCTGAAGGATCGGCGGGGTCCATCCTTCCCGGGATGGCTCCACGCGCTGGATGGCCATCGCCTGCCCGTGGTGACGAACCACGGCGGGCTGACCCAGGGAGAGCATGGACCGCAGGATGTGAAGGGTAGCCGCCGCCCCCTCCCGGTCCGCCTTATTGACCACCAGGATGTCCGCGATCTCCAGGATCCCCGCTTTGATGGCCTGGATATCATCCCCAAGCCCCGGGGCCTGGACCACAATGACCGTATCCGCGGCCTGGGCGATATCGACCTCGACCTGTCCCGCCCCCACCGTCTCCACCAGGATCCGCTGGAAGCCGACCGCATCCAGCGCCCGGATGATCTCCCGGGTGGCGCGGGCCAGGCCGCCCAGGCTGCCCCGCGTGGCCATGCTGCGGATAAACACCCCCGGATCTCCGGCCGCATCCTGCATCCGGATGCGATCCCCCAGAAGGGCCCCCCCCGTGAAGGGGCTGCTGGGGTCCACCGCGACGATCCCGACGGTCTCCCCCCGCTCCCGGTAAGCACGGGTTAAGGCGTTGACCAGCGTGCTCTTCCCGGAGCCCGGCGGGCCCGTGATCCCGATGACATAGGCGTTCCCTGTGTGGGGGAAGAGGCGCGCGCTGAGCTGAACGGCGGCTTCGCCGCCCTCTTCCAGCAGGGAAAGCAATCGCGCCAGCGCCCGGCGATCCCCCGCGCGGGCGCGTTCAAAGAGAGTGATCGGATCTCGCGTCAAGGACATCCCTCCACAAAGGGGAAAATCGGATTCCCCGGCCCGCTCAGGGGAGCGCCGGTTCGCCGGCCGCTTTGAGATCCTCCGGCCGGATGCCGAAGTGCTCGCAGATGAATTGCACGATGGTCTCGGTGCTGGTGCCGGGCCCGAAAACCTCCCGGATGCCAGCAGCCTTCAGGGCGGGGATATCTTCCTCGGGGATGATCCCCCCGGCGATCACCAGCACATCGTCCAGCCCCCGCTTCCGGAGCTCCTCCACCACCCGGGGGAGCAGCGTCATATGGGCTCCGGAGAGGATCGAGAGGCCTACCACATCCACATCCTCCTGCAACGCCGCCTCGGCGATCATCTCGGGGGTCTGCCGCAGGCCCGTGTAGATCACCTCGAACCCCGCATCCCGCAGGGCGCGGGCGATCACCTTGGCGCCCCGATCATGGCCGTCCAGCCCCGGCTTCGCAATGAGCACGCGGATTTTACGACCCATAGCGGACCTCGCCGGATGGGATCGAGCCAGCGTTTGCCCAGCCTATTTAATTTTAACCCACCCCATTCCCGAGTTCTCCTATTCTCCTTCCAGACATCCACTGTTGGGCTCCCCTTCCAGGAGGAGCCATACCGCTGCAAATCCGTGAGAAGGGGAGGTCCACTTGCGTTGAGAAAAGAACGATGGGAGCATAGTCTATCGACGCCCCGTGTGGGGAGGAGGGGACGATGGCGGCCAATCTCCGGAGGGCTCATGTGGGTCCCATCAGAGGGATGGCGTTGCGGAATCTGGTGACGCTGATGTTGCTCCTTCCCGCCGCCTGCTCCGGTCGCCCCCCGCGGCCGTCCGCGCGCCTCGCCGAAGGGACGCCGATTCCTTCCACACCTCCGGAGCCGGCGCCCACCCACGCCAGCGGGAAACCATGCGCCCCGGAGACGCTACCGCGTATCAACGCCCCTCGTTTCAAAGGCCCCATCCCCTTCGAGCAGACCGCCATCGCCTGGTTCGGCCAGGTTTCCCCCACGCGAAATTACACGGATATCCGCGTGGGCTATAACGAGCAGGAGCTCTATATCTACCTCGCCGTCTTCGATCGTCACCTCTGGTATGATGAGAATCCAGCACCCCAGACGCTGACGCAATGGGACGCCGCGACGGTGCTGCTGGATACGTCGGGAGGCGGCACGCTTTCCCCGACATCATGGCGCTTCGTCGCCCAGCTCTACGGCGAGCCCAGCCCTGACCGGCGCGCCGCTTATCGGGGAAGCGCCTCCGGCTGGCAGCCAGCCGACCCGCCCTTCCAGGCCGTTCCGGGCTGGCGCGGGAACGCCCTCAACAACGATCGCGAAAGCGACCGGGGATGGGCCATGGGTTTCACCATCCCCTTCGCCAGCCTGGGCCTGGCCACCGCGCCCCCCGAGGGCACCCGCTGGCGGCTGGCCATCCAGGTCCACGACCGGGATTCCCCCACCGATCCCCCTATCGGCGATACCTCCTGGCCGCCCGCCGCTTCTCCGGAAAGCCCGGCGTGCTGGGGATTCCTGCAGTTCGGGCTTCCTGTCTACCGCGCCGAAGGCACACCGACCGGCTACGTTCGGATCCGCCGCCCCACCCGAAACAGCCCGCTGGTCCCAGACGCCAACGTGGGGGGGATCACCGCGCGCCAGTGCCCTGGCGACGAATACGAGATCTGGAACGAATGGGGCAATCGCAACGACAACCACGCGCCCGATCTCAACATCCAGAACCAGTCCGATGTCGCCGACTGGCCGTGCTTCGCCAAATACTATGTGACCTTTCCCCTGGATGCGATCCCGCCGGGCCAGGTGATCCTTTCGGCCACATTGACCCTGCATCAATTCGGCAACGCCGGAGCACCTGGCCAGGCGCAGCCCTCATGGATCCAGGTGCTGATCGCCTCCGGGGACTGGGATGAAGAGACCATCACGTGGAACAACGCGCCGCTGGCCCGGGAGAACATCGGCGGCACGTGGGTGGATCCCCTCATGGACTGGCCGGGCTGGCCCGGCGTCCCCCGGGTCTGGGATGTCTCGTATGCGGTAGCCCGGGCCTATGCCCGGGGCGAGCCGCTGCGTCTGATCCTTTACAGCGCCGATGGGGCCTATCACAGCGGCAAATACTTCGTGTCTTCGGATACGGAGGACTGGAACACAGAGGGCCGCCCGCTCCTCGAGGTGTGGTGGGGCGAGCCCCGCTGAAGTCGAACGAATTCGACCTCAAAGGCCTTCGGCCAATGGCCGGCCTGCGCCGGCCGAAAAGCCTTTTCGCGTCGGCGAAGGCCGACGCCCGGCGCAAAGCGCCCATGAAGGCCGATTTCAATCGGCGTGAGAGGCCGATGCCCGGCGCGGAGGGCGTCGAATGAATTCGACCTCAAAGGCCTTCGGCCAATGGCCGGCCGGCGCCGGCCAGAAAGCATTTCGTGTCGGCGAAGGCCGACGCCCGGCGCAAAGCGCCTCACGAGGCCAATTTCCATCGGCGCACTCGTCGATGCCCGGCGCGGAGGGCGTCGAATGAATTCGACCTCAAAAGGCCTCCGGCCGATGGCCGGCCTCCGCCGGCCAGAAAGCATTTCGCGTCGGCGAAGGCCGACGCCCGGCGCAAAGCGCCTCACGAGGCCAATTTCCATCGGCGCACTCGTCGATGCCCGGCGCGGAGGGCGTCGAATGAATTCGACCTCAAAAGGCCTCCGGCCCATGGCCGGCCTCCGCCGGCCAGAAAGCATTTCGTGTCGGCGAAGGCCGACATGGGGCGCGAAAGCGCCCATGAAGGCCGATTTCAATCGGCGTGAGAGGCAGCCGGCCTCCGCCGGCTGAAAACGCCTTCCGCGTCGGCGCAGGCCGACGCCCGGCGCAAAGCGCCTCGCAAGGCCGATTTCCATCGGCGCCAGAGATCGGGGATCCGTGCCAGCCGGAAAAAAGCGGGGGGGTCGGCCGATGCGCCGCCGACCCCCCGTTGTCATCCCCCCGGAACCGACGAGCCGCCTTCCCCTCACTCCTCCAGCGTGGAGAGATCCCCCTCCGGCAGGCCCAGGGCGCGGGCCCGCAGCACCCGGCGCATGATCTTCCCCGACCGGGTCTTGGGGAGCTTGTCCACAAAGTGAATGGCCTCCGGTCGGGCGATGGGGCCGATCAGCTGGGCCACGTGCTGACGGAGCTCCTCAGCCAGGGCATCGCTCGGGCTGTAGCCCGCCTTGAGGATCACATAGCAGTGGATCCCCTCGCCCTTCACCTCGTGGGGCAGGCCGATGGCCGCCGCTTCGGCCACTGCTGGATGAGCGACCAGCGCCGACTCGATCTCCGCCGTCCCCAGCCGGTATCCGCTCACCTTGAGCACATCGTCCACCCGCCCGATGATGTAGAAGTAGCCGTCCTCATCCCGCCGGGCGGAATCGCCGGTGAAGAACCAGCCGGGATACTTCGACCAGTAGGTCTTCACATAGCGCTCAGGGTCGCCGTAGAGGGTGCGGGTCATCCCGGGCCACGGCGTCTGGATCACCAGGTAGCCCTCCACCCCGGGCGGGCAGGAATTGCCGTTCTCATCCACCACATCCGCCCGGATGCCCGGGAAGGGGAGGGTCGCCGAGCCGGGCTTGAGGGGGATGCAGGGCATGGGGGTGATCATGAAGCCCCCGGTCTCCGTCATCCACCAGGTGTCCATAATCGGGCAGCGCTCCTTCCCGATCACCCGGTAATACCAGCGCCAGGCCTCCGGGTTGATCGGCTCGCCCACCGTGCCCAGCAGGCGCAGGGAGGAGAGGTTGCGCCGGTTGGGCCATTCATCCCCGAAGCGCATCAACCCCCGGATCGCCGTGGGGGTGGTGTAGAGCACCGTCACCCCGTATTTTTCCACAATGCTCCACCAGCGATCCGGATAGGGATACGTCGGCGCCCCTTCATACATCACGCTGGTGGCCCCCAGCATCAGCGGGGCGTAGACAATATAAGAATGCCCGGTTACCCATCCCGGATCCGCCGTGCACCACCAGATATCGTCGTCCTTGATGTCGAAGACCCACTTCATCGTGGTGTAGATGAAAACCGCGTAGCCCCCGTGCACGTGGACCTGGCCCTTGGGGGCGCCGGTGGTGCCGGAGGTGTAGAGGATATAGAGGGGATCCTCCGCGTCGGTGACCTCCACCGGGCACTCGCCTTGGGCGAAGGGGAGCCGCGCCAGCTCATCGTAGAAATAATCCCGCCCGGGCTCCATCGGCACCTCGTGGCGGGTGCGGCGGACCACCAGCACATGCTCCACGGAAGGAGCGCGCCGGACAGCCTCATCGACCGTGCGCTTGGTCTCCACGATGCGTCCGTTCATGTATCCGCCGTCGGCGGTGATCACCAGGCGGGACTTGGAATCCTCGATGCGGGTGTGGAGGGCTTCCACCGAGAAGCCGGCGAAGACCACGCTGTGGATCGCCCCGATGCGGGCGCAGGCCAGCATGGCGATGGGCAGTTCGGGGATACGGGGCATGTAGATGGTCACCCGATCGCCCTTGCGCACGCCCAGGGCTTTCAGGACGTTGGCGAAGCGGTTGACTTCTTTGTAAAGATCATAATAGCTGAGAACCCGGCGTTCCCCGTTCTCCGATTCCCAGTAGAGGGCTACCTTGTTCTTGCGCCAGGTCTTCATGTGGCGGTCCACGGCGTTATAGCAGATATTGATCTTGCCGCCCACGAACCACTTGTAGAAGGGCCGCCCGCTGTCATCCAGAACGCGGTCCCATTTCTGGAACCAGTCCAGCTCCTCGGCGCGCTCGGCCCAGAAGGCCTCCAGGTCCTGCATCGCCCGCTGATAAAGGGAGGGGTAATCTTTGATGTAAGCGCGCTCCAGGACCTCGGGGGAAGGATAATACACCTCGCCGCTGAGATGACGGATGTCCGCGATCAGCTCCTTCACCGCCATGGCACCCTCCTCAGAAGATGAAATAAATAGCAGGGGCGCAGCACCACTGCGCCCCTGTGACGATGCCCCGCACTCCTCACCACACCGCGATCAGCCGGACCGGTCCCCCGGAGGCGCCTTCGATGCGGAGCGCCCCCACGAAGACCATGGCCCCCGCGGGCGGGATACGGCCCAAATTGGCCACGTTCTCCAGCCCCCACTTGTTGGCGGGGAGGATGGTGTAGTGAGTCTTGAAATCCCGGGAGGCCCCGTAATCCAGGCTCAGCGTGTCCACGCCGATGCCCACAATGTTCCGCTCCCGCAGGAGGAACTCCGCCGTGTCGGGATGGAAGCCCGGGAAGTGCATCACCCCCTGGGCGTCCATATTGCGGTAGGCGGCCTCATCGCCCACCCGGGCGCCCCATCCGCTCCACATGAACACCACCGCGCCATCTGGCAATCGCCCGTAGCGCCGCTCCCAGGCCCGGATGTCCTCCGGGGTCACCTGGGCATCGGGGTTCCGCCGGGCCCGGTCCCGGATGTCGATGACCGCCGCGGGGGCGACCAGGACCTCCGCGGGGAGCCGTTCGATGGTGAGGGCGTTCTTCCCGAAGTGGACGGGGGCGTCCATGTGGGTACCGTGGTGCTCGTAGATGTGCCAGCGGTTGGCGTAGAAGCCGTGCTGCGCGTGATTGAAGACGTTCTCGATTTCCAGCCGGGGGGCACCGGGCCAGATGGGGAAGCGAGGGTTCTGTACGTAGGTGAGGTCCACCTTGCGCTGGAACACCCGGACCGCGGTCCGCACCATCACGCCGACAGGGGCGGAGGCTGCCTCACCGTAGGCGGGCTTCCGCCAGGAGACAAACCCGTGGGCGCTCACCATGGTGGCCGCCGGGTGAGGAGCCACCTGATAGCGGAAGGGTCCCAGGGTGCCTTTGGGGGGGATCTCCTCCGCCAGCCAGACCGCGGACTGGAGGTCCCCGCCTTCCGCCTCAAAGCCCCGGAACCATGCCCGGGCAGGAGTGGCGGTGGCAGCGACGAAATCGGCGTTGCGAGGGACGTGGCCAGCGACGTAGAGGTCGGAGATCGTTTCTTCGGTGAGGTTTCGGACGGTGAGGGTGAAGGAGACCAGATCGCCTTCGCGAGCGCCGTGGATCTCCACGGCCAGCCAGGGCCAGACCGTCGGCTGGGGTTGGGGAAGGACCACAGCGGCCATTGCACCGCCCAGCATCTTGAGGAAATCCCGACGGCTCCAGGCCCGCGCCATCGCCTCATAGACCTGCGGCCCACACATGGCCCCTCCTTGTCCGGGTCCAGTATACAGGCTTACTACTATTTAGCAACAAACGATAGCGTGCTGTCAAGATCGTGATCTGCGCTCGCAGGGTCTTTTCCGTATCTCCTCCTGGACCCGGCCTCCGGGCCTGTTCCTTCCCGATCATGCGCGCACGTAATGCATGGCGCCGAGGTGGCGGGCCATCCCCTTCAGCTCCATCATCGTCAGCGCGCTGCTCACCTGCGCCACCGGCAGCCCGGCCGCCCGCGCAATGTCATCGATATGCTGCGGCTCCCGGCTGAGCACCTCCAGCAGGCGCGCTTCAATCGGATCCGCGGGCAGCTGGAGCTGGGCTTCCACCTGCTGGGCTGCTGTGGACCAGTTGAGGGCCTCCAGAAGTTCCTGCGGGGAAGTCACCGGGATCGCCCCATCGCGGATCAGCCGGTTGGTCCCCTGGCTGGCCGGGGAGAAGATGCTCCCCGGGATGGCAAAGACCTCCCGCCCCTGATCCGCCGCATGGGATGCCGTGATCAGCGCCCCGCTGGTCGCCCCCGCCTCCACCACGAGCACGCCCACCGCCAGGCCGCTGATCAGACGGTTCCGGGCCGGGAAGTTCCCCGGTTCGGCCGGCGCCCCCAGGGGGAGCTCGGAGACCAGCGCGCCGCTCTCCAGGATCCGCGCCGCCAGACGGGCATGCTCCAGGGGATACACCCGGTCCACCCCACACGGCAGCACCGCCAGGGTTCGCCCCCCCGCCTTCAGCGCGGCCTCATGGGCGAGGGCATCGATCCCCCGGGCCAGCCCGCTGACAATGGGGATCCCGGATCGCGCCAGCTCCCCGGCAAACCACTCCGCCGCCTGCCGCCCATAAGCCGTCGGCCGGCGGGTCCCCACGATGGCCAGCGCCCATCGATCCGCCTCGGCCAGATGGCCCCGGATGAACAGCACCGGCGGCGGATCCGGGATGCGGCGCAACAGCAGGGGATAGGCGGGATCTTCCCATGTGAGGGCCTTCGCCCCCGACCGCTCCAGCCGCTCCCGCTCCCGATCCGGATGGAGCCGTCGCCTCGCTTCCGCCAGATTCCGGATCGTCCGCTGATCCAGCCCGGCGGCCCGCCATGCTCCCTCATCCGCTTCCCACGCCGCCCGCAGATTCCCGAAATACTGCAACAGGGCCCGCAGGCGCGCCGGCCCGATCCCCACCACCCGGTTGAACGCCAGCCAGTAGCCCAGATCCTCCATGGGAACTCTCCGTTATGAATTCCTCCCCCAGGCGAGGGAAAGGAGAGATGAGGAAGGCCCGTGGGTCCATCCGCTCAGGCGGATGAACAGTTCCCCTGAAATGATGATAGCCGATGCGGGGGGGCGATCCGGGGAGAATCAGGGGTTGTTTTCATCCGCGACCATGCGCCGGAGGCGGGCCGCGAGGAGACGGTAGAAATACGAGCGATCCCGAAGTCGAAGGAAGCGCGCACTGAACGGCGCCGCCGCGATCTCCACCCGATCCCCTTCCGCCATGGGCTCATCCCCGGCCCCATCGATGGTCAGGGCGGCTTTGCCCTCGGTGTGCACGGTGAGGGTGAGCCGAACCCTCTCATCCAGCACCACGGCCCGATCCAGGCTGAGATGGGGCGCGATGGGGACCAGAACGATATTCTTGAGCTCGGGGGGAAGGATGGGGCCGCCGGCGGCCAGGGCATAGGCCGTGCTGCCGGTCGGCGTCGCCACGATCAGGCCGTCCCCGATGTAAGTGGTGAAGTAACGGCCATCGATCTCCACCCGAACCCGCACAATGCGCCCTAACCCCATCCGGCCCACCACCACATCGTTCAGGGCGTAAAAGGGCCCCTGACGCTGATCCTCCCGGATCCAGCAGGCCTCCAGCATCAGCCGGCGCTCCTCCCAGTAATGGCCCTCCCATATCCGGCTCAGCTGCTCCAGCCATTCCTCCGGCTGGATCTCCGTCAGGAACCCGACCCGCCCCAGGTTGATCCCCAGGATGGGCACGCCGGCAGGGGCGGCGTAGCGGGCGACCCGCAGCACCAGCCCATCCCCTCCGAACGTGATCGCCAGATCCCACCCGGCGACGATCTCCATGCGATCCAGGGCTTCGGCCGGGATCAGGATCGGCTCCCGGCCGGTCTGCTGGAGATGCTCCGCGACCACCTCGGCCAGCCCCCGGGCATGGGGGCGCTGGGGGTGGAGAACCAGTCCGATGCGCTGGAAGCGAACTTCCGGCACAGGGTATCTCCTCTCCATATTCAGGGCCAGCGGAAGGAACGCGCATCCAGACTCTGCCCGGTGATCGCCCGGCTCTCATCGGAGGCCAGGTAAATGAAAATGGGGACGATCTCCTCCGGCGCGGGCAGGGAGAGGGGATCCTCCTCCGGATAGGCCTGGGCGCGCATCCGGGTGCGGGTGGGGCCGGGGTTGACCGCGTTCACCCGGATGCCCTCGGGGGCCAGCTCCTCGGCCAGGACCTGAGTCAGGATCTCCACCGCGCCTTTGGAGACGGCATAGGCCCCCCAGCGCGCCCGCCCCCGGCGGCCCACCCCGGAGGAGAGGAGGATGATCGATCCACCCCCGGTCCGGCGCATCAGGGGAAGCGCCGCGCGGGTGACCAGGAAGACGCCCGTCACGTTCACCTCCAGGACCTCGCGCCAGGCCTCCAGAGGGTATTCGGCGATCGGCACACGAGGCCCCAGCACCGCGGCGTTGTTGACCAGCACGTCCAGGCGGCCGAAGGCGGCTTCCACGGCGGCGATCAGCGCCTCGACCTCCTCCGGTCGGGTCACATCGCACGGCCGGGCCAGAACCCGGAGTTCATCGCCCGGGGAGCGCAGGGTCTCGGCCGCCGCCGCCAGGGCAACAGCATCCCGGGCGCAGAGGGCGACGGCCGCGCCCTCCTGCAGGTAAGCCCGGGCGATCGCCAGCCCGATGCCCCGGCTGGCCCCGGTGATCAACGCGACCTTCCCGTGAAGACGCATGCGTCACTCCACCATTCAGGCAGACATCGTACCCTTGAGCTCCTCGCCCCAAAAGCCCCGGAAGGAAACGCCAGTTCGGACCCATCGGTTTCCCCCCAACCCGGTCATGGGCCCAGGGAGAGCGACCCGATGCATTCGAAGGCACGAATCGTTCATGAGCCCCGAGGGGGTCATCTCAGAAGCTGAAATCCCTCCCGCTCGAAGTCTTCATCGAAGGCGAAGGCGGTGGTGATCCCATATCTCTTCATCAGGACAAAGCTTACACAATCCACCAGGCTGAGCGCAGGCTTTCCCCGGGTCGTCAGCAGGCGAACGGCCTCTTCGTGATCCCGGCTGATCACCCAGTGGATGCGGAAGGCCCGAGCATCCTCCAGAAAGCGTAAGGCGACCGCCAGGCCCAGCCGTCGCTGCAACAACGCGGTCGACTCCGCCAGGATGTAACTATGCACAAACAGGGTATGGCCCTGGGCCTCCACCTGACGCAATCGCTCCACCGCAACGCGGTGATTCGGATCGCCCCGGTCGGCCAGGGCATAAATCGCGGAAGTGTCCAGTAAAATCAACCCCACCCGGCCTCCTCCAGCGCCTCATCGTGCCGTTCGGAAACCGGCGCGAGGGAACCCTGCTCGCTCTCCCCCATTCCGACAAAACCCAGCGAGCCCTGGGGCTTCCCGCCCGCCATCAGGTGCTGGCGGAGAATGGAGCGCACCAGCTCCGAGATGGACACCCCCCGTTCAAAGGCCTCCCGCCGCAGCAGTTCGTAAAGCTCCTCTTCCAGCTGCACCTGGGTCCGCTTCATCCGATTTCGCCCCCCGAAGCCACAGCGTGCAGGCATGCTAACATGCTGTAATCAGCCCGGCAAGTTCGGTTTCCATGGAGGAAGCCGGGGGAGTCCGCTGGGAGGTTGGAGGACGCTCATGATCCAGGGCAAACCATCCGGCCGCACCGGGAGAAGGGGATCCGCTGTCCCATCCCCATTCGGAGGGGAGGCGGCCATAGGCCGCCTCCCCAACCGGAGAATCATTCATCCCGGACAAACCACGTGCCGGTCTCGCCTCGCAGGGCGGCCGGGATGTGGGGCGGATCGGTGATGAGGGCGGCTTTCCCGCCGTGCTCCAGATATTGCAGGATGGCCTCGATCTTGGGCCCCATGGAGCCTGGGGGGAAATGGCCCTCCGCCAGATAACGGCGGGCCTCGGAGATCGTGAGCCGATCCAGCCAGCGCTGTTCCGGCTTCCCATAGTGCAGCGCCACCTTCTCCACCGCCGTCGAGATCAGGAAGAGATCCGCCTGGATCTCAATCGCCAGCAGCGCACTGGCCAGATCCTTGTCGATGACCGCCTCAACGCCCACCAGGTTCCCCGCTTCATCCTCCACCACCGGGATCCCCCCGCCGCCCACCGCGATCACGACGAAGCCATCCTCCAGCAGGGCCCGGATAGCGGGCAGCTCGATGATCCGCCGGGGGCGCGGGGAGGGAACCACCCGTCGCCATCCCCGGCCGGCGTCTTCCCGGACCACCCATCCCTGCTCGGCCGCCCGCCGTCGAGCCGTTTCCTCATCCATCCAGGAGCCGATGGGTTTGGTCGGGTTCTGAAAGGCGGGGTCATTCCGATCCACAAGCACCTGGGTAACCACCGTCACCGCCAGCCGGTTCAGCCCCCGGCGCCGAAATTCATTGTAAAGGGCCTTCTGGAACATGTAGCCGATCGCCCCCTGCGTGTCCGCATCCGCAGCGTCCAGGGGGACCGGGTGGAGCTCGTGAAGGGAGAGCTCGCTGCGCCGGAGGATGAAGCCCACCTGAGGGCCGTTCCCGTGGGTGATGACCACCCGCCAGCCCTGAGCGATCATCTCCGCGATGTGAACCATAGTCTCGCAGGCCGCCTCATACTGATCGGGAACGGTCATCCGGTCCGGCCCTTTGATCAGGGAATTGCCGCCGACGGCCACGACGGCCAGTCCGGGTTGCAGACGCATCCGAGCCTCCAGGGGCAGGTTCAGCGCATGACCAGGGCCATCACGGCTTTCTGGACGTGCAGCCGGTTTTCCGCCTGATCGTAGACCACCGACTGGGGGCCGTCGATCACCGCGTCGGTGACCTCCAGGCCGCGGTCTGCCGGCAGGCAGTGCATATAGATGGCGTCGGGGCGGGCCAGCTGCATCCGCCGCTCATCGGCAATCCAGTCCTGATACTTGCGGGCGATGCGGGCGCTTTCCTCCGGATCGGTGGTGGTCAGCCAGCACCCCCAGCTCTTGGGGTAGACCGCATCGGCGTCCCGGAAAGCTTCGTCCATGCGGTCGGTGATCTCGAAGGCCCCGCCGAAGCGCCGGGCGTTCTCCCGCGCCTGCTCCACGATGTCGGGCATCAGTTTGAACTCGGGGGGATGAGCCAGCACCACGTGCATCCCGAAGCGGGTGAGCTGCAGGATCAGGGATTGCGGGACCGAGAGGGGTTTCTGATAGCTGGCGGCATAGGCCCATGTGACGGCGATCTTCTTCCCCCGCAGATCCCGCCCCTTCTTCTCCACCAGGGTCATGAGGTCAGCGAGGATCTGGAAGGGATGGTAGATGTCGCACTGCATGTTCAGGACGGGCGCCCGGCTGTAGCGGGCGACCTCCGTGATATATCGATTCCCCACCCCCCAGTCCACGTGACGGATGGCGATGGCGTCGAAGTAGCGGCCGTAGATCTCCCCGATCTCCTTGGCCGTGTCGCCGTGGGCGATCTGGGTGGTCTTGGATTCGATGAAGGCGGGGTGCCCGCCGAGCTGGGCCAGGCCGGCCTCGAAGGAGGCACGGGTGCGGGTGCTGCTGTAGAAGAAGAGCATCGCCATGGTCTTCCCCTCCAGATAGCGATGGGGGATCCCCATGGCCTGCTTCATCTTCAGATCGAAGGCCACCTCCAGCACCGTCTGGACCTCCTCCACCGAGAGATCCAGGTCGCTGATGACATCGCGGCCGCGCAGATGGGTTTGCATGAGAGGCCTCCTGAGAGATTTTATGATGATCGCATCGCGTTTGAATTATAGAAGCTCGCGGTAGGGCAACTGCAAGCAGTTGCCCTACCGTAGTATTTAAGGAAAATGGCGCTGGAGCACGGAAGGGAACAGCGCATAGAACGCCGTGGCCTCCACCACCTCGCTCAGGGAGATATGCTCGTCCACCCGATGGGCATACGTTTCATCCCCCGGCCCGAAGCCGATGCTGGGGATGCCGGCTTTCCCGGCCCAGTAAGTGCCGTTCGTGGAGAAATCCCATTTCCCGGTGGGCCGCCGCTCCCCCCAGAGGGCCTCGATGGCCGCCTGGCCCGCCTGGACCAGGGGGTGGGATTCCTCCAGCGCCCAGGCCGGGAAGTATTTCTCCACCGGATACCGGAAGCCGGTGTAGCTGGGATCTTCATACTGCAGGATCTCCACCCGGATCGCCTCCCGGTGCTCGGGGGGGATGCACGCCTCGACCTGGGCCAGCGCTTCCTCTTTGGTCTCCCCAAACGTGAGCCGGCGGTCGATGTAGATGGTGCATTCGTCCGGGACGGCGTTGATCGACGGGGTGCGGCTTTCGATCATGGTGACCGTGATGGTGCCCCGGCCCAGGAAGTCGTGGGATTTCAGATGGGGATCCAGATCGCGGATCGCAGCGATGACCGGTAGCATCTTGTAAATCGCGTTATCCCCCAGCCAGCTGGAGGCGGCATGGGCGCTGCGTCCTTTCGCCACCACCTTCAGTTCCACCCGCCCCCGGTGACCCCGGTAGACCCGCAGGCGTGTGGGCTCCCCGATGACCACTGCGTCGGGCCGGATCTTCGGATCGACCTCGACGAAGACATTGGGGGCCAGCCCATCACACCATTCCTCCATATTCCCGAAGTAATACACCGTCCAGCCCTCCAGCAGCCCCAGGTCCCGGGCGATGGCCAGGCCGTAGATCATCCCGGGGGTGGATCCTTTCTCATCGCACGCCCCCCGGGCGTAGAAGCGATCCCCTTCGAGGCGGCCCCGGAAGGGATCCCAGGCCCACTGTTCGGGGTCTCCGATCCCGACGGTGTCGAGATGGCTGTCATACACCAGCACGCGAGGGCCGTGGCCGATGCGCCCCCGGATGTTTCCCATCACATCGAAGCCGATCTCCTCAAAGCCCAGGCGGGCCATCTCCTCCGCCACCCGCTCCCCCACTGCCCGGAGCTGGGCGTCATAGCTGGGAATGGCCACGATATCGAAGAAGAAGCGCAGGATCTCCTCGCGGCGCGCTTCCATCGCCTGGCGGATCCGGGTAACGGTTTCGGTGCTCATGGAGGCTCTCCTCTGGAAAGGGTGGACAGCTGGCAATCCTAATGAGGGCGCGGATTTTGTCAAGGCGCGTCGGGGGAGACCCTCGCGGGAAGCCGGCTGGGTTATCATGGGGAGATGGATGTTCCGATGAGAGGCCTGCGAGGGAGATTTCACCTCTCTGGAATTCGATTCCCGCCGCGCAGGTCCTGATCCTGCTGGTTCGGAGGATGAAACCGTGCGATCCCTTCGATCTCCGGATCCGCCCGAACTCCCATCGGCGCTGCGCTCCAGGCTCAAAGAGCTCCAGGATCTTCTATCGGCCCATGGGATTGAGTTCGCCCTGCTCTTTGGATCTTTCTCCCGGGGGGTCGAACGGCCATGGAGCGACATCGACATCGGAATTTACCCCTCCACCTCCCTCTCGCCGCTGGAGCTCGGAGAGCTGATCGCGTTGCTGGAGCAGGCCCTCGGGCGGGATGTGGATCTGATCCCCCTGGACGCCGCGCTGGAGCATAATCCGGCTCTGGCTTATCAGGCGATCGCCAGGGGCATCCTGCTCTTCTGCAGGGATCCCCAGCGGTTCGTTGAATTCAAGCGCCAGGCCATCCTGCGCTATCTGGACACCGCATACCTGCGGGCGATCGTGGAGCAGGCGTTCCGGGAACGCCTGCGAGCCCGCCCGCTCCATGAGAGGCCGGAAGATGCGTGAGCGCCTGCAACGACTGGAAGGCACCCTCCGGGAGCTCCGGCGCTTCCGACAGCGCTACACCCTGGAGGATATCGATCGGGATCCCCACCTGGAGTGGGCGTTGCGCTATGGCCTGCTGGAGGCCATCCAGATGGTCATCGACATCAGTTGCCATCTGGTGAGCCGGGATAATCTGGGAGTTCCAGCCACCTATGCGGAGTGCATAGAACAGCTGTATCGCGCTGGATATCTCGATGACCCTCTGCGGAAAACATTGCTGGGAATGGTAGGCCTGCGCAACATCCTCGTCCATGAATATGCGCTGGTGGATCGAACCCGCTTATATTCGCTCCTGGAGCGGATCGACGACTTCCAGCGATTCATTGAGCAAATCGGTCCTTATCTCCGGTGAGGTCCTATCGATCCTTAACGTGGGCCCAAAAGGGCTCAGAAAAGCATGGGGCCCGGGAGGGCTCCTTCGGCGCCCTCCCGGGCCCCGCGTGCTCCGGGGATCGACCGGCTGGGCATGGATCAGGAGCTGCGCTCACCCCTCCATCCGGGAAGCCCAGCCGGGGAAGGCGGAGCGGCCGGCATACTGCGCGCTTTCCCCCAGCTCCTCCTCAATGCGCAACAGCCGGTTGTATTTGGCAACCCGATCGCTGCGGCATGGCGCTCCGGTCTTGATCTGTCCGGCGTTCAGCGCCACCGCCAGATCCGCGATGAAGGTGTCTTCCGTCTCCCCGCTGCGATGGGAGATGATCACCCCCCAGCCCGCCCGCTGGGCCAGCCGCGCCGCCCGGATGGCCTCAGTGAGGGTGCCGATCTGGTTTACCTTACATAGCAGGGCATTGCACGCCCGCTCGGCGATCGCCCGGCGGATGCGGTTCACATTGGTCACCAGGAGATCATCCCCCACCAGCTGAATCCGGGCCCCCAGGCGCTCCGAGAGGTGCCGCCACCCCTCCCAGTCATCCTCCGCCATTCCATCCTCGATGGAAACGATGGGATATTCCTCAACCCAGCGAGCATACAGCTCGGCCAGCTCCGATGCCCGCAGCGTCCGCCCCTCCTTACGAAGGACATAAACGCCGTCCTGATAGAACTCGCTGGCCGCCGCGTCCAGCCCCAGGGCGATCTGATCGCCCGGCGTATATCCCGCCGCCTGAATCGCCTCCAGGATCAGCTCGATGGCCTCCTGGTTGGATCGCAGGTTGGGCGCGAAGCCACCCTCATCCCCCACATTGGTGCTGTAACCCCGCTTCTTGAGGACCTTCTTCAGATGATGATAAACTTCCGCTCCCCAGCGCAGGGCTTCGGCGAACGAGGGAGCGCCCACCGGGAGGATGAGGAACTCCTGGAGATCCGCCGAATCGTCGGCGTGCTTGCCGCCGTTGAGGATGTTCATCATCGGCACCGGCAGCACCCGGGCCTCCACGCCCCCCAGGTAGCGATACAGGGGAAGGCCCAGGGAGCGGGCCGCGGCAACGGCCACGGCCAAGCTGACACCCAGGATGGCATTCGCCCCCAGCTCTCGTTTGTTCTCCGTTCCATCCAGGCTGATCAGCGCCTCATCGATCCCGACCTGGTCCAGGGCGTCCCACCCCACGATCTCCTCGGCGATCCGGCTGTTAACGTTCTCAACGGCCCGGAGGACCCCCTTGCCCAGATACCGGGCCGGGTCCTCATCCCGGAGCTCCCAGGCCTCATGGGCGCCGGTGCTCGCCCCGGAGGGCACCGCCGCCAGGCCAACGGTTCCATCGGCCAGATGCACTTCCACCTCCACCGTCGGGTTGCCGCGGGAATCCAGGATCTCCCGCGCCCGCACCATCTCGATCCGCGTGGGGAAATCCAGCGCGCGCGTCATCGTGAGGTTCCTCCATGAAGGCTTGGCTTCGATTATAGCCGCAGCGCCCGGGTTTGAGGATGAGGCCGGCCGCTTTCCGCGCCATGTAAGATCCCGCCGCGCGATCTGGCGCTTTCATCTGGATAATTCGTTCTGAGGGCGCGCATGGTCCCAGAGGCCCACCATGCGGACGATCCGGACGGGATACGGGAAGGCGAGCGCCCGGGCGTCTCCGGGCCATCGTCGCAATTGGGGAAGAACCCGGCACGGGATACGCTCTCGCGCCGATCGAGCGCCGATCGAGGTGAGTCGACTCGGAGGCGGTGTGCGAGGGGCCGCTGGGGATGCGGTCCTCCCCTACTCCGGCGATGGGGGACCCGGTGCGGTGAGCAGCCCGAAGATCCCTCCTCCGATCGCCCCGAGGAGGGCCCAGCCCAGCATCCCCCACCGCTCCAGCGTCTCTTGCCCCAGCTGGATCATCGCCACGCCGATCCCCCAGCCGGCTACGCCGCCTCCCAGCCCGCTGAGGGCTGCCCATCCCCACGATTGCCCCAGCCAGATCCTCTGGACTGCCCCCGCCGCCAAACCAGCCCCCAGCCCCAGCCCGCTCAGGATCCAGGCCCAGGCCTGCATCCCGGGGGCTCCCGGTGGGATCAGCCGCTCCGGCCCGATGGCCCAGAACACCCCCCACAATCCCAGCCATCCCAGCGCGCCCCCCAGGCCGCTCCAGAACATCCACTGGAGAGCCGATCCCTCCGGGGATCTCAGGGCCCATCGCTGGCCTCCGCCCAGCAGCGCCCCCAGCCATAGCCCGCCCAGCCCCAGCCAGAGGGTGACATCATGGGGGCCCGGCAGAAAGATCCAGCGCTTCAGGACGGTCAGCCCCATATCCAGCCCGACCATCCCGCTGATCCCAAGGGCGCCCACGAACAGATGCGCGCTTAGCCAGCGCCCGAACCGACGCCATCCCCTCATGGCCGCTCTCCGGCGAAGCGGGCGTATTCGATCCAGGGGAAGACCGGCATCACGCGGTCCCGATAGCCGATCCGGCCGCCCCACAACCGGTAAACCGCATGGGCCTGCACCCAGGCTTCCAGCTCGGCCCCCAGGGCATCCACCAGCTCCACCTCCGGGCGGCCCAACCAGAACTCCAGATCCTCCGGTTGATGCAGCCACCCCGTCAGATGAGTGATGAGGGGCGCCTCCTCCGGATCCCCGGACCATCCCGCGCGCTCCAGCCAGGTGGGGTCGATATCCTCCCGGCGCCATGTTCGAGGATCCACCCAGCCACCCCATGCGAAGTCCGGCGCCAGCACCCCCGCCACGCTCTCGAACTCCAGATGGCCGGCCTCCAGCAGCGCCCGAACCGCGCGCAGTGAGAGCGGCCCCCGGAAGGTGATTTGAACCGGGATGGGGCCAGGCCACGGGCTCTCCTGCAGGCGGCGCAGGCGGACAGCGTTCGCCTTCCGGTAAGCTTCCAGATGCGCAGGGGTGTTGGCGGGTAGCTCCGCGCGGATCACCCACAGCCCTTCCGGCTCCCGGACCGCCGTCGCCTGCTCGGTTTCGGTTTGCCAGTAAAGCGGAACGGCCCCCGCATAAGGAAACGTAGCGCCGATCAACACGGCGCCGAACAGCAAACAGAGGCACACCCTCTTCATCGCCAACTCCTGCAATCGCTCGGGTGAGAGCCCATCAGACATCCCGCCCAGCGCTGTATTCTTCTCCCCAAACAAAGACCTTGCCAGGAGTTAAATGGCCTGAAGACCACCTCTCATTACTTATCCCGTGAAGCGCTGCAAATGGAAGCTGAACGACGTAAAGGAAAACCGCAGGCCCCCAGCGGGTCTTCACTTTTTGAGCGCTGAGAGCAGAATCTGAAGCGCGGATTTCTCCTCCATGTTTCCCTCGATCCGGACGCACAACTCCGCATCGCACGCCATCGCAGTTACATATGAGATGCGCTCCTCGCAAATCGGGCTTGCACAGACTGGAGTGCTTAGGAGGGTCACTGGCAACCCTTCATAAATTTCCCGGCGAGGGTGAGCGACTTCTCCCATCATGGCCCGGGAAGAAGGAATCCCGCGGATTAATCCCAGAGCGCTCCGTGCCGGAGGCATGGCCAGTGTCCTGGGAGAGAGCGCATGGGAGAGCGAAGCGGGAGCCTCCAGCAGCTGAAATCCGCGGATCTCTTGACCGCTGCTGTAACCGTAAAAGAGGCTGAGCACTGGCTGTCCTTCCAGAGTTTGAAGGGCAAAGGCTGGCCCTACCACCCCCGGAGGAAGAGCCGTGGGCATCCGTAGAAGGGGAAACTTAGCCTGGACCTCCTGCATAGTTAGCAGAGGAGATGGACGAGGAATTCGTTCATTCGCCCAGCCGGTGATCCCAATCGTCGAGAGACCAATCAAAAGTGTAATCATCAACCGGTAAACACGATTCATTATTGGCCTCCTTTTATGACATTATGGCACCCACACCAATGGATAGGAGGTGATATCGATGGTTTCCTGATCGAACAGGGAATTCCGGGCATAATGACGGGAGGTCATCGTATACCACCCGCTTGGGATCCATTCGTTTCCCAGCCGGCTTGTGATCTCAACATAGGTTCCCGTATTTGTTTCGCCTTTGCGCCAGTCCATCAGCGTCCAGCGGGTTCCATCCCACCACCACACCCATATTTCAACACTCTTATAGGCCGCATAAGAGAGTGTCCACCCACGCGAGATCAGCGCATACTGCGTAGAATCGTAGGTTTGCTGGCCATCTCCACATATAATGAGACGTCCGGTAGCTCGAAATGATGTGAGCTCGAAGTCCCTTAGATGCTCTGGAGTAATTTCAGGCTAAGGAGGGCTGGCTGGTTGAAAGTTGGGTGATGGCTCAGGCGTACCAGGTGTTGGGAACAGCTCCTGAGCGAAAGCGGGATGGACTTTTATTGTTAGCATGAGCAACAAAAACACCACAGCGGTCATGATTTTGCCTGCACGCATCGTAAACCCTCCTCGCAAAGTTTTCTCATTAAGATATACCCCGGAAATCTTTCAAAGGTTGGGGATATGGCATCCTCTGCCCAGGACCCTGTTGCTTGCGCTACCAATCGAGTTCCCAGATGGGGTACTCAGAGCTCACAACAATCTGCTTACCAGCCACTATATCTGCGTGCTTTTGGGTAAGAAGTTCTCCGATCTCCACGGCAACACTATCTACCATATAAACGCGATCATCTGCTATCCAGCGGCCTAGTCCTTGTTCGGTTGTCTCCACCCAGCCTTTCAGGACCATAACCCCTTCAAAACCTGCATCGGCGCAGAATGGTTTAATAAGGTTGCCGGTTGCTTCTATGCACCAGCTCCTCTGTTCCCTGGGTCGTCGGACCATCAGAAAATCTTCCACCTGAAAGCCTGTCTCTTCAACCAGGGCACGCACCTCAGGGACAGGAACCGGGTGTGTAAAGGTCACCTGCACATATACGCGCTGGGGTTCTCTTCGAGCGAGGAGGACCTGGTTTCGCTGAATATTGGCTTCTCGATAGGCTTGTATGGTTTCACTATTCCCGAGATAGTAAACGCTTACCAGAACATTTCCATCATCTAACACCTTTCCTGAGTAACGATAAGTTGGGGTTTCACCGTGAAAGAAAATAGGTTTTCCGGCATAGACCTCGCGCAGCTTCTGAAACAAAGTTGCTGTCAATGCCACCATCAACATCAATCCCGTAAGAGCGATGCTGATCCAGATTATCTTGCTCTTCATCTCCAACCTCCTTCAAATTAAATTTTAGCATAAGAGATCTGAATTCCCTAATTAACCAAGCCTGGTGGATCACTATATTTCTTGTTAAACCATTGATCATATACTACTTTGCCCAGCCAGCTATCGCTCCACGTCCAGTTGTGGGTAAAGGAGTAGTTAACCTCACCATCACCTCCGCTTCCTGGATTCTGTTTTTGATAAACCACTCGGTGCCGATACCACACATTTGCGCTGATACTATTTTCGTCTAATTCCAGGTGTACCAACTCCTTGATAGCGCTGCTCCCACAACCATTGAGAATTGAATAGGAAGTAATTGGCAAATTCCATGTCGGAGGCTGGCCAGCATAGACGGCATATACTTTTAGACGATCGCAGGAAGTTCCCAAGCCAGGATTGTAAGCCTCTTGTTCGAAGCGATACTCCTTCCAAGGGAAGTTATTGTGGCCAGAACGCAATGCATTGACCCCGGATGGAGTCCAGAGATCGTCGACATCCCAGTAAAGGTAGCTATAGTTATACCACCACCAATTTCCCCAATAGGGTTGTTCCGACCAGTTGCCGTGATAAGCTGCATAGGCATAGGCAATGGAAGTCATTAGCGCAGTGATCACGATTGCTGACACCAACATTAAGAGAAACTTCATCTTCTGCATTCCACACCTGCGCATTTCGCACCTCCTGCATCCTATGATGTTCCCCGGTCTCTCCGGTGGCATCCTCAATTCCGATACTCAGGTAGTCTCCCTGTTAAGTGTTTCCGGCAGGCAGGGGTATGGTCGTCAATAGCTCTTGAACCGTCCAGATATGATCGGTCGGCCCATCAACATCGGCCCGCCGTGCCGGGCCACGGCCTGGGCCACTCACAGGGCCCGCGCTGGACCCAGGATCTGCACCAGGCGCCAGCGCATTGCGAGACCCATGAAGACCCGGATGCGCTCCCCCTCGATCACCAGGAACATCAGCTCCCAACGCCAGCCTGGTTTCGCCCGGTTCAGCATCGCCTGGACCTCGGGCTCCCGCAGGGAACGCACCCCCAGCCGCCCGCCGCTCCGGGCCTCCACCTCCCGCGCCAGGGCCGCGCACACCGAACACCCGCTGCCCTACCCGGATTGGTCCAATCGGCTACGGGGTTATCTCTTCTTTCACGGTTCCCCTTGCAGGCGCAGGAGGGCCTCCCATTCGGCCAGGTAGAGGTATTCCGCTGGGCGATCGGACGGAATGGGCAAGGGGTTCGGGAGCCACTCCAGGGCCTCAGAGGTCCAGGCCAGCCACCGCCCGTTGCCGGAAAGGGCCGGCGCGTAACTAGGCCCGGTCAGCCGGCCGCCCCCGCCCCGGCTCAGGACCACCAGGGAGCCCTGAGTTCGGTCCCACAGCGCCAGCCACAGGTCGCAAGGCCGCCCCCACACCGGCCGGGATGGGCATGGCGTCTGGCCGGACGCCCCCAGGTTGCGGGCGCGGGTGACGAAGGCCAGCCGGCGGCCGTCGCCAGACAGCGCTGGCCCCTCGGCCGCCCCGTCCCCGGGCTCGCCGGCTGCATTCCGGTCCACCAGGGTGAGGGTCCCGGCCTCCCGGTCATAAAGGTAAATATGGCGGCAGAACGGCAGGGGTTCTGCCCATGGCCAGGGGGTGCACGGCGGCAACGGCTGGTCCACCAGGCGAGCGGCCGAGGCGAAGGCCAGGAAACGGCCGTCGGCGGAGAGGGCGATGCCGCCCTCCCATGCGCCATCGGTGCCCGGGACGAGCTGCACGCCGCTGGGCTGGGGGGGATCCTCCGGGTGGGGGGGCTGGCTGACCCAGCGGACCGCTCGGGTCTCCCGGTCGTAGAGGAAAACGTCGAACTGGCCGTTGTGATCGTCGGGGACGACCCCATCGTCCCGAGTGACGAAGGCCAGGAAGCGGCCGTCGGCGGAGAGGGCGACCAGGGAGCCGCCGGTGAGGGATTGCCCCCCGGTGCGGGGATGCACCCGGTCAAGCTGTTGGGTTTGCCGGTCGTAGAGGAAGACGCCGGGGCCGGGGGGGCAACGGGAATCATTGGCCCAGGCCAGCCAGCGGCCGTCGGCCGAGAGGGCTGGCCCCGTGAGGCCGGGGATGCTGGTTCGAGGGGCGGAGCCAGGGGTCCACTCCAGGCGCTGGGTGTGGAGATCGTAGACGGCGAGGGGAGCACAATCCAGATCCGCGGGGGCCGTTTCGGGGCGGGGTGCGGAGGCGAAGAAGGCAATGACCCGTCCGTCCCCAGAGAGCGTGGGGCCGAATCCGGCCGTTTCCGCCCCGGCACCGATCCGCAGGGGTTCAGCTGTCCCTCGCGTCGAGTCCCACAGGAAGATCCGTTCCCGATCGGCCCACACGGCACGGCGGCCGTCGGCGGAGAGGCGAGGAGCAGAGCCGAACATCGGTTGGCCCTGGGCATCCTGACTGAGCAGATGAATGGGGACCGGGGTTGGGGACGGCGCAGGGGTGGAACGGCCGGTCTCCCCCGGGGTTGGGGAGGGAAGCGACGGTTCGCCGGCCGTTGTCTGACAGGCCACCAGCACGCCCAAGATGCCTGTCCTCAAAACGAACCACATCTTGCGTTTCAACGTTAGGATGGATGCGGAGCCCATTTCCCTTCCTCCCTGGCTTTGTTGATATCCTTTTCAGGCTTGTGGAAAGGCCAGGAGATCACGGGCCAGCTAAATAGAGCAAGGCTCTGTTGACATCCTAGAAAAGGAGGCCATGGGCCCGCTGAAGCGAGCCACAAAATTTCAGACGATAGAGGCTATAGGCCAACCAGCCGGAGGGCCTGGCGCTGCTGGGTCTCCAGGGAATGATCCGGGGTCCGGAGGGATGGGCGACCCGGCGGGCCACCCTTCCGTTTCACGACTGAGAAGACCGTCTCCACCAGCGCCCGCTGGCGATAGAGAGGCTGGGGGAAGGCCGCTTTTTAGTATTTTACCCCAAGATCAATTATATTGGGCATGTAGAATAACTTCGTTGATATATAATTGTTGTGCCTGCTGTCACAGTAACTCCGCTTGCACAAGAGAACCCATAGCCCCAACTAGGGTTGATCTCCATATGAACGTGCGGTCCGGAATAACACACGTATCCGCTTCCAGATGGAACCCGACCTACTATTCCAACTTCGCTGCCGGATATGCTACCATTTGGTAAATTTCGTCCAGTTGGATCTACATGCCCAAATAGAACCCATCCTACATAACAATTGTTATAGTCATATAAGTGTATTCTTACCGCTCTTTTTAAATCAACTGGCACGTTCTGACTGTCGCAACACTCAAAAGATCCGGAGGTGTCTTCTTCCCAATATATGCTCTTAATATAAGGATAATTAACATACAATTTGATTGCTGTTCCTGCTGGAGCTGAGATATCTACAGCAAAACAACCGCCACATTGACAAGAGTCTGTGCATGGGCAGTGATTTGATGTATTGCAACGAGTAACAGTTCCGGATACTGGGCATATACACTTACCGTAGGCATGGCAATTCCTCCTTATTGATTGATCTTTTGTAGCGATTGAGTGAGAGCGGCGATGGTTTCTCGGTGGGGATCGTGCTCAGCGATCAGGGTGTAAAGCACGCCCGCCTCCTGCCAGAGCGCCGGATGCCCCCGCACGCTGGGGAGCAGCAGCCCTGGCCGGGGGGTGAAGAACACCTTCTCCGGCCAGATGGGCTCCTCCGGCCCCTCCGGCCGATAGACCGGCCACACGGGATACGGACGGGGATAAAGCGGCTGCGCCACCAGACGCACCCTGGGTTCGCCGCCCGGCTCCCCGAAAGCCAGCGAGATCGAAAAGATAGCGCCGGATTTCCGGAACACCGTAGCCCAGGCCCCCTGGAACTCCAGGCCCGGGGGAGGCGGCGTGGGCCAGTAGAGGGGGAAGTTCAGGCGGGGGAGCCAGGCCTCCAGGGGCTCCATCGGGTGGGTATCGCCGCGCAGCTCAGCCTCCGCCTGGGGGTCTGCGGTCTGGCACAGGATCGGCGCTGGCGTGTGCTGGACCCATTGAGGAATGGGGGCGCCGGGGGGCAGCAGCAGGAAGCCTTCCCACAGCTCCCCCTCGCGATCCGTGGGGGGTGGGGGAGTGGGAGCCGCGGTCTCGGCGTTCGGGCCCAGGCCCCAGAGGGCGATCCATCCGGCCAGGGCGCCTGTGGCGCGGCGGAGGAAATCGCGCCGCCCCCAATCCACGCCCAGCACCGGCCCGCCGTGCCGGGCCACGGCCTGGGCCACCCGCAGGGCCCGCACGGGGCCCAGGATCTGCACGAGGCGCCAGCGCATCGCGAGACCCGCGAAGACCCGGACGTGCTCCCCCTCAATCTCCAGAAGCATCGGCTCCCAGCGCCAGCCCGGTTTCGCCCGGTTCAGCATCGCCTGGACCTCGGGATCGCGCAGGGAGCGCACCCCCAGCCGCCCGCCGCTTGAGGCCTCCACCTCCTGGGCCAGGGCGGCGCACACGGAACACCCGCTGTCGAATAAGAGATAGCGCTCGGTCATGGCCTCACCTCCAAAGAGGAAAGACTTCGCTCTTCATCTTAGCCCCTTCATTCTCCTCGCGCTTCCTCATTTTTTGAGGAAAAAGCCATCCGGCCTTCCTCACTTTTTGAGGAACTCCTCGTCAAGGGAAGGCGGATCTTCAAGATCCAGAATCGGCGTGAGATACGCCCGCATCGCGAGCCCGGTGAAGACCCGGACGCGCTCCCCCTCGATTCTATGGATGAGGATGTTAGGCCGGAGATGCATCCATCTCTTGTGCTTATGATGCCTCACGCAATCTTATAATAAGCATCCAGGGGTCACTTCACCACCGTATTTTCCTCAGGAGTCTCCCTGTGGATTTCCACAGGTCCTGTTCCGGGGGATTACGAGGCTCCCTCCGTCGGGGATCCAGCGAGGAGCCCAATGGGTAACCTGAGCTCTCCAGATTTACTCCAGAAATAGCCAACCCTGCGTAGAACGCGCGTGGGCAGCCGCTGCCCGAGGGGCATTGAGGGACCCCTTCCCTCTGCGAAGCGTTAAGGTAAGGAGATCCTGTTCCGGACCCGGCAAGCCGGTTCCCGAAGAGCCTGCAGGGCCTATTCGCCCTCACCGGGGTGCCTCATCCCATGAAGCCATCCCCGCCGCATCGCTTCCTTCACGGCCGCCGCCCGGCTGTTCACCCCCAGCCGCTGGAAGATCTGGCCCAGATGATATTCCACGGTCCGCGGGGAGAGCCCCAGGCGCTGCGCGATGGCCCGGTTGGTCAGCCCCTCGGCCACCAGTTCCAGGATCTCCCGCTCCCGCTCCGTCAGGCCTCCCCCGCCCCGCTCCAGAAGCCCCCGCGCCCGGGCCAGGATCTCCGGGCTGAAGGCGGTCAGGCCCCGGGCCACGCTCTGGACCGCCGTGGCGATGGCCTCCAGACCTTCGCTTTTGAGAAGATAACCCTCCACCCCAACGGCCATGGCCTCCCGGATCAGCGCCTCGTCATCGTAGGCGCTGAGCAGCAGGATGCGGATCGGCCACCCGCGCCGCCGGATCTCCCGCGCGAGGGCGAGGCCATCGCGCCGGGGGAGGCGGATATCGAGGATGGCGACATCAGGCTGGAATATCTCCAGCATGGCGAGGGCGGTTTCCCCATCCCCAGCTTCGGCGACCACCTGAATCTCAGGCCGCCGCTCCAGCAGGGCCCGCAAGCCCAGGCGCAGCGGTGGATGATCATCCGCAACCAGAACGCGAATGGATTCCATTCGGCTCACCAGCTTCGGATAGGAGTTACGCGTCTGACAGATCGTCCCATCCCTCTATCCATGGGATGGTTCGTGTTAAGGAAGGAGTTTGCGTAGAAAGCGGGGGCATCCAAGGCGCGAAGGGAGCACCCCCTGGACCAGGATACCATGTGAACGATTTTAAGGGAGGTGATGAGGGAAACGGTAGGAGACCTTGTGGCCCGAACTTCGGCTCACGAACCAGATTGAGCGGCTCACCCAGGAGATGCGGTATGAGATTATCAATTCCCGGGTGAGGCGGCGGTCCACCAGTTCTTCAGCACTTACGCAGCTGGCAGGTGCGTCCCCTAATGAATGGCAGGTAATTCATCGTCACCCTCATATATGGCCATTCAAGGGGTTGGATTTCGCCTTAACTGCGTGACTCCTACCTCCATCTGGAGTCCGGGCGGAAGTCGAAGGGCTTTGCGGTGATGTTAGAGAGGATAATCCAAGAGCGCTATATCCCCCATACACAAACCCTCCAGGCGATTTGCGGAAAACCACAGGATGAGAACTGTGGATTTCCACAGTGACAGCCAATCTGATCTGTGGTATTGTTGAATACACCATCGGAGCTGAACAACTATACTGGGGGAACTGGTAGTGGTGGAATAGCACCTACCCGTAGTGGGACATCAATGATCTCTGGACTCCGTCGGGGGCCAGCGAATTACATTCAGGTTATCAGGTTATAGTAACTTCCCCTGGAAGAAATATCGTTTCGAACAAGAGGATTATAATCCGGATGCGGGAACCTCCTATGACCGTTTGCAGGTGTCCAGTCTATGCTAGCCAGCCTCCACCGTGGAACTTACAGATCATCTACCATTTCTCAAAGGTTCTCAAAGGTTGCGGCAGCAGTGATGTTAATGAACATGCATTTTAGATCTATTAGTCGGTCAACTCGATTTTTTAGTCTACATGCCCTGTATATAGGCAGTTCTGATTCCTGAATACAAACTTAACGGGCCAGTAGGCATAAGACGTGATATCCTTGATATACCACTGATTGAATGAGGAACCGCGAGACTCAAATCAGCTCAAACTATAAAGGGGTTAGGATGTATAAGGCCAATTTGCTATCCACCTTACTTGTCCTGTTAGCGTTAGTACAGTGTCCCTGGACATATCCAGTGCAAGCACAAGGACCACTGCCTTCCAGTTCTGATTGTCAGGTAACACAAGACCCGGAGCTGATAGCGCTATGGGAAAAATACAGCCATCTACTTGCCTCCCATCAGGTCTCTGTGGACGAATTACAGAAAATGATTGCTAATGAGAAGAGCGAAAAGGCGAAACTTCTCGGGATTAGGATTAAGGTAGTGGCATCTATGAAGCAAGCCCAGCCCCTAGGAGTTAGTCTATGTATACGCCCGATTTGGGGACCAGGCAAGGTGGTGTGGGCGTTTTCTAATCCGGGCCAAAATGGAGCCAAGTACTCGGTTTTGCCGGAAAACGGCTACTCTCTGATTTGGGCACAACCACCAGAACAGAATGTGGATGGAATATACCGGGCTAGCTGGGGAAGTTGTATCGCCTACAAGATTCCGGATAGCGCTACAGCGACTTTCTATAGTGCAGAATCGTGGGAGGTTTGCTACAACGCCTTCGCATGTGCGGTGTTAGGCCATTGTCCCAAATGGGTAAACCCTTGTGACAATAACTCTCCCGAAGGTTCTTGGCCAGACCACCCACTGCGATAGTGGTTAGAAGCCCGGCCCAATCTGGATGTTCAAGCAGGGTGGGAGACCGGGCGATTTGTCAATCAACCGGGATTTCGGAGGAAATGAGAATGGAAAATCTCACCTTCAAGTTTCTCAAAGTCGCGATGCGCGCCTATGGTGCCATCATTTTTCTGGTTTTTGGAAGCTATTTCATATTTCTGTTCGCTCATGACGATGTGATGCTACTCAAAGCACCGCGCCATTTTGAGTGGATTATCGGAGATGTCATACTTCTTCTGATAATCCTTTGGGGATTCTTTTTTATCATTTCAAGCTTTATAATGAAGAAATTTATGAGCTTATTCTGTGCGTTTCTGGCTTCTGTTATCAGTATTTTGGTTGGATTGAACAAATGGAGAATGGAGCACCTCCGGTGGTTGGGAGTATGGATCACGTTACTCTTATTCCTATTTCCTTCATTAGCAACTATCATTCTGAATAGGGCCAAGGGATCGCTGTCTGAGAAAAGGCGATAAAGGGCGCGAAAATGTATTCAGAACGAAGGAACGTAGTGGTTTGTATTGATAGCGATCTTTCAACGATTAGCGCCCGCTACAGTCCTGGAACAAGTAAGCGACCACAAAGATGGCCCGGCAGCTGGCTGGTCGTTGCGCGGCCGATCCCTACCGGATCCGGGAAAGCCCGGCCGCCGCTTCGGCGTCCACCATCCACAGGATCCGCCCGGGGCCCGGGCGGACCCCCTGCGCGGGCCAGCGGAGGGGATCGAAAGGTCCCTCCCACACGGTCCGCAGGATCTCCGCTTTGCGCGCCCCGGCCACCAGGAAGACCACCCGATGCGCCTGGTTCAGGATCGGCAGCGTCAGGGTCACCCGCGGGGGATCCGCTTCCGGCACGGCGGCCACCCAGCGCCTCTGCTCCGTCACCGCCGGATGAAAGGGGAAAAGGGAAGCCGTATGGCCGTCCTCCCCCAGGCCCAGGAGGATCAGATCGAACTGCGGGGGCGCTTCCCGGAAAAACGCCCGCAACACGGCCTCATAGCGATCGGCGGCCGCCTCCGGATCCCCCTCGCACCGGATGGGATGGATCTGGTGGGGTGGAATAGGAACATGCTGCAACATGGCCTCGTGCGCCATCCGGGCGTTGCTCCGGGGATCCTCGAAGGGCACGCAGCGCTCATCCCCCCAGAAGACGTGCACCGCCTCCCAGGGGACCGTTCCCTGGCATTCCAGGTGGGCCAGCCATTCATAGGCCCGACGGGGAGTCTGGCCCCCGGCAAGGGCCACGACGAACCGTCCGGCGCGCCGGGCGGCGCGCTGCGCGGCGCGGGCGAAGAGGGCCGCCGCGGCCCGGCTCAGCGCCTCCGCATCGGGGAAGACGCGGATCATCCGGGCGTCGCTCCCACGGGATCCAGGATGGTAGGGAGATCCCAGGATCGGCCGTCCCGGGCGATCAGCTCCTCCGCTGCCGGCGGGCCCCAGGTGCCGGCCGGGTAGTTGGGGAAATCCGCAGGCGGCCGGGCCGCCCAGGCCTCCAGGATGGGCTGGATCACCTCCCAGGCGGCCTCCACCCACGCCGCCTCCAGGGATTGGGTAGTGTCCCCGCGGATGAGATCCAGGAGCAGCGTCTCATACGCTTCCGGCGGACGGTTCCCGAACATCTCCTCATACAGGAAATGCATATCCACCGGCTGCAGCCGCATCACCGGGCCCGGGACCTTGGCCTGGAAGCGGAAGAGGACGCCCTCCGCAGGCTGCAGGCGGAGGATCAACCGGTTGGGCTGCCAGGAGCGGACGGCGGACTCGGGGAAGGCCCGATGGGGCACCGGCCGAAAGGTGATGGAGACCTCCGAGGCCCGGACCGGGAGGCGCTTCCCGGTGCGCAGGTAAAAGGGCACCCCCTGCCAGCGCCAGTTGTCCACGAAGAGCTTGAGGGCCACGTAAGTCTCGGTGTTCGAACGTGGATCCACCCCGGGCTCCTCCCGATAGGCAGGGACCTCCTCCCCATCCAGGCGGCCTCGCCCATACTGGCCGCGCACGGCGTAAACATCCACCTGGTCCCCCGGGATGGGGCGGATGGCCCGGAGCACCTCGAGCTTCTTGTGGTGGATCTCCTCCGGGGTGAGGGAGACCGGGGGCTCCATCGCGATCAGGCAGAGGAGCTGGAGGAGGTGGCTCTGGACCATATCGCGGAGGGCGCCGGTCTGGTCATAGTAGCCGCCCCGGTGCTCGACCCCCACGGTCTCGGCGACGGTGATCTGCACATGATCGATATACTGGCGGTTCCACACCGGCTCGAAGAAGGCGTTGGCGAAGCGCAGGGCCAGGATGTTCTGGACCGTGTCCTTGCCCAGGTAGTGGTCCAGGCGGTAGACCTGGCTTTCCGTCAGAAACTGGCGCAGGCGCGCGTTGAGCCGGCGGGCGGAAGGCAGGTCGTGACCGAAGGGCTTCTCGATCACCACGCGGTGGCGCGAGGGATCCCGCACCAGGCCGGCCGCGCTCAGATGGTCCACGATGGTCTCCGTGACGCCCGGAGGAACCGCCAGATAGAAGATATGATGGGTCGCCTCCGGGTCCGCGCCATCCATGGTCTGGAGCCGCTGGCTGAGGGCGGCATAGAGGGTGGGGTCATCGTAATCGCCCCGCAGATAGAAAAGGCGTTCCGCGAAGCTCGTCCAGGCGGATTCATCGAGGCGATGGCGGGCAAAGCGCTGGACGCCGTCCAGAAGACGGGCGCGGAAGGACGCGTCGTCCATCGGGCTCCGCGCGATGCCGATAATCGCCCAGCGCGCCGGCAGCCAGCCGTCGCGGTAGAGGTCGAAGAGGGCCGGGGCCAGCTTGCGCCAGACCAGGTCGCCGCTGGCGCCGAAGAGAATCAAAGCGATCGGCGGATAGGACATGTGTGGAGTCATCCCGGCCCCCAAGATCCGAGCTTTACGGGACATGATAACGGGGAATCCGGCATCCTGCACCCATCCGCCATCGCCAGGAGCCCCGCCCATGGCCCTCCCCACCGTGCGCCCGGCCTGTCGAACGATCCCCGGGGAGTTCCCCAACGCCCCCTCGGGAAAGCCACAGGGGGGCCCTGGGGAAAATCCCGTGGTGGAATTGAAAGGCAAAAGATAAGATGGAAATAGATCCCCATAACTCCAGGGATGGGAGGAATCCGATGGGAGGCCTATGGTATACGAAGAAGATCGCCCAGTGGATCCTTCTGACAGGCCTCGGGGTTGCAGGTCTGGCTCCTTTACCTCCTGCCCGGGCAGACCTACCTTCCCCCTCTTCCCCTGGACCGATGGCCGAGGATCCCGGCGGCGGAGGAGGATGGCTATGGGCTCAAATGATCGAAAAAGAGCCAGGAGGCACGAACAAGAAGTATCCATCTTATTACTATCATGGCCAATATTACTGCGATAATGACCCTGATATAGATTATACAATGGTCTATAACATGAGCTACAGTCAGAATCCGGACAGCTTAAGATATTATTCTGAGGATCCTTTGATCCAGTGGTTTGGGCCATCCGCTCTAAAAGGATATTCATATACCTGGGATAAAGTTCATGTTTGTGTTGGAACGTTAATCGATTTGTCGCCGCTTTCTTCTTTAATGAACGCGGTTTATTTGCACCAATAAACATGCGGAGGAGATATGGAACCAAAAATTATTTATTTCGGTATATTCTGGTGGTTGTGGCGTGATATTGCATGGAATATCATTTCGCTTTTTGGCCTTCATCCTTCACTGTTTAGGATGATTTACTGGGCTGGAGTTGGTGGAGCGTGGGGCTGGCTGGAGGAACGACGGAGCTTCCACTCCGATTGTCTGCGATCTCGATGGGGGTGGGTTGGGGGTATCGGAGCTGGGATGTTGAGTGGAGGGGTCAGTGATGCGTTGTGGCTCAGCTTGCATGGTCTCCTGCAGATTTCTCCCCCAGCCAGCCTGGATCCGATGTTCCAGTTTCTGTTATTCGGATGGACCATGGGGCTGATTTGGGGAATCTACGGTTCACGGCCTGTGCTTTTATGGAAGGCCGTGGGATGGGCCGCGGTGACGGCGCTCAGCTGGATCGCGGGCGGCTTTATCCTCTGGACAAGCGCTTCTCTGATTGGGCGCCTGTGCCCGGGTCTGGATTGTTTCTCGTCGGTTCCCGCACCTGTTCGTATGGCCCTGTGGTGGGGCATCATCGCCACGGTGTTCATCGCTGCGAGTGCCGCGCTCTTCTGGGTGCACGATCAAACCGCCGGATGTCTGATCCGGCGATCGGGGCTGGGTCGACCGGGATCCGGCTGAACAGACGAGGTGGCTCTCCCCTTCCCACAGTCCATGAGTCTCTCAAGGAAGATCCGTCATGTTCACGCGCTTCCCTTATGGCTCATGGCCCAGCAGGGCTTCGAACTCCGCGGCGGCATCCCGCAGGCGTCCTTTCCCCTGCCACAGGCTGAAATCGGCCCACTGGGGATCCCAGTCCAGAAACCAGCAGAAGGCCTCCACCTGGGGCTCCCCCGCGACCACAGACCATGCCGCCGTTAACCATCCCCGCGGATAGTTGTGCGCCGGGGTAACGCCTTCATCCGGTGTGTAGGTGTTGGACGATGTGATGTAAACAGGCCGCCCGCGGGTCGAGGGATATGCGTTGATGATCTCCAGCCAGTCATACAGCGCCTGGAATCCGACCCGCGCCCCCATCGCGTCCCGAAGATCCAGACGCGGCTCCTCCGCCTCCGGATAGCCCGCGGCGCGGGCCGCCTCCGGCCGTCCAGGCACGTGCAGGGCGAAGCCATCCGGGCCGGGGTTCCACTGCCCCATCGCCGCCCTCGCCCGTGTGGTTTCATCGATGAAGGCCACCAGGGTGTTGAAGTAGTTCAGCCAGGGGACATCCACGCGGTGCCGTCGTTCCCCATCCTGATCCCGAACATAGGGCCGCACCGGCCCCACCAGGAGACGCGCCTGGGGGTTCGCCGCCCGGAGGACCGCGGCCGCGTTGTCGGTGCGGACCGGTGATTCGCCGTAGCCGTTGAAGACCCGGGCATACCAGGCCGGGGAGATCGGACGATCGGGGCTCATGCGGTTGCTCAGGGCCTCGTTGGGGCCACTCCCCAGGAAATAGGCGTAAACCCCCTGGAGCCGTTCGTCCCGGCCCAGGCGCTCCAGATAGCGCAGATAGCGCGTTAGCCCTTCCAGATCCCCGGGAGGGGGAAGGGTCTGCCCCCGGTCGTAATCCACCCGCACCAGGACCCGCAGGCCGCGGCGCTGATGCCGGGCGACGCGGGCGGCCAGGGCGTTGATTCCCCAATCCGGGTCCTCCGCTCGTTGCGCGTAGGTCAGCTCCACGGCCCATCCAGCGCGCCCCTTCCAGTCTCGCTCAGGGTGCGGAAAGACCAGGCCCAGCTTGGTGGGGATGGCGAGGGGTGCAGGGGTGGGCTCGGGATCTCCGAGCGCGAGGCGCCCCCGCAGCCGGCATCCCTCATGGCAGTCTCGATAGAACGCTACGGTCACCGATCCGGCAGGCATCGGGAAGCGCCAGACCCAGCGCCAGAGCATGAGCTCTGGCCGGGCTTCGATTCGCTCTAGCGCGGCGGGCTCCCCGTTGACCGTAAGCAGGATATGGCCCCACGGAACCCGATCCTGAACCTCCACGATCACCGGATCGCCGGGCCGGGGCGCGGATGGGATCACCCGGAACTGAGGCCATGGCCCCTCGCGCTTCGGCCCGATGCGCAGCGTCACTTCCCCCGATGGGGCCAGAATCCCCAGCAGCAGGAGCAACCCTGCGAGGATCATCCAGCCGCGCCAGCGACGCCACAAAGAAAACCACGGACCTTTCATTCGCTCCCCCGCCATGCGGGCAGCGTGAACCGGATCCATGTGCCGGTTTCTCCCTCGACCCGGCTCTCGATCTCCAGGCTGGATCCGTGCTGGCGGAGGATCTCGGCCACGATAGCCAGCCCCAGCCCGGCTCCGGTGGCCTCGGGGGCTTCCCCCCGATAAAACGGCTCAGTGACATAGGGAAGATGCTCGGCGGGGATCCCCGGGCCGGTGTCGCTCACTTCACACCGCACGCCTTCGGGGACGGATCGGAGGGAAACGAGGATGCGATCGCCGGGTCGGCTATAGCGGATGGCATTATCCAGCAGGTTCAGGAAGACCTGCTTCAGCCGATCCGCGTCCCCCTGAACCAGCGGCAATCCTTCCTCCGCTTCAAGGCTCAGGGATTGCTGGCGGGCCTGAGCCTCCGGGAGCTTCTCTGCGATGGCGGCCTCCGCCACGGCTACGATGGAGAGGGGATGAACGATCAGCGGCTCCCCGCTGGTCAGACGACCCAGCTCCAGCACGCCGTGGACCATACGGAGCATGCGACGGGTTTCCTCCTCCAGGATGCGCATGGACTGGGAACGGATTTCCGGAGCGAGCGCGGGGAGTTTGAGGACTTCCAGATGGGTCAGCATGGTCGCCAGGGGCGTTCGAAGCTCGTGGGCCAGCCCGGCCAACAGGCGGCGCAGCATCTGCATGCTCCGATAGCCTTCCCCTGCATCCGCCACCAGGACCCAGAGGGCATCTCCCACGGGAACGATCCACCAGCGCAGGGACTGGCCTCCGGCGAGGGCCAGGAAACGGGAACGCCCCGCTCCACTGGCCTGCGCCGCTCGAACATCTTCCTCCAGGAAGGGCCGCCATTCCGCATCCGGCAGAAAGCCCGAGGCCTCCGGAAGCCCCAGCCACTGGCGCGCGAGCGGGCTGGCCTCATCGTAGCGCCCATCCGGGCGCACCCGCAGGAAACCGAGCGATGCCCGATCCATCTGTAAAAAGGCGCGCCGGGCGGATTCCCGAGCGGACCATTGGCCCAGCATAAAGGCCAGCGTCAGGAGGAGGGCCAGAGCGAGCCACACCAGCCGCAGGTCCACCGTCCACATCCGACGCTTCCCTCATCGTCCATACCGCCCGGTGAGACGCCCAACAGCCCGCACATGCCCATGCAGCGCCTGTTCCACCTGGGCCGGGCTGGCCCCTGGAGGGAGCTCCGGGACGCTGTCGAGGGCGTAGAGGACGAACCGATACCGGTGAGCGAGTCCCGGAGGCGGGCATGGACCCCCATACCCCATGCGCCCAAAGTCATTACGCCCCTGTTTCCCGATGCCCTCCACTTCGGGCTCCTGCGGGATGCCCTCCGGCAGCTCCGTCCGGTCGGGCGGGATCGCATACAGCACCCAGTGAACGAACCGTCCACCGGGCGCATCGGGATCGTCCATGATCAGGGCCAGGCTTCGGGCACCCGGTGGAGGGAGCTCCCAGCGCAACGGAGGCGAGCGGTCCGGCCCATCACAGGTGTATTCGCGGGGGATCGCTTCTCCCTCCGCGAAAGCGGGGCTCCGAAGGCGCAGATCCGGAAGCCCGCTTTCGGGGACGGGCGACCCCGCAGGGCTCGGAGTGGGTACCGCGCGCGGGGTTCCAGCTTGAGGCCCCGGGGCGGTCACGGCACAACCGAGCGCGAGCGTTAGCAGCCATGCCATCCCCAGAAAAACAGCATGACGGCGCATTCCCGTCCTCCTGGAAGGCGAAGAGCATCTATTGCCCGGAATGGCACCTTCCATGCCTTCTCAACCTCTTTACAGGGATGCCATGAATTCCTCCAGAAGGAATGGGGGCTACCGCTATCCTCCCAGCGCCCGACGGATCTCCGCCGCGACCTCGGGGAGCGGGCGCTCCCGGCGCACCACCGGCGGCCGGGCCAATCGGAGCCCATCCCCCACCCATCGGGGGATCACGTGAACATGAAGATGGAAAATCTCCTGACCCCCCGCCCGCCCGTTGCTCTGCACCAGGTTCAGGCCATCCGGGGCCAGCGCCTGGCGGATCGCCCGGGCCACCCGGACCGCCGTGCGCATCACGGCCGCGGCGTCCTCTTCATCGATGTCGAAAACGGTCTCCGCATGGCGCTTGGGGATGACCAGGGTGTGACCCGGGTTCGCCGGGTTGATGTCCAGGAAAGCCATCGTCCGCTCGTCTTCGTAGACGATCTCCGCCGGCTGCCGGCGCGCCACGATGGCACAGAAGATGCAGGCACCCATCCACGCTCCTCCCAGGGGAAGATCCTCTCTCAACCATTTTTACTCTCCTCCCCGGATCACGCCAGGCATACGCGGGAGTCCCCTCTCCATCGCTACGCCCCACCGCCCATCCAGCAGAGCTTTTTGGAGCCCCCTACCATCCATCGCCGGTTTCCTCTGACGAGCAGCTGGATGTAAAAAAAGGAGAGGGAACGCCATCCATTCTTTTCCCTTATCGCCGCTTCGGTCCTCTCATGCTCGATCTCTCCCGCCAGGAGCTCTATCGAGCCCGATATCGGGCGCAACGGCCGGGCTGGCGGCCCGCCGGGGAGGTCTTCAACGCCCTGCTGGAGCCGCTCCTCACTCCAGCCACCCGGGCGCTGGACGCCGGATGCGGCCGGTTTGGGGTCCTGGGTCGCTTTCAGGATCGGGTGGGTCTGGCGGTCGGGGTGGATCAGGATTTCCCCTCCCTGAGGGGGAATCCGCTCTTATCGCTTCGCGTCCAGGCTCAACTGGAAACGCTGCCGTTCCCGATGCATACATTCGATTTGATTCTCTGCACCTGGGTGATTGAACACCTTCCGGAACCGAAGCGGGTTTTTCAGGAAATCGTTCGCACCCTGAGGCCCGGAGGTCATTTCCTCCTGCTGACCCCAAATGTGCGTCATCCTTTGATGATCCTCGGGCGCTGGATCCCCCAGAGATTGCGGCCTTCTCTGGTGGAGCGCCTCTACGGCCGTGCTCCTCAGGATACCTTCCCGGTCTTCTATCGAGCCAACACCCCGGGGAAGCTGCGCCGCCTCCTCCACGAAGCGGGCCTGCGGGAGATCGCCTGGTTCGAGATCGAAGACCCCACCTATCTGGCCTTCCACCCTTTGCTGTTCGCCCTGGCCGCGCTCTACGAACGCCTCACGGCCCTGCCCCCGCTTCGCGGATGGCGGATCCATCTGGTGGGCCTGTTCCAGAAAGAATGAGCCCGCCGCGCAAGGCGATTCACGCCTTGCTCCGTTGCTCCGTTATGCCTTCCGGATATGGGCCGCCTGGAGCTTTCAGGAGGCAAAGGGCTTCTCCCCCCACCGCAGGATCAAGCGAGGCCCCTGATTGGGAAATCCATACGCGTCCTGCGCTGGTGCAATTGCCCATCCCTGCGAACCTCTTTAAAATCCTCTCCCTGTATGAACCTGGTCTCGAAGTTGCCACGACCTGGTGATGCTCGTGCTCCTCCCTGGTGCAAGTTCTTATTCCACCGGACTGGAGGGTTTGCCATGCCGGAGCTCAAGTGGTGGCAGAAGGCGGTGTTCTATCAGATCTACCCGCGCAGCTTTGCGGATGCCAGCGGGGATGGCATCGGAGACCTCGAGGGGATCCGCCGCCATCTGGATTACCTCCAGGATCTGGGGATCGAGGCCATCTGGCTCTGCCCCCATTATCCGTCGCCGCTGGTGGATTGGGGCTACGACGTGGCAGATTACACGGATGTGGCTCCGGAATACGGCACCATGGCCGATTTCCAGCGCCTCCTGGATGAAGCGCACCGCCGCCACATCCGCGTGATCCTGGACCTGGTCCTCAACCATACCTCGGACCAGCATCCATGGTTTCAGGAATCCCGATCCGGCCGGGATAGCCCGAAACGGGACTGGTATATCTGGCGCGATGGGAAGAACGGCGGGCCGCCCAACAACTGGTATTCGGTCTTCGGGGGCTCCGCCTGGGAATACGATCCGCGGACCGGCCAGTATTATTACCACTTCTTTTTTAAGGAGCAGCCGGACCTGAACTGGCGGAACCCGGAGGTGAAGCGCGCCATGTTCGACGTGGTGCGCTTCTGGCTGGAGCGGGGGGTGGATGGCTTCCGCCTGGATGCGGTGGGGACGATCTTCGAGGACCCCGGGCTCCCGGATCAGACCGCGCCCATGAGCTATCCGGAGTGGCTGAAGGCATGGAACGCCGCTTCGGAGGAGGCGGAGCGCGAGCGCCTGTGGCGCATCCGACAGGAGATGTTCCGCTACCAGGAAGACCTGCCTGAGGTCCACGACCTGATGCGAGAGCTCCGGGCCCTGGTGGACACCTATGGGGACATCGTGCTGGTTGGGGAGACGGAGGATCTGGCCTATTACGGGAACGGACAGGATGAGCTGCACCTGGTGTTCAACTTCCCGCTGATGAAAGCACCCCGGCTCACCCCGGCGATCGTGCGAGCGAACCAGCGGGAGCGGCTGAGCGGCATGCCGGCGGGGGCCTGGCCGTGCAACACCATGGGCAACCATGATTTCTCCCGCGTCCTCAGCCGATACGGGGATGGCCAGCACGATCTCGAAATCGCCCGGATCGCCGCGGCCCTGATGCTCACCCTGCGGGGGACACCATTCCTTTACTATGGAGAAGAGATCGGCATGCGAGATCTGATCCTGACGGATCTCGCCCAATTCAAAGACCCGCTGGGGCGCTGGTGGTATCAGGTGGAGCGGGAGCTGTTCGGGACGAGCCATGAAGAAGCGGTGATCCGTGGGGCCCGATTCGGGCGGGACAAATGCCGCACGCCGATGCAATGGTCGCGAGCGCCGAACGCCGGCTTCTGTCCGCCGGGGGTTCAGCCGTGGCTCCCGGTGCACCCCAATTATGCGGAAGGGGTAAACGTCGCGGATCAGCTGGAGGATCCGGATTCGCTGTTTTCGTTTTATCGACGTCTGATCCATCTGCGCCAGCGGACCCCTGCGCTGGTGGCGGGGGATTATCGGCCCCTGGCGGAGGATTCCGAGGAGGCCCTGATCTTCTTACGCCGCCTTCCTCAGAACAGCCAGGCCTGTCTGGTGGCCATGAACATGAGCGACCGTCCGGTCCGGGTCCTCACCGGCCTTACGACGTGGGGGCGCTGTCTGTTCTCCACGCACCGCGCTGAACGAAGGGAGGAAAACCTGCAGGAGCTGCGCCTCGCGCCGTTCGAAATCACCATCGTGGAGCTGGCAGGAGATGCGCAGGGGGAGGTTTCGTGACCGCCTTCCCTGGATTTTCCTGTGAGGGATTCTGAGGGGTGGGCAGGCCGCCTTCGCTGGCCTGCCCGCCTCCCCAATACTCCTTCCCTGCAGTCAGGGACTACACCTCATACAGTAAATCCAGATACCGATACAGCAGATCTCGCACCACCCCCCGGAAAGGCAGCGTGGCGGCCATTCCATAGACCGGGGCCAGCTCCCCCCGCTCCTCCGGATGCTCCCGCACCCAGGCCACACTATCCCGAAGATCCCCAAGGAACCGCTCAGCCACCCCTGGCTGGGTGTGCCGCAGAGTGACCGCCAGATGCACGGCCGGCGGATGCTGAAGCGCGTTCAGGCTCCATCCCCGCCGCCCCATCTGTTCCAGCACCCGATAAATATCGATCGTCTTCGATGTGAAGGCGATCACCCAGAGGGGGTTCCCCAGGATCTCCAGCTCCGGGATCTGACGGATTCCGTCCCGGATCCGGGCAGCGGTCTCCAGGATCGCCCGGGTCGCTTCCAGATATCCCTGCTCCCCCATTGTGACCATCGCCGCCCAGGCCGCGGCGATCAGACCCCCCGGGCGGCTCCCCAGAAGCGTGGGGGTCGCATAAAGACCACCCGGCCAATCGGTAGCCGCGAAATACTGATAATGGCGAAGCTGCCTTCCTCGATACAGGATCACCGAGATCCCCTTCGGCGCATATCCATACTTATGGGGATCCACCGAAATCGAAGTCACCCCGCGCACCCGGAAATCAAAGGGCGGCACAGGATATCCCAGACGCTCCGCCCACGGAAGGACAAACCCACCCAGACAGGCATCCACGTGACATCCGATGCCATGCGCCTGGGCCAGCCGGGCGATCTCCGGAATCGGATCGATCACGCCATGAGGGAATGAGGGGGCCGATGCCACCAGCACGATGGTGCGCCGTGTGACGGCACGCGCCATCGCCTGGACATTCGCCCGATAACCCTCATCCACAGGGGTGTAAACCAGGCGAAGGCCGAGGAGATGGGCAGCCTTCTCAAAGGCCGCGTGGGCAGTAACGGGCAGCACAACCTCCGGCCGGGTGATCCCCCGGACCTCTCGCGCCCAGTCCCGATAGGCCTTCATCGCCAGCAGGGTGCTTTCCGTCCCGCATGAGGTCACCGTGCCCACGATCTCTTCATCGGCCTGATCCGCCCCCAGCATACGCGCCGTCATTGCCACGATCTCCCCCTCAAATCGGGCGATGCTGGGCCAGAGATCCGGATGGAGGGGGTTCGCCTGGGAGAAAAGCGCATAAACCCGGTTCAGGAACTCGATATGTGCGGCCCCCCCGTGATATACTGCGCCGGAAGCGTATCCCTTCCGCCATCGGGTCTCCTCCCGGGCCGCCAGCGTCTGGAGAAGTTGAAACACCCGGTCCGGGGCCTCCCCCTCTGGTGGAAGCCGGGAGAAGGCCGGGAGATCCTGATACGGCTTCAGGATCGGCTCCAGCCCCTGGAGCACAGCCGCATACTCGGCCTCCAGGCGGCGCTCCATGCCCGGCACGGCCCGCAATGGCCGTTCAAGCCGGGAGAGAAGCGCCTGGATCCAGCGCCCCACGGTTTGCCGGAGGGCGAGGATCATCCGCCATGGCCAGAAAGCCCAACCTTTTCGCTCCATCCCCATCGCTCCCGCTCGTTTACACCATCCCTCCAGCCATGGTCCGCTGAAGCCTGCGGTAGATCCTGCGGGTCGCTCGATAGAAGGCGAGGAACTCCCGGAACATCGCATCATACAGAGCGCGATAGGCCGGATCCGGCCGGAAGGCAGCCGCAATGGGCACCCGCTCTGGAATCGCCTCCCAGGTCAATCCGCCCAGGGCGACTCCGGCCAGCAGGGCCACACCCCGCAGGGCCGCCAGCTGGGGCTCCTGGACCTGAAGGATCGTCCGGTTCAGCACATCCGCCATGATCTGCCCCCACACGGCCGATCGAGCCCCTCCCCCGATGAACCGGATCGCCTCCAACCGATGCCCCAGGAAGGCTTCCACCGCTTCCAGCAACCAGCGAGTGTTGTAAGCAACCCCTTCAAACACCGCGCGGATGAAGTGCGCCCGTTGAATCCCCAGCGAAAGATTAAAAAACCCGCCCCGCAGGAAGCGGTCCTCCACCGGCGTTCGCTCTCCATACAACCAGGGGGCGAAGATGAGGCCTGCGCTTCCCGGCGGTGCCCGCGTGGCGATCTGATCCAGAACCGGCTCGGGAAGCTCGAGGGAGAGGTCCGGATCTTCGAGAATGGCACGGAGCACCTGAAGGCACGCGCCCGCTGTCTCCTGCTCATTCGCGATGAAGTAGCGACCCGGGATCGCGGAGGGAAGAGTGGTCATGTTGCGGATCAGATCGACCTTGCGGAAAGGAACATGGCAGGTCAGCCATGAGGAGGTCCCCAGATACAGATGGGGTTCCTCGTCCCGAACCGCCCCGGATCCGATGGCGCTGGCCTGGACATCCGGGGTCCCCACAATGACAGGGATCCCGGGAGGAAGGCCCAGATCCCGCGCGGCCTCCGGCCGGAGGGGGCCCAGGAGCTCCACCGCAGAGCGGAGGTCCGGAAGTTTTTCCCGTTCCACCCCCACCTGTTGAAGCAGGCGGGGATGATAATCCACCCGGCGGATGTTCCGGTTATCCGTCAACCAGAAAAGGGCGATGGAATCATAAGAAGCGGCGGCGCATCCTGTGAGGCGGAGGTTCAGGTAATCCTTGGCCTCCAGAAACTTCCAGGTCTCCCGGTAGATCTCCGGATGATACCGGCGCAAATACAGAAGATGAGCAATGGAATCCTTCCCGGAATGGCCGGGAACTCCGCCCGTCAGCCGAAGCCAGAGGAGCAGGCGATCCAGCCGGTAACCGGCGACCGAGGGGAACCCTCCCCACAGGCGCTGGACCTCTTCAGCGCCACGGGTGTCCATCCAGAGGATCGCGTTCGCGAGCGGAGCGCCGCCAGGATCGACAGGAACCAGCGTGGACCACATACCGGTGCATCCAATGGCGGCGATCCGATCTCGAGCTCCCGGGATCGGGTCCAGCAGGCGATGAGCGGCCCGGAGGATCGCCGCCCACCATTCGGCCGGGTCCTGTTCCGCTCCCCCGCCGGGGAGAAGGATGAGTCGGGTTGGCTCCTTCTCCCAGCCCAGGATCTCCCCCTCCAGCGAAACCAGACCCACCTTCGGCCCAGTAGTTCCCAGATCGATGGCCAGAATCCAGGTTTTCTCCTGCATCTTTCCGTGCCTCTCCGCCTCTGCCCATCCCTTCTCCCTGGAAGGCTTTTCCATGCTCTCAGGACCTGCGTCATCTGCTTTCCATCTGGTCCCCAAACATGCTTTACACGGGGTTACGCCGCTGGCTTCCTCCTGGGGACCATCTCACCTCCCCAAAGGGAGCACAACCTGTGTAAGTCCTGACACCTTCTAAAACCACCGGGTGATCACCACTTTGCGATCGGTGAAGAAATACAGCGTGTCCATTCCCTGGCCGTGGAGATCGCCGAAAAAGGAGTTCTTCTGACCGGAGAAGGGATAGGGGGCTATGGGAGCGGCCACGCCGATGTTGATCCCCACATTGCCCGCCCGCACCCGCAGCTTGAATTCCCGGGCGGCTTTCCCATCGCGGGTGAACAGCGAGGCGGCGTTCCCGTAGGGTGAACCATTGATGATCGCCAGCGCCTCTTCCAGATCCTTTGCCGGAATGATCCCCAGCACCGGACCGAAGATCTCCTCACAGGCAATGGTCATCTTCGGCTGCACGCCATCGAAGATCGTCGGCCCGATGAAGTAACCGTTCGGATACCCGGGCACCCGGATCCCCCGGCCGTCCAGAACGAGGTCCGCCTCTTCCTGCAGGCCGATCTCGATGTAACGATGGATCCGCTCCAGGGCCCTGCGGGAAACCACCGGCCCCATCTGCACCCCCTCGTCCAGCCCATAACCTACCCGGATCCGGGAGGCCTCTTCCACCAGGGCCTCCGTCAGCGGCCGGTGGATCCCCCCCACGGCGATCACCAGGGAACCGGCCAGACAGCGCTGCCCCGCTGACCCGAAGGCGGAAGAGAGGATCGCCGGGACCGTCCGTTCCAGATCCGCATCCGGCATGACCACCAGCGCGTTCTTGGCGCCGCCATGGCACTGGGCTCGCTTGCCGTGGGCGGTGGCGGTCGCGTAGACATATTTCGCAACAGGCGTGGATCCCACGAAAGACACGCCGGCGATCCCCGGGTGGGCCAGCAGGGCATCCACCACCTCCTTCCCACCGTGGACCATGTTGATCACCCCCGGCGGGAAGCCGACCTCGTGGACCAGCTCGAAGAGACGGGTCTGGGTGATGGGACAGATCTCGGAGGGCTTAACGATGTAGGTGTTTCCGGCCACCAGGGCATAGGGAAAGAACCAGGAGGGGATCATGGCGGGGAAATTGAAGGGCGCAATGCAGCAGAAGACCCCCACCGGCTCCAGGATGCACTCCTCATCGATCCCATCCGTGATCTGGGGCGTGTGATAGCCCATCAATGAGGCGAACATCCCGGCGGCCGCCTCGATGTTCTCCAGGGTCCGCTGCATCTCCCCCCGGGCTTCCTCCAGGGTTTTCCCGTGCTCCTGGACGATGGTACGGGCCAGGTCGTCGAAATGCCGTTCCACCTGATCTCGCAGACGGAGGAGATAGCGAGCCCGAACCTGGATGGGGAGACGGCGCCAGGTCTCGAAAGCAGCCTGAGCCGCAGCGACCGCGCGATCGACTTCTTCCGGGGTGGAAAGGGGGACACGGGCGATGACCTCATCCAGGGCGGGATTGCGAACCTCGAGGAAAGTCTCCGTCGCTGAGGCCACCCACTCGCCACCGATGTAATTCCGCAGCACCTCAATCCCCATACGCCCCTCCTGCAGGAAGATAGGGTATCCGCCGCCGGGTTCAAACCCCGGGGAAGGGGTAGGGCAACTGCAAGCAGTTGCCCTACGTTTCACGGGGGATCCCCCCACTCATGCCGGAGGCGGGTCTCGGCGATCACCCGGGCGGTCAGGGTGTTCCACAGTCGCTCCGGCGTGATGGGCAGCTCCGTGATTCGGACGCCGACCGCGTCCCGGATGGCGTTGGCCACCGCCGCCGCGCCGGGCACCACCGGCGGCTCTCCCACCCCTCGAGCCCCGAAGGGGCCATGCGGGCTGGGCACCTCCACGATGTGGGTTTCGATCGGCGGAACCTCTGTCGCAATGGGTAGCGCGTAATCCACGAAGGAAGCGGCGAGGGCGACGCCGTTCTCATCGTAGCGCAGGGCCTCCCACAGGCCCCAGCCCAGGCCCTGGGCGGCCCCGCCATGCATCTGGCCCTCGATCAGCAGGGGGTTGATGGCCCGCCCCACATCCTGAGCGATCACCGCCTCCCGTACCGTGACGTGGCCCGTCTCGGGGTCCACCCGCACCCGGACCAGCATGGCGGCGAAGCCGGGGGCCTGTTCGATCTGAGCGGAGGAGCCGCGGCCAACCACCGGTTCGAACTTCCCGCCGAAGCGCTGGGAGAGCCCGGCTACCTCCCCGATGCTCATTCGGGGCTCCGGGACCCCCCGGATGTAGATCTGCCCATCGCGGATCTCGAGATCCTCCGGGGCGACCTCCAGGTGTTCGGAAGCGATCCGCAGGATCTGCTGGCGAGCCTCCTCCGCCGCCCGCTGCACGGCCAGGCCGACCGTATACGTGGTTTTGCTGCCCCCGCTGGCCCCGGCATAGGGGGCCATATCGGTATCGCCCTGGAGGATGCGGACCTGTTCCACCGGCACCCTTAGGATTTCCGCGGCCAGCTGGGCCATGGCCGTGTGAGTGCCCTGCAGGTCCACCGCCCCCACATAGATCCGCACCACCCCATCGCGGTCCACATGGCACATCGCTGCAGCCGGCTCCAGGCCGCCGTGCCAGCCGCCCACCGCCAGTCCGATGCCTTCACCAGGCTCCCGACGGGGCTCCCGCCACATGGGGTGTTCCCTCAGGGCTTCCAGACATGCCCGCAGGCCGATGGGGCCATAGCGCTTCCCGCTGGGCAATTCATCCCCTTCCTCCATTACATTTCGCAACCGGAACTCCAGCGGGTCCAGCCCCAGCTGCCGGGCCATCTCATCCATCTGGGATTCCAGGGCGAAGAGGGCCTGGGGCGCACCCGGCGCGCGATACGCGCCGACCCCGGGCTTGTTGGTCAGCACCTCAAAGGCCTCGATCTCATAATGGGGGAAGCGATAGAAGCTCCCGAGCAGATTTGCGGCGATGCGGGCGGGCGAGCCCGGGAAGGCCCCGGCGTCGAAGATCACCCGGGCCTGGAGGGCCGTCAGCGTCCCATCCCGCTTCACGCCGGTTTTCAGGGTGATGATGGAAGCGTGGGCCGGCGTCCCGATGAGGAACTCCTCCTGACGGGTCAGCGTCAACCGCACCGGGCGTCGGGTGTGGACCGCGAGGGCGGCGACGAGGGGTTCCAGCAGGGTGAACTTCCCCCCGAAGCCGCCGCCCACCGGCGTCGGCACCACCCGGATCCGGTTCTCCGGCCAGCCCAGGAAGTCCGCCACCTCCTCCCGCACCCCAAAGGGATCCTGGGTGCTGGTCCAGATGGTCAGCGTCTCCGTGGCCGGATCCAGGGCCGCTGTCGTGGTATGAGGCTCGATGTAAGCCTGATGGACGGACGATGTGCGATAGGTGAACTCCAGGATCAGGTCCGCCTCCCGGAAGCCCTGGGCGATATCTCCTCGCGTGTAGCGGACGTGATCCGAGACATTGCCAGGTCGGGCGGGTGGGGTCTCCTCCGGGCCGCCGACATCCGCCGCGTGGGCTCCGGCGTCTGATCGCACCCCGGGGCGGCCGCCCGGCCAGATCCGTGGGGCCTCCTCGGACATGGCCTCCAGCGGATCCACGATGGCAGGAAGGGGATCGATCTCCACCTCGACCTGGGCGGTCCCGTCTGCCGCGGCGGCCTCGCTCTCCGCCAGCACCACCGCCACCGGCTGGCCGTAGTAGACCACCCGCTCCCACGCCAGCAGGGCGCGGGCGTGGCTCTCGGGTTCCCGCTGGAACCACGGCAGATCGGCCGCCGTGACCACAGCAACCACGCCGGGGATCGACCGGGCACGCGCCGTTTCGATCCGCCGGATGCGGCCGTGGGCGTAGGGGCTGAGGACCAGACGAGCATACAGGAGATCGGGGAGCCGGAGGTCGGCACCGAACTTCAAACGCCCGGTCACCTTCAGATGACCGTCGCGCATTGGAATGCGCTGGCCGATGATCATGGCGCTTCCCCCTACCAGGCAATGTGGAAAGATACATGGCTCACGGGGCTGACCTCCACCCTGCCCGGAGAGTCTTCCCGCTCGAGCCGGATGGAGGCTGAAAATCACTCCCCTTCAAAGATATGGCAGATCCCGGAGATGGTCCAGATCTCATCCATGGTTTGGTTTTTTCTGTTTCCGACGGGAAAGAGCCATCCCTTGGCCGGATCCCGGTTCGGTGTTAATCTGAAAGCAAGCCGGGCTTCGCATGGCCTTTCCAGATCAGCGTCCAGGGAGGCAGGGGATGAGCGTTCAGGTGCAGCGGCGCCTGTTCACCGTGGAAGAATACCATCGAATGGCCGAGGCCGGCATCCTCTCCGAAGACGATCGTATCGAGCTCATCGAAGGAGAACTCATCGCCATGAGCCCCATCGGCAGCCGTCACGCCGCCTGCGTGAAGCGCCTCGTCCGGCTCCTGGATCGAGCCGTGGGGGAGCGAGCCATCGTCAGCGCTCAGGATCCCATCCGCCTGGGGCGGCATTCGGAGCCGCAGCCCGATGTGGCCCTGCTCCGCCATCGCCCGGATTTCTATGCCTCCGCCCACCCGGGGCCGGAGGATGTCCTCCTCATCGTGGAGGTGGCCGAGACCTCCGCCGACTACGACCGCACGGTCAAGATCCCCCTCTACGCCCGCCACGGCATCCCCGAAGCCTGGCTCGTGGACCTCACTGAAGAACACATCGAGATCTACCGCCAGCCCTCCCCCCAGGGCTACCGGGAAACCCGAACCGCCCGGCGCGGCGAAACGCTCCACCCCATCGCCCTGCCCGGGCTGACGATCGCCGTGGAGGATATCCTGGGATAGAACATCTGGAGGCCAGGGATGAGCGTCCAGGTGCAGCGGCGCCTGTTCACCGTGGAGGAATACCATCGAATGGCCGAGGCCGGCATCCTCTCCGAGGATGACCGCGTCGAACTCATCGAGGGAGAGCTCATCGCCATGAGCCCCATCGGAAGCCGACACGCGGGCGTTGTGGACCGGCTGAATTACCTGTTCTCCCGGCACACGCGTGAGCCCATCATCGTCCGGGTTCAGAACCCGCTTCGCCTCAGCGCGCACTCCGAACCCCAGCCGGATCTAACGCTGCTCCGCTACCGCCCCGATTTCTACGCCTCCGCCCACCCGGGGCCGGAGGACGTCCTCCTCATCGTGGAGGTGGCCGAAACCTCCGCCGACTACGACCGGGCCGTCAAGATCCCCCTCTACGCCCGCCACGGCATCCCCGAGGCCTGGCTTGTGGACCTCACTGAAGAACACATCGAGATCTACCGCCAGCCCGGCCCGGAAGGCTACCGGGAAACCCGAACCGCCCGGCGCGGCCAAACGCTCCGCCCCACCGCCCTGCCCGAGCTGACCATCGCGGTGGAGGATATCCTGGGATAGAACATCGGGAGGCGAACGATGAGCGTCCAGGTGCAGCGACGCCTGTTCACCGTGGAGGAATACCATCGAATGGCCGAGGCCGGCATCCTCTCCGAGGACGACCGCGTCGAACTCATCGAGGGAGAGCTCATCGCCATGAGCCCCATCGGAAGCCGACACGCGGCGGCAGTCGCCCGACTCACCGCTCTGCTCTCCCGAATCGGAGGGTGGGGCATTGTTTGGGTTCAGAACCCGGTCCGCCTGGGGCCGCACTCCGAGCCGCAACCGGACGTAGCGCTGCTTCGCTACCGCCCCGATTTTTACGCCTCCGCCCACCCGGGGCCGGAGGACGTCCTCCTCATCGTGGAGGTGGCCGAAACCTCCGCCGACTACGACCGCACGGTCAAGATCCCCCTCTACGCCCGCCACGGCATCCCCGAGGCCTGGCTCGTGGACCTCACCGAAGAACACGTCGAGATCTACCGCCAGCCCGGCCCCGAGGGCTATCGGGGCCGACGCATCGCTCGCCGGGGTGAGACCGTAAGCCCCATCCTGATCCCCGGGCTCACGGTAGCGATCGAGGAGATCCTGGGGTAGGAAAGCCGTTTTCCGGAACGGCCCTTGCCGTATCAAAGCCCTCCACCTGAACTCCGGGCCCACAGCTAAATCCAGCGTTACTCCACCCCTTCCTGGAGATAAGCCGGCTTGGGGAAGACGATCTTCACTGGCTGCCGGTAGATGGCGTGGCTGAGCACCAGCTCCCCCTTCTCCAGGCGGGTGATATTCGCCTTCACCTCCTGGTTCAGGAAGCGATAATGGGGCGCAGAGAGCTCCGCGGAGCCGCTGCGGCCGATGACCATGGTGGCGCAGTTGCCTGCCACCCGCTCATGGATCGCGCTCATGAATTGCTCAGCCCCGAAAAGCACCACCCCCAGAGACCGGCCACGCTCGGCGATATCCAGGACCTGCTCGATGATCGGGGATTCCCGCTCCCGGGCCGGCGCGTATTTGTTGAGCTCATCCACGAAGATGATCACCTTTTCTGGAAGCTCATCGGCCTCTTCCGTCCCCTCGGCGTAGAGGGCATAGATGGTCCGCAGGATATCCCCAAACACCAGCGTCTGTTCGTCATCAGTCAGTTTGGCGATATCCACGACCACCACCTCGCCCCCGCGGATTTTTGCGATCTCCTCGCTGATGCTGACGATGCCCTTTCGGCGCTGGGCAACGAAGATGCCGCTCTGCCGGGTCTCCACAATGCGGCGCAGGATGCGGCGGAAACGGCCTACGGTCACCGCAGGAACCTCGCCCACCTTCTGACTCTGTCCGGTCTGGGGGTCCACAAGGGGCGGCCCATAAAGCAACCCGCGCCAGTCTGTGACCTGGGCCCATTTCCCCCGCGGTCCCCATTGGCCGGTTTTGGGATCCGAGAGCCCTGAGGCGATCTCCCCGATCAGGGCACTGAGGGTATCCCATGGATCCGGGATCTGGGAGAGGAGGAGATCCAGCTTGGTATAAGCATCCTGGAGGCTGTAGGCATAGATCCGCCAGTTCCGATCTGGCAGGCGGAAGCTGTTCGGCCGGCCGGTGCGAGGGGTGTCTTTGCCATGGGGGAGGAGATAGCGGACATTGTTGAAGGGCTTCGGCGAAAGGCCCAGGCGCTCCCACAGCTCATGCTGCTCCGGCTCCAGTCCCCTCTTCGGCGGTTGATCGATGCTCAGCAGGTCGCCATGCTTGACGTTCAGAACGATTGCAGCGATCTTCCCCCGCTGGCCGGTTCGCTCGGCGGTCTGCAGGATGGCCTGAAGCAGGAACATGGCGTAGCTGGTCTTGGTGGCCAGGCCGGAGATGCCGGTGATGTTCACGTGTGCCCCTTCTGGCCCCAGCACATAGCGCAGATCCAGATAGACCGGAGCCTCCGTGCCGTTGGACATGCGGATCAGCCCGGCCGGGACCCGATAGCGTTCCGGGATCTGATCCAGTCCGAGGGCCATGTGGATACCCTCCGCATCCGCGAAGCGAACCGGGCGATCGTTCATCACCGGCATATAGATATCCCGGTTATTAGAAAGGACCGCCGCCCGGGCAACCGTCGTGCCCTGCCGGACAGTGTTCGGGTTGACATGGACCTGCCCGAAGTCGTTGGAAATGAAATTCGAGAGATGGGTGGGGGCATCGGTGCTGTGCTCCAGATCGACCACAATCCCGAAAGTCCGGCTGGCGCCATCAGGGGCGACCTGCTCCGCTTCCACGATATCAAAGGGGTTCACGATAACCCCCGGCGTCAGCCAGAAAGAGAACGCGTCCGAAGTGTTTGGCTCATGGGCGGTCGCTGAGCTCAGGCCGATAATCGGTCGTTCCTCCCGTTCCGCCATGGCTGCTCACCTCCAGCGCACGAACTGCTGGACCACTTCCCGGGCAAACAGGCTTTCCCTGACTGCGCGTTCTGCGAGGAAGATCGGGTAGAGATGGGCATGCCAGCGGCGATCCTGACCATGGGGCGTCACGCTCCGTTCGGCCACAAGGGCCGCGGAGAGAGCATCCAGCATGGCAGAGTCCACCGGCTCCTGGGAGGGATTGGCCAGCTCCACCTTGACCACGCCCATCATGGGGTAATCCAGGTGGCGTTGCTCCCGCAGGCGCACATACCAGAAGACAACTTTCCCTCCCTGGGCACTGAAGGCTGCGGTCCGATGAGACGCCGGGAGGTCAGCCAGCAGCTGATAGATGCTCCGCCGCTCCGCCCGGGGGCCGCGGCCGAAGACGAACTGGGGATCCTTGCGGAAATTCTTGGAGACCCCGATCACTCGGGGGATCCCCTCGGCCTGGAGCAGGCCGTTCAAAATGGGCTGGAAGAGCAGGGAGCCATCCGCAACGATCCATGCGTCCGGCGGGGCCTGCTTCAGCCCCTGGAGGAGCAGCTCCGCCTCCAGGCAACGCATCTCATAGCGGACCTTGCCCCCCGCCTTGTTGCGCAGGTCGAAATCCGAGAGCACCCGGCTGACGATATCCGGCGCGGTGAGATCCACCAGACGGATGCCCACCCTTTTATTCCTGCTCCAGGCGTTCCCAGAGCTCGTCGGACAGGCGCTGCCGGCCGACCAGGAGCAGCGCCCGCACCTCCAGGGCCTCCCGGCGGACGGAGCCATCATCCTCCCGCCGCAGCAGACACGCCCCCACCTGGGCGAAGTGCACCGGCGACTCCCGCTCCCGCTCCAGGATGGTCCCCAGGAAATAGGAACGGAAGGAGCCGTCCAGAAAATAGCGATAGCGATGATCCCGCTCGCGCCCGATGGGCTCCAGAGGGCGGTAAAGGGAAACCCGTCCTCCCTCGCCGGTCTCGAAGATCATCTCGAAGACCCGCTCTTCCTCGTTGATCGCCTGATCCTCCCGCTCCTCGAAATCCGGCCGTTCCAGATCTTCGACCGCGCCGCCGACGGCCGGGAGGACCTCGATCTCCTGAGCGATCCCATGCAGGATGGCCCGGAGGTCCTGAAGGGCGTTCATCCGCGTTCCTCCCTCTCCTCCTCTGCCTCAGCCGTGGCTTCCCGAAGCTCGGCGAGGCTCCGCTGGATCTCCGCCAGCTCCTCCCGGGTAAGCCCCCAGAGCCGCGCGGCGGCCCGATCGATTTCGGCCTCGATTCGCTCCAGGCGCTTCCTGTCCCCCGCCTTCGCTGCCCGGTGCGCCTCCACGGATAACTCCGCCAGCCGCCGATGCACCGGGTCCTTCGGATCATAGCGGGGAATGCGGATGTGCTCCAGGATATGGGGATCGGGATGGAGCACGATATAGGCTTGAACCCCAAGGCGGGCTGGCGCAGAGTTCAGCGCTGCGCAGAGGTAATGGGCTTCTTCTTTGCTCTTACACCCAATGAGAACAAGGGTATGAGCCGGCACGGCAGGCTTGCCCTCCAAAGGCGAAGCAACAGCGGCATCAAGGGTGTGCGCCACCTCCCGCCACACCACCTTCCACGGGGCGAAGGAGCCTGGCATAGGCATCATGGCGTAGAAGGGTTTGCCTGATGGCTGGAAGTAGTGCCTGTAGTGAGTTCGGCGTTTAAGGACGGACTCAAATTGCCGGAAGTAAGCCAGAACCCGGGGGTAACGGTATTCCATCTCCGAAAGCTCGATGATGCGGGGCCCTTCGCCGGTTTCGAGGTAGGTCATGATGATCCAGGCCGACGGCTTCGCCTGCCACCGCTGGACATCCCGCCCCCGCAGGAGCGGATAGAGCAGGTCGGGTTCAATCGGCTCGATGACCTCGTCCACCTTCACTTTCGCGCCCTCGGTGATGTTGCGCACCACCATCAGCCCATCGGGGCGCTCGTCGACGATATCCACCCAGTAGACGGCGTTGGCCCCGCCGGTGTTAACGCCCTCGTGTGCTTCGTAATCGGACTTTCCCAGCACCTTGCGGAGGGCTTTAAGAGCCGTCCGCCGGGCCGTGAGCCATGGGGAGGTCGGATCGCTGGGGTTAACAGGCTCGGCGGCGAAATTCAGGCGCCGGGTAGCGCGCATCACCTCTGCCAGGGTGCTATCATAGGTGAAGCGGGCCCCCCGCGCTTTCCGCCAGATGGTGTAAGGCACAGGGTAGCGGGTGGGCTTGCCCTTTTCCAGCACCATCACAGCAGTCCGGTTGGAGGCTCCTTCGAAAGGCTGCAACGAGACCATGTCATCCACATGCACAACGCGGATCGGCGTCCCATCCGGAAGCTGGAATTTTCGAAAGTCCCGCCCCCCGAGGTTGGTTTTGAAGGCCGATTGGGTGATCACGAAACCCAACCGTCCGCCATTCTTCAACAGATTGGCAAGGGCCACCTGGGTCATGAGCAACGAGATGTCCCACTTCTTGCCCAGGTAGACAGGCCCTCCCGCGCTCATCTTCCGCCAGAGGTCCGCGATGCTCTCCCGATACCCGTTGGGCAAATGCTCCCAGTTCACCCATGGAGGATTGCCCACAACGTAATCGAACCGTCCCACGGTGAGGGGAGCGAAGTTGTTCTTTAACAGACGTGCCCAGAGCCCGTTCAGGCCGTTGCGGTGAAGATCCACCGCCTTCTCGTAAAGCTCCCGTGTCCGGCGGACGTCCTTCTCTGTCCACTCCGGAGGCAGGAGGTGGAGCTCGGCCTCGATCCGCCTCATGAAACTCTCCGGGGAGAGCCCCGCCCGGATGCTTTCCTCCAGCATGTCGCAGAAGCGATCGAAGCGCTCCGGCCGACAGAGCGCTGCCGGCACCAGAAAGGAGCCAACTGCCGTCGGGAACTCATAAGCGTCCGCCGTCTCCAGGGTCTCGCCGATGGCCGGGGTGCGGATGGAATCCGCCAGGTAGACCGGCAGCGTGATGCTCTCCCTGCGGTAGGGCAGCAGATCGGCGATGGCCAGGAGATAGTTGACACGGGCGGTGGTCACCGCCAGGGGGTTCAGATCGAAGCCCACAACGTTGCGCAGCATGGCCTGAAGCAGATCGGATTCCCGGATCATCAGCTCCTGCCCCAGCTCCCGCATCCGGCCGAGGATCAGCACCAGAAAGGTGCCGGAGCCGCATGCCGGATCCAGCCAGCGCGTGCTGAGCAACTTCTCCCGCAGCCGCTTCTCGTTGCGCCGCGGGTCAGCGGCGAAGAATTCGCTGTCCACCTGATGGAGCAACCGCTGGGCCAGCCAGTCCGGCGTGTAATACTCCCCCAGGTTGTGCCGGATCTCCCGGGGCAGGAGGTAGTGATACAGCTTCTTGAAGAGATCCCGGCTCTCCTCCGGGAGGATCGCCAGGGTGGCCGGGTCATATTCGTCCAGACGCTGGAGGAGATCCCGGAGGGCACTCTCGATGCGCTCGTTCCATGCATGAAGATACCAGGCGAAGAAATCGCCCTCCAGGAGGTTGGTGATGCCATAGGCCCGGAAGATCCCGCCGGACTCCATCTCCGTCAGGCGGCGGCGCAGGGTTTCGCTGTCGGCGCGGACCAGCTCGCCGAAGGAGGGGGCGCCCAGCCTGACCGCCAGATGACGGGAGAGGGTCAGCCAGGCAAGAAGCTTCACCAGCAGGGCAAAGTAAGTGTGCAGGGCGAAGAAAAACCGCTCCGCTTCTTCGGGCGAGTCGATGTTCAGACCTGCCTGCCGGATCCACCTGCGGAGGGGCTCCAGCTTGCGCCCCTCCAGGGCCTCCGTGTAATCGATAGATTCGCTGAAGAAAAGCCGCCACTGCTCGAACAGAGAGCGCACAATCCCCCTCGGGTCCTGATTGAACACCTGCCTCTGGCCCTCCATAAGGGCCCGCAGGACCTTCTGGGTGCGCAGCTGCTCGATCGAGAAATCCTGGGTGAGATTTTCCGCCGTCAGCGCGATCCCGGAGGCCAGGCCGGCCAGCCAGCGGAGCATCCGCTCGAGGGATTCGCGGCGAATTGGCGCAGGAGGCTCTTCCGCAAAGCGTCCTGCCGTATAGCGGATGAAGATGATATACCGACCATCCAGGACGATCCCGGCCAGACGGCCACTCTCCAGCCGCTGCTGCCGGGCCAGCTCCTTGATGTAGCGTTTCGCCTGCTCCACTGCCTGGCGGGTCGGCTCATGGGAGAGACGCTCGGAAAGACGCCCGGGCTGTTTATATTCAATCACCATCCGGTTGAAGATCGCGTCGGCGCGCCCGGTGGCGAGGGAATACTCCTGGCGGGCAAGAGGGTTCAGACCTGCCTCCCCGCAAAACTCATTCAGGAGGTGATCCAGAGATTCCTGAAGCTCTTTCTCCACCGGCTTGCGGGGGAGTAGCTCTTGCAACTGATGCTCCAGCCTTCTGGCATACTCTGTGATTAACGGATCCAGGTCCGGCATCCGGCCCTCCTCAAACAAGATGAGAACGCCCTTCGGCGAGGTCTGGTTTATCTAATATTTTAGTTCATCGCTCAAGCGCTCGGATGAAAGCATAATCTCCCTCCCGTAGCCCTTCAGGCCACCGGGAGAGAGGGGTGAAGCCATCCCGCCTTCCAGATTGGAGCCCAACGGCGCAATCCCTGTATAATCTCTGTTCATAAACAGCTCACCCCCCAGGGATCTGGAGAGCCCCATCCCGAACCACCACTCGACCCCGCTTGATCACCGTGCGAACCAGGTTGATCCCATAGCGATAGGCCAGATGCCGGTAATCCGGCGCATCCACCAGCACGATGTCCGCCTGCTTGCCCGGCTCCAGGCTTCCGATTTCATGGCCCAGGCCGATGGCGCAGGCCGCGTTCAGGGTGGCCGCCGTCAGCGCTTCCGCCGGGGTGAGCTTTATATACCGGGTCGCCAGGGCCATCATCATCGGCATCGACTCGCACCACGAAGTCCCCGGATTCAGATCCGTGGCGAGAGCCAGCGCGCCCCCCCGATCGATCAGCTCCCGCCCGGGGGCATAATGGCCCGTCCCCAGCCCGAAAGGAGTGCCCGGAAGGACCACCCCGATGGTCTCGGAGCGGGCGAGGATCTCCAGGTGCTCCGGCGGCGTGCTCACCAGGTGATCCACGCTGATGGCCCCCATCGAAACCGCCAGGGGCGTCGCCCCCAGGGCCGGCTCGAACTCATCCGCATGCACCTTGAGGCCGAACCCCAGGCGCCGGGCCGCCTCCAGAATGCGCCGGGTTTGCGCCAGATCGAAGGCCCCCCGTTCGCAGAACACATCGCAGAACCAGGCCGCCCGCCCATCCGCCCACGGGGGATGCCAGGGGCCGTCCGTTGGGTAACGGAGGGCTGCCACGGCAGGCAGCATCTCCTCGATCAACCGCCCGACATAGGCCTCCGGATCCGCCCGGTATTCCTCGGGAACCGCATGGGCGCCCAGAAATGTGGGGACCAGATCCAGCGGATGGAGGCCGTTGAGCTGGTGAAGGACATCCAGGAGGCGGCGCTCCGTTTCCCATTCCAGGCCGTATCCGGTCTTGGCCTCCGCCGTGGTGGTGCCGTGGAGCAGCATCCGATCCAGGCGCCCCCGGGTCTCGGCGATCAGCTGCTCCATGGAAGCGGCGCGGGTCGCCCGCACCGTGGAGAGGATCCCACCGCCGGCCTGGAGGATCTCCAGATAAGTGGCGCCCTTCAGGCGCATCTCAAATTCCGCAACCCGATCGCCGGCCCAGACCAGATGCGTGTGGGGATCCACCAGGCCGGGGATCACCGTTTGACCGCGGGCTTCGAAGACCTCCGCAGCCTCGGAGATGGAAGCTTCCACAGCCGCCGTGGAGCCCACCGCCACAATCCGGCCATCCCGGACCGCCACGGCGCCATCCGGGATGAGCTCCAGACGGCCCATGGCCGCCCCCCGCGCCGGCCCTCGCCCCCGCGGTGTGACTACCTGAGCCGCGTGACGGATCAGAAGATCGACCTGCATTCCCAGGCCTCCCCTTCAGGGATCAAAGAGCCGTCGCCCACCCCTCTATCGCAGGTTTGCCAGCGCACGCTGCGAATTCCAGCGGGCTTTACGGGGTGAGGTTCGCAACCGATGTATAAACAACGCCTTGTTCCGTGGAAGCATGTTCTATAGTATTAATCAGCGAGGAGGCAATTATTTGAGGATTAGAGGCCGTTTGGCGGCCCCCGATCCCCAAACCCTCAAGCGATCCAATGAAAATCAGGGGGTCTGGATGTCTGCTTCCCAGGCACGAATTCTGGTGGTCGAAGATGATCGAGATCTGCGTGAGCTGATCACGATCGTCCTGAAAAACGCCGGCTATCATGTGGATGCAGTCGAGGATGGCTCCTCCGCTCTGGAGTGGGTGCGCAACCATCCACCGGATCTGATCCTGCTGGATATTATGCTGCCGGACCTGAACGGCGTGGAAGTCTGTCGACGGATCCGGGAGCTCTGGCATATGCGCACGGTTCCGATCGTCATGCTCACGGCGCTGGGACGGGTGGAGGATAAACTGCGGGGCATCCGCGCCGGCGCGGATGATTATCTGACCAAACCGGTGGCGATTCCCGAGCTCCTGGCCCGGATCGAGATGCACCTCCGCCGCTCCCAGAGGGAAAGGGCGGTCAACCCACTCTCCGGGCTCCCCGGGAACCCTGAGATCGAACGGGAGATCCGTCGACGCCTGGAAAACGGCGAGCCCTTCGGGATCGCATACATTGATCTGAACGCCTTCAAAGCCTTCAATGATCGCTACGGTTTTCGGGCGGGGGACCGCGTGCTCCAGGCGTTCGCCCGCCTGCTCCAGGAGGCGATGGCCGCCCACGGGGATCCCTCCCGGGATTTCATCGGCCATATCGGCGGCGACGATTTCGTGCTGCTCACCCGGCCCCATGTTCTCAGCCCCGTTGCCCGCCATATCCTGGAGCGATTTCCAGAAACCGTTGAGGCTCCAGAGCTTTCGGTTTCTATTGTGGGCGGGGTGGTAGATCCCGCCCGCGAGGTGGATCTGGAGGCCCTGGTGCAGCATCTCGCGGCCCTCAAACGCCAGGCCAAACGGGAAGGCCGCCCCCTCCTTCTGTCCGGAACCCTGGGGATCCAGGAATAAAGGGGCAGCCGCGTAACACCTCAACAAGGATCTACCGGGGGTCTCCATGAGAGCGCTGCAACGGCATATGGGCCGGACGTTCTGTCCGCCGATCCCACGGGCCATCGGGCTCACGATGGCTCTGGCCCTCTCTCTGCTGGCCTTTCCAGCAACCATTCCAGCAACAGGCCGTTCTCATAACGACATCCAGGGAACCTCCATCCGCCCAGATCCCCACAGGCTCCTCCATTCCGGGGGAGATCATCCCTCCGGGACATGGGAGATCCCTCTTCGGGAATTCGGACAGCCGGATCCCCTGATCCTGTATGGCCCTATGTCAGAGCGATCGCTCAGCGTGCCGATCCCACGGGGGCTGCAAGCCATGGAGCTGACCGGCCGTCTTCGCAGCAGCCCGGGTCTGGCGGGCGGACGCCTGGAAGTCCGCAATGGAGAACGAACCTTAACATGGATTCCCCTGAGTCCCGGAGAACTCCCCCTCCATGTGGGGCTCCACGAAGGGCAGATCGATCATGAGCGTCTGAACCTGAATTTCCGGCTGATTCCACCCCGGGATGCAGACCCCTGCATGTTCCCCCTCACGGAGAGGGTGGAGCTGGAGGACCTGCACGTGCATCTGGAGGGAACACCCGAGCCTCCCCGCACCATCGCCGCCTTCTGGCCACCCGATCTCCGTTCGCTGATCCTCCTGCTACCCCCTGAGCCCACGTATGATGAGGCCACCGCCGCACTGCGGCTGGTGGCGTTCGGAACGCGACGGGCCACCGGCCGCCCCTTAACGGTGTCGATCCGGCTGGATGGGGATCTTCCCCCTCTGGATCCCTGGGATCCATGGACCCGCATGGTCCAGATCAAACGGGGCGAATCGCGCGCAGGGCTGCGCTTCCCCGAGGAGGGCTTCCCGATGCTGGAAATCCAGGCACCATCCGGCGCTGCCCTCAGGATGGTGGAATCCATTCTGAGCTACGGAGAAGCCCTGCCGTTTCCAGAGATCGCTCCAGGACCAGGGGCAGTGCCGGAAGGGCAAGTCCCTCGTCGGATCACCCTTGCCGAGCTGGGATACTCCCAGGTGCAGATGAGGGGCTCTGGGCCCATGGAAACCGCTTTCTTCTTCTCGCAGAGCGATCTGGGGGGGCCGGTTCGCGGATTACGCTTCCGCCTGGCCGGGCAGATGAGCCCGGTCCCTGAGGGAGGGCGGGCCAGCCTGCTGGTCTTTCTGAATGGGGGGCTGGCCTATGCGGAGCCGATCGGCGGCGGCACCTTCGATCGCTGGATCGCACTCCCGGACGGATTGATCCGGCGGGATAACACCCTCATCGTCCGGGTGGATTACACGCCTCCGGGCGGAGATTGTCGGATTGGCATACATCCTTTGACCGTTTTCATCAATGGGGCCTCCTATCTTGAATCGCAGGCGGGCCAGAGGCTGGCTCCCGGGTTCGAGCGCTTCCCTCAGGTCCTCATGCCTGCTTTCGTGGTGGGTCTGCACCCCATGGACGAATCGACGCTGAACGCCGCTGCCCAGCTGGTGATGCTTCTCCAGCGGACCACCCGCCGAGCGCTCCAGCCGGAGGTTCTATCATGGGAGAAGGCTCTTTCTGCTGGAATGCCACGGGTCCTGATCACAAAGGACCCGGAGGCCATAAAGGATCTTCACCCGCCTCTGGATCCCCGGCCGTTCCGGCTGCTGGATCCGGATGGCCGGGAACGGTTTCGCCTGGATCCAGATCGCTCTTTCATGGTTCTGGAAGCGTTTGAACATGGGGGCCACGATCTGCTGCTGTTGACCCGATGGGGTCAGACGCCGGAGCTCCATGCGCTCGCCAGCGCTTTCGATCCTCAGCTGGGATGGTATGGGTTAAGCGGAGACGTGTGGATCTGGCCCGCCGGGGAGTCCCCGGTGGAGATCCGTGTGCGCGGCACAGGGCTGCGGGTGGAGCCTTTGCCTCCCAGCCCGGCCGTCTGGTGGTCCCGGTTGTGGCCGTGGGCGCTGGGAGCCGCTTTCCTTGCGTTGCTGGCTTTCCTGATCTGGGTTTATCCGCGGGTGGTGCGAACCCGGCCTCCGGGCCCCGCCCTGCCCGCCTCCTAAGTCTTCGGGCGCCATCCAGAAAGCTCTGCCCGCGGAAACATTCCGATCGGATGAAACAACCGCAGCGAGGGTCTGCACCATTATGGAAGCCCTGACGGCTTCAACCGGCCCCGTTCGAACCGAAAGCGAGGAAGGGAAGACGCATCCGCCGATGCGCCTGGGCGAAGCCCTGGTAGCGCGAGGGCTGCTGCGGCCCGAAGATCTGGATTGGGCGCTTCGGATTCAGGCACAGACCCGGGAGCGTCTGGGGCAGATCCTGCTCTCCCGGGGTCTGGTACGCCGCTATGACCTTTATCAGACCCTGGCGGATCTGTGGGGGGTTCCTTTCGTGGATCTCCTCCAGGAGCCCCCGGATCCGGAGCTGCTCCGCCGATTCCGGCCGGAGGAGATCATGGAATCCTGGATCCTCCCCCTTCGGGAGACGCCGGAGGGGCTGGAGATCGCCACGGCCCGACGCCCGGACGCGGCCCTGCTGGAAGAGGCCGCCCGGCGTTTCGGAAGGCCGGTGGCACGGGTGCGGGCGACCACCGAGTGGGATATCCGGCGAACCCTGTTACGTTTTTTCAGAACCGATGTGCTTGCATCAGCCACCTATGGCCTGTATTATCGGCGCCCCGAGGAATCCGCCCATACCGTTTTCACCCGCGCCCAGTTCTTCGCCTTCGCGCTGGTGCTGATGAGCACCCTGCTGGGACTGGCCCTGGCTCCGCGCCTCACCATGATTCTTCTCAACGGCCTTGCGAACCTCTTCTTTCTGGCCAGCGTTCTTTTCAAGTTCGTGGTTTCCATAGTCGGAGCCCGCCACGAACGGGAAACCCCGATCCTGGAGGAAGAAGTCGCAGCCCTGAAGGACGAAGAGCTGCCGCGCTACACCATCCTGGTCCCGGTGTATCGGGAGGCCAGCGTGATCGGCACCCTGCTCGCCAACCTGAAGCGCCTGGACTACCCGCCGGAGAAGCTGGAGATCCTGTTGCTGATCGAGGAGGACGACAGAGAGACCTTTGAAGCCGCGAAGGCGGCGCGGCCCCCCGGAAACGTATGTTTTATTCTGATCCCGGATCAGATCCCCAAAACCAAGCCCAAAGCATGCAACGTGGGCCTCTTCTTCGCCTCGGGAGACTACGTGGTCATTTATGATGCAGAAGATCGCCCGGATCCGGATCAGCTTAAGAAAGCTATCCTGGCTTTCCGGAAGGGAGGGCCACGCCTGATTTGCGTCCAGGCTGCGCTGAACTATTTCAACGCGCGAGAGAATTTCCTCACCCGGATGTTCACCCTGGAGTATTCTTACTGGTTCGATTACATGCTCCCGGGCCTGTATCGACTGGGCATGCCGATTCCCCTGGGGGGGACGAGCAATCATTTCCCCACTGAACGCCTGCGGGAGCTGGGCGGATGGGATCCCTTCAATGTCACGGAAGATGCGGACCTGGGCATCCGGGCCATTGTGGAGGGATTCGAGGTGGGAGTGATCCCGAGCACGACCTACGAGGAGGCCAACACGCAGGTTGGGAACTGGATCCGCCAGCGCTCCCGCTGGATCAAGGGATACATGCAGACCGCCCTGGTCCACGCGCGCCATCCCTGGCGCCTGGTCCGACGGATTGGCCTCCGCCGGACCCTGGGCTTCTTCCTGCTGGTGGCGGGGACGCCCCTCACCTTTTTAGCCGCCCCATGGTTGTGGGTGATGTTCGCCTGGTGGGTGATCACCCGCACTCACGCGCTGGATCCTTTCTTCCCACCGCCTGTTCTTTATATCAGCCTATTCAATTTACTGATCGGGAACGCCATTGGGATTTACCTGAATATGCTGGCCGGGTTCAAGCGAGGGTATTACGACCTGATCCCATGGGCATTGCTGAATCCGATCTATTGGATCCTCCATAGCATTGCCGCCTACAAGGCCCTCTGGCAACTGTTCACCCGGCCGTTCTACTGGGAGAAGACCACCCACGGCCTCAGCCGCTGGCTGGGAGATGTCCATGGGAATCCGGGAGAGGGAAGCGCCTGATCACCAGCTGACAAAGCGCTCCGCAGGAGAACGAACATGCCCCCCTCCACCTGGAAGCGAGCGTCCGCCTTCGGCCACATCGTCTGGGAAGGGATCGCCATCTGCGGGCTCAGCCTCCCTTTCCTCATCGTCGGGGCGGCCTCGCTGTCCCGTGGATTCATGAGCCATGAGCACGCCCATCTGATTGAGAAAGCGCTCCTGGTTCGGGATCGCGGCCGGCTGGAGTGGATCGGCTTTGCATATCCTCCTCTTCCGGTCCTGATGTTGCTTCCGTGGCCCATCCTGCCGGCTGCTGTGATCCTGGCCAGTCTGAGCGGAGGGTTGCTGGCCTGGAGCGTCGGGCGTCGCCTGCAGGCTTTGCCTTTCCCACCCTGGATCCGTGCTGGGCTGCTCCTCAGCTTCATGGGGATGCCCACGATCCTCTTTCTGGCCACCCAGCGCTTCGGAACGACCATGGCCCTCGTTCTCTTCCTGTGGGCCTGGCAGGCTTATCTGACGTTTACCCGCTATGGGCGGACGGATGCCGGCTTTCTCGCTGCTCTGATCATCGGCTTCGCCTTTTATGCCAGCTTCTACGCGCCAGCGTTTGCCCTCACCTTCGCCCTTGCCGCCCCCCTCTTCGCTCACACCCGTGACCCCCGCCATACACTGGCTATCCTGATGGTCCTCGCGTTCCCTACCGCGATGACCGTCGGCGCATGGATCTATCTCTCCTGGCTCTTCACAGGTCAACCCCTGGCCTTCCTCTACGATCCGGGCTCCAGCCTGCTGATCGCTTTCCGGCCGGACGAGGCCTTCCTCACCCTGGGAGCGATGGCTCACGAGCTCGTTCAAAGGTTGCTGAACACCCCGCTTTACCTCGGCGTTGGTGTTCTCATCGCGCATCTGCAGCCCCGACGGCTTCCCGCCTATCTGATCCCCCTCCTCCTGATGGTGAGCGTGTGGTCCCTGGGCGGAGTGTTCCCCCGAGAGCTGAGCGTGGCCCTGGGAGCGCTCTTCGCGCTCTCCGGGATCCCCGCACGGACTCCACTCCGATGGGGGATCCCGCTCATGGTGCTGGCGCTTCTCCAGCTGGGAGTGGATGGGTTCTCCACCCGCTATGGTGAGCGGGAGCGCTGGTGGGCTGCGCTGTGGGCGGAAAAACCCTCAACGGCGGATGCCGTCGAGGAGGAAATCGCCGCACGCCTGGCCCGCCTGCCCTGCGGGAGCGTCCTGGCCGATGATCGGCAGGCCTATCGCCTCATCGCCCGCGCCGGGACCGCATGCCCCTTTGTATTGCCCCCGGATCCCACCTTCCAGCTGGCGGTCAGTCGCCCGGAGCGCTTTGTGCGCTGGCTGCTGGTCGCCGAATCCCCCCAGGGGGCCATCGGCCCCCTGGAAGCTCGTTATCGCCTGCGAGCACCGCCTGGCTTCATGCTGGAAGCCTCCTGGCCCGGATGGCGTCTCTATCGAAGGCAAGCGCCATGAACCGGCTTCCCCCAGGGCCTTTGGGGGGCCTCGCCTTCCTGGACCCCGAATATCCGGATGACTTCTTTCGGGATCACCGGAGCATCGGCATCTTGATCCCGTGCCGGCGGGCGACCTCGATCGCTTTCTCGTAGCCGGCGTCGGCGTGGCGCACCACACCCAGGCCCGGATCCGTCCGCAGCACCCGTTCCAGGCGCCATTCGGCTTCCTTCGTGCCATCAGCCACCACCACCATCCCGGCATGCTGGCTGTAGCCGATGCCGACGCCGCCGCCGTGGTGGAAGGCCACCCACGTCGCCCCGGCCACCGCATTGAGCAGGGCGTTGAGGATCGGCCAGTCGCTGATGGCGTCGGAGCCGTCCTTCATCCCTTCCGTCTCCCGGTTCGGGCTGGCCACCGAGCCCGCGTCCAGGTGATCCCGCCCGATCACGATGGGGGCGCTCAGCTCGCCCCGACGGACCAGCTCGTTGAAATACAGCCCGGCCCGATCCCGTTCCCCATAGCCCAGCCAGCAGATCCGGGCGGGCAGCCCCTGGAACCGCACCCGCTTCTGGGCCATCGTGATCCAGCGGCGAAGGCTCTCGTCCTCGGGGAACAGCTCCAGGATCGCCTGGTCCGTTCGGTAGATGTCTTCCGCATCCCCCGAGAGGGCCACCCAGCGGAAGGGACCCTTCCCTTCGCAGAACAGCGGCCGGATGTAGGCCTGCACGAAGCCCGGATAGGCGAAGGCGTCTTTCACGCCCATCTCATAAGCCTGCTGGCGCAAATTGTTCCCGTAATCGAAGACCACCGCCCCTGCCCGATGGAAGGCCAGCATGGCCTCCACATGGATCGCCATGCTCTCCTTCGCCCGTCGGATATAAGCCTGGGGATCCTTCGCCCGGAGCTCTTCCGCCTCAAAGACGGAGAGGCCTTTGGGGACATACATCAGGGGATCGTGAGCAGGGGTTTGATCGGTGACCACGTCCGGGATGATGCCACGGCGGGCCAGCTCCGGGAAGACTTCGGCCGCATTGCCCAGCAGCCCGATGGAGCGGGCCTGCCCGGCCTTCCGGTATTCCTCCACCCGCCGCAGCGCTTCGTCCAGATCCTCCACGATCTCATCCAGGAACCCGTGCTCCAGGCGGCGCCGCGCCCGGCGCGGGTCGACCTCCACGATCAGACCCACCCCCTCGTTCATGGTGATCGCCAGGGGCTGCGCGCCGCCCATCTCCCCCAGCCCCGCCGTCAGCACCCACTTCCCCTTCAGACTGCCCCCGAAATGGGTTCGGGCGCAGGCGGCCAGCGTCTCATAGGTTCCCTGGAGGATCCCCTGGGTGCCGATGTAGATCCAGGCACCGGCCGTCATCTGGCCGAACATGATCAGGCCCTTGCGCTCCAGCTCGTCGAAGACCTCCCAGGTGGCCCAGTGGGGAGCCAGGTTGCTGTTGGCGATCAGGACGCGGGGGGCGAGCTCATGGGTGCGGAAGATCGCCACAGGCTTGCCCGACTGCACCAGGAGGGTTTCATCGGGCTCCAGGTTGCGGAGGGATTCGAGGATCGCGTAGAAGGATTCCCAGTTGCGGGCCGCCTTGCCGCGGCCGCCGTAAACGATCAGGTTCGCCGGATCAGCCGCCACATCGGGGTCCAGGTTGTTCTGGATCATGCGATAGGCGGCCTCGATCTGCCAGTTCTTGCATGTCAACGTCTTCCCCCGGGGCGCACGGATCACCGGGGCCGTTCCGCCTGAGGTCATGGAAACCTCCAGTGCCTGGGCTCCCTCTTCAGCTTTAGCGCATGTTCGAACCTCAGGCAAATCCAGCCAGCCGGGCGGGTTGCCTTCGGCAGCCCGCAACCCCCAGGGGATGCGCCGTTGCAACCGAACAAACAGAAAGCTGCGCGTAAGGCACGCGCAGCTTTCTGTTCAGCGGATCATTTCGGGGAACCTGCAATGGCTCGGAAGCCCGATCCCCGCCCTCGCCCGGGATCCGGTGGGGAAAGCCGATCACTTCACCATGTGCTTCTCGATGTAGGCAACGGCTTCGCCCACCGTGGTGATCTTCTGAGCGTCCTCATCGGAGATCTCGCCTCCGAACCGCTCCTCCAGGGCCATGATCAGTTCCACCAGATCCAGGGAATCGGCTTCCAGATCCTCCCGGAAACGGGCTTCCGGCGTCACTTTCTCCGGCGGCACACCCAGCACTTCCACGATGACATCCCGCACCTGTTCAAAGACGGTGCTCATGGAAAAACCTCCCGACCAGGGTTTGGTTAGCATTCTACCTGAGCTGCAGAGAACGTCAAGGAAACCCCTGGAAGACACCTCCGGAGATCGGGGCGGCCGGAGGAACCGCTTTGCCGCTCACCCGGCGCTCTTTGCAAAAGAGTCCCTTCGCCTTATAAACTGGACTCTGGATAAAGAACGGGCCACGCTCGCCGGGAAGCCTGCCTTCCGGATCCGGTCCCGGGGGCACCGGTCCTATAAAAGAAACACCGGGTGGAAAACCATGTTACGGCACGAGGTTTGAGCCAGTGTCCGGGATCCCACAGCGAAAAGCGGATCATATCCGTATCAACCTGGAAGAGGACGTCAGCTTCGGACAGCTCACTACCGGTTTCGAACGGTTGCGTTTCATCCATCGGGCCCTACCCGAGCTGGACCTGCGGGAGGTGGATGTTTCCACCGTTTTTTTCGGGAAACCCCTGAACGCCCCGCTGCTGATCTCCTCCATGACCGGCGGCACGGAGGAGGCCGCCCGCATCAACCGGAACCTGGCCGAGGCCGCTCAGGCCCGCGGCATCGCCATGGGGCTGGGGTCCATGCGCGCTGTCCTGGAACATCCCGAGCTTCTGCCCACCTTCCAGGTCCGCCGCTACGCGCCGGATATCCTTCTCTTCGCCAACCTGGGAGCGGTGCAGCTGAATTACGGCTACACCGTGGATCACTGCCGACGGGCGGTCGAGCTGGTGGAGGCCGATGCGCTGATCCTTCACCTGAACCCCCTGCAGGAAGCCCTCCAGCCGGAGGGGGATACCAACTTCGCCGGGTTGCTGCGCAAAATCGAAGCCGTGTGCAGGGCCCTCCCGGTCCCGGTGGTGGTGAAGGAAGTCGGCTGGGGGATCTCGGAGGAGATCGCCCGGCTCCTCGCGGAGGCCGGGGTGGCAGCCATCGACGTGGCGGGGGCCGGGGGGACCTCGTGGAGCCAGGTGGAGATGCATCGGGCGCCCGATGAAGTGCACCGTCAGGTGGCGGCAGCCTTTCGGGAATGGGGGATCCCCACGGTGGAGGCCATCCGAATGGCCCGGCGGGGCGCGCCCCATCTGCCGATCATCGCCAGCGGGGGGATCCGGGATGGGGTGGAGGTGGCCAAGGCCCTGGCCCTGGGGGCTTCCCTGGCCGGGATGGCCGGCCCATTCCTGCGGGCGGCCGTGGTCTCCGTGGAGGCGGTGGTGGAAACCATCGAGATCGTCACCCGCCAGCTGCGGATCGCCATGTTCTGCGTGGGAGCCCGGAATCTGGAGGCCCTTCGCTCGGTCCCGCTGATCGAGGCTTAGCGAACGCATCGGGGCGGAAAGTCGGGGCGAAAGCTCTCCTGCTTGAGGAGATCACCCATCCTGCGTCAGCGAAGACCGACGCCCGGCGCGGGGGATGGGTCGAATGACTTCGACCTCACAGGCCTTCGGCCAATGGCCGGCGTGAGTGTCGAATGAATTCGACCTGGAGAGGCCTTCGGCCGGTGGCCGGCGTGAGTGTCGAATGAATTCGACCTGGAGAGGCCTTCGGCCGGTGGCCGGCCTGCGCCGGCCGAACGGCTTTTGCGTCGGCGGAGGCCGACGCCGGGCGCGAAGCGCCCATGGAGGCCGATTTCCATCGGCGTGGAAAACCGGTGGCCGCGCGGTGGCGTGTCGAATGAATTCGACCTTATAGGCCTTCGGCCAGTGGCCGGCCTGCGCCGGCCGAACGGCTTTTGCATCGGCGGAGGCCGACGCCGGGCGCGAAGCGCCCATGGAGGCCGATTTCCAATCGGCGTGGAAAGCCGGTGGCCGCGCGGTGGCGTGTCGAATGAATTCGACCTTATAGGCCTTCGGCCAGTGGCCGGCCTGCGCCGGCCGAACGGCTTTTGCATCGGCGGAGGCCGACGCCGGGCGCGAAGTGCCCATGGAGGCCGATTTCCATCGGCGCAATGGGCCGGAAGAGGGGTTTTCATGCCGGCGAAGGCCGGCACCTGGCGCGGAAGCGCCTCACGAGGCCGATTTCAATCGGCGCACCCGCCGACGCCGGGCGCGAAGTGCCCATGGAGGCCGATTTCCATCGGCGCAATGGGCCGGAAGAGGGGTTTTCATGCCGGCGAAGGCCGGCACCTGGCGCGGAAGCGCCTCACGAGGCCGATTTCAATCGGCGCACCCGCTGACGCCGGGCGCGAAGCGCCCATGGAGGCCGATTTCCAATCGGCGCCAAAGGCCAACGCGTGGCGCGGATTTGCCCGCCGTGACCGATAGGAGCCGCTTCAGCGGCGACAAAAGGGTCGCGGCCGAAGGAAGGGAGGATGGGGGAGGTTGGCCCCCATCCCCACCAACCGAACAATCTTTGAGGCGACGGCATGAGCACATGGGAAGCGTTTTTCAGCGAGTGGATGCCTCTCCTGGAGACAGAGATGCGAGCCGCTGTGGGGGAGCCTGCCCGTCCTTCCGAGCGGCTGTTCTATGGGATGCTCGCCTATCACCTCGGATGGGCGGATGCGCAGCTCCAGCCGGCGCGGCAGGATGGCGGGAAGCGGATTCGCCCCATGCTCTGTCTGCTGGCCTGCGCAGCCTGTGGTGGCGATCCCGCCCGGGCGTTGCCGGCCGCGGCGGCCATCGAGCTCCTCCACAATTTCTCGCTGATCCACGATGATATCCAGGATCGCAGCGAGACCCGTCGGGGCCGCCCCACGGTGTGGGCGCTTTGGGGCATCGCCCAGGCGATCAACGCCGGCGACGCCCTGTTCACCATCGCCCATCGGGCCCTCTGGCGGCTCCGGGAGCAGGGAGTGCCTGCGGAACGGATCCTGGAGGTGGCCGAGCGTTTCGACGCGGCATGCCTGATGCTGACCCGCGGGCAGTATCTCGATCTGCTGTTCGAGGGGGCGCAGCGGGTGTCCCTCGAGGAATACCTGGAGATGATCCGGGGGAAAACCGCTGCGCTGTTGCGGGCGGCCACGGGGATCGGCGCCCGCCTGGCCGATCACCCCTCCGAGGATCTGGAAGCCTTTGGGGAAGCCCTGGGGATGGCCTTTCAGATCCAGGACGACCTCCTGGGGATCTGGGGGGATCCTGCGGTGACGGGCAAGTCGGCCGCCGATGATCTGCGGACGCGGAAGAAAACCCTCCCCGTGATCCTGGCGATGGAGCGGATCCCGGAGTTCGCAGAGCGCTACCGCGATCCCCAGACCCCGCTGGAGGTCCTGCTCCAGGATCTGGAGCGCAGTGGAGCCCGCGCTGAGGCGGAGGCCACGGCCGCCGTTTTCACCCAGCAGGCGATGGCCGCCCTGGAACGTGCCGGGCTTCGAAATCCATACGGGGAGGCCCTGCGGGACCTCGCCCGGGCGCTGCTTTCCCGGACCCGATAGCGCGACTCGCCGGCTCTGAGGGCCACCCCGCCTTTCCCGTTCGAGTCCAGCGCCGGAAAGCCAAATCTCCCAGGTAAGAGAACCCGTGGATCTGAAAACCCGGCTGAAAGCCTATGCCCAAACCCTCGGATTTGACCTCGTAGGAGTGGCCCGGGCCGGGCCTACTCCTTCGGCGGACCGGTATGAAGAATGGGTTCGGGCCGGCCGCGCGGCGACCATGGGTTACCTCACCCGTCCCGATGCGATGGAAAAGCGCCGGGATCTGCGGAATCTGTGGCCGGAAGCCCGCTCCATCATTGTTGTGGCCGTGAACTATTACGCCGGGGAACATCCCCCGCCGGATGATCAGCCTGGCGGCCGGGTGGCCCGCTACGCCTGGGGGGACGACTATCACGAGGTCATCGCAGAACGTCTGCGTTCCCTTCTGGAGTTCCTGAACCGCGAAGCCGGCCGACCCGTCCGGGGGAAGATTTACGTCGATACCGGGCCCGTGCTGGAGCGCGCCTGGGCCGTGCAGGCCGGACTGGGATGGATCGGAAAGAACAGCATGCTGATCCATCCCCGCCTCGGATCCTATCTGTTCCTCGGGGTCCTCCTGGTGGACCTGGATCTGGAGCCCGATCCGCCCTTCCCGTTCGACCATTGCGGGACATGCACCCGCTGCATCGAGGCGTGCCCCACCGGGTGCATCCGGCCCGATCGCACCCTGGAGGCGGCGCGCTGTATCTCGTATCTGACCATCGAGCGGCGGGAGGGGATCCCGGAGGACCTGCGGCCGGCGATCGGGGATTGGCTCTTCGGATGCGATATCTGCCAGGAGGTGTGCCCCTGGAACCGGCGATTCGCCCGCCCGACCCGGGAGCCTGCCTTCCAGCCCCGCGAGGGGATCACCCGGATGTTGCTGGAGGAGGTCCTCCGGATGGATGAGGCGGCGTTCCGGGCCCGATTCCGCCGCAGCGCCATCCGCCGCGCCAAATGGCGAGGGCTGGTGCGCAACGCCCTGGTGGTCGCCGGAAATCTCCGGGCGAGGGCCCTGATCCCATGGATCCAGATGTGGCGGGAACACGAGGACCCGATGCTCCGGGAGCACGCGGAGTGGGCCCTGCAGGCTATGAACCGCTGAGGCCCGATGGGGATGCTTTTTCTGGCAGAGCCTTTGCAGGGGCGGGCTGCTGAAGGCGCATATCCCTCGCAAAAATATTTCCCATGCCCGGGAAGGGACCTCCCGCCCTCCGGATCTGAGCCCGGCGTCCGATGTCCTGAAGAGGTATTGACAGGGCTTCCATCCCTGGGATAGAATGGCCTCAAGCAGCCGGATCAGGAAGGGCTTATGTCTTCTTCCGATGCTGCCTGAAGAGGGGCAGAAGGGATCGAGCGGCTCATCCGATCGAAAGCCGAAATCCTTTTCAGGAGGGAAGCGATGACGCACATCATCACCAGCCTGTGTCTGCGCGATGGCGCGTGTGCCCAGGTCTGCCCGGTCGAGTGCATCGTCCCTGGCAAGCCCGAAGACCAGTGGCCCTGGTATTACATCGACCCCGACACCTGCATCGACTGCGGTGCCTGCGTCCCCGAATGCCCCTACGAGGCCATCTTCCCCGAGGACGAGGTCCCTGAAGCCTACACGATGAAGCCCGGCCAGGTCCGCATGATCATGCGCGCGCCGGGAGACATCGAGCGCTATGAGGCGAAGGGGGGCGAGGTGGTCAACCTCCGGGAAGACATCCCCTTCAACTACAAGTTCTACAAAGAAGGTCCCGGCTACAACGCCCGCAACATGTAGCGCCTCGCCCGGAAGAGGCCTCTGAGAGGAGCAGACAGGCCCCGGCCCGAGATCGGCCGGGGCCTTGTTGTGAGGATGCCCGGCGAAGAAGTAGGAGCCGCTTCAGCGGCGACCTTAAGGGTCAGGGCTCAAGCCGTCGGGGCTGAAGCCCCTCCCACCCGGTGGCCTCCCGGGGTGCAGCAGCCTGAACTGGTAGGAGCCGCTTTAGCTTTAGTAGGAGCCGCTTTAGCGGCGACCTTAAAGCCGAAGCCCCTCCTACCAGATCTTATGAAGCCGGGTGGGGCGGCCCCTCGTTTCATCGCTCCCCGTAGTTATAAAAGAAATGCACCAGCGCCTCAGTCCCTCGAGACCAGGTGGGCAGGTGCAGCTTCTCATTCGGGGCGTGGTAGTTATCATCAGGCAAACCGAAGCCGGTCAGCACCGATTCCACCCCCAGGATCTCCTTGAGCTGAGTGACAATCGGAACGGTTCCCCCTTCCCGCTTGAACAGCGGGCGCCGGCCCCACACGGCTTCCAGAGCGCGGCTCAGGGCCTGCACCGCCGGATGGTTCCGGTCGGTCAGGGAGGCCCGCACCCCTGCCATGCGGATCACTTCCCAGCGCACCGTCTTCGGGGCATGCGCTTCCAGATAGCGCACCAGCTGCTGGTAGACTTCCTCCGGATCCTGATCCGGCACCAGCCGCATGGAGATCTTGGCCATCGCATAAGCCGGCAGCACCGTCTTCGCCCCGGGGCCCGTGAACCCGGCGAGGAGACCGTTCACCTCCAGCGTGGGCCGCGCGCCGATGCGCTCGATAGGGGTGTAACCGGCCTCCCCCCACAGGGCCGGCGCGCCGGTCAGCTCCAGATAGAAGCGCTCATCCATCGGCAGACGAGCCAGCTCCGCCCGTTCCTCATCTGTCAGGGGACGCACCCGATCATAGAACCCCGGGAGCGTCACCCGGCCCTCCGCGTCATGCATGCCCGCGATGAGTTCGCAAAGGGCCTGGGCCGGGTTATGCACCACGCCGCCGTAGAGACCCGAGTGCAGATCGTGGGCCGGCCCGTAAACCCGGAGCTCAAAGTAGGCCAGGCCCCGCAGCCCGTAGGTGATCGTCGGCAGATCCGGCGCGATCATCCCGGCATCCGGGTTGAGGGAGACCGTGCACTGCAGGCGTTCCCGGTTCCCCTCGATGAAGGCCGGCAGGCTGGGGGAGCCGATCTCCTCCTCCCCCTCGATCAGGAACTTCACGTGAACCGGAAGGGGGCCAGCCTGAACGAGGGCCTCGAAGGCCGCGATGGAGGCCATCACCTGCCCCTTCATATCCGAAGCGCCCCGCGCGTAAAGGTTCTCGCCCCGTACCGTCGGCTCAAAAGGCCCACTCTCCCACAGATCCAGCGGATCGGGCGGCTGCACATCATAATGGCCGTAGACCAGCACCGTCGGAGCCTCCGGCCGGTCCGCACGGGCTTCGCCGTAAACGACAGGATGCCCCCCCGTGGGAAGGACCTCCACGCGTTCCGCCCCGGCCTTTCGCAGCCGATCGGCCACCCATTCCGCAGCCCGCCGGACATCGTCATGATGGGCCGGATCCGTAGAGATCGAAGGGATCCGGAGGAACTCCTTCAGATCCTCCAGGAACCGATCCCGGTTCCGCCGCACATACTCCAGCGCTTGAAGGCGTGGATCGGACATGGGATGTGCCTCCCCATGATGGGATGGATGGGAACTGCACAGCAGGAGTTGACGGTGGATTTCCCCCGAAGGTTCTGGAAACCGGGGGCCGCCTCTAACAGCCCGTCAGGTCCTGGAATCCCCTTTCACGCTACCTGGGCTTCCTTCGGATGCGCAACGCCGCCGAACTGGGCGGCGATCTCCCCGGAGGAAGGATAACCATCGCAACCCATATAAGCCGCCAGCGTGGGATGCACCGCGCGGATCGCTTCGTAGATCCGCATGGCGATATAGCGGTAGGCGAAATGGCCGTTGGGCCCGCCCCGCAGCCGGCATAGATGATAAGCCTCCCGCAGGTTCATCGTCATCAACACACGCCGGTAGACCGCGTTCGGCAACACGTAGGCCGCCGCCTCCCCCACGGCCGGCCGCATGGCTTCCCACAACGCCATCGCCGCCTCGACCGCAGCCCGATAACGCACCTCCATCCCGGCCTCTTCCATAGCCCGCGGGATCGCGTAACCGTAGGCGGTCGTCAGGACCTGAGGGGTCTGCGTCATCATCCGATGGCGCTTGAGATCGTAATAGGCTCCCTCGTCCATCAAACAATCAAAGGTGTAAACGATATGCTCCAGCTCCCGCACCGGGACATCGAAGGGGCTCCGGCCGCCCAGAGCATCCTCCAGGATCCTCCGCCGGTCCTCGGGTCGAAGCTCCCGCGCCCAGGCCAGGGCGTCCTCGAAGCTCACGGCCCGGAACCGATACATGCATGCAGCGATCAACCGAACCTCTGCCTCCGGATCCCAGGACACCAGGCGAACCCCATCCAGGGGAGCAGGGCCCTCCGGGAGAGCCCGCGCCCATTCCTGCAACCGGGCCGTGCTGTTTTGCAAATACGCATTGGGCTCCGCGTATTTGAGCAGGGTGGGGACCTCCTGAAGGGCTGCGGCTTTCACCGCGCGGGCGATCTCGCGGACCTCCTCCAGGGGATGCGAGAGCCATTTGCGGAGTCCGTGCTCCAGGGCCCGGGCGTTGACCGTCATCCCGATGTTGGTCAGGGTGGCGGTGGGCAACAGATACCGACAGACGTCCATCGCCCGGATGCGCAACCGGGTGCGATACGCCTTCTCGCTCTCCTCAGGACGGCGCGGGAACCATGCTTCCACCACCCGCCCGACCGGCTCCAGGGCAGTGTGGTAGGTCTCGAAGAGCTGCTCCACCACCGCGCGGTAGGCATCCCGGAAGGGGGAAGCGGCGATCTCCGGGGGCACATAAAAGGATTCCCGGTCCAGGATCTGAAAACGGGTGGATTTCTCGGTGAAGGAAGCCAGCCGGACCCCCTCGATGGCCTCGGCGGCTAGGCGGGAGATGTTCTCCAACGCGATATGAAGGACAGCGTGCTCCGCCACCGAAGCGTGGCCGTAGCCGACGACCCATTTCTCATGGAATTGCGAAGCGGTCTCCTCGCTGAGGCTTTCGGCGATCACATCGAAGGGCTCCGGGCTGCGGCTGGTCTTCGCGAAGGCCACCGCGATGACCTCGGGGCGATACCGTCGCGGATCCAGCAGGTAAATCCTTCTCTCCCGCATCCCTCCACCTCCCCCGGGACGATGCTCCCGCTCATCTGCTGATTCTGCATGCGAACTCCGACGATGGCAAACAGAGGGGAGGAGTTCATTATCCGACCCTGCCGAACGTGGGTTAAGATTGATGGAAAGAGGAATCCTGTTCTGTGAGGCCTCCCATGCGCGCCGTAGATATTATCGAGAAGAAGCGGGATGGATTGGAGCTCACGCCGGAGGAAATCCGGTTCTTCGTGGAAGGGTTCACCCGGGGGGAGATCCCCGACTATCAGGCGGCCGCCTTTCTGATGGCAGTTTACTTCCAGGGCATGACGCCCCGCGAGACGGCGGAGCTCACCATGGCCATGGCCTATTCGGGCCGGGTGCTGGATCTCCATGACATCGCTCCGGTGGTGGTGGATAAACACTCCACCGGGGGCGTGGGGGACAAGGTGAGTCTGGTGGTGGTGCCCCTGGTGGCCGCCGCCGGCCTCCCGGTGGGCAAGATGAGCGGCCGTGGCCTCTCCTTCACCGGGGGGACCATCGATAAGCTGGAATCCATTCGAGGGTTTCGGGTGGAGCTGACGGTGGAGGAGTTCCGGGAACAGCTGCGCCGGGTCGGTGCGGTCCTCTGCGGGCAATCCGCGGATCTGGCCCCTGCAGACGGCAAATTCTACGCCCTGCGGGATGTCACCGGAACGGTCCCCAGCATCCCTTTGATCGCCGCCTCCATCATGAGCAAGAAGATCGCCGCGGGGGCCGACGCCATCGTCCTGGATGTGAAAACGGGCAACGGCGCTTTCATGAAAACCCTGGATCAGGCCCGCGCCCTGGCCCGGCAGATGGTCGAGATCGGCACCTCTCTGCGACGCCGCGTGGTGGCCGTGATCTCGGATATGAACCAGCCTCTGGGAGAAGCCGTGGGCAACGCCCTGGAGGTGAAGGAAGCCATTGCCACCCTTCGGAACGATGGGCCTCCGGACTTCCGGGAACATTGCCTGATCATCGCGGCCCATATGCTGCATCTGGGCAGGCGCGTGGAGAATCTCGAGGAAGGACGCCGGCTGGCGGAGGCCACCCTCGCCTCTGGAGCCGCCTGGGACAAATTCCGGGCCCTCGTCGCCGCTCAGGGCGGGGATGTCCGCCAGATCGAGGATCCCGAACAGCTCCCCCGCGCCCGGCTGATCCGCGAGATCCCGGCCCCAGCAGAGGGCTATCTGGCGGAGGTGCGAGCCTATGAGGTCGGCATGGCAGCCGTCGCCCTGGGCGCCGGGCGAACGAAGAAAGGAGAACCCGTGGACCCCGCCGTTGGGATCCTGGTGCATCGGAAGGTGGGGACGTTCGTGCATCGAGGGGAGCCGCTCTTCACGGTGCACGCAAACGATGAGGAGCGCCTGACGGAAGCGGAGCGCTGGCTGGCCCGGGCCGTGCGCATCCAGGAGGCACCGGTCTCCCCGTTCCCTCATATTTATGAGATCATCTCGAACGTGGAGTGAAGAATCGAAAGCGACTCGCTGCGGGCCCCTTTCCCGGGAGCTTTCGGGACCATCCCGCCTCCCGAAGTGGGAGCCCAGCGGGAGACCTCCTTGCCCGGAAGGGCTGCAGGGTTGGTCCTCCTGGAGAGCCTGGGGGCCGGGCGGAATCCCTCCGGGAGTAGAGAGAAGACCATGACACGACAAAACCATGCCCTGCTTGCCCTGAGCGCCATCGCCCTGGGCTGGGCGCTGATGATGTTCACGATCTGGCGCCTGTATCCGGACCAGTCGCCGGCCCGCCTGCTGGTCACCATCGGGTTCGGGCTCACGGCATGGGGAGCGCTCTGGTTCCCCGTGGAATTCCTCCACCGGCGCTTCAGCGCTCAGGAGCCGGGGGAAGCGGACCTCCGGCGGATGCTGGAGCGGGTCTGGCGGCGCAGCGGGTGGGGAGCGCTGTGGGCATCTGCCCTCGCGATGCTCTTCCTCCAGCGCGCGCTGCGATGGGAATGGCTCCTCATGTTCGGGACGCTGCTGTTCGGTGCCGAACTCCTCTGGATGGCCACCGAGCCATCCTGGAAACCGGAATCCATCCGGACGGGCCGCCGTCGAAGCGACCGGCGTTAGCGTTGGATGCGTCCCTCCGGGATGCAGGAGAAACCGATATCGTCGATCCCCGTTTTTCATCCACACTCACGCAAAGGAGGAGGTTTCCATGAGCGATCGCAAGGCGGCGATTCGGACTCATCTGGAGCAGACGCGGGCGGAAGTGCTGGCGGTCGTTTCCCGGCTGAGGGAAGCTGACTGGGAGAAACCCGTCCAGGGCGAGCATGGGAAGTGGACCGCCCGTCAGGTCCTGGCCCATCTGGCCGCGGCAGAGATCGGCCAGATGTCCCGCATCCAGCGGGTGCTGGCCGGGGAACGCTATATGCCCGAGGGCTTCAACCTGGACTTCTGGAATGAACGCCAGGTCCAGAAGCGGGAGAACCAGCGTGTCGAGGACATCTTGAAGGATCTGGAGGCATCCCGCCAGGCCCTGCTTCAGCTCCTGGATTCCCTGAGCGAGGAGCAGCTGGACATCGAAGGCCAGCACGCCATCGGGGCGATGATGACGGTGGAGCAGATGTTTTACCACCTCGGGAACCACGAGCGGGATCACGCGGCGGAACTGCGGCGGGCCCTTGAATCTTGAATAAAGAGAGGGGGAACTACGCTGTTGACCTCCCCCCTGAGGGCTTCAGGGGCCGGGGCAGCCACCCCGGCCCCACAGAACATTATTCCTCATCATCCCCGCGGGGAGAAAGGGGAAATCCCCTCTCCGCTTTCTGAAAGCTCCAGATCCACAGGAGATCTTCGATGATCCCCGGGTGGGCAACGCCGGAGGGGACGCGGACTTATGTGGCCCGCTTTCAGGGTCGGGCCGTCCCTGATCACTTCCGCCTGGCCCAGGGGCTATGGCTGTCCTCCATCGGCATCGGCACCTATCTGGGCCACCCCGACCCGGAGACCGACGCCCGGTATGTGGAGGCCATTGTCTGCGCCGTGACCTCCGGGTGCAACGTCATCGACACAGCGATCAACTACCGTTTCCAGCGCAGCGAGCGCTGCGTCGGCGAGGCCCTCCGTCGCCTGCTGGCCCGGGGCTTCCGCCGGGAGGAGCTGGTCATCGCCACCAAAGGGGGGTATGTCCCCTATGAGGGAGACTGGCCCGCGGATCCCCGGCGCTACATCGAGGAGACCTTCCTGCGGACCGGGATCGCACGGCCGGAGGACTTCGTCAACGGCCACTGCATCGCCCCGGGATATCTCCGCCATCAGCTGGAACAGAGCCAGCGCAATCTGGGCCTGGAGACCATCGATGTGTATTTCGTCCATAACCCGGAGGAACAACTCGCGGCCGTCTCCAGGGAAGAGTTTCGGAGGCGCCTGCGGGCGGCCTTCGCTGTGCTGGAGGAAGCGGCCGCCATGGGGCGCATCCGCTTCTACGGCACTGCCACATGGACCGCCTATCGTGCTTCTCCTCAGGCGTCGGACGCCCTCTCCCTGATGGAAGTCGAGGCCATCGCCCGGGAGATCGGCGGGCCGGATCATCGGTTCCGGTTTGTGCAGTTGCCTTACAACCTGGCGATGCCCGAGGCGGCCCTCCGGAGGAACCAGCTTCGGGGAGAAGCGTGGGGAACCGTGCTGGAGGTAGCGGAGGATCTGGGGATCACCGTGTGGGCGAGCGCCTCTCTGATGCATGGGCGCCTGCTCCGGAGCTGGCCGCTGTGGCTGCGACGCCTCTTCCCCGAGGGCCTCTCCGAAGCCCAGCGCGCCCTCCAGTTTGTTCGCTCCACCCCGGGGATCACCACCGCCCTGGTCGGCATGAGCCGGGCCGCCCACGTGGAACATAACCTCGCCCTGATCCAACACCCACCCCTGGCCCCCGAGACCATTCAAGGGATCCTGAACGCCCTGGGGGGCTCTCGGTAGGACCTTTTATCGCCCTACGAAAGGGGCTTCAGCCAAGCATAGAGCAAGGGAAGCGGGCATATCAGCTCAGAAAACTTGCCCGCAAGCTACTTAATCTTGTATATACGTACCTCGTAGCCACCATCATTGAATAATTTTATAAGATTGAATCTGCTAAACATATTATTATAAAGCGCTATTTCGTTTCGATATCGCTCCGGTTCTCTATAGAATCTTCCATACATGCCCTGACTAAAAACTAAATACTCAAAACCTTGTTCAATATACCATTCCGGTTCGTGATCTATCATTCTTACAAAACCTTTCACCAAAAACCGATCTGGATCTATAAATGGAGAATACGATTCTATGGCAATCTTAGCACCCGTCGGCAAGTTACTATTTATCCAAACTCTTGCTGTTTCACGACTATCAATGCTCATCAGACGAATATTATCCATGACAGTTTTGGAAAACAACGAAATAATACCAATTACCGAAAAAGAAACGAGTATAATCATGGAAACCTTGTTCAGTATTTTTGATCGCAATCCAGCAATAAAATGCATCGATTCTACTATGAATAAAGCAGATAACAGAAACAAAAACGGAGTTATTGGAAGAAATGTCCGGTCATTTCTCACCATAAAACTAGAAATAAAAGCAAAATAAGCAATAGGAAAAACAGATAAAAGAATTGTCTCTTTATAACGGAAATAAAAACCACGCAAGATTTCTAATAACGAAAAACTATAGATAATTCCACCGGTTTGGAACATATATTCCAAATACCATTTTAAAGCATTCCCCTCCATACCGGGGTGTCCAGTGGAGTAATGATATGCCTCAAATTTTAAATCTTTGATAAATTTATTCCAATCTAACAAAGCATAAGGCGTAGTTATAAGAAAACCGACTATGCAGAATAACAATCCAAAATAAATTTGAAAATGCTTGATTGCTGTCTTTCCGTAACGAAATAAATGTCCTAAAATTAGAGTCAATACAATTAATGCTCCATTATATTTACTTGAAGCAGTCAGGCCCACGCATATCCCTGCTATGATATACTGCCAAGTTTTACCATGCTGGTATATCAAAATTGATGCTAAAAATGAGGCAACAGCAAAAAATGTTACAAATGTGTCTGGCGTTATTAGACGACTATGCCAAACGTTAGTAGGTGAAATAGCCAAAATCAATGAGGCTAACAGCCCCACCGAGGTCTTATTTGTAATCTGTTTACCAATAAGGTAAACCAACCATACAGTTCCAGTTCCAAATAAAATCGTTATAATACGTCCGAGCAAGACAGTGGTTGGCATTCGAGTCCACGTGACTCCCATTGCCAGCGAAATAGGAGATGGTATATCACTTGGTGTACTAAATACACCAACAAGTTTCCCAATGAGATAATAAGGCACATAAGCAAGAGCATTGATGTAGAAAAACAAAGACGGATAATTAAAGAAATGAGGGTTCAAATCGCCGGTCTTAAATATGTTCTGGATAATAGTTATATAGCCAGGCTCATCCGGATGATATATATATGGCAAATCATAATTCACCCCCCAAATTCTGACGAGGAAAGCTACGAGGAGTATGAATCCAAGTACTATCTTGTCTATATTAATTCTTTTCGTAAACCTGATTTGCAAATTCATGTCACCACAACCACGCCGGCTATGGCAATCGGCCTAGCCAACTATGTTTAGAACTTGGGAGAATTCTTGACATTTAAATGTTGTCACTACCTAAAAGAGCGAATGCTTAGTCCTCAAAGCCTTTTATATTTTTTGCTCCCCATTATGATTTAGTATTCCGGTGCGGGTGGGCGCGCCGAAGGAATGTCCACCCGCACCGGATGGAACCCCTGGATCGTTGAATTCCCGAGCGTGGCTCACCCTTACTCGGCCGGCCTGCCCCGGGCTCGTTCCTCCTCCACCAGCACCCGGCGCAGGACCTTGCCGACCATGCTCTTGGGGAGCTCGCTCCGGAACTCGATGTAACGCGGGATCTTGTAAGGCGCCAGCTTGTCCCGGCACCATTCCCGGATCTCCTCGACGGTGGCGGTCTGCCCCTCGTGGAGCACCACCCACGCTTTGACGGCCTCCCCCTGATGGGGATCCGGGATCCCGGCGACGGCTACCTCTTTGATCTTGGGATGCTGGGCCAGGACCTCCTCCACCTCCCGCGGCCACACCTGATAGCCGCCCGGCTTGATCACCTCCTTCTTCCGATCCACAATGTAGAAATAACCATCCTCATCCATACGGGCGATGTCCCCCGTGTAGAGCCAGCCGTTCCGAAGCGTGTTCTCCGTCTCCGTCGGCCGGTTCCAGTAGCCCTGGAACACCTGCGGGCCCCGGAGGACCAGCTCCCCGATCTCCCCCGGCGGCAGCTCGGTGACCCCATCCTCCAGGCTCACGATCTTTGCATCCACATCCGGCAGCGGGATCCCAATGCTGCCCTCTTTGTTCTGTCCGTAGAGCGGGTTGCAATGGGTGGCCGTGGGCGCCTCCGAGAGGCCATAGCCCTCCACCAGCTTCGCCCCGGTGATCTCCTCAAAACGGCGTTTGATCTCCAGGAGCAGCGGCGCGGCGCCGGAGATGCATGCCCGGATAGTGCGCAGATTGTATTTTCCGGCCTTCACATCCGGGTGGTTGTTGATGGCGTTGTAAAGGGTGGGCACGCCCGGGAACATGGTCACGCGATAGCGCTGCAGCCCATCCAGCAAAGTGTGCAGATCCCGTGGGTTCGGCACCAGCACCAGGGTGGCCGCGGTTTGCATGGCCAGGCCCAGGGCCACGATCATGCCGTAGGCGTGGAACAGGGGCAGAGCCCCCATGACCACTTCCTGGCCGTCCCGGATCTGGGGATCCCACGCCCGGACCTGAAGGACATTCGCCACGATGTTGCGATGGAGGGCGACCGCCCCCTTGGAGAGCCCGGTGGTCCCACCGGTATACTGGAAGATCGCCACGTCATCCGGCCCGACCTCCACCGCCGGCCGCTGATCCGGCCGGTAGCGCCACAACAGGTCCTGGAACCACACGTCGTCGTCCCGCAACGTCACCCGATCCCCTTCCTTTCGCTCCCGGGCCAGGGTATAGAGGAGCTTCAATAGTGGGCTCATGTATTCCTTAATGTGGGCGGCAACGATGCGGCGCACCGAGGTGTTGGGCTGAACGGATTTCACCCGTTCGTAGATCCGGCTGAGGACGATGGCCACGGTGGCGCCGGAGTCGGCCAGCTGATATTCCAGCTCGCGGGGGGTGTAGATCGGGTTCGTGGCCACCACAATGCCGCCGATCTTCTGGATCGCGAAATAGGAGATAACAAATTGGGGGATGTTAGGCATAATCAGGGCCACCCGATCGCCCTTCCGCACGCCCAGCTCGTGGTAGAGCGCAGCCGCCAGGCGGTCGGAGAGCTCGTTGAGCTCCCGATAGGTTATGGCGCTTCCCGCGAACCCCTGATGGGCCGGCTTGAAGATCAGCGCGATGCGGTCCGGGAAACGACGGGCGGAGTCCTCGAGGAATCGGAAGAAGGGGATCGGGGGATACTCCAGGGAACGGGGAACTCCTGGATCATAGAACCGATACCACGGGCGATCGTTCACCATCGCTCCCTCCCAGCAGCGAAAGGATACCCGTGGGGAAAGAAGCCCGGGGAGCCCATCCAGCGGGGAAACCGCCTATCCCCCTGGCGTCGGAGCCGGTGCCTCTCCTCCCCCAGTGGGCCCGGCAGGATTCGAACCTGCAACCGACCGGTTATGAGCCGGCTGCTCTGCCGTTGAGCTACGGGCCCTTCGCGTGGATTGGGGAACCATGGGGCACACAGCAGCGCTCCCTGCCCCATCACCGATCCGGGGAAAGGAGCGGGCGACGGGACTCGAACCCGCGACCTTCTGCTTGGAAGGCAGACGCTCTACCCTCTGAGCTACGCCCGCACTCAGTCGGGGCGGTCGGATTCGAACCGACGACCCCCACGTCCCAAACGTGGTGCGCTAACCTGGCTGCGCCACGCCCCGCAATTTAATTATAACACATCCATTTCCTCATCCTCATCCCGGAAAATCGCGTGAGGGTGAACTCCGTCAAGCCCCGGAACGCTCCGCCGCCCGTTGCTTGAGGCGTTCCAGCTCTCCGCCCCGGAAATCCACGAACCGATACCCCACCCCCCGCTCGGTCAGGATATAGCGCGGCTGCGAGGGGTCCGGCTCGATCTTCTGGCGGAGATAGTTGATATACAGCCGAAGGTAGTGGGTTTCATCCCGGTATTCGTAGCCCCACACCTTGGCCAGCAGGTTCTCGTGGGTCATCGTCCGGCCCGCGTTGTTCACCAGATGATACAGCAGCCGCCACTCGGTCGGCCGCAGCTTAATCTCCTTCCCTCCGGCGATGACCACCCGCCGGTTGAAATCGATGGTCAGGTAATCGTCGATCTGGATCGCCCCGCCGGCCGTGGCCGGGGTATCCACCCGCCGCAGGACCGCCCGGATCCGGCTCGCCAGCTCGCGGGGAGAGAAGGGTTTGGTCACATAATCATCCGCCCCCAGCTCGAGCCCCCGCACCTTATCCGCCTCATCCGCCCGCACCGTAAGCATGATCACCGGGACCGTGCTTACCTCCCGGATCATAGCCAGGGTCTCGAATCCGTCCAGCTCCGGCATCATCACATCCAGGATCACCAGGTCCGGGAGCAGCTCTTTGACCTTCTCCAGGGCCTCCAGTCCATTGGAAGCCTCGAAAACCTCAAAGCCCTCCAGTTCCAGGTTCAGGCGGATGAACTGTCGCACCCGCGCCTCATCATCCACGATCAGGATCCGCCGGCGCTCCGACGTCTCCGATCGGATCGGAGTATGGGCCATTTCAACGCTCCCGCACGAAACTGATGATCTCGGCCTCTTCGCGCGAGCTCAGGACTTCCACGAAGGAAATCCGATGCCAGGGGATGATCACCTGCACCGCCTCCGGGTCGATGTAATGCACCTCTTTACCATCCCGGAGGCGGACATTGGTACAGATCAGGACCTGGTCCTGAGGCTCCGGCAGCCGCTCGACCTCGGCCAGGATCGGATCGGTGTTTACCAGATGAATGAGGACGGTATACCCCATCGAACTTCCCCCCTCCGGGCCATGCGACAGCCTCATCCAGTTACGAATTCAGGATACCGGTGATGAGCTCTGGCCAGCATAGAAAACCGCGAACTGGGGATGGTCCCTTTCCCGTCGTTCGGAGATTGAAGGCCGCGCGCTACAGAAATCCCACCCGGATGGCGATTTGCCCCAGGCGAAGCTCATCCCCATCTCCCAGCGGGCGTGGAGAATACGGATCCAGCCGGACACCGTTTAAATACGTCCCGTTCGTGCTGCCCAGATCCTCGATGTAGAACTGATCGTTCTGGAAAAAGATGCGGGCATGACGCCGGGAAACCCCACCCTCCAGCCCGCCATCGGGCGTCAGATCCACCTGGGGGAAGATCCCCCGGCCCACATCCAGCCGCCCCACCAGGACCTCCTGATCCGGCCGGATCACCACGCGGCGGCCGGAGGTCAGCACCTGAAGCACCAGGCTCTGCGGGCCGGCTCGCGCGGCCGAAGGGGATCCGGCGGGCAATTCCACCGGAATGGATACGCCCTCCGGGAGCGGCTCGGTGCGCAACGGCCCACCCGTGAGCAGGTAGACCCCGCACTCCGGGCAGAACAGCGCGCCGACGGGATATTTCCGACCGCACAACGGACACTCGATCATGACTTCCCTCCCGGCTCGGGCGGCGGAAGCATCAGCATCCGCGTCCTGTATTTTAACGCCAGCTGCTGGCTTCTGGAAACCGAATGACCCTGCAGCACACGGGTGGCGGCCGCCAGCGCTTCCTGCGCCAGGTCCTTCGCCCCCAGCTCCAGCAGACGGGTTCCAACCTGTCGAAGCTTGTGGGCCCCCTCCGCCCGTCTCCCGGCCTGGATGTCCGCCCACGCCTGTTCCTGCATCCGATAGATCACCACGCGAGACAGCGCCTCCAGCACCGGTTCGGGTGGTGAGGTGATCGGCGGCTCCTCCGGAAGGGCATGGGCCTGAACGGACAGCTCGGCCTCATCAAGTTGCGGCGGGTTCCCTGGGATACGGACCCGAGCCCTCAATCGGGCCACCTCCAGAAGACCCGGCTCCAGCGGCGGGAGGGCGAACTCGATCAACGCCTGGACCGGTCGGGAGGCGTGCAGAGTGCCCAGATACCAGCCGGAATCCTCCCGCGGTGGGATTCGAAGCTCCGGCGCGACCTGGTAAAGCGCGGTCATCAGCACACCCTCTGTGGGCTCCACCATCAGCCGCACATCTTCCGCATAGCGATCCTGCAACCAGAGGAGATGCTCCAGAAAGCGCCGGCGGATCTCCTCCGGCGAGGCGATGTAGCCCGAGATCCCGCCGCTGCGGGCGGCGATCTCATCCAGCAGGGCGTCGTTCCAGTCCTCCCCGATCCCAAAGGCGCTGATCCGGATCCCAACCTCCCGCGACTGATCCGCCAGCGCCCGGCATCGTTCCTCATCTCCATATGTCCGACCATCGGTGAGGAGGATAAGATGGGAATGAACACTCACCTGGTGGGCGCGGAGGAGCTCCTGGAACCCCAGGAGCAGCCCCTGGTAGATCTCCGTGCCTCCCTCCGCCGTCAGCGTCTCCAGCCGCATCGAAAGGCGGTGGCGCTCCCCCACCGGGCTCAGCGGCCAGATCACCTCCGCCCGATTGTGAAAGGCCACCACCGCCAGGCGATCGTCGGGTCCCAGCTGGCCGGCCAGCTCCAGCGCGGCGGCCTTCACCTGCTCCAGCCGCTCCCCTCTCATCGAATTGCTGCGATCGATCACCAGACAGAGATGAAGCGGCTGGCGGGTGATCGGATGAGGGCGGGCGGGCTCGATGGTGAGCAACGCGTAAAGGATTTGCGAGGTGGAGAGGACCGGCAGGGAAGAGCGACTGAGGAGGAGGCGGAACCGGAGGAACGATCCCCGGCTCCCCCACCGGGCCTGCCAGCGCCGGTCATATTCCGCCCGCCGCTCCGGATCCGAGAGCACCGAATACGCCTCGTGGACCAGGCGGAACAGCAGGGAGGTCCCGGCCTCCGGCCTCACATCCGGGTGGACCTTCCGCACCAGCACCCGGTATGCTCTTTTGATCTCCTCCGCGTCCGCTGAGGGAGGGACACCCAGGATCGCGTAGTAGTCCAGGAATTCTTCGCGCGCGCTCATCGCCCGATCAGGATCACCGAGATATTATCGTGACCGCCCGCATCTTTGGCTTCCTGAACCAGCCGGTGACATGCCTCATGCGGCGAAGCGCTTTCCCAGATGATCTGCAGGATCCGGTCCTCCGGCACCTCTCCCCACAATCCATCCGTGCAAAGCATCAACCACGCATCCGGGGGAAGGGAAACACGCCGATAGCCTGGATTCAACCGGCTGGGGTGCCCCAGGGCCTGATAGAGGACATTTCGCGGAACCCCTGCGGCCTCCTCCTGGCTCAGCCCCTGCAGCGCGATCATTCGCTGAACCAGGGAATGGTCCTCCGTGAGCTGTTCCAGCCGATCCGGCCATACCAGATACGCGCGGCTGTCTCCCACATGGATCAGATGCACGCTCTCTCCGATCACCAGCGCTCCCACCACGGTTGTCCCGCCTCCCGGCACCGCCTGGAGGATCTGGGCGTTGGCCACCTGCAGCGCTTCCTCCAGCAACTCTTTAATCGGATGGTCCGGACCCCGATGGGCCAGATGAGGGACGAGGAGACGGGTGGTCAGGTAACGGGCGATTTCCCGAACGGCCAGATCGCTGGCCTGTTCACCCCCTCGATGCCCTCCCATTCCGTCCGCGACCAGAAACAGACCCAGAGGCAACAGTTCCCGGGAGCCCTGGTAAGCGATATGCATGATCAGAACCGCATCCTCATTGCTGGGCCGAACCAGGCCCGGATCGGTGGCCCAGCCGAACCGAAGCCCCGCTGCCGGCTGGGCCGGCATGGGGGGGAGCGGCACGGTTCCTCCCCTCGGCTCCTCTACAGGCGAAGGCGGAGCCTCCGGCCCGGAACCGGGAACATCCCTCTGGACGTCCGGGGGCACCGGTGAGACGCCCTCCCGGGTTTCCGGTCGCTGGAAAAGGCGCTTGAGCCATTTCATGCGTTTGTGACGCTCCTCGCCAGATTCCCATCGATCCCCCCTCCCCGTGCGGCTCGCCGCACAGGAGGGAGGAATGGATCGCTCCGACGTCCCCAGGATTACGCTCCCAGGCTTAACGCGTAGACCCGATAGTCCATCGAGGTGACGTAGAGAACTCCCTCCCACCATTCCGGGGCGGAGACGATCGGACCGCCGGCCTGGAAGGACCAGAGGGCATTGCCATTCCGCGCATCCACCGCATACAGGCGGCCATCCGTCGCCCCCACCAGAACCCGGCCCTCCAGCACCAGGGGTGGGGCGTTCACCTGCCCGCCGGCCTGGAACCGCCAGACCGGATTCCCGGTCCGCGCGTTCAACGCATAGAGAAAGCCATCCGCCGATCCCACATAGATCACGCCCTCCGAGACCACTGGGGAGGAAAGCACCGGCTTCCCGGTCCGGAACCGCCAGATGGCCCAGCCGGTCCGGGCATCCAGCGCATACACGTGCCAGTCCCACGATCCCACCACGACCAGCTCCCCATCCACCCAGGGCGAGGCGGTCACCCCCCGACGGGCCACGAACTGCCAGCGAAGGCGACCCTGAAGATCCAGGGCATAGACACCGCCGTCCTCGCTGCCGACCACCAGCGTCTCCCCATACAGGCCGGCCGAGGACCGGATCGGGGCGCTCAAACTCACCTTCCAGACCACCCGGCCGCTATCCAGGTCCACTGCGTAGAAAACCCCATCATCGGCGCCCAGGAAGGCCAGGCCGGCCGTGATCCGCGGCGTCGTGTAGATCGGCCCATCCAGCTCCAGCGTCCACAGGAGCTCGCCGTCCTCCACCCGCAGGGCGTAGAGCCGGTGATCCAGCGAGCCCACCACCACCCGATCCGAAGCGACCGCCACGGCGCCGCCGATACCGCCCTCCGTCGCGAACTTCCAGAGGAGCTTCCCATCCTCCGCGGAGAGGGCGTAGACGTTATGGTCGTAAGAGGTCACGAAGACGATCCCATCTGCGACCACGGGACGGGAACGGACCTCATCCTCACAGGCAAAGGTCCACTTCACCCGATACGGCGCGCTCCCCGATGAAACCTCCCGATGGGGCGCTGGACGCGTGGGCGTCCGCATCCCCATTGCAGCCAGCAGCGCCTGTTTCATCTCCAGGGCCGACTGAAACCGGCGCTCCGGATCGTATTCCAGGGCGCGCATGACCACCTGGGCAAGGGCTTCGGGGACCGCCGGGTTGATCCGGCGAATCGGGCGCTCGTGGAAGGAGAACGGCGGCTCCAGGCGCGGATCCTGGCGCGTCAGCAGGTGATGTAACGTGGCCCCCAGGGCGTAGATGTCCGTGCGGGGGTCGGCCACGCCCCGGTATTGCTCCGGCGGGCTGTAGCCCTCCGTCCCGATCATTGTCCCCCGCTGCCCGGCCTGGAACACCTTGGCGATCCCGAAATCCACCAGGAACACCCGCCCGTAGGGGTCCACCATAATGTTGGACGGCTTGAGATCCCGGAAGATGATGGGCGGCTGCTGGGAGTGAAGATAGTGGAGGACGTCACAGATCTGGAGCGCCCAGTTCACCACCTCCTCCACCGGCAGCATCCCTTCCGTGCGCCGCAGGAGCGTCTCCAGGTCCTGTCCTGGGATATACTCCATGACGAGGTAGCTGCGCTCGCCTTCGACAAAGTAATCGTAGATCTTGGGGATGGCGGGATGGCTGAGGGTGGCCAGGAGGGCCGCTTCCCGTTCGAAGCTCTGCTGAGCCAGCGCCCGCATCCGGGGGTCCGGGATGTGGCTGATCATCTCTTTGATGGCACAGAGACGCCGCACCTGGGAGAAGCGGAGGTCCAGGGCGAGATAGACCGTGCTCATCCCTCCCGCACCAAGCACCCGCTCAATGCGGTACCGCCCCTGCAGGACCTCACCCGCTCTCAGAAGGGAGGGTGTCTGTATGGGATCCAGCCGCTGGGTTTCCATCCCGGTTCGCCTCTTCTCGGGGCCCGTCGTCCCGGATTCCATCGTGTTCCCCTCTATCATACCGATGGGGTTAAGATTTTCTGACCATACTTTGGTCATCGACCCCCCGGGCCCTCCGGTGGGCCCTGGGTGAGAGGAAGGGGCTCCGGCCATGCGCATGCGATTATGGGAAGTTATCTGTCATTATGAGCCCACGTTACTGATGGAGATCCTCCATCAACAGGGCTGGCCTGTAGAGGGGATGCCGGGGGCCCGTGAAGACCTGCTGCGCCGGCTCAGCGATCCCGATCGCCTTGCGGCGCTCTGGGCCCAGCTCCCGCCGGAGGGCCGCGCCCTGATCGAAGGGCTGCGCCGGGCTGGAGGCACCATGCCGGCTATGATCCTTTTGATTTTATACGAGATGATGCCCCGTGGCACGTCGGGGATGACCTTCGAAACCCTCGCGGTCCGTCTCGCCGCCTCCGGCCTGATCTACTGGCACGCCGCCGGTCGCCCCATCCGTTCCCTGCTTCCCCAGGGAGAGGCCGTTCTGCCGGTTGAGGTGGCCGAAGCCCTTCCCCCACCTGAGCCGTCAGCGCCTTCCATCGTGATCCCGGCTTCCCCCCTGCGGCTGGCACGGGATCTGGGACGGTTCGCCCGCTTCCTCCGGCGGTTCCCGGAGATCACCCTGACCCGCGAGGGACGCCTGCCCGTCCGCTGGATGCGGCGCCTGCAGCGCTGGCTGGGGCGGGAGGGCTCCCCTCAGGAGTCCGCTTATCTGGCCTTCCTTCAGCAATTGCTGGAACGGATGGGGGTGCTCCGCACGCATGGGGCTTCCCTGATGCTGGATCTGCGGCATCCGTTCTGGGAGCAGGGCGCCATCGATCGAGCCATGGCGGCCTTTCGCGCGTGGAAAGGCGAGGAGCCCGAGGACCGCCTGAACAACGGGCTGCTTTCCCCGGGCGCGCTTCGAGCTCGGGTGGAACAGGCTCTGCGCCGGGAGCCCGGATCCTGGATCCCCCTTCCCGGACTACTCGCAGCGATCTTCCCGGAGCGACCGGAGCGTCTGCCGGAGCCTCTTTCCCCGGCGGGTCGGGAGCTGGCTGCCCAGCTCAGGGCCTGGCTGGAGGCGGAGACCCTGTGGCCCATGCACTGGCTGGGCCTTCTGGATCGGGGCGATACGGACGGCCGCTGGGAAGCGGTGCGCCTTACGCCCTTCGGCGCATGGGTGCTGGGTGTGGGAGAGCCCGTTTCGCTGCCCGAGGAAGGCGGACGCCTGATCGTCCAGCCCGATTTCCGCATCCTAGTCTTCGAGCCGGTGCCCGAATCCATCCTGACCGCGCTGGAGGCCTTTGCGGACCCCAGCCCGGGGGATCCGGTATCCGTATATCAGATCTCCCGCGACACGATCTATCGAGGGCTCCAGCAGGGGTGGGACGTCCCGCGGATCATCCGCTTTCTCGAAGGGATCAGCGGCGAGCCCCTACCTGCAAACGTCCGACGGTCCCTGGAAGACTGGCACCGGCGGTTTCACCAGATCCGGATCTACCGGCGGGTGACCGTGATCCGGACCATGGGAGAATCGCTCCCCATGGGCCATAGCATCCGCCCGCTCAGGGATTCCATCGGGTGGACGGGAGAGCCCCTGGCCCATCTGGAAGCCCAGTGGCGCCTTCAGGGAATTCGCCCCTGGGTGACCGGGTTCCGACCGGAGGACCTGCGCCATCAGGTGATCGCCGAGCCCCCGGGGATCCTCCGCTGGACCGGCCCGTTCCCGCACCCCGGGGTGGAGCGGCTGCTGGAGCCGTTCACTGAGCGCGTTCCAGAGGGGTTCCGGATCACAGAGGCTTCCCTGCGAGCCGGGCGGGCGGCCGGCCTGACCCTCCCCCAGATCCTGCAACAGCTGCAGCTCGTTCATCGCGGGCCTCTGCCGGCCTGGCTGCTGGCGCGCCTGCTGGCCTGGAGCGACCAGCCGCCCCGCGCGCGCTGGGAACACGTCCTTCTGCTCCGGATGGATCGCCCGGAGATCCTGGAGGCGCTGGGGAACGAGCCGGCGCTCGCCCCATGGATCCGCCTGCTGGATGCGCACACCCTGATGGTCCAGGCCGATCATGCCCCTGCCCTGAAAGCCTGGCTGGAGGCGATGGGCATTTCCGTGGAGGAACAGGATCGCCCTTCCGATCTGAAAGGATCGAAAGGGTGAAGGGCCGGGAAGGCCAGCAGCGCCCCTGTCCGGGGCTGTCGCGCCAGGGCCGTTCGCTGCCGGCCCTGGCCCTCCACGTCCAGGCCGCCGAAGAGCCGGATGCACCACGATGGACGGGCAAAGATCGGTATACCGGCCTCATCGAAAGCCATCGGGATCATCCCCCACCTCCCTTCGCCGGGACATACCGCCGTTCGCCCCATCTGTCCGGGCCATGCGTATGGCGATCACAAGGAAAGCGATTATCGGCTCCCCTTACGGATGACCGCGCGATCCGAAACTCGTTTCCACCTCCCACCACCCGATCGATCGCAGATGCCGGGGATACAGGTTCTTCAGACGCCCCCGCTCGGCGCGGGCCCAGCCCAGCGGGAACCCCTCCAGGGCGATCAGCACCCATCCCTCCTCCCACGGCCCCTCCAGCGGATGCCCCTGCAGATAGGCGGCAACCCGGGGATCCTCCAGCGGCAGATCCAGAACCTGAAGCACCTCCTCCGGGCGCAGGGCCATCGCCAACGCGTGGTCCGGCTCGAACCGGTCTTTCCGCAACCGACCCAACCACCATCCGGGCCGCAGCACCCGAAGCCCCCGCCATAACGCGAGAGCCATGGGCGTCCAGTAGATCTGATCTCCCTGCAGGATCAACCCGCTGTCTGGAAGCGGTCGGGCGATGGTGGCTTCCCAGAACGCCTTTAGAGCCCGTCGGGCGCGGCCCGGGAGCTCGTCCTCCGGCCTCGGCCGATGAGGGCGTTCCTCCCCGGCCCGCCGGAAGAGGGCGTAGAAATGCCCATGGCCCGGGCCGCGATGGGGCCACAGCCGCACCGCCCGGGTCAGCCGTGGATCGCCCCCTTCGATCCACTCCGGCCGCCCTCGATCGAAGGCCGGATGGCGCGGCGGATCCACCAGGTCGAAATCCGGATGCGCTTTCAGAAACGCATCCACCACCCCTTCGTTCTCCTCCGGGGCGAAGGTGCAGGTCGCATAGAGCAGCCAGCCACCCGGTCGCACCATCCGGGCCGCCTCGAACAGGATCGCCTTCTGAAGGGCAGCCGAGCGGCGCACCCGATCCACGCTCCAGGCCCGGATCGCCTCCGGATCCCGGGCGAACATCCCCTCGCCGGAACAGGGCGCATCTACCAGCACGCGATCGAACAACCCTTCCCATCGATCCGCCAGGCGCTGGGGGGACTCATTGGTCAGGATCGCCGGAATGACCCCCAGGCGCTCGACGTTCAGCGCCAGGATCGAGGCCCGCCGGGGCTGGATCTCGTTGGCCACCAGGACCCCGGTGTTGCGCATCCGCGCGGCGATGTGCGTGGTCTTTCCACCGGGGGCCGCCGCCAGATCCAGCACCCATTCCCCCGGTTGGGGATCCAGCAGGATCGCCGCCGCCATCGCCGAGGGATCCTGGAGATAATACAGCCCGGCCGCGTGATATGGATAGAGACCCGGCCGGGCCTCCGGATCCTCGATGACAAAGCCCTCCGGGCACCAGGGGACCGGCGAAAGGGGGAAGGGAGAGCGGGCCTGGAACGCCGCCGGGTCGATCTTCAATGTGTTCACGCGAAGGCCGGTGCGATACGGACCGGCCAGCGCCCGGAGGAAGATCTCCGCCTCCGGCCCAAGCCAGACCTGCATGCGCTCTACAAAGCGCTCCGGAAAGGGTTCCATATGACGATGCTCCCCGGCCTCCCGGCCGCTGGGGGGAATGGTCCTTTGTCTGCTTGAGGCTCCGGGCGGCCCGTATCCTGAACGCATCCCTGGATCCAGAGGTCGTTGCGCTATCGTTATAACCCGAATTGTGCAGGCCGGGGAAAGACGTCGTATAATGCGCCGGGAGGGAGGAAAGGGCATGGATGAGCATCCCATGGGATTTCCCATCGAACGCGCAGAGCCTTCGCCCGAACAGGTCCGGGAGCGGGGCGCCCACCCCCTGTTGAGCTTCCTGCGCGAGTTGATCGAGACCGCGCTGATCGTGCTGGTGGCTATGGCGCTGGTGAACACCGCCACCGCCCGTTTCCGCATTGAAGGCTCCAGCATGGAACCCAATTTGCACGACGGGGAATACGTGCTGATCAGCAAGATCAGCTACTGGTTCGGCTCGCCCCAGCGGGGGGATGTGGTGGTCTTCCGCTTCCCCCATGACCCTTCCCGGGATTTCATCAAGCGCGTCATCGGCCTCCCTGGGGAGACCATCGCGATCCGGGACGGCAAGGTGTTCATCGACGGCCGTCCCCTGGAGGAGCCTTACATCCGGGGCCCGATGGTTTACACCTATGGGCCTGTGACCCTGGGGCCGGATGAGTATTTCGTCCTGGGCGACAACCGGAACGCCTCCAATGATTCCCACAACTGGGGAACGCTTCCCCGCTCGGCCATCATCGGGAAGGCCTGGCTGGTCTACTGGCCTCCTTCCCGATGGGGGCTGATCCGGAACCCTTTCGACGGAGGGGCGCCGTGAACGTCCGCACGGCCTGGACCCGGGAGGCGCTGGCGGCGCGGATCGATCACACGCTGCTTCGCCCGGAGGCCACGCCGGGGGACATCGATCGGCTGTGCGAGGAAGCCCTGCGCTACGGATGCGCGGCGGTGTGTGTGAATCCGATTTATGTGGCACGGGCCGCTGCCCGACTGGCCGGAACCCCGGTGAAGGTGGCGACGGTGGTGGGGTTCCCTCTGGGCGCCAGCCTCACGGCGATCAAGGTCGCCGAGGCCACCTTAGCCCTCAGCCAGGGCGCCCGGGAGATCGATATGGTCCTCCCCATCGGCCTGCTCAAGGCCGGGGAGATCGACACCGTCCGGGCGGACCTGCAGGCGGTGGTCACCGTGTGCCATGCGGCCGGTGCCCTCTGCAAGGTGATTCTGGAGACCGCGCTGCTCACCGCAGAGGAGAAAGTCCTGGCCGCCCGCCTGGCCGTGGAGGCCGGCGCGGATTTTGTGAAGACCTCTACCGGATTCGGGCCGGGCGGCGCCACGGTGGACGATGTCGCCCTTCTCCGCCGGGTGGTGGGCCCTTCCATCGGTGTGAAGGCCGCGGGGGGCATCCGGACGGCGGAGCAGGCCATCGCGATGCTGGAAGCAGGAGCCAGCCGTCTGGGGACCAGCGCCACCGTCGCGATCCTCGAGGCCCTGCCGTCCGCCTCTCCCATCGTGGAGAGCGCGATGCCGGATGCATGAGCTCAGCGTTCACGGAGGCTCCTATGTGGCCGTGCCCGAACTGCCGGATCGGTTATATGCGGCCACGCCGGATCACTTACGCCGGCTATCACGGGGATCTCTTCATTGTGGTGCCGAACATGCCCGCTTACATCTGCGATGTTTGCGGGAACCGGCAATACGATGAGGAGGCCCTGATGCAGCTGATCCCGCTGATCGGCCCCCGGGGGGAGGGCGGACGGGCTCAGGAGCTCGGATCAGAGCCGGTGGATCGCCCCCCAGGGCCGGAGTGGGGAACCCATCGTCGTCCCGCATGAAGGTCAACGGGCCGCCCGGCTCCCCCATTATTCCCCAGGAGCTTTCCGGGCCCGGGAAGGCTGGGGAGCGGGCGGCTCCGCTGTCCATTTCATCCCTCCCCAACCGATCTGTGCGCAGCGTTCCGGGTTTCCAGAGGACACAGACGATGGACCCCTCGCAGGAGGCGCTGGAGTTCTGGATCATCCGCTTCCTGGACGCCTGTGTGGCGGCGGAGGCCGTCTCCGCCTCCACGTGGAAGGCCTATCGCCATACCCTGTCCGCCCTCGCCCGCTTCATGAAAAGCCTCGGGATTTCGCAATGGGCGGAGACGCGGACCCCGCTGCTGGAAGCCTTCCTCCAGGATGCCATGGCCCGACGCGGATGGTCCCCCAGCACATGGAATCAGAAGGTCGCCGCCCTTCGAGCGTTTTTTCGCTTCCTGGAAACCGAAGGGGTGATCCCGGAGAACCCGGCCCTCCCCCTTCGATGGTGTTCCCCACGACGGCGGATCCGTCTTCCCCTTTCCGCAGATCAGCGCCAGCGCCTGTGGATGATGGCCGAGGCGCTCCCGGAGACCCCTCTCGGGTTGCGGGATCGTCTGATCGTGGCCCTCATTGCTCATCTGGGGTTGCGGGCCGGGCAGGCGGTCGCCCTGACGCTGGAGGATGTGGACCTGACGCGGGGATGCCTGCGGATCCCCGGGCGCGGGGGCCCTCGCTGGCTGGAGATACCGGAAACGGTCGCACGTGCCCTCCATCGTTATCTGCACGCCGGCCGCCCGGCGCTGATCCGCAACCCGGAGATCCGGGCGCTGCTGCTGAATCACCGGGGAGAACCGCTGACCCGCCAGGGGCTGTGGCGGGCGATCAAGATCCTGGCGTTGCGGGCCGGGCTTTCCCTTTCGATCTCCCCGGAACGCCTGCGGCAGCCGCCGGGCCTACCGCTTCTGATGAACGATCGACCGATGTAGGGAACCATTGGCTCCCCCGGGGAGGGAAAGGCTGTCACACTCAGGAGGAGACCAGCTGCGTCACTTCCGGCGATGAACGGATGGACCCGTCGAGCTTTTCTCCTGCGGTTGCTTCCCGCGGCGCTGGGCGGATGGCTGAGCGCGTGCCGGGCCGTTCTGCGGCCGCCTCAGACCCCCACGCCGGTGCCTCCCACGCCCACCCCCCTGCCCTCTCCGGTCGAGATCGCTACGGCCGCGCTGGAGGCGATGCGGCGTGAGGATCCCGATGCCCTGTGGGCCCTTCTGACTCCGGCCTCCCAGGCCGCCCTGTCCCGGGAAGAGCTTCGCGCCCTGTGGCGGGATACGCTGAACACCGTCGGCGTCCAGGCGGTGGAGATCGAGCCGCTCGCGCTGATCCAGGATGGGGAAACCGCTCAGGCCCGCTATCGGATCCGCTGGAAGACGGCGCTCTTCGGCGATCTGGAGGCGGAGGGGATCCTGGCGCTCCGGCTGCTTCCCGGGGGGTGGCGGATCGTGTGGCGGGATGCGCTGCTATGGCCCGCCCTGGGCGAAGGCGAGCGGTTCCAGGTGGAATACATCATCCCGGAGCGGGCGAATCTTTATGACCGCGAGGGCCAGAGCCTGGCCGTGCAGGGAGAATGGGTGGAGATCGGCGTGGTGCCCGGGCAGATCGCCGATGAGGGGCTCCTGCTGCAACAGCTCGCCCGGGCGACCGGGCTTCCAGCGGAAACCATCCGATCCCGCTACGCCTCCGGCCGTCCGGACTGGTATATGCCGATCCTGACATTGCCCGCGGATCGCCTCGCGCCCTTCGCCGCGGATCTGGAGGCGACGCCCGGGGTGGTGCTGCGCTCCCGGAGCGGTCGGATCTACGCGGGCGTAGCGCCGCAGACCATCGGGATCGTGGGGAAAATCCCGGCGGAGGATCTGGATGCCTGGCGGCGCCGGGGCTATCGGGGGGACGAATGGGTTGGGCGGATGGGCCTGGAGGCATGGGGGGAACCATATCTCGCGGGGATCCACGGGGGCCGTCTCTTCATCCAGCCAGCGGGAACGGAGAACACCTCCCCCCGGCTCATCGCCGAGCGCCCCTTCGCCCCTGGCCGCTCCATCGCCACCACCCTGAAGCGGGATTTCCAGGCCCAGGTGGAGGAGATCTTCGGGGATCGGACGGGGGCCGTCGTGGTGATGGATCCGCGGAATGGAGATCTCCTGGCCCTCGTCAGCAGTCCGGATTTCGATCCCAATGCCCTGCTCCAGCCCAACAGCCCGCCTCCTCCCCCCGGCGCGTTTTTCAACCGGGCCACCCAGGGCGTGTATCCGCCAGGGTCGATCTTCAAGATCGTGATGATGGCGGCCGCCCTCACCCACGGGTTCACCGCCGGCAGCACCTTTCAGGATCCGGGATACTGGGATGGCCTGGGGCCGGGCTACCGGAAATGGTGCTGGCTTCGGAGCGGGCACGGCCTGGTGGATCTTCCCACCGCGCTAACCGTCTCATGCAATGTCGCGTTCTATCAGATCGGGTTTGCCCTTTACCAGCAGGATCCGGATATCGTCCCGCAGATGGCGCGGGCCTTCGGGCTGGGAGCGCCGACGGGCATCCAGGGCGTGCCGGAGGAGGCCGGGCTGGTCCCGGATGCGGCGTGGCGCGCGCAACAGGGCGGCCGCCCGTGGTCGGTGGGGGATGCGGTGAACATGGCCATCGGCCAGAGCGATCTCCTGGTCACCCCCTTGCAGATCGCCCGGATGCTGGCAGCGGTGGCCAACGGCGGGATCCTCTACCGACCCCGGCTGGTGCTGCGCATCGGCCCGGCCCCGGGGCAACCGGAAGAGACGTTCCCCCCGGAGGTTCAGGGCCGGCTGCCGGTTCCGGAGGAGGCCCTGGCCGTGATCCGTCAGGGCCTCCTGGGCGTCACCACCCACCCCCGGGGGACCGCCACCTGGGTCTTCCGGGGGATGCCGCTTCCGGTGGCCGGGAAAACGGGGACCGCCGAGACGGCCCCGGGCCAGCCGCCCCATGCCTGGTTTGCATGCTATGCGCCAGCGGATCAGCCGGAGCTGGTGGTGGTGGTGGTCGTGGAGCACGGCGGGCAGGGTTCGGCCGTCGCCGCCCCCCTGGCCCGCCAGATCCTGGAGGCGTATTACGGCCTCCCACGCACCCCGCTGCCCACCCCACCGGCCCAGGAGGATCGCTAATCGGCGGCGTTCTCCAACAGCTCTACCTGGCCGCTCTCGAGATCATAGCACGCCCCGACGATCTTCAACCGGCCCTCCCGCACCATGGCCGCAAACATCAGCCCATGGTCCAGGAGTTGCTGGATCGACCGGCGGATATGAGCGCGGACGGCGCTTTCCAATAGATCCCCGGGCTCCATCTGCGCCTCCGCGATGGCCGGCCGGATAGCTGCGATGATGGATCGCAGATGTCCCTTTCCGGCCTCCCCGGCCATGACCGCCTCGATGGCTGCCTTCACCGCGCCGCACCCGCGGTGGCCCAGCACCATTACCAGGGGCGTGCCCAGGTGGAGCACCGCATACTCCAGGCTCCCCAGCGTGGCCTCATCCACGATGTTCCCCGCCACCCGCACGACGAACAGATCTCCCAGTCCCTGATCAAAGATCACCTCGGGCGGCACGCGCGAATCGGCGCATCCCAGAATGGCCGCGGAAGGCGCCTGACGCTCCCGGAGCGCTCGACGGCGCTCCGGCGTCTGATGGGGATGGAGCATACGGCCGGCGACATAGCGCCGGTTGCCCTCCATCAAGCACTCCAGGACGATGTCTGGGCTCTCCGGCTTCATGCGTTTCCTCCAGTTCCAGGTGTTCCCGCTTCGTCCTCGCTGGGAAACCAGAAGCGCTCCGCCGGGGTGCCCTTCCCGACTCGCAACGCATAAGCCCGGATGCGTTCCAGGATCTCTTCCTCTGTGGCGAAGAAGATCGGCCACTGGGAGGAATACGCCCGAATCGCTTTCGCCTTGGCCTCCAGATCTTCGTCCGTCAGCTCCACGCAATGGAAGGATGCCCCGGGCAGGCCGGAGAATCCTTCCCATTCCGCGTAGGGGAAATCCTCATAAAACCCCCGCAGGACCTCCCGGTGCTCCCAGTTTTCCACGGCCATCCGGACCAGACGATGATCGATGTGGCCGCCCAGGGCCAGGGGGGCCAGCAGCAGATCCCCCGCATTCCATGAAAGGGCGGCCAGCGCTTCCTGAATGCGTTCGACCCAGATCGCCTCGTCCGGATGCGGGGAGCGGAACAGATCCCCCCGGTCCTGACAGAGCGGCTGGCCCTGAGCATCCCGGCGGTAGATGGTATCCGGAAACGGCCAGTGGATCGGGATCGCCTGAAGGAGGGCCATGGCTTCCCGATCTTCCCTCCGTCGCATGGCCATCGCAGCCTCCCCGCCTCCCCAGAGCTCATGCAGGGCCTGCGCAAAAGGGGGCAGTGGGAAAACGGGATCCCCGGCGAAGACCGTGATCACCTCCACCGGATGGCCCTCCCGGCGCAATCGATAAAGGGTCCCCCCACAGGAGAGCGCCGCATCATCCAGATGTGGCGAGAGGACCCGGATCCGCGCTTCCGGCTTGACAAAGGGAAAAGCCCGTGGCATATTTTCCCCCTGCCCGGGATGGATCAGGCTCCGCCTGCAGGCGGCGTAAGGGATGAAAGCGTGGAGGAGGCACCGATGGCGAAGGCCACCAAGAAAACCCAGCAGGAAGAGAAGAAGATCGAGCAAACCGTCGATGGGATCACGCGGCGGATCTGCTACCGCTGTGGCCAGCCCATCCGGCTGAGCGAACTGTTGCCGGTCAAGGATGGGATGCGCAATCGGATGCGCTATTATCACAAGAAGTGCTTCGCTTAACCTTACAACTGTGGCTACGGTTGGACCTGGGAGGATCTTGCGGCGCTCGAAGGGAGCCGGCAGATCTCTCTGAACGCTGGTGTGGGTGGGCGCGCCTTCGGTGCGCCCACCGGCCGTCTCCTGCGCCGATGAGAACGGGGATGGCTTTTCATCCGGAGAGCGCTTCCCGCCGCTCCAGCAGACGCCGGATCACCGCCTCCGGATCCGGGAAGGGCCCCTCCGTTCCATGCGCCTGGGCCGCGGCGATCCGCAGGATGGGGAGATCCGGGGGCTTCTCCTCCATATCCTGCAGCGGGTAAAAATAAGGCAGCGCGCTCTTCAGGCGGGCGATCGCCTGCGGGGCCACCGCGCTGACCTGATGGCGGCTCCCGATGAGGATGAACCACCCTTCCCCGAGGTGACCGAGAAAGAAAGCATCCCCACTTTCATGGTTGATCCCGGTCAGCAGGAGCCCTACCGCCCGGATGGCATCGTCCCGGGCCACAAATCCATAACGCTCCCCAAAGGCCTCCAGCCCCTGCAAACCGATTAACAAAGCCCCCCAGTCGGATCGCCCCAGCTGTTCCTTCAGATAATCCAGGATCAGCGGACGGCCTGGCAGCCCCGTGAGGCCATCGATCGCCGGCTCGGCCCGGGATCGGCGCAGGATGTTCTGAACGCGCGCCCGCAATTCCTGAAGGCTGAAGGGTTTCGGGATGTAATCATGGGCGCCCATCTCCAGGCCGGTCAGCCGGCTTTCCCGTTCCCGCTTCTCCGTCAGGAAGATCACCGGGATCTCCCGGGTGCGTCGATGGGCGCGCAGCTGGCGGAAGACCTCAAAGCCATCGATATCCGGGAGCCGGATGTCCAGAACGATGAGATCGATGGGGTGCGCCTGGGCCATCGACAGCGCTTCCTCGCCGGAGGCCGCGGTGAACACCTGATAGCCATGAGCCCGGAAATACGTTTCCAGCAGGCTGGCGGTCTCCGGCTCATCTTCGACAATCAGCATGGTCGCCGCTCTGCTCATCGCCCCCTCCTGTTTTGAAAAAGCGGGTGGGCACCTTCGGCGCGCCCACCCGCCCCCGGAAGAGGAAACCGGATCCGGATTACCCGATGGGCTCCTTGTAAATCGCGAACGAACAGGTTGCATCCCCCATGGCGATGCAGGAGATTTCCTCCACCCGGAACTCCTTGCCCCCGCTGACCCAGCGCAGGCCTTCCTGAAGCAGGCCGATGGCCGCGTAACAGACCGGGCGATCGGTTTTGCGCCCCCAGCACACCGGACACCGCTCGATCACATAAATGAAGCGCTCCGCCTCCTCGGTGACATAGCTCTTCTGATCGCTGAACTGGGTGAAAATACCGGCCATCGCCGGAAGGCCGATTTTCAGCTTGGCCTGGAGGGGCAGCACGCGGAAGGCCAGGTCGCTGACGCCCGCCAGGGCCCCGAAGCCCTGAAGGCCCCGGGCGAAGGAGGCACGCCCGCCCCGCAGGGCCAGCCCTCTGCCTCCGCGTGGCCCATACATCTCTTCGAGCGCCTGATTGATGGCCGCGAAATCCGCGAAATCGAATCCACGCTCCAGATTGTCCGGCGGGTAGTTATCAATAAGATGAGGAAGACGGGCCAGGTTCAGGACGGCGTTCAGGCCGTTCTTCCCCATCACCTCCTCCAGCGCCTCCAGGAAAATCCGCGCGATCTTGTTGGGATAATACAGGCCGCTCTTCTGCTGGCTCAAGGCATCGCCTCCCCATCGGAAGATCAAGTCAATGGACCGGATGGAGACCTTTTACGGGGATCAGGAGGCCAGGATCCGGGCCAGATCCTCCGCGGCCCGGCGCATATCCAGGAACAGCAATCCCAGCTTGGCCTGGGGTCGGGCCAGCACAGTGAGCACCGCTTCCTCCCCGACGGCCATCAGCACGACATAGCCGCGTTCCCCGCGGATGTAAACCTGATCCAGCGCCCCGCGGCCCAGCTCGCTGGCGATCCGCTCACCCAGGGAAAGCATGGCGGCCGACATGGCCGAGACCCGGTCTTCCTCTACATCGGCGGGGAGCGCAGAGGCCATAATCAATCCATCGAGGCTGACCACCGCCGAGGCCTCGATATCCGGCGTGCTGGCCTGGAGCTCCTTCAAACGTTCGATCATCCGCTCGGTGCGCGTCCGGGCCATGGCGGACCCCCAGAGGTTAGCGGAATGAATGGCACGCAGCTATCTAACCTATCACATGCGGGCAGGCCTGTCAAACCACGAGGCCGAACAGGGTGCCGAAGGCGCTTCGCTCAGGCCCCATGGCCTTTCAACCTGTGGGGATCAGGCTAACCCCGAAGGAGAAAGAGGACGAGCGCCAGAACCCCCACACCTGCGCAATAGACGGCGAAGGGCCGGAGCGACCGCCGTCGAACCATTCGCATGAGGACCCAGATCGCGAAGTAACCGGAAAGCGCGGAGCTGAGAAAGCCGATCAGGATGGGGATCAGGGCCTCGGGGGGAAGCCCGACCATGTAAAGATCCCTCAGCGCCACCAGGCCGGCTCCGAGGAGGGCCGGTATGCTCAGCAGGAAGCTGAACCGCGCCGCCTCGGCGCGGAGGAACCCTCGCCCCAGCCCGGCGGCGATCGTGGACCCCGATCGGGAGATCCCCGGCAGCAGGGCGAGGGCCTGGGCAAACCCGATCACCAGCGCGTCCCGCGCCGTCATCCGCCCCAGATCCCGCTCTCCCCGTCCGAAATGCTCCCCCAGCCACAGCAGCCCGGCCGTGCCGAAAAGCAAAACCCCCGTCAGGGCCGGCTGGAGGAAGACCGCCTCGATCGGTTTTTTGAAGAGCACCCCCAGGACCGCCGCCGGGAGCGTGGCCAGGAGAATCCATCCCCCCAGGCGGCCCTCCGGGGTTTCGAAAAGGGAGCCCTCGCGGATGCCCGCCCACCCGCCCGCCAGGATCGCCCACAGATCCCGGCGGAAATAGATCAGGACCGGGACCAGGGTCCCCCACTGCACCAGCACGTCGAAGGGGAAGACCAGCCGCTCGTCGTTCCGCCAGCCCAGCAGCCACGGCACCAGGACCAGATGGGCGGAGCTGCTGACGGGAAGATATTCCGTTAACCCCTGCACGATCCCCAGAATCAGCGCCTGAAACCAGGTCATCGAGAGCTCCTTGCAGGTGGTGCTCCGGATGGGGCCAGGATATGGATCACCCGGATACCTGAGGAGGTAGCTGACCCGTCCTCCCGTTCCCTCCCCACCCCCTACCGTCCTCTGGTCCCCGGGATCGCCACACCCGCTCGTAGACCGCCACGGTCCGTTCCGCCGTCTCCGTCCAGCGGAACCGGGCCGCCTGTTGAAGGCCCCTTTCCCGAAGACGCGCCTGAAGCGTCGCATCGGAAAGCACGGTGGCCAGGGCGGCCGCCCAGTCGTCCGGGCGATCCGGGGGCACCCGGAGGCCCGCTTCCCCCACGATCTCCGGAAGCGATGAGATATCCGAGACCACCACGGGCGTCCCGCAGGCCATCGCCTCCAGCGGCGGAAGGCCGAAGCCCTCATACAGCGAGGGGAAAGCGAAAACTGCGGCCGCGGAATACAGCGCCGGAAGATCCTCATCCGGCACATAGCCCAGGAACTGAACCCGCTCCTCCAGCCCCAGATCCCGCAGGGCCCGGAAGGTGGCTTTCGTGAGCCACCCGGGCCTCCCCGCCACCACCAGGCCCAGGTCCGGCCAGCGTTCCAGCAGCATCCGATAAGCGGCGAACAGCGTCGGAAGGTTCTTCCGGGGCTCGATCGTCCCCACGTAGAGGATAAAGCGATCCGGCAGATCATATCGGGCTCGGACGGCCGCGATGGCCTCCGGCGGCGCCGGGCGGAAACGGGGGTCCACCCCTTCATAGATCACGTGGATCCGATCCTCCGGGACGTGATACCAGCGGAGGGCATCCCGCCGGGTGCACTCGGAGACAGCGATGATGGCGTCGGCGCGCCGGAGGAACCGGGGCATCATCAGTGTGAGGAACCAGCGATTCAGCGGCATATGGGTCTCCGGATAAAGCCGGAAGATCAGGTCATGCAGGGTGAACACGGAAGGGAGCGTGCGGAACGGCGGGAGCAGATGGTCCGTCGCGTGGAACAGACGCGCCGGGCCGATGAGGGCATCCATCGGGCGACGGAAGAAATCCGCCAGCATCACCTGGAGGCGCCATGGCTTCGCGGGCAGCGGGCAGGGGCGGGCCGGAAGGGCGTCCAGGGGAGGGAAGAGATCCGCACGACCCGCATCGTGGTAGAAGATGGCGAGATCGCCGGGCAGCAGGGGGGCCAGTGCCTTCACCAGCTCCGCGGCATAACGGCCCAGCCCGGCCCGATGGTGGACCGCGGGGGAGACATCCACGACGACAGGGGTCATCCCTCCGCCTCCTGGAGCATCGACCGGATGCGGGCTTCGATCATATCGAGGGCCACCGTATTGAAACCTCCCTCCGGGATGATGATGTCCGCATAGCGCTTGCTGGGCTCCACGAACTCCAGATGCATGGGGCGGACTGTGGAGAGATACTGCCGGATCACGGATTCCAGGGTCCGTCCCCGCTCGGCGATATCCCGTTGAAGCCGCCGGATGAACCGGATATCCGGATCCGCGTCCACGTAGATCTTGATATCGAACAGGTCCCGCAGCGCCTTCTCGACGAACACCAGGATGCCCTCCACCAGGATCACGGGGCGGGGCTCCACCCGCCGGGTGTAGGGCGTTCGGGTGCAGGTGGTGAAATCGTAAATGGGGACCTCCACCGGGCGCCCGGCCAGCAGCTCCTTCAGGTGCTGGATCAGGAGATCCGTATCCAGGCTGTCCGGGTGATCATAGTTGATCCGGGCCCGCTCCTCCATCGGGAGGTGGCTCTGATCCTTATAGTAGCTATCCTGCTGGATCAGCGCGATATGCTCCGGGCCGATGCGTCGCACGATCGCCTCGGCCACGGTGGTCTTGCCGGAGCCGGTTCCTCCCGCGATTCCGATCACGACCGGGCGCCTGAACTTTGCGATCGCCATGGCCATATCCGCAGGGCTGAGATCGCCGGGCCCTTATTCAAGCCGGCGGAATAGTCCCTTCCCGTGACCCCAGAGGATCACGGGGAAAGAGGAGCCCGAGATGCTCCGGGGCCAGCCTGGCCTTCAAAGCCCCATCCGAGACCCACTGCGTAATTGTAAACCAGAGTGGACGGCCTCTCCCCCTTCTCCTCCCTTCCACGACGTGGAGGATCCCCCCTCCGCTCCATCGGCAAGCCGGAAACCGCCAGATCCCCCACCAGCCCCCCATGGACCCCCATCTCCAGGACTCCGATCATTCGTCCTTCTGTCGGTAATAATCTCATAATATATCGCGCATATAGTTAACATTTTTAAACTCATATCCCCTATTACTAAAGTCCCAGGTCGACTTGTTCTCCTATACGGTATGGTGAATAGCGATCCCTTGTGAGCACAGGAGGTATTCCACGGTTCGGTGGCTTCCGGCGTGGCTGGGGCTGCGGGAGAAGGGGTAGGGGCTGGTGGAGTATGCCCTGATCCTGGTTGCTCATCGCCATCGTGGTCATCGCGATCCTCACCCTCCTGGGCACCCGGGTCAGCACCGTCTTCTCTACGATTGTCAGTGCCCTCCGGGGATCATAAAAACCTGCTCAGGGGTTATGAATTCTGTGAACGATCCGGCTATGGCATCTGAACGACAGCGCCCCCCGTTATCTACGGGTGAGGCCGCGCGCTTCTCAGAATATGTCAGAATATGGAGGATCTGCTCCCCCAGGACCAAAGTCCTATTCCCGGAGAACCGTTCTCCAGTATTCTATAGTCAGAAAAATTTAACCCTATGGAGGTGTCCTATGGTTCGGTGGCTTCAGGCGTGGCTGTGGTTGCGGGAGAAGGGGCAGGGCCTGGTGGAGTATGCCCTGATCCTGGTGCTCATCGCCATCGTGGTCATCGTCATCCTCTCCATCCTGGGCACCCAGGTCAGCACCGTGTTCTCCCAGATTACGAGCGGACTCCGCGGCTCGTGATGTCCCCCTTCCCCAAATCGGAGCCGGGGCCCTGTTTTCCCAGAGCAGGGTCCCGGCTTTCTCCGGGTGTTCTCTGGCCCTTGCCGAAGTTCCTACAGCCCTTTGCAACGCTCAGTCAGAGCCTGTTGTGAGAGAACCTGGGCTTTCCTGCTCCGTGCCCAAAACCCGGATGGCGGATGGGGTTATCAACCGGGATCCCCCTCGGCCACGGAGCCCACTGCGGCGGCCCTCCTGGCCCTGGCCCCGGATCCGGACGCCGCGCCGGCGGTGGAGGCGGCCGGACGCTGGCTCCGGAGGGCGCAACGACCGGATGGGGGATGGGGCCTGTATCCGGAGGATGAGGAAAGCGGCTGGATGACCGCCTGGGGGATCCTCGGGCTGGCCCGCTGGGACCCCTATGCCCCTGAGCTCGCCCAGGGGCTTCGCTGGCTGATCGGGATACCTGTGATCCGACTGGAAGGTGCGGAGCTGACCGCCGAGGTGCGCCGGACCCTGGGGATCGATCCGGCGCTGCGGGGCTGGCCCTGGCGGCCCGGGGAAGCCTCATGGGCCGAGCCCACAGCGCTGGCCTTGCTGGCGATCCATGCGGCCGCTGCCGTCGAGGCGCACCGGGATCGCGTGGAGGAAGCGATCCGCTACCTGATCGATCGGCGCTGTCAGGGAGGCGGGTGGAACTTCGGCAACCCCTTCATGCTGGGGGCTTACCTCCCGCCCCGCCCCCACCCCACCGCGTGGGTTCTTCTCGCTTTGAAAGCCCTTGCCCCCGATGTGATCCGACCCGAAGATGGGGAAGCGCTGCGCGCGGAGATGCATCGGGACGGCGGGGCGATGGCGCTGGCCCTCGGGCAGATCGCCCTCGCCGCCCTGGGGGTTGAGGATCCGGAGGCCCGGGAGCGACTGCAGGCCCTGCAGGGCCCGGATGGGAGCTGGGGGCAGAATCCCTATATCACGGCGCTGGCGGCGCTGGCATTCCGCGGAGGCTGGCCATGGCTGCGCCGCGGCTGACCCGACGGGCCTTTCTGCGCCTGATGCTCATCGCCGGCATCGGGGGCGGGCTGGCCTTCGCCGAGCGCCGGACCCAGCCCGTGGGTGTGCGACAGTTTCTGGCCTGGCTGCTGCGGGGCTGGCGGCGACGGGTGGAGCCGCCCGCGACGGTGGCCCTGGGTGCCTCCCTCTCTTACGATGAAGCCCTCCTGCGGGATGCCATGATGGAGCTATGGGATGAGGCCGGCATGCCGGATGTGGCCGGGAAGCGGGTGCTGGTGAAGCCGAACCTCATCGAGTGGATCGAGGGGCGCCCGCTGGTCACGGCGCCGGAGGTGGTCGGAGCCGTGATCGACACCCTGCGATCCCGCGGGGCGGCGGAGATCGTGGTGGGCGAGGGGCCGGGGTTCCGGCGGGACGCCGGGCCGGTGGTGGCGCAGAGCGGCCTGGCGGACGTCCTGGCCCGACGGGGTGTCTCTTTCATCGATCTCAACTATGACGACCCGCAGCCGGTCCCTCCGCGGGACGGCTGGTTCCCGGGCCAGTCGAAGCTCTGGCTTCCCCGCCACGTCGTGGAGGCCGATCTCGTGATTTCGGTGGCCAAGCTCAAGACCCACCACTGGGCGGGCGTCACCCTGAGCCTGAAGAACCTGTTCGGCGTCGTTCCAGGGATCCGCTACGGCTGGCCGAAGAACATGCTGCACGTCAACGGCATCACCCCCAGCATCCTGGGATTGAAACAGGCGCTGCCGCCGGTGGTGAGCGTGATCGATGGCATCGTGGGGATGGAAGGCGATGGCCCCCTCTTTGGGACGCCGGTGCCTCACGGCGTGCTGGTGGTGGGAAAGGACCCGCTGGCGGCGGATGTGGTAGGCGCCCGGCTGATGGGCTTCGACCCGGAGGAGATCGAGCATCTGCACTGGGGGATCTGGACCGGTGTCGGCCAGGGGATTCGCATCGAGGTGCGGGGCACCCCTATCGAGATCCTGCGCCGCCGGTATCAGCGACCGCCCGGATAGAAACACCGGAATGCGATGATGATCGGATTGTGGGCGCTGCTGCTGATCCTGACCCGTATTGAGGCGGCGTGGCTCTCGCCGCTGCGGCCGCTCACTTCGCTGGAGCGCGCGCTGCCGGCCTGGCCGCCCGTTGCCCCCCTTCCCCTCTGGCTGGAGCGGGTCCTGATCGCGCCCTGGGCCCGGTGGGACGCCCACTGGTATGCCCGGATCGCGACGGCGGGTTATCGCGCGGGAGATGGCACCACGCAGTTCTACCCCCTTTACCCGCTGCTGGCCATGCCGCTGGTCCGGCTCGGCTTCCCCCCGATGGCCGCCCTCACGCTCATCAGCCTCGCCGCCGGCCTGGGAGCGGTCCTGCTTTTCGAGCGCCTGGCCTGCCGGGAAATGGATCCGGTTCGGGCGCGGCAGGCGACGCTGGCCTTCATGCTGTTCCCCGCCGGGTTCCTGCTCTTCGCCCCTTATGCCGAAGCCCTTTTCCTTCTTCTCGCCATCGGGAGCATCGGGGCGGCCCGGGAGAGCCGCTGGGGCCTCGCGGGCCTTCTGGCCGCCCTGGCGGCCCTCACGCGCCCTCAGGGGATCTTCCTTCTCCTCCCCCTTGCATGGTCCCTCCGGGAGGCTGGGGGCCGCCTCCGGGATACGGGGTTTCTGCTCCTCCCCCTGCTGGCCCTGGGGGGATGGTCCCTGGTTCGGATCGCCGCGATCGATGGCCTTCCCCTGACGGGACACGGGTTCAACGCGTATCTCTACGCCCTGCTCTTCTCGCCCCACGCGAATCAGGTGGTCACCGTCCAGGCCTTCCTCTGGCCGTGGGAGGCGATGGGGCGGGCGCTGGGGAAACTCGTTCGGGAGCCCGATGTCGATCTGGTCCTCAACCTGATCCTGGCCGCGGGGTTTGTGGCCCTCACCCTCCGGGCCTGGCGATGGATGGATGGAGGGGAACGCCTTTACACCCTGACGGTCGCCCTGGCAGCTTTCAGTTATCACACCGGGCCCGTCCATCCCTACATGGGATTGCCCCGCCACCTCTGGATCGCCTTTCCGGTGTTCCTGGCCCTGGGGCGCACTCGCTCTCGCTGGTTGAGCGCCCTTCCCGCCCTTCAGATGCCGGCGTTCTTTTTCGTCATCATTCCTTACGTGCTTGAGGCATGGGTTCCATAACGCGCCTGCAGGCTTTGAACGGGGTCCCACGGATATCCCGGCTGGTTTTCGCCGTGCACCTGGGCCTCGCCCTGGGATACATCGGGCTGGTCCTGATGGCCTTTGGGCGGGGGGAGACCTGGCGGGCGGATTTCACCGCCCACTACACCGGCGCCCGTATGGTGTGGGAAGGACAGGGGGCCGCGCTGTATGACCTGGATACCCAGGCTCAGCGCCAGCAGGCAATTCTCGGTGGGCGCTACCTCTACGATGGCCTGCTCCCCTATCATCATCCTCCCTTCGTCGCCCTGGCCCTGAGCCCGCTGGCCGCTCTATCGCTGCGGGATGCCTTCGCCGTTTGGACTCTCCTCACCCTTCTGCTCTGGGCCGGGTTCCTGTGGGATTTAAGCCGGTGGGCCCGGCCATGGGGCGTGGCGGCCTGCGCCCTCACGGTGAGCGCCGTGGCGGCCCTTCCGGGTTTCCTCTTCTCGCTGCTCCTCGGAACCTTCACGATCTGGGCGCTGGTGACCCTCTGGGCGTTCTACCGGGCGTTGCGGGAGGGCCGGGAGGGATGGGCGGGCTTCTTCCTGGCCCTGGCGAGCGCGCACCCTCAGGCAGCGCTGTTTCCGGCCATGGGACTGGTCTTCGCGCGCCGCTGGAAAGCGATGGCCACTTTCCTGGCCTCTACCGCACTGCTCGCTGGGATCTCCGCCGCGATGCTGGGGGGTGCAGTCTGGACGGAGTATCTAATGGTGCTGGGGAAAGCCGCCACGGCCTTCGGGCGACAGGGCGTGGATCCCGAGGCGATGATCAACCTGAAGGGCCTCCTTGCCCGGCTGCTGGGGCCAGCCCGCAGCGGGTGGATCAACGGGCTCTCCGCCCTTGGGCTGGCCCTCGGGATCATCGCCATGGCGATGCTCTGGCGAAGGCCGTGGCGACGGGAAGACGGGGACTTCGAACGGCGGCTCAGCGGGACCCTGGCCATGGGCCTGTTCCTGACCCCGCACGCGAACCCCCAGGATGGGCTGCTCATCGCCCTTCCGGGGCTTCTGTTCTATTCCTTCCTCCGGGCCTCTTCCGGAGCGGACTTCCGAGCGAGGGAGGTTTTCGAGGGCATAGCCGTGATGTTCCCCGGGCTGTGGCTGGCGGAGCGGTTTGCCATGGGATCGAACGAAAGCGTTACCCTGGGAACCATTGCCCTGATCGCTGCCGCGTTCTGGCTGGGATCCGGGCGGGATATCCCGGGCGAATTCGGGGAGGAAAAGCGCGATGGGCATCCAGAGCCAGGAGTCGAACCGGCCTCCAGATCCCCCGGAGATCTCCATCGTCATCCCGTGTCTGAATGAGGAGCGGAGCATCGGGCACGTGGTGCGGAGGGCCTGGGAAGCGCTGCGCGCCATGGGAGCCCCGGGGGAGGTGATCGTGGCCGACAATGGGTCAACGGATGGCTCAGCGGAGATCGCCCGGGCGGAGGGTGCGCGGGTGATTGAGATCCCCTTCCGGGGCTATGGGAGCGCCCTGCGGGGGGGCATCGAGGCGGCCCAAGGGCGATACATCGTCATCGGGGATGCTGATGGGAGCTACGATTTCGGGGAGACGCCGGCGCTGATCGCCCGGCTTCGGGAAGGATACGATCTGGTGATCGGCTCACGGTTTCTGGGAACCATCCTGCCCGGGGCCATGCGCTGGACGAGCCGGATTGGCAATCCGCTGGTCACCGGGCTGTTGAACCGGCTGTTCGGCCTGCGGGTGACGGATTCCCAGAGCGGGATGCGGGCCTTCACCCGGGAGGCCTATGGCCGCCTGCGTCTGCAATCCACCGGAATGGAATTCGCCTCGGAGATGCTGATCCAGGCCTCCCGGGCCGGGCTGCGGATCACCGAAGTGCCCATTACCTTCCATCCAGATCAGCGGGGCCGTCCGCCGCATCTCCATCCGATCCGGGATGGCTGGCGACACCTGAAGCTGATGCTCACCTACAGCCCGACGGTGCTCTTTCTGATCCCCGGGGGGATGCTGATGGGGCTGGGGCTGTTGCTGATGGGCAGTCAGCTGCTGGCGCCTATGGAGCAGCCCCTGTATCTCGGGCCGGTGCGGATGGACTTTCACTGGGCGATCCTGGGGAGTCTCCTGACCCTCAGCGGGTATCAGGTGATCCAGGCCCACTTCCTGGCCCGGATCTACTCGGTCACCCACCGCTTTCAGGAGCCGGACCGGCTGCTGGAGGTGGGTTTCCGGATCCTGACAGCCGAGCGGGCGCTGCTGATCAGCCTGATGGCCATCCTGACCGGTCTGGGCATCAACGCCTGGGTATTATATGATTGGATCGCCCACGGTTATGGTGCCCTGGTCTCCGGACATACCCGTCTGGTGATCTTCGGCTCCACACTCATCGCCCTGGGAATTCAGAGCTTCTTCAGCGCCTTTCTGTTCAGCATGCTGGGAGATGCCTACAAACGTCAGCGTCCCAATGGGAGGTCCTCGGGAAACCCGGATGTGATCGCCGTCATCGCAACCGAAAGGCGGTAAGGCAAGAGGTGGGGATTAAGGAATGCGCATCCTTCAGGTAACTCATTACGCTCCCCCCCATTACGGAGGGATCGAGACAGCCGTAGGGAATCTGGCCCGATGGCTGGCCCGGAGTGGGCACACCGTGCGATGGCTTGCCTCTCATGTGGGTGGGAAAGCCCGGGAACAGCATCCGGGCGTGGAGATTGTGCGGGTGGCTGCCTGGAATCCCCTGGAGCGCCATGCTGTTCCCTATCCCCTGTTCTCTCCACGCCTGATCCCGGAGGCCGCGCAGCTGGTGCGGTGGGCCGATGTCGTCCATGGGCATGGTTTTCTGTATCAGAGCACACTGCTCGCCCTGGCGATGGCTCACCGCAGGGGCCTGCCCACCGTGCTCACCGAACACGCCGGCTTTGTGCATTACTCCCGACCGATCTGGAACCACCTTCAGAGAATTGCAATCCATGTGCTGGGGCGCCTCGCAGTGGCCCTGGCGGATGCGATCATCGTGCACGGGACGCGGACGGAGAAACTGATTCGCCAGCTGGCCGGACCCTCAAAAGCCATCCATCACATTCCCATCGGCGTAGACACGGAGGTCTTCCGGCCGGCTGCTCCCCGGGAGAAATCTGGACTGCGCTATGCCCTGGGATGGGATGAACGGCCTCGAGCGCTGTTTGTGGGTCGGCTGGTCCCCCGTAAAGGAATTGAAATCCTCCTGAGGGCTCTCGACCCCAGTTATGAGCTGGTGCTGTGTGGACGAGGAGATCTGCCACTGCCCGATCGGGATGGGCTTCGGATTTACCGCTCGCCCGACGACCTCACCCTGCTGAAGATCTATCAGGCCTCCGATCTCTTTGTTCTCCTATCCCATTCGGAAGGCGCTTTCCCCCTGGCAGCACAGCAGGCTCTGGCTTGCGGACTTCCGGTGATCGCCCTTTACGATCCCCTGTATGATTCATACGTGCACCCGGACGTCGTGCGCTGGGTTTCTCCAGATCCCCACGAGATCCGGGAGGCCATCCTGGAAACTGCCCGTGAACTAACGGGGCCAGGGGGGGAAGAAAAACGCCGCAAGGCCCGGGAATGGGCCTGCGCCCGTCTGAGCCTGGATCACTATGGGGAGCAGCATCTCAAACTATATGAATCCCTGCTCGCCGGGAAAGGAGGGCGATATGAAAGGGATGGATCGGCAATGTCTCTACTGCCTCGGCCCGCTGGGGGAGCCGATCTTTCGGGATGTTCGGGATCGCCTGAGAGTTAGCGACCGTCTCTGGACCTTCCGGCGGTGTCTGGCCTGCGGAAGCGCCACTCTGGATCCTGTGCCCTCCCTGGATGAGCTGCTTGCCGCCTATCCTGAGCACTACGCCTTCGACCAGGCTCCCCAATCCCATGCCCTTCACCGCCTGCTTTACCGAATCGAGACAGGCCTTTTCTATCATCCCATCTATCGGGGTTCAGTTCGTCAGGTCATGCGGATCACCCAGCTGCGCGGCGGGCGAATGCTGGATGTAGGGGAGGGACGGGGCACCGAACCCGGTTTTTCCAGGAGGCCGGTTTCGAATGCACCGTCCTGGAGCCGGATGAACGCCCCCTGCGTATCGCCCGGGAACGGTTCGGCCTGCAAACCCTCCGGGGCCTGCTGGAGGAGATCGAGCTGCCGACCGGTTCCTTCGATCTGATCACCTTCTATGCAGTGATCGAACATCTCCCGGATCCGGCCCGAACCCTGCAAGCCGCCAGCCGCCTGCTGCGCCCGGGTGGCTGGGTCGTGGCCCTGGTCCCGGTGCTCACCGGATGGGAAACCCGATGGGGTCGCCTTTTCTGGAGCCACCAGATTCATGAAGCCCCGCGCCATGTGGGCCTGCCGAGCCCGGAGGGCATGCGGCGGCTGTTCGCCCGGTGCGGGCTGGAGCTGCGCCGGTGGGAGGGCAACCATCTCCTGGATGAGGCCGGGATCATCGCCCTCTCGGTGTTCCCTCCCTCGGCCTCTGCAGTCGCCTGCGCCTCAGCCTCCCCCTTCGCCCGGGGGGTCCGTCGGGTCGTGGGGGCCATGCTAACCCTTTTCGCCATCCCCCTTGCCGCTTTCCTCCACCGGGCGGGCTATCCGGGCAGTGCGGTTTTCTTCGCCCAGAAGCCATCCGAAACAGAACGCTGACCGGGGGACCGACTGCTGCCGTCATCCGGATCCGCCTGGGGCCCCGGATGGGATCTTTCTCGCTCAAAAGATGGGAGGCCGGTTCATCGAAGCGGGCGAGTTTCCATTATGGAATATTCGATGAGCACGGCCGGCATCTGCCACTCCCGCTCCGTTCGATAAGGCGGAAGAACCCCTTTGGGCAACACCCACGATGAAGTGAAAACCATCCTGTCGATGCGATCCCAGAACCACGGATAGGGAAATACGAAGTAACCGGTCCCGATAAACAGCCTCAGATCTGGCCGGGCGCGCGTGAGATAAAAAGCAGGATCCGGGACGCTGAACAGCCACACGGAAGCGTTCAGGGGCAAATCCCGGGCCAGCGCCTCGAAGAACCTCTGATGCGCCGCGCGGATCCGGGGGGCAGCCTGAACGTTCTGCCATACGGCGTGGCCCTGATAAACGACCCAGAGGGCGGATAACGCCAGAAGGGCGATGCGCAGGCTTCGAGCGCTCTTCCCGGGTTCGGAGGGCCAGAGGGAGGCCAGCAGACCCGCGACGGCCAGGTAGCCGAAGGGGGTGAACCATCCCGCATACCATGGATGACGGTTAAGGTAGCCGGTCAGATAGGCGATCCAGATCAGACCGATGCGCCATCCCGGCCACCTCAGACGGCCGCGTTTCCACGCCCATGTGACGGTGACCAGGGGAGCCAGCCAGATCGGCGAGTTCGAGGGATAGGCGCCAAGAACCTGACCCAGGGTGCTCACCCCCAGCCCCAGGATCAGCAGGGATTCCATTCCCATCGTGGTTTTGTCCTGAACCAGGAGACGGGAAATCTGTAACGAATAATCCGCATGACGTAGCATGTGTAAGCTCCATAGAAGAGCTGCCGTCACAATCGGAGCGAGGAAGATCGGAAGCGCCCGGGGGTGCCGACGCAAGGCCATGAGGGTCAGCCATGCCGTTGTGAAGGCGGCCAGCCAGGCGTGCGCAAAAAGCGCCACCGCCATACAGATCCCGGAGAGAGCCCACCAGGGCATCGCGGCTCTTCGCTCCTGGGCCTCCATGAAGGCCAGGATACCCAGCATCCCCCAGGTCAGGCAGAAACGATCTGCTCGGATGATGTTCCCGGTCAGTTGATAAACCACATCCAGCGCGGTCCAGAGGACAGCCAGCAGGGAGAGGGGACGTGGGATATCCCATCGCCGGGCCAGCAGGAAAATCAGCACCAGGTCCAGCGCGCTCAACCACCGGCTGAATTCGCGCAACGGGGCCAGATCGAATCCTCGAAGGCTACCCCATGCGCCCAGCACGGCGGCATAGGTGATCACCGGCACGTAAAATGGCTGAGGGCGGTCCGGAAAGGGAAACAGCTCGCTGGGGACGCGGGTGACGATTCCGCTTCCGGAGATGATGTTGCGACCCAGGTCCATCAGACCATATTCCTCAGGCGGCATCGACGCGGGGATCGCCGTGTCATAGCGCCAGAGGATCCCCAGGTGGATCATAATGATCAGCCCGAGAAGTCCGGCATCGATCCATCGTCTCATGAGGGCCTCCTGCGACAGGCATCTGGGTTTCGAATATACACCATGGAAGTCTGTAAAAGGATCTTTCCGGATGACCCGGCTTCTCACCCATGCCCGAATGCGCTACGCCTTCATCGCCGGAGCGGCCCTGTGGGGAGGATGGCTCCTGAGCCTGCTCGGAGGCTCGGGGGGCCTGGACCTCGCCGGCCAGGTGATCGGGACGGATTATCTGCAGTTCTACACCGCCGGGTGGATGATCCGCCACGGGCAGGCGGCTCGCCTCTACGATCCGGAGGCCCAGCTCGCCGCCGAACGGGTGATCTTCGGACCTTCCCTCCCGGCTTACCATGCCTTCCTGAACCCACCTTTCCTCGCCCTTCTCTTCGTGCCGCTCTCCCTTCCCCCTTACCCGCTCAGCTTCGCCCTCTGGAGCGCCCTGCAGCTCCTGCTGCTTGCCCTCAGCCTCTACGCCCTCGGGCCCCCGGGCGCCTTCGGGAAGACCCTGGGGTGGTCTCTCACCTTCCTCCCGGTGTTCGCCTCCGTCAGCTTCGGGCAGAACGGGCTCCTCAGCCTGGCCCTCCTCACCGGGGTATGGATCCTGTGGCGGCGGAACCGGTGGATGGCCGCCGGCGCCGTCTCCGGCCTGTTGCTGTATAAGCCCCACCTGCTCCTGGGGCTTCTGCTCCTGTGGGGGATGGAAGGCCCCCGCGGACGGCGCGCCCTGCTCGGGCTGGGCCTGACCGGAGGCGCGCTGCTGGCCCTCTCCGGGGCGCTGTTGCCGGAAGCGACAGTGGCCTACGCGCGTTTCGCCGTGAACCTCTACCCGGACCTTCCATCCTGGAAGGAGTTCCCGCTGTGGCACCTGCACAGCCCGCGGGGGTTCTGGCGGCTGCTGCTGCCGGGCCAGCCCCGCCTGGCCGACGCCCTCGCGTTCCTCTCCGCCCTCCTTGCGATAGGCGCCGTCCTCCGGTTCTGGCAGCGCCATCGGGCGGATGCGCGGCGTTTCGCGGCCGCGGTGGCCCTCACGCTTTATCTGACGCCCCACGCCATGATCTACGACTGGGCCATCCTCCTGCTCCCGGCCGTCCTGCTCTGGGAACATGCTCCCGCCGCCCGCCCAATCCTGCGCGCCGCCTTCGCCCTGGTCTGGCTGGCCTTTTTCCCGGGGGCACCCCTCACCGCCCTGATGGTCCGCCACCTGGGCTGGGGGATACAATGGACACTACCGGCCCTCGCCGCGGCCGGATACCGGGTGGCGCTTCAGCTGGACATCGCGAACACTCAACCGGACAGGAGAGAATACCATACCGGGCATATGTCAGATTAATATCGGGCAATTCTCTTAGGAAAGGGCACCCGCCATGCGAAGAACGATTCTTCAACGGATCCTCATTTTTCTCATCTCTGCCTTCTCGGTTGGGAGCACTGCAAAACTGGCTCTTCTCTGCCTGAATGTCCCAGGCCCCGGGATCGACGATGCGTATATCTTCGCTGTCTACGCTAAACATGTCCTTAAGGGCTATGGTCTCGTTTACAACCCGGGCGAGCGACCTGTAGAAGGGTTTACATCGCCCCTCTGGCTTCTCGCCATGCTCGGAACATACCTGCTGGGGATCCCACTGGAAAGCGGGATGCTCCTTGTGGCCTGTGCCTTAACGGCAATCCTTCACGGGCTGGTCGTCGGATCCATAGGAGCCGAGAGGGGCTGGCATTCCCCTGCTACCGTTTTCATGTGGATCTGGAACCTGAGCATTCCTGGTTTTGTGATCTGGAACACCATCAGCCTGATGGATACAGTTCTTCTCTCTTATGAGTTTTGACGATCAAGTTCGGTAATCATGGGCCATGGATTGCCTGGGCCAGTTTGCCATCGCCCAACAGTCCCACATACCGGAGCAACTCCTGAGAGCCGGAGGCGAATTGATCCAGGAAAGCATCGACACGGCGTCTGAGTGCTTCCCCATCCTCTGCCAGGCGGTGCATCTTAAGCACATCCT
>JAEVEX010000055.1 GCA_016842085.1 Candidatus Thermoflexus tengchongensis | reverse complement strand
GGATCCCGTTCCTTTAACAAGCCGTGTTTCGCCACCCAGTAGGCGGCCTTCCCATCGGCAACCTTCAGAATGGCAGCACAGCGTTCCCGCACATAGGGACGAGGATCGTGATCTCGATGGTTAATCAGTTGTTGGCGTTCCTCTTCCGTCAATGTTACTGTTCTACGTCGGGCCATCTTTCGCTCCTTTCATGCGTGATGACCCGAGTATGCCTTTACCGATCTTGATTGTCAAAACTCATTAGGGGACGACTGGACGCGCCCTCATTGCTTTCTTCCGGGGGTTGGGGCCATCCCGCCCTTCCGATGGAAGCCCAACAGCGCAAGCTCAAGAAGGAGGCATGGCGATGCTTCGAATCGGCCGGATGATCCGCTTCGTGCTCCTCGCAGGTCTGGTGATCGGGATCGTGGGCTGCACCACGCCGACGCCGATGGCCACGCCCACGGTGGCGCTCCGCCATATGGTCTTCATGGCCGGCTACAAGCCCCAGGCCAACCTCCCGTTTGTGGGCGTCTACGTCGCCAAAGAGAAAGGCTATTTTCTCTCTGAAGGGCTGGATGTGGAGATCCAGCATTCCACCGGGCGGGGGGAGCATCTCCAGCTCCTGATGGCCGGCGCGGTCCAGGTGACCACGCAGGACGCGGCGGTATTGCTCCAGCGGCGGGCCGATCCAGGTCTTCCCCTGGTCTCGATCGCCCTCATCGGCCAGCGAGGGCAGCAGGCCTTCGCCGCCCTGAAATCCTCCGGGATGCGGACGCCGAAGGATTGGGAGGGGAAGAAGGTGGGGTATAAAGGGACGCCGCCGCCGGATCTCTTCGCCATCATGGAGGCGGCGGGGGTGGATCGAAGCCGGGTGGAGCTGGTGAACGTCGGCTTCGATCCCCGAGTGCTGGTTCAGGGGCTGGTGGATGTATATCCCCTCTTCAAGTCCAATGAACCCTATCTGCTGCAGCAGATGGGCTATGAGCTGGTGATCTGGGAGGCCGCGGACTATGGGGTGCCCACCCTGGGGCTCACGTATGTCACCAGCGAAGAGCAGATCCAGCGGGATCCGGATCTTCTGGTCCGCTTCCTGCGCGCGGCCATGAAAGGGATCGAGGACGCGCGGAGGAACCCGGAGGAAGCGGTGGACATCGTTCTGAAATACGCGCCGCAGGCCGATCGAGGACACATGCAGTTTATGCTGGAGACCGAGCTGAGGGACGCCGAATCGGAGGTGACACGGGCCCATGGGATCGGATGGCAAACGCGGGAACAGTGGGAGGCTCTTTACGAAGTCCTGCGGCGCTACAACGCCATCACCCGGCCCGTGGAGATCGATCGGGTCTTCACCACCGCTTTGCTCCAGAAGGCAAGGCAGGGAACCCCGTAAACAGGGTTTTTAAGACTTACGCAGTCAGGCCCCCATTCGGGAAGGCAGGGTGGTCCCTCTTCCCCGGAGGCCTTTTGGGGCACGGGGGAGTAAAATGTTCCTCCAGGCCGGGTGGGGTTGCCCTCGGCACCCCATCCGGCCCAGAAATCCCCGGTGAGGAAGCCGGCCGTGCAACCTCGAGGGCTGCGGGCCCGCAATCCACGCCCCAATGCGTAAACCCTGTCCTCCTCCACTGCGGCCTCTCACGCTACCGAGAGAGCGAATAAAATGAGAGCAGGACATCCGTTGTTGGGCTCCCGTCCAGGGAGCCGGGATCGGGATGGCTCCTTCCCCCAAAGCCCCCATGGAGAGGCCAGGGGCATCGCGCTCAGGGAGACAAGCCATCCCCCAACCTGTCGTTTTGGAGGGTCGGAGCATGAGGCCTCCGACGTCTGCTTGGATTTCTCAATTTTAAGGAGAGGTTGCGTGGATGCGGCGAGAAATCCTTTCGTGGGGAGATGTGGAAGCCCTGATGGACCATCTGCTGCCCCAGCTCCGGGGACCGTTTGACGCCCTGCTGATGATCACGCGGGGGGGGATCGTGCCCGGGGGGATGATCGCGGAGGCCCTGGACATCAAATACATCCTGACGGCCGCCGTTCGCTTCCCGGAAGCCCAGGACTTAAGCCAGGTCAAGCTTTTCACCTGGCCCACGTTCCTGCAGTTCCCTGAGGATGAGCTGTTGCGGGGCCGTCGGGTGCTGATCGTGGATGACGTCTGGGCCAGCGGGCGCACCATCAACACCGTTCGAAGCCGGGTGGAGGCAGCCGGGGGTTATCCGGAAACTGCGGTGCTTCATTACAAACCCCGCGAATCGCTCTTTCGCCACGGGCCGACTTACTATGCCGCCGTGACCGACGCTTACATCATCTACCCCTGGGAGCTGCGCCGGGGCACGGAGGGCGTTCGCCCGATGGAACCCCTGGGGTGATCGCCCGGTGTCTTCTGCTCGATGTCGATCCCGGAGAAGCTCGAAGTCGCCCTGGGCCATTTCTCAGATCATAAAAAGAGAGAAGCGGCGGGCGATCCAGCGGCCGTCCGAACATCCCGGGTCTGCCATCGAACGTGTGGTATAATTAACCGGGAAACGCCCCCGTCGTCTAGTGGCCTAGGACGCCGCCCTTTCAAGGCGGAGATCAGGGGTTCGAATCCCCTCGGGGGCACTCCGGGATCCCCGCACCCCTTGCTTCCTCAGGGGTGCGGGGTTTTTCTGGCTCTTTCCTTATGAACGATCAGGCCGCTGGGTTCTCGACAGGACGAAGAGAACTCATCCCGCCTTTCAGGCCTTTGGAGGATACCGGACCATGCGGCGGCCCGGCGCCTCCCGGCCCTCAGGGCTTCCGGCTCCCAGCCCGTCCATGGAATCCCACTGAAATCCAGGCTCATGGATGAAGATGAGCGATCCCCGGCGACTGCGAACTCGACAGCGTTTCAGCCCTCCCATCCTGTGGATCATCGTTCTCGGCGGGCCGCTGGTGCTGACCGCGCTGATCCTCACCTATGCGATCGATGCGGCGGCATGGGAGACTTCTCGCGGGTTGCTTCCCATCCCCGCCGGGGCTTCCCCTTCGGCCCCTGTCCCGGAAAGCTCCCCCACGGCATCGCCTCCCATGTCTCCCTCCCCCACGTCGACGTCTCCTTCAGCGCCTCCGCGGCCTTCGACCCCTGAGCCATCGCCGACCCTACCACCGGCTCCGACGCCTTATCCGTTCTTTCAGGAACCCCTGCCGCCTGCCGATGGCTCGCCACGGGCGCTGCAGGTTCCCATCCTGATGTATCATTACATTTCGAATCCGCCCTCCGGGGCGGACCGTTTCCGCCTGGATCTTTCGGTGCGGCCTTCGATGTTCGAAGCTCACCTTCAATACCTGCGCCAGGCCGGTTATGAGACGGTCTCCCTCAGCGATCTGATCTTCCATCTGACGCAGGGTCGTCCGCTCCCTCCCCGACCGATTGTATTGACCTTCGATGATGGCTATCGGGATGCCTATGAGGAGGCGTTCCCAAAGCTCCTGCGCTACGGCTTTCAGGGAACGTTCTTCGTTCTGACCGGCCGGGCCGATGAGGGGGATCCTCGCTATCTGTCCTGGGAGCAGATCCGGCAGATGAGCGAGGCCGGGATGGACATCCAGCTCCACGGACGGGAGCATATCCCGCTGAATGGGAGGGACGAAGCCTTTCTCTTCTATCACATCATCGGCGGGAAGCAATCCATCGAGGCCCATACCGGCCGTCCGGTGCGTTTCTTCGCCTATCCCTCTTCCGACTACGATCAGAACCTGATCCGGTTTCTGGAGGGGTATCGATTCTGGGGCGCGGTCACCACGGCCTACGGGGCAGACGAGCGGCTGGAAAACCGCTGGGTATGGCCCCGAATCCGGATCCGCGGCACCGATGATGTGGAAAAGCTGGCGTGGAAATTAAGCCTTCTGAAAACCGCGCCCTCCCCCTGAATCATGACGTGCGTAGGGGTAAGAATGCGAGAACGTCTTCAAAAGATCCTGGCCCGTGCGGGGTTGGGCTCCCGTCGGGAATGTGAAGAGCTGATCCGGCAGGGAAGGGTGACCGTGAACGGGATCCCAGCCCATCTCGGGATGAGCGCCGATCCAGAACGGGATGAAATCCGGGTGGATGGCCGCCGCATCCGGATTCCCCCTCTGATGGGCTTTGCGCTTTATAAGCCCCGGGGTGTGCTTTCGGATCCGATGCCGGGTTCCGGGAAGCCCAGCGTGTATGATCTGGTTCCTCCGGTGAAACCGCTCTATGTGGTCGGGCGCCTGGACGCGCGGAGCGAGGGACTGGTCCTGCTGATCAACGATGGGGATCTGGCCCACCGGTTAACCCATCCCCGCTATGAGCATCCGAAGGTCTACCAGGTCCTGGTGGAGGGACGCCCCGATTCCGAAACCCTGGAGCAATGGCGACGGGGGATCTTCCTGGAGGGGCAGAGGACCCGGCCGGCGAAGGTGCAGATCATCCGCTACGAGGGGAATCAAACGTGGCTGCTGGTGGAGATGCGGGAAGGGAAAAAGCGCCAGATCCGGCGGATCGCTGCTCGCCTGGGCCACCCGGTGCGTCGACTGATCCGCATCCGCATCGGACCGGTGGCGCTGGGTCGTCTCAAGCCCGGTCAGTGGCGCCCCCTGACCCCCCAGGAGTTACAGCAACTTCGAACCCTGAAGCAGCATAGCTCGAAAACCCCACAGCGTCCTCGATCCGGATAAAGCGGAGGGGAGCCCGGGATGGGCTCCCCTCCAGCAGCTCACCTCGATAACGAAGAAAGCATTACCGGCCCTTCTGCTCCTTGGGCCGCTTGGCGCCATATTTCGAGCGCCCCTGGCGTCGCTTCTCCACACCCGCCGCATCCAGGGCGCCCCGGATGATGTGATAGCGCACCCCCGGGAGATCCTTCACGCGGCCCCCGCGGACCAGGACCACCGAGTGCTCCTGGAGATTATGGCCCTCACCGGGGATGTAAGCGGTGACCTCCACCCCGCTGGTCAGGCGGACCCGGGCGATCTTCCGCAGCGCCGAGTTGGGCTTCTTGGGCGTCATGGTGCGCACCACGACACACACCCCGCGGCGCTGTGGAGCCCCCTTCGGATCCCAGTAGCGCTCCCCGGTCAGGGAGTTATACACCCAGTGAAGGGCAGGCGACTTGCTTTTCCGAACTTTCGGCTTACGCCCCTTGCGGATCAGCTGGTTGATGGTCGGCATTCTCCTTTATCCCTCGCGATCCTGAGGTTTAAGATGGACAGGACTTATGCCACCCGGTGCCGATGGAGAAGGCAGAAGGACTCCTTTCCCTCCCCTCTCCGGAAGGAGACCCGATGCGCAACGCCCGATTGGGGGGCTCCTCCGGCGGAGGGGATGAACCCGGAGCCCGGAGATCAAAAAAGCATCGCGTATTTTAGCCGATAAGGTGAACCCTGTCAACGCGCCGGTTTGGGTTTCGGGTTCGGTTTCGGTTCCCAGGGCTTTCCAGATTTTCAAAACTGGGGCCGCTGGGTTCCCAGCATAGAGGGCGACCGAGGCGGATTCTCTTCATCCAAGGAGCGAGAGAAATGCGGTGCCAAGCAATGCGAACGCCCAGAGGAAATCCAGGTTCACCCAGGTATGTCGAAGGAGGGCCAGATGACCGCCTTCGTATACAATCCATGCAACCAGAGCCATGGTCAGCAAATACCCCAGCGTATGCATTCCCACGATGCCGATGCCATCCCGCAGACTCACGAGCCATGCCGAATAGAACCCTTCACTTCCGTGCAGCCCGGGAACCACACATATTGGGCCCAGCAAGAAAGGGGAGAGCATGAGGCCTGCGCCGTGGCTGGAGGCCATCAGTGTCGACCACACCACCAGGTCGCGGAATCCCACCCGCAGGCCGACCCACCGGAGATGGCGAGCGCGGACCAGCCGGTAGGCGCCAAAACCTGCAAGGATCAAGGCCATTCCCCCGCGCACAAACCGGAGGGGCAGAACATTCGGAAGGGCGATGAGAACAAGGGCGGCCGCCCCAACGGCGAGGAAGTGCCCCATCGCGATCGGCACCAGGGCCTGCAGGAGGGCCCGGCGCCGCCGCTCCTGCAGGCCCAGAGCCAGAGCGAACAGCCATCCCATCGCGGGGTTCAGGCCATGATAAGCCCCCAGCAGAAATATCCCACCCCATGGGAACCAGTCCGCCATCTCTCCGCCTTCCACTGCTTCCTCACGGATAGCAGAAGGAGTCCGATGAGGCATCCCCTCCTTCCAGCCGGACCTGGTGCGGCCGGTAGTCCCCGAACTCCACGAAAAACGCTGGATCCACCGCCAGCCCTCCGTCCGAACCCGCATCCAGCTTCACCATCCATCCCCGGATGCCGTCCGGGTAGAAGATCGGATCCCAGGGGATATACAGGGAGTTCGTCACGTAGATGCGGCGGCCGTCCCGGCTGATCTCCACCATCTGGGGGCCTCCGTTCAGCGGCCGTGCGGGATCCTTCGGATGGGGGGCGCGGCTCACGATCCCCCCGAGGCGCACGGCCCCAGTCAACCGGGGATGGAAGGGATCGGAAACATCATACTGGCGCAACTCCCCGGTGCCCCAGCATGAAACATACAGAAAGCGATCATCCAGGGAGAGGTTGATGTCGGTCACCAGGGGCGGGACGGCGCGGAAGTCCTTTAAGATAGGGGGGAGCAGGTCGGGATCCGCTGGCTCCGCAGGAATCTCGATCACCTTTCGCACCGACCAGGCGCTGTTCTCCCGATACCATAGCCAGACCGATGCGGAAAGGTCTTTCAGCGAGAGAACAACCCCTGCGAACCCGTAGGCCTTTGTCGGATCATGGGCAGGCCGCAGCTCCAGGACCATCTGGTGCTCTGCCCCGAGATCCAGAGCCTGGAGATGCCGCCGGCGGCGCAGATCCCAGACATGGAGCCGGTGGCCGTAGCGGCCGTTCAGCAGGGCCTCCACATCGACCCCATTCTCCACCATACGAGGCGTCCCCCATTCGCTGGTGATCATCACATCGTAACCGAGATGCCACCAGAAATCGTAAGCGAGAAACTGCGGCCCCCGATCCACCTCCCAGCGCCCCAGGACCTCAAAGGTGTAATGATCGAGCACAAAGATCCCGCCGGGCCCATCCCCCTCCAGGCTCCCCAGAGCGCTGAGGTAGATGCCGTCCGGCCCACAATGCACCGTGTGGGGACGTGAGTAGCCCGTCCGGGAGGCGACCACCTCCGGCTCGATCACCCGCACCAGACGGGGATTCCGGGGATCCGGCTGGGTGTCCACAATATAGATCCGGGATGAGCGCAACCCGGGGAGGATCAGGTATCGGCGCTGAACATGCGGATGGGGCGCATAGGGGCACAGCGCCGAGCTGCATGCGTTCCAGCCGAAATGATGCAGCTCATCGCCGGCATAGGGAAGATCCACCCTTCCAACCACCCGCCCATAGGTGGGGGAACGTGGGTCCACATCCACCACGGCTAGAGCGTCAGGCCGCCCATCCGGATTCGGATTCACCGTCGCCACATAAGCCAGGCGCTCCGGGGGCGCCTGCATGGCCAGCCGGGGGGACGGATAGAAGCTGGGATCCGGTTTCCAGAGCACCATTTCCCACCTCCTGGAGAGACCTTCCAACCTCACGGGTTTCACGGATCCGGTTGGACTTCATGAAGCCGGCCGGTGCGCACATCGTAAACAAATCCACGGATCGCGTCCTTATAGGGCAGGAAGGGGCTGGCCTGAAGCCGGCGGATGGACTGTCGGACATCCTCCTCCAGGTCGGAGAAGGCCTCGAAAGCGAAGGGCGGCCGGATCCCGATCTCCGCCTGGATGCGATCCTTCAGCTCATCGTCCCGGAACGTCAACATGCCACAATCCGTGTGATGGATGAGCATGATCTCCCGCGTGCCCAGCAGGCGCTGGGAGATCGTCAGGGAACGGATCACATCCTCCGTGACCACCCCTCCGGCGTTGCGGATGACGTGTGCTTCGCCCTCCCGCAGGCCCAGGATCCGATGCACATCGATGCGCGCGTCCATGCAGGTCACGATGGCCAGCCGCCGGGAGGGGGCGGCCGGAAGGTGGCCATAAGCGAAGGACGCCGCATAGACCTCGTTGTTGCGCAGGAGCGCTTCGATCTCGCTCATTTGTTTCCTCCATTTTTCGTTTTTTCGATCTCCTCATGGAAAGGCCATACCGCATGCAGCGGGCTCCGCTCCGGGCTAACATACAAACAGTTTGCCGGGCAGTATTCCTCACAGATGAAACAGCTCATGCAATCCTCGGGATAGACGGCGCAGGCCACCGGCTTTCGGCGTCCATCGCGCGGAACCATTCGGAACACATCCAGTGGACAGACCCGCACACACAGGCCACATCCCACACAGCGCTCCTCATTCACGAAGCAAATCATCCGCGCCCTCCGGGGGCTCCGTTCCTAAGGAGGACGGCAGCCAGAGTTGAACCTCAAAATCCATATCTGCTCCATCCTGACGCAGACGCGCCGCTGTCCAGACTTCCCACTCGGGTCCTCCCCGGTTCGGGAAGTCCAGACGGCGATGCCATCCCCGGCTCTCCTCCCGGACCACCGCGCTGGCCAACATGGCCTCCGCCACCAGGGCCGCATGGCGAACTTCATGACAGCAGGCCAGATCGTGCCAGTCCCTTGCCCGCAGCATCTCGGTCTCCCGGCGGATCTCGCGAATCCGGGACAGGGCGGCCTGCAACCCCTCCCGGGTTCGGAGGAAATTGACGCAAGGGTCCACCACCACCTGCTGAAGCTGACGGAGCAACGATCGGGAGGAAAACCCTGTTCGACGCTCCAGAGGCCCCACGGTTTCTTTCAGGCCCTCCTCGATCGCCTCCCGGGTCCATTCGGGCCCCGCAGCCAAATAACCCCGGGCCCAACGGGCAGCCGACAAGCCGGCCCAGAGACCGCTTACCCCAGCCCATGCCAGATTCAGAAAGGTGATGCCGCTGCCCGCCCCGGTGACCGGCGTGCGCATGGCGGCATCCCCAGCCACGAACAGGCCGGGGACGTTGGTCTCTCCGCCGAGCCTCTGCCAGCGAATCCCTCCGCTTCCCCCGATCGAGCCCGTGAACCCCGGAAACCAGGGCACCGGCTCAGCGAAAATATCCCGTCCTGTGCGCCTCAGCCCGCGTGCTACCAGGGGAAACCGTTCTTCCCAATCGCGGCGCTCGTTTTCGGAGATCCCCCGCAGATCGAATTGAATCGGTCCCCGGCCTTCCAGGAGCTCGAGGACCATCGCCAGCGCCAGCTGATGAGTAGGAGCGGGCTCTGGCAGGCCATGGCGGATCAGGATATTCTCTCCCAGGGAATTCCGAAATTTCCCCCCGAGGGCGGCCAGCACACACTGACCATGGCTGTCGAACAATGAGCAGGTGGCCACATAGCTTACGCAGAACTCCATAGAGGCCAGCTCTGCCCCGAGGCGAGCAGCGATGGCCACGCCATCCCCCATCACGTTGTGCTGCCCCATATGAGCCCCCCGCCATGAGCATCCGCCGGAGGCCATGACCACTGCTGGAGCGCGAATGATCACCAGCTTTCCCTCTTGCCTTTGAAAGCCAACAGCCCCCACCAGCGTTCCCCCGGCGTCCTGGAGAAGACGGGTAATGCATGTCTGTTCCAGCAAGCGGACACCCGACCGCAAAGCCAGGCGTCGGAGAAACTGCATCATCTTCATACTGTCCACAGCCAGCCGGGGAACATGGGAGCGCCCGCCGATCCGCAACCAGCGTCGGCGGGGAGAACCATCGATCTCCCGCTCCAGTGGGGCCCCCCACCGTCCCCACGCCTGCCAGAGGGAGGTGTTCTGGCGGATCACCCGCCGGAGAACTTCTGGATGGATTAGCCCTTCGTTGAGGCGCTCATGTTCCTGGAGAAACCCATCTTCATCGTCCTCCGGCAGCAGATACAGCACCACCCCGCCCGCGAAAGGGCTGACCCCATCAGCCCCTGCGAACCCCTTGCATGCCACCAGCACCCGGGCTCCCTCGCGCGCAGCCGCCCAGGCCGCAGTCAACCCGGCCAGGCCGGCCCCGATCATCAATACGTCACACGTCCACTCAGACACCCGATATCCGCGCCAGATCATGCTCGTCCCTCTCCTGACCTCCGCCAGCAAGCTTCCAGCGCGCGGATCCCGGCGTCCAGCAACAGGCCCACGCAACCAATCCCCAGGATCGCTGCCATCAGCTCCGAATAGCTCAGACGGTCACGGGTGTCCAGGAGAAAATAGCCCAGCCCGCTGCTCACCCCGAGCATCTCCGCCGGGACCAGTACCACCCATGCGATGCCCAATGCCATCCGAAGGCCGGCGAAGAGCTGAGGCCAAACTGCTGGGATCGCGATGTGGATCAGTATATGAGGCGTCGAAGCCCCCACGCTGCGGGCCAGCCATAGCCAGTTCCGGTTCAGGTGACGCACCCCTGAAGCGGTGTTCAACAGAATTGGCCACACCGATGCGACAGCAATCAGGAAGATCACCGCGCGATCCCCGATTCCCAGGGCAATCACCGCAATGGGCATCCAGGATAGCGGAGAGATTGTGCGCACAAGCTGAAGGATCGGAGCGGTGATCCGCTCCAGGCTCGGGAAATACCCGAGGGCCAGCCCGAGGGGCACCCCCGCTCCTGTTGCAAGCCCCAGCCCGATCAGGACCCGACGGAGACTTACCCCCGCGTGATAGGGAAGCACGCCCTCCCGGATCAGATGATACAGAGCTTCCAGGGAGGGCCCTGGAGAACGCGGTGGCCATGGAGGAGCTGGCCATTGCAATGCGGATGAGCCCCTCCCAGAGTCCCCATCCGATCCCTAACCCAATACAGGGCAGCAAAATTGCCATTCCGCTGCGCTTCATGGCTCAAGGCTCGATGTGCTCTTGTCGGCTCCACGTTGCCGGCTGGCCGAAGATCCCAGGACCACCCAGCTCTTCGATCGCCTGCCTCACCAGCCCTTCCAGCACCAGATCCCGAGCCGCATCCGCAGGGTCGAGAGCTCGCAGGAACTCCTTCTCGCCTTCCACTTCAGTCTCCTTCAAGGCGGAGACGATCGCTTCCGTATACGTAGGATAGGGATAGGGCTGAAAATCGATCCGCATGGGCGACCACTCAGGATGCTGGAGGATACCTTCATATCCGTGGAGATGAGCGGCGAACACCCGCTCCAGAACCTCTGGAGGATGGGGCAGGTAAGCCCGGCCCGTCCGGGAGAGCAGGCGAGCGGCCTCCTGTCGATTGTGACGTAACCAGATCTGGGCGCGAACGATGGCCCGAACCACGCCTTGGGCCCACGCGGGGGTCCGCTCCAGATCTTCCTCATGCATCACCACCACACAACAGGCATGCTCTTTCCACACATCTCCCGTGAAGCGGAGGATGCGTCCTGATCCCTGAACCTCGGCCAGCGCATTGAAGGGCTCAGCCACGATGAATCCAGCGATCCGTCCGGAGGCCAGGGCTGGGGGCATCTCCGGAGGCGGCAACACAATCAAACGCACTTCCTCCGCACCCACCTTCCCCTCTCCGCCGAGCACGGGCCTCAGGCCCGCCTTTCGTAAAAGCATCTGCAGAATCACGTTATGAATGGAATACCAGAAGGGCACCGCTACGGTCTGTCCGCCCAGATCCTTCAACTGCTGAATCTCCGGACGGACCGTCAACGCAGAGCCGTTTACGTGGTTCCAGGCCACAACCCGTGCAGGGAAATGGCGACTGTAGCGCAGCCAGATCGCTGCTGGCATCAACAGATGGATCACATCCACCTGTCGGGCCTGAAAGGCTTCCATCAACTGAGCCCATGAGCGGAACAGCCGGAGATCTGCGCTTCCCAGCCCTTCATCTCGATAGAAACCCAGGGCCTCTGCCACCAGAAGGGCCGACGCATCGGTGATCGGAAGGTAGCCAATCCGCAACGGACGTCCTTCACGCGGACCGGTCCCAGAACCTGGCGCTTGAACGGGCGATGAGGGGGGCGTCCGAGGAAAACAACCGGAAAGCCCACCGATCCCCCAGCCCAGAAGCACACCTCCCATCGTCTTGAGCAACTCCCGACGCCGCCAGAGTCGAATTGGAGAACGGTCCATCCTCCTCCCTCCTAACCTGCGGTTCATCGAAAGGCGGGTGCATGGTGGGAAACCCAGCGACCCGCGGCCGCCAGCTCCAGGGCCTGGCGCAGGCTCAGATGAGGTGCTTCCCATCCTCGTAAGGGCTGATGCAGAAGTACCCGACCCGGACGCGCTGTGAGGACCAGCACCTCGTCGGCCAGCTGGATCGCTTCCTCCACATTGTGGGTGACCATGACTACCCCGATCCCCTCTCCGGCGGCCCGCCGGATCAACGCCCCCAGGGCCTGCCGAGCAAGCGGATCCAGGGCGCTGAAAGGCTCATCCAGCAAAAGAACCCGAGGCTGACGGGCCAGGGCACGGGCCAGTGCCACCCGCTGCGCCATTCCCCCGGAGAGCTGATGGGGATACCAATCCGCGACCTCCTGCAACCCCACCCACGCCAGGGCCTCATCCACCCTCCGCTGGGATTCCGCCCCCGACAGCCCCATGAATCGAATCCCAAAACGGACATTCTCCCGCACCGAGAGCCAGGGCAGCAAACATGGGTCCTGGAACATCAACGCCAGCGCCGGATGGCCTGCCTGGATGGGCTCCCCACAAAGCTTCACATGTCCCTCATCCGGAGGCTCCAGACCGGCCAGCAAGCGCAGGAGGGTGGATTTCCCCGCCCCGCTGGGCCCCAGTACCGCCAGCACCCGGCCTGCCGCGACCTCCATGGAAACTCGCATAAGCACCGGCACCCGACGCCCATGGATGAAATAGCTTTTCGACAACCCCTCCGCGCTCAGCAAGCTCATTCTGTCCTCCCCAGATCGGGAAACCCCCGATCCACCCGGATAATGGCGTCCACCGGGGCTTCCACTACCTCTCGGGCCCGCCGGACATCTTCTTCCCGCTCTGCCTCATAAAAGCAGAGGCATTTGCTCATATCCTCACAGACGTAAGTGCGCAGAAAGCGCACTTCCGGGACCAGCGCGTAACGCGGCGAATTCGCCCGCTTACGCTCCAGGTAGGCCTCCATCGTCAATCCGGGTGGGAAGTTCCATTCCACGATGAAGTCCACGTCGGACCGGCTACGGGAGATCTCATCGATCTCCTGACCGATCAGGCGCACCGGCTTGGACATCCGAACCTCCAGTCCCACCCCGCGCACCACCGGCTCGACGAGCTCGCCTTCCGGGGTTTCGACAATCAGGAAGAGACGAGAGCGATCCGTCGCCACCTGTGCTTCCACCAGGCGGCCTCCTCGGACCTGCAGAGCTCGAGCCAGGGATTCCAGCGCCTGCGCAACAACCTTTTGATCCCTCAGAGCCGTCGGTGTGGCCTCGATCAGGAGCAACATGTTTCGCCCTCCTGAGCATTAGGATTGCTCCCGGCATCTCTACTTGTTAGGAGACCCCGAGCAGGATGCGGGCTTCCTCGCCCTCCCGCTGCACCTCCAGGACGGTGTATCCGTTCCGCTTCGCCCATGCGGTGACAGTGAACTCATCGGCGTAACCTTTCACCCACACCGCCACCGCCTCCTCCGGACCCAGGCCGGCCAGGGCCTGTTGAACCCGACCGATCGGCGAATCCGTGCACAGCTCGATCCCCGCCCGCAGATCCACGGTCCGCACAATCCGTGCCATGGCTTCCCTCCGGTTTTCTGAAGGGTGGGCCTCCGGCCGGAGGCCCACCCTCGCCTCCCCTTAACGCTCGATCGGAACGCCGATGGTGTTGCCCCACTCCGACCAGGAACCGTCATAGTTGCGGACATGGGGGTAGCCCAGCAGATGGCGCAACACGAACCAGGTCACCGAAGAACGCTCCCCGATGCGACAATAGGTGATCACCTCCTTGTCCGGGGTGACCCCTGCCTCCTCATAGATCCGGCGCAGGGACTCGGCATCCTTGAAGGTGTCATCGTCGTTCAGGGCCTTCGACCATGGGATGTTCACCGCCCCAGGGATGTGGCCGCCCCGCTGAGCCGCCTCGTTGGGATACTCCGGCGGAGCGGTGATCTCCCCGGTGAACTCCGCCGGCGAGCGCACATCCACCAGCACTATCCCGCGCTTCCCCAGAACGTTCAGGACATAGGGCAGATGTGCCCGCAGGCGGGCGTCGGGCTCCTGCGCCTGGTAGGTTGCCGGCGGGTAGGAGGGCACCTCCTCGGTGAGGGGCCGCTTCTCCTCGATCCACTTCTTGCGGCCGCCGTTCAGCAGGCGCACATCCTGATGGCCATAGAGCTTGTAGATCCAGAAGGCGAAGGCCGCGAACCAGTTGCGGAAGTCCCCGTAAAGCACCACCGTGGTGTCGTTGGAGATCCCGGCGCGGCTGTTGAGGGCCTCGAAGGCCTCCCTGCTCAGGATGTCCCGCCGCACCGGGTCGTTCAGATCCTTCCGCCAGTCGAAGAGCACAGCGCCCGGGATGTGGCCCAGATGATAGGCGCTGGCCGGGTCATAATCCACCTCCACGATCCGCACCTTCGGGTCCTGCAGGTGCTGCGCCACCCACTCCGTGTCCACCAGGGCCAGCGGATCCGCATACGTCGCCATGACCAACCTCCCGGATCAGGGTTTATGGGGAAAGAGACAGAGAAGGGCCGCCATCGCTCTGCGCCCGGCCTATCCCCATCCCCCCGAATGGGATATGCAGGGACGTTTACAGCAAACGCCATCCGGGCGAAGCAGCAGGGATAGCCGGAGAGGACGCCGAGCGGATCTGAGCCAGGGTGATTCCGTCAGGAGATGAGGAAAGGCGGAGGCAGAAGGAGGTCGGTTCCACTCAGCGGGGCGCACGTCCCAAGCGGGCGGCCGCCTTCTGCCCCCGCTCAGGACAGATACAGGTGTTCATCGAGGAGATGAAGTCCACCCGCTGCGCGATCCGCCATCGCGGAGCGCCCCTCGCGCCAGCGAGTGGGGTTGCGCGCATCCCAGCCATGGCCTTCGACGACCCCAGAGGTTTGCCGTTATATATAGCACGTCTCCGATTTTCTGTCAAGAGGATGAGCGAAAAGGCGGGGCTTTCCAGCTTTCATGGGTTTCGGCGGATCAGCAAGCTGAGACCCCAGTCAGGCCAGGCCCTCAAGGCCCAGAATCCCTCAACCACGAACCGGCAACCCAGGATTCTTAGAGCCTATTCGAAAAAGTTCAGTGGCACGGAAGGTCCTCCAGGCACAAGCGAAGGGGAGACGGCCTCACGGCCCCTCCCCTTTCTCCGTTTCGGCCGCGAGCATTTTTAGAAACTCGCGCGGGGACACGATGGGAATGCCCTGAAACGGCGAGAGGACAAGCAGGTCCTCATCGCCGCTGACAATGAGGTCCGCCCGGCCGCTCACTGCCACCTCGAGGAACCTGTCATCGTGAGGGTCACGACATGCACGGATCTGTATATGGGGCGTGACGTGCTCTCCCCGGAGGAGAATCAGCGCCACCACGGTGCGAATGTCCTCGTCGCTGAGGCCGTACTTCTCCCGAATGCGCGGCCGGTGAAGCACCGCCACCAGCTCTTCCAGGGTGGCATCACTGTATAGGAGGGTATAGTCCCCCCGCCGCAGGTGGAAGAGGACCGGCCCCACTGTGCCCTGGGGCCGAATCAGCGCCCGCACCAGGATATTCGTGTCCACCACTGCCCGCATCAGCGGCGCGCCTCGGCCAGCGCGGCTTCCACATCCGCGGCCACTTCCTCGTCACTCCGGGCCACGTTCTGCTCTGCCAGCCGCGCCAGCAGGCGGTCCAGGCGGGCCAGGACTTCTTTTTCCTCCAGCGCCTGGTAGCGCAGGAAGGTTTCATAGGGGATGAGGACGGCTTCGGGCCGGCTGCCGCGGGTGAGCACGTAGAAGACGCCCTGCTTCGCCACCTCGTCCAGCACGGCCCGGAAGCGCCGCTGTAGCTCGGTCACACCGATGACTTTCTGCACAGGGACACCTCCATGGATGGGCATTCAGATACTCATCCGAATATGTATTTTACCCCGTATCTTCCGAGATAATCACGCTCGAGGGGCAAGCGGTTCTGAATACTTGTCCAGCAAGAAACACCCCGGCCCTGCCTCATCCCGATACAGCCGCTGCTTCACCCGAACTTCCCCGGGGGGTGTCATTATCGTCCGCCGGCGCTTCCCCACTGACTGCCATCTGGCGGGCTTCGCCTCCGCCTGCAACGCGTCGTCCACATCTTGCAAATACATCTCGGACCCTGGATCACGGTTGTCCAGTCATCGGATCCCTGCTAAGATACCCCAGGAGTCCCATCCAGATCGAACCAGCCCCATATGGAGGATCACCGCGATGAAGGTGGTGCTGTTACAGGATGTGCCGAACCTCGGGCGGGCCGGCGAGGTGAAAGAGGTCGCCGACGGCTACGCCCGCAATTTCCTGATCCCCAAAGGCCTGGCCACGCCCGCGACGGAAGGCCTGATCCGCCATGCTGCGGAAACCCGTCAGGCCGCCGAACAGCGCCGGATCCGCCAGCTGAGCACCGCTCAGGAAAAGGCGGCCCGGCTCCAGGGAGCCGCGGTGACGATCCGGGCCCGGGCCGGGCAGGGCGATCGGCTCTACGGCGCGATCACGACCCAGCAGATCGCCGAGGCCATCGCTCAACAGCTGGGGGTGGAGGTGGATCGACGGCGGATTGAGCTGGAGGCCCCCATCCGCACCCTGGGCACCCACCCGGTGAAGGTGCGGTTGGGGCCGGAGATCACCGCTCAGGTGCAGGTCGTGGTGGAACGGGAGGTGTAGGAGTGGGGATTGGCGAACAGCTGCGGGCAGCCCGGGAAGCCCGGGGGATCTCCCTGGAGGAAGCGGCTGCGGGAACCCGGATCAAACGGATCTATCTGGAGGCGCTGGAGAACGAGGCCTTCTCGCTTCTCCCCAGCTCCGCCCATGCGCGGGGATTCCTGCGCCGCTACGCCCGGTGGCTGGGGCTGGATGAGACGGCGCTCCTGGCCGAATGGGATGGAATGCCAGCAGCCGTCTCCCCGACGCAACCTTCCCGTATGCCCTCCATGTTCGAACTCACCCGTATCCCGGCCCGCCCCGCTCTTCCATGGCGATCCTTCGTCACCATCGGCCTCGCCATCCTGTTGCTGGCCGGCGTCTTCGGATTGGTCCGCGGGCCCTGGCGGGTTCGATCAGTGGGGCTTCCTCCAGCCCCCACTGTGCCTGGGGTAGGGCCCATTCCGTCCGCTACCCCCACTCCTGGACCTGTGGCCCCCGCGCCGGCGCTCCGGCTGGAAGTGGAGGCCAGCGAGCACGTCTGGGTGCGGATCCGGGCCGATGATCAGGTGGTCTATCAGGGTCTGCTGCGACCGGGGGAAACCCGAACCTGGGAGGCCCGTTCATCCTTGCAGCTGGAGACGGGGAACGCTGCGGCCCTTCAGGTGCGCATCAATGGGCGCCCCGAAGGCCCCCTGGGCGGGCGTGGGGAGATCGCGCGCAGGACATGGTCCAGGTGACAAAAGAGGGGAGTATAACCCCCGGTCCGTTATTGCGAGCCGAAGGCGAGATCATCTTTCAACGCCGGCCCCCGGCGCATCCGGATCAAACCGCTGCGGTCCGCCTTCCACCCGCGAGATGGGATGGCCGCCTCCATCTTCCTTCTGGGAGCCCCTGATATGTTGCAGGACGGCGGCGGGCAATTGCCGTGCGATCCGCTGGGATGGGAGCCCAGCTTTTTGGCGAGGGAGAACCAGCGGATTAAGATCCATCGAGGAGATGAACATCCCGGAGTGGAAGCATGAAAGGCTGGTGGTCGTGGCTGGGAACTGTGGAATACACGGCCGCGTGGGCGCTGCAGCGGGCGCTGGTGGAGGCGCGGGCGACCCGGCAGATCCCGGATACGCTGCTTCTGCTGGAGCATCCCCACGTGTTCACCCTGGGGCGCTCGGCCCGTCCTGAGCACATCCTGTGGGACGAGATGGAGCGAGCCCGCCGGGGGGTTACGGTGGTGGTCACCGATCGCGGCGGGGATGTCACGTATCACGGTCCGGGCCAGGTCGTCGGCTACTTCATCCTGGATCTCCCCGCCCTGGGTCTGGATAAGGTGGCCTTCGTCCGTCGGATCGAACAGATGCTGGTGGAGACCCTGGCCCGCTTCGGCATCGCCGCGGGGACGATCCCCGGGGCCCCAGGGGTGTGGGTGCAGCCGGATGTGCTGAGCCGCTGCGCCTGGTGCCCGCCCCACCTGCGACAGGCCCCCGCGAAAATCGCCGCGATCGGCGCGCGGGTGGATGCGCGGGGGATCACGATGCATGGTTTCGCCCTGAACGTGTACCCGGATCTCACTTACTTCACCGGCATTATCCCGTGTGGCATCGTGGATAAGGGTGTGGTCTCGATGGCGATGTTCTGGGGGGAACCCGAGGACGAGGCGGAGCGGGCCCGACAGATGGCAGCGGTCCAGGAAGCCCTTGCCCGCTCTTTCGGAGAGGTGTTCGGGCTGGAGGTGGAGCCGGTGGACCCTGCTCGCCTCTGGGCACTGATGGGAGTTCGGGAGCTTCGCCGTTGATTCCACCTGTGGTCCCCACAAGTTCTACATTCTACAGGGCATGGACATGCGCGAAGAAGAACCGCTGGATGCGTATTCCCAGACCGTGATCCGGGTGGTGGAGCAGGTCGGCCCGGCGGTGGTCAGCATCCGGCCGGCCGGCTCCTTTCGAAGGCGCCAGGCGCTGGAGCTGATGGGCTCCGGGTTCTTCATCACCCCGGATGGTTATCTCCTGACCAACAGTCATGTGATCCGTTCCATCCGCGATCCTGAGGTGACGCTGATCGATGGCCGCACCTTTCCCGCCCGCATCATCGGCGAGGATCCTTACACCGATCTGGCTGTCCTGCGGGTGGAGCGCGGGGAAACCTTCCCGGCCGCGCGGCTGGGCGATTCCTCCCGCCTGCGTCTGGGACAGCTGGTGGTCGCCATCGGCAACCCCCTGGGTTTCCACTTCACCGTGTCGGCCGGGATCATCAGCGGCCTGGGGCGGGCGCTTCAGGGCCCGGGGGGCCAGGTGATTGAAGATATCATCCAGACCGACGCAGCCCTCAACCCGGGGAACTCAGGCGGCCCTCTGGTTGACAGCCGGGGTGAGGTGATTGGCGTGTGCGTGGCCACGATCCTGGGTGCGGAAAACATCGCCTTCGCCATTCCCAGCCATACCGCGGAATGGGTCGCTGCGTTGCTGATTAAAGAAGGACGCATCCGCCGCGCTTATCTGGGGATCGTGGTCCAGATCCGTCCCATCCCGTGGCCAGCCCCCGCCACCGGCCTGGAGATCCTGGAGGTGGATCCGCGGGGGCCTGCCGCCCAGGCCGGGCTCCAGGAGGGAGATATCCTGATCCGGATTGGGGAACAATCGGTGAAGAGCCTTGGGGAGCTGCACCGGTTCCTGGCCCACTGGCCTCCGGGGCGCCCGGTGGAGGTCCAGGTGATGCGACAGCATCAGCTCCGGACGTTCACGGTGATCCCCAAGGAGGCACCGGCATCCCGACGATGAGGGGCCACGGCAGGGCACGCCCATGAAGCCACCCCCTACCCTGACGTGGAGGAAAGGCGATGGATTACACGCCGGAGGAGATGATGATCATCGCCGCCGCCCGGATGCTCCGGGACAGCGAGGTGGTGTTCGTGGGGATCGGATGGCCGAACCTGGCCTGCAATCTGGCCCGCCGCCTTCATGCCCCGAACCTCGTGCTGATCTATGAGGCCGGCGTCATCGGCGCCCGCCCTCGTCGCCTTCCGCTTTCGATCGGCGATCCTGCGCTGGTGAGCGGTGCGCTGGCTGTCCTTCCCATGTTCGATCTGTTCGCCTTCTACCTGCAACGGGGACGGATCGACGTGGGCTTTCTGAGCGGGGCCCAGGTGGATCGCTTCGGGAACCTGAACGCCACGGTGATCGGAGCGTATCACCACCCCCAGGTCCGGCTGCCTGGATCCGGGGGGGCAGTCGAGATCGCGGCGTGGGCAGGCCGTTTCTATGTAATTACCCCCCACGAGCGGCGTCGCTTCCCTGAGCGTTGCGATTTCCACACCGCGCCTGGCTTCCTGGAAGGACGGGAAAGCCGACAGCGGGCCGGGCTCTCCGGAGGTGGGCCGGCAGCCGTCATCACGGATCTGGGCATCCTCACCCCCGATGCCTCCGGGGAACTGGTGCTGACCGCGATCCACCCGGAAATCCCCGTGGAAACGGTGCAGGAGCGAACGGGATGGCCCCTCCGAATCGCCCCGGATCTGACGGTCACGCCGCCGCCCGCCCCGGAGGAGCTGGCCGTATTACGCGCGCTGCGTGCCCAGCCACGAAGGGGGGACGGATGAACCTGCCTGCTCCTTATCGCTTTCTGGAGCTTACAGGCACGCATCGGGCCATCGGGGAAGCCCTGGGCCAGCTCGACCCGCCGTTCCGCCGTCCGCCGTGGTGGCCTTCGCCCCCGGATCCAGAGCTGGCGGAAGCCTGCCGCCGGCTGGTGGCCCGCTGGCATCCTCCCCTGATCGAGGAATATGAGGGTTACGCCGCGGCCCAGGGGCTGGATTCCCGGCTCCTCTGGCAGCAGGTTTGCCGGACCTCCATGCGCGCCCGCCTGTTCGCCTGCTCTGCGGTGGCATGGTGGGGTCCGGATGGAACGTGGGTGGGACGGAACTACGACTTCCAGCCAATCCAGCGCCGGCGGGATCTGATCGGGTTGCGCCCGGAGGGGAGCCTGGCCTCCCTGGGGATGATGGGCAGCGTCCCTGGCGGACGCTACGATGGGGTCAATGAGGCCGGCCTCTTCGTCTCCCTGCACGCCGTGATGGCCGACGAGCCCCCGCCCCGGCCCGGGATCCCCTTCCATCTGATCCCTCGCATCCTGCTCGAGCGGTGCCGATCGGCCGGGGAGGCTGTTGAGCTGCTGCTGCGGATGCCCCATATGCTTCCCCTGAATTTCCTGATCGCTGACCCTCACGAGGGATTCGCGGTGGAGGTCCATCCGCTCTGCGCAGCGGTGCGCGCCCCGGAAGATGGGATCCTGGCCGTGACAAACCATTACGAGCATCCGGCGATGCGGCCCTATCATGGCCCTCGGGACCTGCGATTCTCCATCCGGCGGAAGGAGCGGCTGATCGAGGGGATCGCTCCATCGGATGCGCCCCTCCCGGGACGCCTTCGCCAGGCGCTGAGCGATCATGAGGTTCCGGTCTGCGGGCACCGCCCCGGGTTCGCCACCCTCTGGTCGGTGATCACAGACCTCCGCCAGCGGGCCGTTGAATATGCCTTTGGGCCTCCCTGTCAAAATCCCTTCTATAGCTTCCCCTGGCCTGCTTCCCTTCCGAAGGGCCCGAAGGAGTATCCAGACATCCGTTCCGCTTCGGGAGCGTGCTGAAGGGAAAAAGCGGGCTTCCGCCCGCGGCCCGGTTGGATGGGCAAGCCTTTCCATCCTTCCGCCCGGTAACGTCGCCCCCATTCGCACACGGTGTTCCTGTCCCGGCACTGGAGGAGCCCATGCCGGGCCATGCCCAGCGCGTAAGCGCCTTCGAAGACCGATTTCCATCGGTGCGATCGGCCGATGGCCGGCTGGGAGATGGTTGTCCGTGCCGGCCTGCGCCGGCACCTGATGCGCAAGCGCTAATATCGATCTTGACAGAATTCTCCATCCCCTCGAAGATAAGTAAAGCGCTTTACCATATCTGGGGGAGTCCTATGAAGCGAAGCGATCCCTTATGGCATCTGGATCTCCAGATTCGGGGTGGTGGAGAGGATCCCAGGCTGTTGTTCTTTCCGAGGGGGATCTGGCAAAGGATGGCGGGGTTCGGGTGGGCGCTTCTTTTGATCCTGGCGAGCTGCCGGCCGACGCCGACACCGATCCCCACGGTGACGCCCTCGCTGCCTGCCCCGACCGCCACGCCGGCGGAGGAGCCCCTTTATCTGGCGCTCATCTGGCATCAGCATCAGCCGTTCTACCCGAAGGATCCCCAGACCGGCCTTTACACCCGACCATGGGCCCGGGTGCACGCCACGAAAGATTACTACGATATGGCGGCCATCCTGCGGGAATACCCGAATGTCCACGTGACCTTCAACCTCACTCCTGTTCTGATCCGTCAGCTCGAGGACCTGGCCGCAGGGGCGAAGGATATCTACTGGGCCCTGGCGGAGAAGCCGGCGGATGCTCTCACGGATGAAGAGAAACGATTCATCCTCCAGCGCTTCTTCGATGCGAACTGGCAACGGGTGATCCCCCGTTTCCCCCGCTATCGGGAGCTCCTGGAAAAGCGGGGCCGCTCGGCGGATCCAGCCGCTATCGAGCGGGCGATGGCTGCCTTCACCATCCAGGACTTCCGCGATCTCCAGGTCCTCTTCAACCTGGCCTGGATGGATCCGGATTTCCTGGCTCGACCCCCGCTGGCGGATCTGGTCCGCAAGGAGCGGGGTTTCACGGAGGCGGACAAGGGGGTGATTTTCGAGGAAACCCGTCGGATCCTGCGGGAGGTCCTTCCGCTGCATAAAGCGCTTCAGGATGCGGGTCAGATCGAGGTGACCACCACACCGTATGCCCATCCGATCCTGCCTCTCCTGGTCTACTCGGATCTCGCCCGGGTGGGGAATCCGGAGGCGCTGCTGCCGGATCCGCCGTTCATTGCCCCGGAGGACGCGCGGGAGCATCTGCGCCGGGCGGTGGCGCTGTATGAGGCCCATTTCGGCCGCCCGCCGCGGGGCCTCTGGCCGGCGGAGGGCGCGGTGGCCCAGCAGATCGTTCCCATGGTCATCGATGCCGGTTTCCTCTGGATGGCCTCCGGGGAGCCGGTGCTGGCCCGCTCCCTGGGCCTGAGCGGCTTCACCCGGGATGCCCGCGAAACGGTGGAGGAGGTCGATCTGCTCTATCGCCCATACCGGCTCTCCGATCCTCAGGATCGGCCGCTGTTCATCGTGTTCCGGGACGGCGTGCTGTCCGACCGGATTGGCTTCACGTATTCCGGGATGCCGGGGGAGGCGGCGGCGGAGGATTTCATCCGGCGTCTGGAGAATATCCGGGAGAAGGCCCGCGGGAAGGGGGTGAAGGGTCCTCTGCTGGTTTCGGTGATCCTCGATGGGGAGAACGCCTGGGAATATTACGAAAACGATGGGAAGGCGTTCCTCCGTGGGTTGTATCGAAGGTTGAACGAGAGCCGGACCATCCGCACGGTGACGCCCTCGGAGTTCTTGCGGATGTTCCCGGAGGCGGCGCGGCCGCTCCCGAAGCTGTTCCCCGGCGCCTGGTTCAGCCCGAACTATGACACCTGGATCGGTGAGGCGGAAGAGCGGGAGGCCTGGGCTGCGCTCCGGCGCGTGCGGCAGATACTGAGCGATTACGAGGAAGGCCGGAAACCCGCTCCCCCGGAAGCCCTGGAACGGGCGCGGGAGGCGATGCTCCTGGCAGAAGGCTCGGACTGGTTCTGGTGGTATGGGGCCGATCAGGACAGCGGGCAGGACGATTATTTCGATGCCGCTTTCCGCGCGTTGCTCCGGCAGGTCTATGAGGCGCTGGGGGAGCCCGCGCCGGATTTCCTCTCGATCCCCATCGTCGCACCCCCGGTGGCAGAGCCTTCAACGCCGTTCAGCGGTCCGCTGACGCCGGCGATCGATGGCCAGGCTTCTCCGGGGGAATGGGAGACGGCCGCCCGCTATCCGGGAACGGATCCGGTCCTGCAGGGGTTCTGGATCGGGGCTGATCGAACTCACCTGTATGTGCGGGTGGATGGGGCCTGGGAAGGGGATGTGTCGTTCGCATTCTATATCGCCGCGCCCCAGGGGGCCGGACGGGCCGGTTTCTCCGCGCATCCCATTGGACCGCGGGTTCCGCTGGGTTTCGGGGCCACCCACGCGATCCTGGTGAACCGCGAGGGGGGAGCAGTGACGATGGGCTTCCTTCAGGCGGATCCCTTCGGGTTGTGGATGCCGGCTCCCGGGGAATTCCAGGCCCGGCTGGGGAAGGGGACGCTGGAGCTATCGCTGCCCGTGTCCGCCCTCGGAACCCTTGAGGCAGGCGACCCGCTGCTCTGGGAGGTCATCGTCTCCCGGCCCCAGGGCGTCGCGCGGCTGCCCGCCTCCGGCGTCGCCCGCTTCCAGATGCCGGATTTCGGCCTCGCCGAGGTGATCCTGGACATCGAGGACCCGGAGAAGGATGACCATGGGCCGGGGAGCTACGTCTATCCGACGGATCCGGTGTTCCTGCCCCAGGTGTTCGACCTCCGACGGTTCCAGGTGGGGATCGAGGGGGATGATCTCGTTTTCCGCTTCGAGTTCTACGGCCCGATCCCGAATCCGTGGGGCTCCCCCAACGGATTAGCGCTCCAGATCCTCGATGTGTATATCGATCGGGATCCAGGGAAGGGGACCGGCGCGCGGTTGCTGCTGCCGGGCCGGAACGCGGCCCTACAGGAGGGTTTTGGCTGGGAGGTGGCCCTGTGGGCGGAGGGATGGACGCCGGGGATTTACGCCCCGGATGAACGGGGGAAGCCGAAGCCGGTTCCAGGAGCTTCCCTGCGGATCGCGGTGAACCCGAATCAGCGCACAGTTCTGTTGCGGGTGCCCCAGCGGATCTTCGGGGCCGATTTCGATCCGCGGAAAGCGGCGTATCTGGCGGTGGTGCTGAGCCAGGAGGGGTTCCCATCGCCGGGGGTCTGGCGGGTGCGGGATGTGTTGCCCCGGGCGGCCCAGTGGCGGCTGGGCGGCGGCCCGGACGATACCAATCACACCCGCATCCTGGATGTGGCCTGGCCGGCCGGGGAGCGGCCGACCCAGGAGGAAATGCTCTCCGCTTACCGGCCTTCCCGGGAGGCCGATCTCGATCGGCTGGGGCCGGAGGACTTCCCCCAGCTCCCCATGCGGCAACCCGGTCCGTGAACCGCTCTTAGAGGCCGTGAGCCGGACGTGGTTGAGATCAAGCGGTGGCGGGGCGCCTTCGGCGCCCCGCACCGCTATCCTGAAGGGAGGAGAGGCTTCGCGGATCCCTTTGAAAAAGCTCGCCGGGATTTCCCATACGGGCTGCCGGAGCTCCCTCAAAAGGCCTCACGGGCTGCCTGTGCCCGTGAAAGCGGCCAGTTATAAAATGAGAGCCAGAGCGAATCATATGGGAGGTCCGGCATGCCTTCCCCATTCCCCGGTATGGATCCCTATCTGGAACGGCCGGATCTGTGGCCGGATTTCCACAGCAATCTGGCCTCGGAAATTCAGGCTCAGTTGAATCGCCAGATCACGCCGCGTTACTTCGCGCGCCTGTCGGTCTCGATCACGTATGAGGTAGTGGAGATCGGGGAGACCCATATCGTGCGGCCGGACGTCTCGATCCATCGGCTTTCCCCTTCTTCGGAGGCGGGGACCTCCGTGGCCATCCCGCCGGCCCCGGTGAAAAGCCGGGTCCCCCTGGAGGTGCCGTTGCGTCTTTACAGCGTCGAGATCCGCAAGACAGACACCGGACAGCTGGTGACGGTGATCGAAATCCTCTCGCCGGTGAACAAGCGGGCCGGGCATGAGGCCCACGCCGACTACCTGCGCAAGCGGCGGGATCTCTTGCGGTCCGCGGTTCATCTGATGGAGATCGATCTGCTGCGGGGCGGAGAGCGCCCGCCCCTGGAGGATCCGGTGCCTCCCGCTCCCTATTACGTGATCCTGAGCCGGGCGGACCGCCGGCCGACGGTGGAGGTGTGGCCGATCCGGCTGATGGACCCGCTGCCGGTGCTTCCGGTTCCGCTGCTGGAGCCCGATCCGGATGTCCCGCTGGATCTGGGGTCGGCGGTGGCGACGGTTTATGAGCGCGGGGCCTACGGAGTGCAGATCGATTACCGTCAGCCTCCTCCCCCGCCCCCTCTTTCAGAGGAGGAGATGGCCTGGCTGGATGCCTGGCTGCGGGAGCGAGGCTATCGATAGGCCAACCGGGACGGTCGGGCTCCGCAGAAGCGTTCGGGAACCGCTGTGGAGTGAGCCCCAAGTAGCTCCTGTTTATGAGGCGACGGCCGCCGCCTGGCGTTCCATCTCCGCCCGCTGGCGGCGCAGCTCCGCCAGGGTCTTCTCGGTTGCTTCCATCAGGGCCATCAGTTCCTGGCTGGAGCGATCGAAGGCCCGCCCCAGCACCCGCAGGAAGAGCACCAGGATCCCGAGCCCCCGCTGGACGTCAGGATCTCCCAGCGCCTTCACCAGGGAGACCGGCCCCATGCGGGGCAGCTCTTTCATGCGCTCCGGCGTTAACTCCCGGTTCAGTTCCTCCACCAGGCGGCTCATCATCACCGTGATCAGGGTGGGCTCCACCATCTCCACCACGTGAAGCAGATACGCCAGGTTGGCCCCGATCTTCAGCAACCGGGGATCCATCAAATAAGACAGGGAATCGGGGAGCAGCTCCACCACGTCCTCCAGGAGGGTCAGCGCTCCCGTCTCGTTCATCCGGATCAGCAGGGAAAGGGTCCGCTCCAGCGCTTCCTGGGCCTTCGGGTCTTGAAGAATTTGCTCCGTCATAGCCGCATGCCTCCTGCCTTGAGTTCAGCTCAGATACGTGGCGAACCACATGGACTCAAAGAGCATCTTGGTCAGGCGGATGGCCTTGCTGCGGCCCAGCACGCCGCAGGAAGGCGGGCCGGATAGATCCAGGATGCGGGTGAAGTCGCACATGGGCAGCACGGCGTCGTCGCCGAAGTCCATAATGCACATCGCCACAGGGGTGAAGCTCTCGCCGATGTAGGCACCCTTGAGCTCGGCCAGGATCTGGTTGGCCACGAACTCCGCCTGGAAGTGGGCGACCACGCCGGCCGCGGGCAGGTTGATGGCCGGGTTCACCATATCCCCGATGGCGAACACCTCGGGATCCGCCACGCACCGGAACGTCTGTGGATCCACCAGTGGGAAGCCGGCCGGGGTGAGCAGCCCGGGGCACATCCCGGCGGAGCTCGGCCGATGGGGCGGGACCATAATCAGCAGATCGAAGGGGATCTCCCGGCCATCCTGGCCGATGAGCAGGCGGCGTTCCGGATCAATGGCTTTGGCGTTGAAATTCCCCTCGAAGCGAACGCCCTTGCTGGACAGGATCTCGGAGATCACGCCGCTGATGGCTGGCCCCATGGCCGAGAGGGGCTGAGGATGCGGATGCGCCAGGATGATTTCCGATTTGTCCCGCAGCCGGCGGGCACGGAGAGCAAAATCCAGCTGTCCGGCGATCTCATAAGGAGCGGGGGGACAGCGGTAGTAAGGCCCGGAGACACCGATCACGATCCGCCCGCCCTCGAACCGCTGGATGGCCTCCCGCATCCGGATGGCCCCTTCGATGGTCCACGGATGATAGGCCACCTCGAAGCCGGGCATGAGGTCCGGCTTCACCTCGGCTCCCAGGGAGACCACCATCAGATCGTAGGAGAGATCTTCCCCGTTCACCCGAACCCGCTTCTCGGGGATGCGGATCTCCTGGACCTCGCCCTGGATCACGCGGATGCCCTTCTTCTCCAGGTTCTTCAGAGGTCGACGCACCTGTTCCGGCTCCTTAAAGCCCAGGGCCACCCATGGGAAGGAAGGCATGAAGTAGTGATAGGGACTGCGATCCACCAGGAGGATCTCGTGGTCGGTCCCGCGCAGGCCGCGGGCCAGTTTGTTAGCGACCACCAGGCCACCGCTGCCGCCGCCCAGGATCAGGATCCTCGCCATCTGTCACCTCCAAACCAGGAGATCGCGGAGGGAATTCCGCGGGTTTTCCCCATATCTTTGGATGCAGCGCGCCGGGACCGGTGACATCTCTCCCGGAGGAGGTCTGGATCCTCGCTGGGGTGGTTCATAAGGGGAGAAGGAAAATCCCCCAGGTGGAGAAATTCAGCGGCTATGCCTCGCCGGGAATACGGGATCCCCGCAGACAGTCCCAGGCCTCTGTGAGAAGCGCATGCCAGGAGGACCAGGCGGGATCCCCGAGGGCCTCCTGGATCAATTGTTCCATCGCCATACGGCCGGGGAAGGATCCGATCACACCCCAGACGGTGCAGGCCAGGGCGCCGGCGGCGTTGCCCAGGAGGGCAGCTGTCTCAGGGCGGCTCCCCCATGCCAGGCCGAACAGGAAGCCGGCGTTGAAGGCATCGCCGGCCCCCGTTGTATCGATCACCGAAACTGCGAAGGGGGGGATAGCGAGGTCTTCTCCCTCGCGCCCCAGCAGCCGGCATCCTCGCTCCCCGCGCTTCAGGATCATCCAGTGCAAGTCCGGGGCCTCCGCGAACCCCCGGCGCGGCTCAGGTCCGAAGAGGATCTGGGCCTCCCTCTCCGTGAGCAGGAGGATGTGCGTCCGATGCAGGGCTTCCCGCACGGCCTCCGGGGCCATCCGACAGGCCGGCAGCCCGGGGTCCATGGCGCATCGCAGGCCGTGGGCGGCTGCTTCTTCCAGCAGCGCGGTGGCCGTGCGGCGCAGGGGGCTTTCCTCCAGGAGGGCATATCCGGAGAGATGGAAAAAAGCGGCGCGGCGGAGACGGGCGCGGTCTTCTTCTCGAAACGCGGCGAAGCGGCTGGCTCCGCGGTAGGAGAGCATCGTTCGCTCGCCGTCCGGGGTGACCAGGATGGTGATGATGGAGGTAGGCGCCTCGGGGCGTTGCTGCACGCCGCGGGGATCCACGCCGCTGGCGGCGAGCTGGGCCCGCGCCCATTCCCCCAGGGGATCGGTGCCGACGGCGCCGATGAGGGCCGTGGGGAGCCCCAGGGCGGCGGCCACGGCGGCCGTGTTCGCCGCCGATCCCCCCGCCCGGAGGATCATACGCCGGGCATGGACATCGCCGCCGGGCTCCGGAAGCCCGGGAAGCGCCAGATAGAGATCCACCGTCACATCACCGATGACCAGCAGCTCCAATGGCGAGCCCTGAAGAAGAGAGGGATGAGCCACATGAGGAAAAAGGGCGTCACGGGTTCGTGGCCTTCCGTGCCCGGGCCAGGGCGCGGCGCACCGCTTCCTCGGGGGTGGAGACCCGTTCGATCGGCACCGTCACGCCGGGCCGATGGAGGGCCCATGTCTCCAGGCCGATCACCGGGATGCCCCATTTAAGGGCCAGGGCGATCTCCGAGAGGGTGCCGAACTCCCCGCCGATGGCGATCACCGCCTCGGCCGCGCGCACGACGAGGGCGTTCCGCGCCTCGCCCAGCCCGGTGGGCAGGGGCAGGCGCACGTAGGGGTTGGCCTCGTTCGGATCATCTCCCGGGAGGATCCCAACAGTGAGCCCGCCGGCCTCCACGGCCCCGCGGCAGACCGCTTCCATCACCCCACCACGGCCCCCGCAGATCACCACCGCGCCGGCTGCCGCCAGCAGCCGGCCGACCTGGTAAGCCCAGGCTTCCTCCTGAGGGGTCGCCTCGCTGCTTCCCACCACGGCAATCCGGGTCGGCCGGTCAACGCTCGAGGCGTTCCACTTCATCGGCGGCCCCCCGACCCAGCTGTCGGGAACGCACGTAGGCGGCCCAGATGGCGCGGGAGATCACCGTGCGAAAGCCACCCTTCTCCAGGTGATACAGGGCTTCCGCCGTCGTGCCACCCGGCGAGGTCACCTGGTTGCGCAGCGCTGCGAGGTGCAGGCCGGACTGGCGGGCGTAGAGAGCGGAGCCGATGACGGTCTGGTAGACCAGCTGCTCGGCGACCCGTCGGGAGAACCCCAGGTGCACCCCGGCATCCACCATGGCTTCCATAAACAGGAACACATAGGCCGGGCCGGTCCCGGTCAGGGCCGTGGCCATATCCAGGTAACGTTCGTCGTCGACATAGACCTCCTCACCCATCGCCCGCATGAGGAGGACCGCATGTTCCCGCTGTCGTGGGGTCACCTCTTCGGTAGCCGTCCACACCGTGATCCCCTGACCGATCTGAGCGGGGGTGTTGGGCATGGCGCGGATGATGGCGGGGACCCCCAGGCCCTCCCGCAGGGTGGCGATGCGGACGCCGGCGGCGATGGAGAAAATGAGGGCTTCCGGACGGATGTGGCCCCGCAGCTCCGGGAGCACGCGGGGGATCACCTGGGGCTTGACGGAGAGGACCACGATCTCGGCCTCGGCCGCCGCCTCCGGGTTATGTGTGGTCGTCCGCACGCCGTAGCGGCCCTGGAGCTCCAGCCCGCGTTCCGGCCGTGGCCCGCTGGCGATGATCTCTTTCGGGTCGATCAGGTGATCGCGTAGAAGCCCGCGGATCATCGCCTCGGCCATCACCCCGCTGCCGATGAAAGCGATCCGCGGCAGACGTGCATCCTCCACCATCCGTTTCCTCCTTTAAAATTTCCCCACGGTGGGTTGCGTTAAAGTATAGGGAGGGAGGCGGATGGAAGCAAGAGGGAGAGGATGAGCGTCGAACGGCGCAGATCCTCTCGATATCGAAAGGCCATGGTCACGTCAGGACACTCCGGGTTTGCAGCCGAACGTTATGTTATAATTACCGATTGCGCAGCCTCAAGGAGGAGGTCGATCGAAGATGCCCAAGCGGACTTACCAGCCCAAGCGGCGCAAGCGGTTGAAGGTGCATGGCTTCCTGGCCCGCATGCGTACCAAAGGCGGTCGGCGCGTGTTGAAGGCGCGGCGGTTAAAGGGCCGCTGGCGGCTGACGCCGCAATATGAGGGAGCCAAGCGGATCAACTGGAAGGGGAAGTATCGGGGGCCCTCCGGCCGTAAAGACTGAACATTCCCTGAGCCGTGGCTTCGCTGGTTCGCTTGCGTCACCGGAAGGCGATTGAGCGGGTCCTGCAGGAAGGGCGCTCCTCGTCTAACGCGCTTCTAAAGTTGAAAGCGGCCCCGAACGATCTGGGAGTGACGCGGGTGGCCGTGATCGCCGGGCGCCGCGCCATCGGCAAGGCCGTTCGCCGGAATCGAGCCAAGCGCCTGCTTCGGGAAGCCGCCCGGCTGCATCTCCATGAGATCCAGCCGGGCTGGGATCTGGTCCTCATCGCCCGCCCGGGTTTGATCGGGCGCAAGCGTCAGGATGCGGAAGCCGCGCTGCTGGAAGCCCTCGCGCGATTGGGATTGTTGCGGGAATAGTGTTCTCTTCCTGGAGATGGTGTTTCTGTTAAAAAGACCCGGTGGTGGGGCAGATGACCTGACCACCACCCCGATCCCCCGCGAACAAACGAAGGGATGATGATGAAGGGATCTGGATGGCGCTGGACCCGTTTGCCGGCCTGGATCGCCCTGGGGCTCATTCGCCTTTACCAGCGGCTGATCTCTCCGCTGCTGCCGCCCAGCTGTCGCTTTTACCCGAGCTGTTCCCAGTATACGTATGAGGCCATCGCCCGCTATGGACTGCTCCGGGGAGGATGGCTGGGGATCCGAAGGATCGCCCGCTGTCATCCTTTCCACCCCGGGGGATACGATCCGGTGCCCTGAGGAAGGAGAGCTGGGAGGGCTTTTGGGGTGAGGGCCTTCCCGAGCGGCAAACATCCAGGAGTTCCGCGTTGCGCTCCTTCCGGTGGCTGTGCGAGGCGCCCGAAGGCCCTCTGCACGGCCCCAAAAAGTGTTTTCTTCTCCTCTCTATGGGATCCGAAGGGAAAGTCCTCGGGAGGAGGCCATGCCGCCTTCCCCGTTCGAGCTTAACCGTGGAAGTCCGGTTTCCATAACTGCGCTGGAGGATATGTCATTGAAGGCGACGACGATGGCGTGGAAGCTGCCGGGATGGATCGGGGTTCTCTTCGCGTTGCTGCTCGCCGGTTGTAGCGGCGCGGGATCCAGCTGGCCCGGGATACAGGTGGCGGGAGATGTCCTTTATGTGGCGGATCTCGACCATGTGCTGGCGGTCGACGCTTCCTCCGGTCAGGAGCGCTGGCGTTTTCCTCCGAAGGATGGAAACGCGGGGGCGTGCGCGGGTTCTTACCACGCTGCTCCCGCTGTGCTGGAAGGATGGGTGATCATCGCGGCGGAGAACCCGGGAACCGGGGAAAGCCGCCTTTGCGGGCTGGAGCGGGGGAGCGGGGCTCTCCAGTGGGTGTATCCCCCATCCGATCAACCCCCTCTGGGCCCGATCTTCGCGGGCCTGATCACGGATGGAACGCGGGTCTTCGTCGGGACCGGGGATGGATGGGTGCTGGCCCTGGAGGGGGCCAGCGGCCGGGTCCTCTGGCGGACCCGTCTTCCGGAGGCCGGGCGGGGAGCTGCCCGGATCTGGGCTACCCCGGTCCTTTCGGGGACCATGTTGATCGTGGGGACGATGGACCATCGCCTGCTGGCCCTGGATCGGGAGAGCGGGGCGTTGCGCTGGCCCGCTCCGTTCCAGGCCCGCGGAGCGATCGCCGGCGCGCTGACGCTGGATGGGGACACGCTGTATGCCGGAGCGTTCGACGATCATCTTTATGCCGTGGATCCAGCCACCGGTCAGGAGCGATGGCGTTTCCGGGCGAATCACTGGGTCTGGGATGGGCCGGCGGCCGCCGGGGACCGGTTGATTGTGGGCGATATGAGCGGGCAGGTCTTCGCGCTGGATCGCCAGGGGCGTCCCCTCTGGCCCCGTCCATTCCAGGCGAACGGGCCGGTTCGCGCCCGGCCCCTTGTGGTGGAGAACCGGGTTTATATCGCTGATGAGGCTGGCTGGATCCATCTGGTGAATCTGGAAGATGGGGCGAAAATCAAATCGGTCAACCTGGCTCCGGGGCGTCTCCTCGCCGCTCCCGTGGCGGTCGCCGATCGGATCGTGGTGGCTCCCACCGGGGGGCCATTCCGCCTGGTGGCGTTCCACCCGGATCTGACAGAGGCCTGGAAGCTGAGCCGCTGAACGGGGGTCCGCTTCCCCAGGTGGCTTTGTCTCGCAAGGAAGGGATAGAGAAATGCCGTTCGGGCCGGGATAAGACGCCTTCGGGTTCGCTGCTAAGCGGTGAATGTTTCTTCTTTATTGCATGGGGCAGGCCGCCGAAAGCGTCTCCCGCAGCTCCAAAAGGTAAAGGTATCGGTTGAACCAAAGGAGGTTCGATGAATCCGATCACGCTGGTGACGAACCTGCTGTTCTTCCAGCCGCTGGTGAATCTCCTCCTGGTGCTCTATGCCGCTCTGGGTCGGAATTTCGTGCTGGCGATCGTGGCGCTGACGGTGCTGATCCGGTTGTTGCTCTATCCGCTGATGGCCCAGCAGCAACGGGCGGCGAAGAAGATGCAGGAGCTGCAGCCCCGGCTCCAGGAGCTCCAGAAGAAATACGCCAAGGATCGGGAGAAGCTGGCCCAGGAGCAGATGAAGCTCTATAAGGAGGCGGGGGTCAACCCCCTCGGCGGCTGTCTTCCCCTGCTGATCCAGTTCCCTATCCTGATCGCGGTTTACCAGGCCATCATTCACGTCCTGGCCCTCAACCCCATAGCCGTCATTGACCTGGCCAAGCTGCTCTATCGCTTCAACGGTTTCCCGGCCCTGGCCACCTTGCTCCCCATCCAGAGCCAGTTCCTGCTCTGGGATCTGGGGCGCCCGGAGCGGATTTTCATCCCGGTGGGGGGGATCCTCATCCCCCTGCCGATCATGACCCTGCTGGTGATCCTCACCACCTGGTGGTCGCAAAAGATCATGACGCCCCCGAGCACGGATCCGCAGACCCGCATGACCACCCAGCTGATGAACCTGTATATGCCCCTTTTCTTCGGGTGGATCAGCTACAACCTGGCGGTGGGGTTGAGCATTTACTTCATCGTCACGAACCTGATCTCGGTGGTCCAGTTCGCCCTCGTCACGCGGGACTGGAGGGGCTTCCTGGCCCGTCGTTTCACGCGAGGCAGGGGGATGGCGGCGGCCACTCCGTCCTCCTCCTCGGGTTCCACCCCTTCCGTGGGGTCCCCTCGACCGCGCCGGAAGGCTCGGGGGAGCCGGTGAGGGAGGTGCCGGGCTGGAGGGGCCGCCTGGAGCGGTCCAGTGTCGAGGGAGGGGCGAGCTCCCCACGCTTCACGGCTCTTCCCTGTCATCCAGAGAGCGAAGAAACCTGAGCAGGAATCATCCGGGCGAGGTGGATATGGAACTGGTGGTTCACGGACCCACAATTGAGGCGGCGATCCAGGCGGGTCTGGCTCAGCTGGGTGTTCCCCGTGAGGCGGTGGAGATCGAGGTGCTGGATCCTGGCAGCCCGGGTTTTCTGGGCATCGGCGCCCGGGAGGCGCGGGTTCGTCTGGTGGTTCGGGAGCCCGCTGCGCCGCCTCCAGGCCCGACGCCGGAGCAGATCGAGGAGGTGGTGGCCCAGACAGTCAGCGGCCTCCTCGCTTCCCTGGGGATCCAGGCGACGCTCTCCATCGCCCGGGAAACGGTTGAGGGACCGGAGGAGCGGGGGGATTATTCCATCTGGGCGGTGCGCATTGAAGGACCAACGGCGGGCCGCCTGATCGGCCATCACGGCCGCACCCTGTATGCCTTCCAGACCCTGGCGCGGGCGATCGTCGCCCGGCGCCTGGGCGTTTTCGTTCCCCTGGTGGTGGATATCAATGGCTATCGGGCCAGGCGCGCGGAGGCATTGCGTCGTCTGGCCCTTAAGAAAGCGGAACAGGTGATGGCCACCGGTCGTCCGGTGGAGCTGGAGCCCATGCCGGCCGCCGAGCGGCGGGTGATCCATATGGCCCTGAAAGATCATCCGAAAGTAACCACCTACAGCATCGGCGAGGGAGAGGAACGACGGGTGGTGATCGCGATGCGCTGGACCTCAGAGGGGAATGCGTAATTCGCGGGGGCTGCGGTTGAGCCCTCCGCCCCAGGATTCCCGCGGATCGGAGTGGCTAATGTCTTCAGTGGATTATCTGATCATCGGGCACGTCTGTCGGGATCGAACGCCGTTCGGGCCGATGTTTGGGGGGACAGCGGCGTATGCCGGTCGGACGGCGCTGGCCCATGGATGGCGGGTGGGGGTCCTGACCAGCACCGGGCCGGATTGGGATCCCCGGCTGGCCCTGGATGGAGCGATGGTGATGAACCTGCCGGCGGAGCGGACCACGGAGTTCGAAAATCTTTACACCCCCCAGGGCCGGCGGCAGCGCCTTCATGGGGTGGCGGAACGGCTGCTCCCGGCAGCGGTGCCTCTCGAATGGCGTCAGCCCCGCGTGGTTCATCTGGCTCCTGTGGCCGGGGAGGTGGATCCTTCCCTGCTGTTTCTGTTTGAGGGCGCACTCCGGGGGATCACCCCTCAGGGCTGGATGCGGGCCTGGGATCCAGAGGGTCACGTATACCCCCAGCCCTGGGCGGAGGCCGAGCGGTTCCTTCCCTATGCGGATGCGGTGGTCTTCAGCGAGGAAGACATCCAGGGAGATTGGGCCCTCGCCCGCCGCTGGGCCCATCGGACGTCCATCCTGGTGGTCACCCAGGCCGCCCGCGGGGCCACGCTGTTCCGGGATGGGATTCCTTATTCCATTCCAGCCTATCCGGTGGAAGAGGTCGATCCGACCGGAGCGGGCGATGTGTTTGCGGCCGCCTTTTTCATCCGGTTGTGGGAAACCCGGGATCCTCTAACGGCAGCCCGTTATGCGGCCCGGGTGGCCGCGCTCTCGGTCACCCGTCCGGGCCTGGAAGGAACTCCCCGCCCGGAAGAGATCGAGGCCATCCGTCTGGAACTGAGGGCGCTTCCCTTCGAGTGAAATATTTTCTCTCCTCCTTCCGTGGTTCGGAGGAGAGGAGGGGATATCCCGCCATCCGGATGGGAGCCGAACGGCGTAAGCCATGAGGCAAGCGGCGAACATGGCTGGAGCGGAAAATGCCGGTTTACGCCTTTGCGAACCAGAAGGGAGGAGTCGGGAAGACCACCTCTGCGGTGAACCTGGCCGCCTGCCTGGCGACGGCCGGGCGTTCGGTGCTGCTCGTCGATCTGGATCCCCAGGCCAATGCGACGGCCAGTCTGGGGATCGATCGGAAGAGCCTGAAGGGTTCAGTCTACGAGGCGCTGATCGATGGCCTGCCCATTGCGGAACGGGTTTATCCCACCCGATGGGCGAACCTCCAGCTGGCCCCTGCAAGCGCGGACCTGGCTGGGGCTGAGGTGGAGCTGGTGCAGATCCCCCGACGGGAATTCCGCCTCCGTGAGGCCCTGGAAGGCGTTCGTGGCGCTTATGATTACATCCTGATCGACTGCCCACCCAGCCTGGGTTTGCTGACCCTGAATGCCATGGTTGCCGCGGATGCGCTGATCGTGCCGGTGCAGTGTGAATATCTGGCCCTGGAGGGCCTCTCCCGGCTCCTTCAAACGATGACGCGGGTGCGCCAGGGGTTCAACCCGCGGCTGCATGTGCGGGGCTTCCTGCTCACGATGTTCGACGCCCGCTCCCGTCTCGCCCAGCAGGTGGTTGAAGAAGTTCGTCAGCATTTCCCCGGCCGGGTGTTCCAGACGGTCATCCCCCGGAGCGTTCGCCTGGCGGAAGCCCCGAGTTATGGCCTGCCCATCATCGTCTACGCTCCTCATTCTCCAGGGGCCATCGCCTATACCGCCCTCGCCCATGAGCTGATGCGGGGCGATGGACTCCCGGTTCCCATTCGGGAAGGAGGTGCCCATGGCGCGTAAATTCGGGCTCGGGAAGGGGCTGGAAGCCCTGCTTCCCGCGGGCGAGACCGCGGGCCTCCTGGAGGTCCCCATCGATGCCATCGAGCCCAATCCCCATCAGCCCCGCCGGCAGATCGATGAGGCAGAGCTGGAGGAGCTGGCCCAATCCATCCGGGAGCACGGGCTGCTGCAACCGCTCATTGTGACCCAGACCCAGCTGGAGCCTCCGCGATATACGCTGATTGCGGGAGAGCGCCGGTGGCGGGCGGCCCAACGGGCGGGCCTGACGACTGTTCCGGTGGTGGTGCGGGAGGTGGCTCCCCAGCAGATGCTGGAGCTGGCTCTGGTGGAGAACCTTCAGCGGGCCGATCTGAATCCCATCGAGGAGGCGCAGGCGTATCGCTACCTGATCGAGACCTTCGGCCTGACCCATGAGGAGGTGGCCCGACGGGTGGGGCGGAGCCGGGCGACGATCACCAACGCCCTGCGCCTGCTTCAGCTTCCCCCCTCGATCCAGGCCCATCTGATGGAAGGGCGCATCACCGAAGGCCATGCACGGGCGCTGCTGATGCTCAGCCATCCGGCCCAGCAGGAGCTGGTTCTCCGTCGGATCCTGGAGGAAGGGTTGAGCGTCCGCGCGACAGAGGAACTGGCCCGTCGCCTGCAGGGTCAGCGCACCCAGGGACGAAAGATCCTCCCCCGGCCTCCTGGCCTGGTGGAGATCGAGAACCGCCTGCGCCAGGCCCTCGGCACCAAGGTTCGGCTCTCCGCTGGCCGTCGGGGCGGACGCCTTGTCATTTATTACTACTCGGAGGAGGAGCTGGAAGCGGTGATCCAGCGCCTCCTGGGCTCCGCATAATACAATGGGTTGCCTTTTCCCTCCTCCCCGCCCGGCCTCGCCGCACGGGGAGGGGGAGCGCTCTTCTTCCCGGAGAAGACAGCGAAGCAAACCGATGCTGCGAATCTCTCTCAGCCCCGGAGGAGAGGAGGTCTGCAAATGCCCAATCCGGCCCTCATCCGCGAGAAGGTCCGACAGGCGATCGGCATCCTGAACGAGAAGGGGATGGACGCCTGGTTAACGTTCGTCCGGGAGACCGGGCAGACACGGGATCCGGTGCTGGATCTGATCCTCGACCTGAACGTGACCTGGGTCTCTGCGTTCCTGCTCACGGCGAAAGGAGACCGGATCGCCATCGTGGGGCGATTCGATCGGGAGAATGTGGCGGCGCTGGGGGTCTGGGACCCGGTGATCGGGTATGATGAGAGCATCCGGGAGCCCCTGGTGGAGACGCTTCAGCGCCTGAACCCGCGGGAGATCGCCATTAACTATTCGGAAAACGATCCCGCCGCCGATGGGCTGACCCACGGCATGTGGTGTCTCCTCCATCGGATGCTGAGCGGCACACCGTTCGTGAGCCGTCTGATCTCCGCCGAGGATCTCATCGGGGCGCTCCGGGGCCGTAAGACCCCGCTGGAAGTGGAGGCCATCCGCCGGGCGGTGGAGACGACCGAAGCCCTGTTCGCGGAGATCGGATCCTTCCTGCATCCCGGTCGCTCCGAGCGGGAGATCCAGGCCTTCGTCCACGAGCGGATGCGCGCGCGGGGCGTGGAGCCCGCATGGGATCCGGATTACTGTCCCATTGTGGCCATCGGGCCGGATGCGCCGATCGGACATGCGATGCCCGGGGAACGTTCGGTGGCCCCGGGGACGCTGGTTCACGTGGATATGGGGATCCGGCAGGATGGATTCTGCTCGGATATGCAGCGGGTCTGGTATGTGTTGCGGGAGGAGGAAGCGGAGCCCCCCGCGGAGGTCCAGCGGGCCTTCCAGGCCGTCCGGGCGGCGCTCCTGGCCGGGTTCCAGGCCCTGCGCCCGGGCGTCCAGGGGTGGGAGGTGGACGCCGCGGCGCGCCGCGCCCTCACCCAGTGGGGTTATCCGGAGTATCTGCACGCCCTGGGGCATCACATCGGGCGGACCGTCCATGATGGCTCGACGGTGCTGGGGCCCCGCTGGGAGCGCTACGGGCAGACGCCGTATGGGGTGGTGGAAGCCGGGAACGTCTTCACGCTGGAGCTGGGTGTGAAGGTGCCCGGGTATGGTTACATCGGGCTGGAGGAGGATGTGCTGGTCACACCGCGAGGCGCGGAGTGGATCAGCCATCCGCAGACCGAACTCTGGGTGATCCGGCCGTGAGGGAACCGGGTTACGCGGATCTGGATGATGCAGCTCTTTTAGCGCGGATCGCCGGGGGCGATGAGCACGCGCTGGCTGCCCTCTATGACCGGCATGGGGCCCGCGCGTTCTCCCTCGCCCTTCGCATCCTGGGCGACCCGGAGACGGCGGAGGAGGTGGTCCTGGATGTGTTCTGGAGCATCTGGCAGCACGCGGGCGCCTTCATGCCGGAGCGAAGCCGTTTCACCACCTGGCTTTACGCCATGGTTCGCAACCGGGCCATCGATCAACTGCGCCGGCGTCGCGCCCGGCCGCCTCAGGCGCATGAGATCGAGCCCGAATCTATGGAGGCTGCAGCTGCGGATCCCGCGGTGGAAGTCCTGGCGGAGGCAGAAGAGCTGACCCGGGCTGTCCGGGAGGCGCTGGACACCCTTCCGGAAGCCCAGCGCCAGGTCCTGGAGCTGGCCTATTTTCGGGGGTGGTCGCACCAGGAGATCGCGGAGTATCTGGGGGAGCCGCTGGGCACCGTGAAAAGCCGCCTGCATCTGGCGCTCCGGAAACTCCGCGACTGGCTGGCCGAACGCGGTCTGCTTTCCTGAACGGGAGCTGCGCCGTTCCATCGTCTGGGTTCAAAAGGCGCTGGAGGAATCGATGGATGATCCATGGCGAAGCGGCCTGCGTATGATTTCACAGGGGATTTACGGATGATGAACGCCCGGCACGAAGTTTTCGAGGAAGAGCTCACCGCCTACGCGCTGGGGGCGCTGCCGCCGGAAGAGGCGGCGGCCGTCGCGGCCCACGTGGCGAGGTGCCCGGCCTGCCATGAGGCGGTGGCCCGATATCGGGAGGCGGCCACCGCTCTGGCCTATACGGTCCCGTTACAGCCCCCGCCTCCTCGCCTCAAGGCCCGCCTGATGGCCCGGGTGCGACGGCCCCAACGGGAAAGCTGGCGGTGGCTGGGGATGGGTGCCGCGCTGGTGGCCGCCACCCTGCTGTTGATCCTGGCGGCCCCGTTGATCTTCGCCACCCAACCTTCGGTCACCCCGCGCGTGATCCCGTTGCAGGGCGCGGAGGCAGCCCCCGAAGCGGAAGGGTATCTCATCCTGGAAGACGGCCAGGGTCTGATGGTCACCAAGGGGCTGGTCGTTCCCCCGGAAGGCCAGGTGTATCAGGTGTGGTTTGTGGATGCCGCGGGGCGGCGGGTCAGCGGCGGCACATTCCGCACCCACCCCCGCCCCTACGGGGTTTACACGGTAACCGTTCCCCTCAACCTCCCGGTCTACGTCCGCATTGGGGTGACCCTGGAACCGGAAGGAGGGAGCCCTCAGCCCACCGGGCCCCAGGTGCTTCGGGGTTCCCTCCGTTCGGGCGATGCCCCGGGCCCCTGAGGGAGGTGCCGAAGATTGTCCTGCGTGGCCCCAGGATCCCTCAGGAGGAGCCCCGCCACGTCCGATCTTTCCCCCCCTTGTATGATAATCAACCGGTGGGCGACAGCCCGATTTCCCCCGGGGACGAAACCCGACGGAGAGCTGGGGCGTCGCCCACCCATCCCGGAACCGGCCACTTCGGATTCGGTTGTGGGAGTCCCTTCGGAGCCCGAAAGACAAGGAGGAAGCGACCGGTTCCCCTCATCCCGATCCTGGAGGTGTGCGATGCGCGCTGATCTCCTGGGTATCGATGTGGCGCAGAAGATCTGCCATTGGGTCCTCCTGGATCCCCTCACCCGCCAGCGGGTGGCCCAGGGCACCGTCCGCCCCCGCCCCGCCGACCTCGCCCGCTGGCTGGAGACCCTCCGGGCCACGTATCCGATCGCCCGCGCCGCCGTGGAAGCCACCGGCGGCTGGGAAGCCCCCGTCCTCCAGGCCCTCCGGGCCCAGGGTCTCCCCGTTCGCCTGGCCAACCCCAAACGGATCCGTCGCCTTCGGGAGACCCTGGGTTGGAGTGCGGTGCCCAGGCACCGCACTCCAACCGATGGCCTCGATGCCGAGGTCATCGCCCTCTATGCCCTCCTGGATGAGACCACCACCCCTCCCCCCTCCCCCCACCAGGAAGAGGTGCAAGCCTGGCTCAAGCGCCGGGAGCAGATCGTGGAAAGGATTCAACGGGAACGCCAGCGCCTCGCCCGCGCCACCCACCCCGGCATCCGGGAGAGCCTCCAGCGCCTCCTGGACGCTCTGGAGGCCGAACAAGCTCGGATCGACCAGGCCCTGGAAGAAGCCGCCGCCCGCTGGGAGCAGGCCGACCCCCGGGTGGCCCAGGTGGGGCAGCTGCTGGAGAGCGTCCCGGGGGTGGGGCGCCTCACCCGCCTGACCTTGCAGGTCTGGCTGCCCGAGCTGGGCACCCTGACCCGGGAGGAGGGGGCCGCCCGGACGGGAACGGCCCCGATGGCCCACGACAGCGGGCAACGGAGCGGGCGACGGCGGGTGCGGGAAGGACGGCAGCGAGTGCGGCGTTATCTGTTCCTGAGCGCGATGGCGGCCGTGCGCTGGGCGGATCCCCTGCGGGAGTTCTATCAACGGCTGCGGGCGGCGGGGAAGGCGGGACACGTGGCGCTGGTGGCCGTGATGCGACGTCTGGTAGTGATCCTCAACGCCATCGTGCGCACCGGGCGGCCCTGGGATCCGGCCCTGGCCAGGCCCCGACTTCCACGACCGCAGCCCGCTC
>JAEVEX010000047.1:822-42383 GCA_016842085.1 Candidatus Thermoflexus tengchongensis | reverse complement strand
CGGGCGGTGGAGGTGTATCGGCCGGGGGGCCGGGTGGAGCGGTATGAGGGGGTGGAGGAGATCGCCCTGGACCCGGAGCTCCCAGGCTTCGTGCTGGAGCTGGGATCGATTTTCGCATAGGAGAGCTGAGCCTGCCGCGAAGGGAGCTTCCGCCGTCGGAGGTACAGGCGAAGCCCGTGCCGTCGGGGGCAGCTGCCCTGCAAACCCCTCGGGACGGGCCCTTCCCGGGCGGCGGGATGCCACTTCCCCGCCGAGTCAGCAGAGGGCCCATCCCAAGGGAGAGAACGGTTTCACTGCTCAGAGCATCTCAAAAATGCCCGCCGCGCCCATCCCGCCGCCGATGCACATGGTGACCATGCCGTAGCGGCCGTTGCGCCGGCGCAACTCGTTCAGGATCTGGACCGTCAGCTTGGCGCCGGTGCAGCCCAGGGGGTGGCCCAGGGCGATGGCGCCTCCGTTGACGTTCACCCGCTCCAGATCCATCTCCAGCTGGCGGATGACCGCCAGGGCCTGAGCGGCGAAGGCTTCGTTCAGCTCGATGAGATCGATGTCCTCCAGGCGCAGGCCTGCCATCCGCAGAGCCTTCGGGATGGCCTCCACCGGCCCGATGCCGAACAGGTCCGGCGGGACGCCGGCCACGGCGAAGGACACGAAGCGGGCGATCGGCTTCAGACCCAGGGCCTCCGCCCGCTTGCGCTCCATCACCACCACCGCCGCCGCCCCATCGCTCATCTGGGAGGAGTTCCCGGCGGTCACCACGCCTCCGTTCTTGAAGGCGGGGGGCAGCTTTGCCAGCGCCTCCATCGAGGTATCCCGCCGCGGCCCTTCATCGGTGTCAAAGATCACCTTCCGCCGCACCACCCGCCCATCTTCCGCCGGCTCGGCCACCTCCACCTCGAGGGGGACGATCTCATCCCGGAACTTGCCGGCGTCGATAGCCGCGATGGCTCGCTGGTGGCTGCGCAGGGAGAAGGCATCCGCATCCTCCCGGGAGATGCCGAACTTCTCCGCCAGCCGTTCGGTCCCCAGCCCCATGCTGATGAAGACCTCCGGCCACGCCACAGCCAGCTCCGGGTCCGGCCGCAGGGTGAACCCGGTCATGGGCACCAGGGACATGGACTCCACACCGCCGGCGATGATGATCTCCGCGCCTCCGGTCATGATGCGCTCCGCGGCCAGGGCGATGGCCTGCAGCCCCGAGGAGCAGAACCGGTTGATGGTCATCGCCGGGACGCTCACGGGAAGCCCGGCTTTGAGAGCGGCGATACGGGCGATGTTGAGGCCCTGATGGCCCTCCGGCATCGCGCAGCCCAGGATCACATCGTCCACCATCGCCGGCTCCACCCCCGGGGCCCGTCGCAACGCCTCAGCGATCACCGTCGCCGCCAGGACCTCCGGGCGGGTGGTCCGCAGGGTTCCCTTTTTGGCTTTGCCGACCGCTGTTCGCGCGCCGGCCACAATCACCGCTTCCCGCATGGGGATCCTCCTCGTGATCATCGGGATAGGACTTATGCCTCACCCCACTGTGCCGGTCCGGGTCTCAATTCCGCAGGATCTTCCCGGTTTGCAGGAAGTGCCAGATCCGCTCCTGGGTCTTCGGCTCCCCACACAGGGAGAGGAAGGCCTCCCGCTCCAGATCCAGGAAGTGCTCCTCCTCCACCCACATGGGCTCGGGGTGGTCGCCGCCGCAGAGGACATAGGCCAGCTTCTCCCCGATCTTCGCGTCATGCTCGCTGATGTAGCGCGCCTCCCGCATCTGCCAGACGCCGATGCGCAGCGCCGCCAGGAGGTCCCGCCCCGCCGCGTAAAGTTTGGCCTTCAGCGGCGGCCGGTAACCGGATTCCGCCAGATGGAGCACCTCCCGCTTGGCCTCCGCGATCAGGAAATCAGGGTTCATCACGATGCGGTCGGCCTCGCTCAGGAAGCCCAGGGCCCGTCCTTCCTCGGCGCTGGTGGCCACCTTCGCCATCCCGATGGTCTCGAAGATCCGCCGCAGGAAAGGCAGGGGGTCCGCGTTCTCCGTCTGCATGGCGGGGGTGAGCACCCGGCGGATCATCTCCTTACATCCGCCGCCGGCGGGGATCAGGCCCACCCCGACCTCCACCAGGCCGATGTAGGTCTCCGCCGAGGCCACCATCCGGGCGCCGTGCATGGCCACCTCCGCCCCCCCACCCAGGGTCATCCCGAAGGGGGCGGTGACGATCGGCTTATGGAAGTAACGGATGGTCATCATCAGGCTCTGCATCGCCCGGACGCCCTGTTCGATGGCCTCGAACATCCCCTGCTGAGCGGAGACGCCGATCACGAAGACATTGGCCCCGGCGCAGAAGTGCTCCCCCTGGTTGCCGATCACCATCCCGACCCAGTCCTCGCGGTCCAGCCGCTCCAGGGCCCGCTGCATCATCGCGAAGATGTCGGGGTCCAGGGCGTTGGCCTTGGTGTGGAACTCCAGGCCCAGGACGCCGTCGCCCAGGTCGATCAGGCTGGCGCTGGGATTGCGCTCCAGCACGCGGCCCTCGCTCTTGAGCTCCCGCAGGACGATCACCCGGGGATGCGGCGTTAGCCGCCGGTAGGCCCGCTCCTGGAAGTCATAGTAGCCCACGACCCGGCCGTTCTCATACTGGTAGAACGTTCGGTTCCCGGAAGCCAGGAACTCCCGCACCCATTCCGCCAGCGGCCAGCCCCGGGCCTCGATGCGGGCCGCCGTCTCCGCCACCCCCAGGGCATCCCAGGTCTCAAAGGGGCCCAGCTCATAGTTGAAGCCCCACTTTACGGCGTTATCCACCGCCACGATGTCATCGGCCACCTCCGGGGCAACGTAGGCCGCGTAGGCCAGATAGAAATCCAGCACGTCCCGGACGAGCTGGCCGGCCCGGTCTTCCTGGCCTACCATGAAGCGCAGGCGCTCCCGCAGATCCTCCATCTTCAGCGCCTTCCCCACGGACTCCCAGCGCGGCTTCTTCGGCGGCTCGTATTCCAGAGTTTCCAGATTCAGAGGCCAGTATTGGGTCCCTTCGGGGGATTCCATCTTCTTGTAGAAACCCTGGCCGGCCTTGTTTCCCAGCCAGCCCCGCTCGATCATAGCCGCCATCACCCGGTTCATGGGGGAATCCTTCACCAGGGGGACGAAGGGGTCGTGGGCGAGGGCGGTCATGCTGTGCTGCCCCACGTAGGCCGCCACGTCCAGGCCCACCAGATCCAGCAGGCGGAAATGAGCGGTCTTGGGTCGGCCGATCAGCGGCCCCATCAGGGCGTCGACTTCCTCGACGGTGTAGCCCTGCTCGAGGGCATATCGGCCGACGAAGGCCCCGGAGAGGAACCCGATGCGGTTGGCGATGAAGTTGGGGGTATCCTTCGCCCGCACCACCCGCTTGCCCAGACGGACCTCCAGGAGATGCTGCAGGGTATCCAGGACCTCGGGCTTCGTAGCGGGGCCGGGGATCAGCTCCACCAGCTTCAGGTAACGCGGGGGGTTGAAGAAATGGGTGCCGGCGAAGTGAGCCAGGAACTCGGGGGAGCGCCCCGCGCCGATCTCCCGCAGGGGGAGGCCCGAGGTGTTGGTGGTGACGATCGCCTCGGGCTTGCGCACTCCCTCGATCCGGGCCATCACTTCCCGCTTCACCGCCAGATCCTCCACCACCGCCTCGATGATCCAGTCGGCCTCCCGCAGCCGATCCCAGTGATCCTCGGTGTTCCCAATGCGCACCAGCCGTGCCCGATCCTCTGTGAAGAAGGCAGCCGGCCTGGCCTTCTTCGCCCGCTCCAGGCCCGCCTGGACGATGCGGTTGCGCACCGCCGGATGATCCAGGGTCAGGCCTTTGGCCTCCTCCTCTGGCGTCAGGGATTTCGGCGGGATATCCAGCAGGTCCACGGCAAATCCCGCGTTGGCCAGATGAGCCGCGATGGCCGCGCCCATGGTCCCTGCGCCGATCACCGCCACCCGTCGGATGACGTAGCCCATCGCAACCTCCTGTTTGGATTCCAGATGGGAGTTAACGTCGTTGATCTCCTCCTGAGGGCTTTTGGGCCGTTCCCCAGAGCTTTCGTGTAATTCCTGCCGAGATCATGCTCCATGCAGGACCTCTATGAGCCATGCCCGAATCGCATCGGCAGTCTCCCCGGGCCGCTCCATCGGGAAGAGATGGCTCCCGGGGACCACCACGAAGCGGGTGTCGGGCTTCAACCGGCGGAAACGTGCCTCGGAGTCCGCCGTGAAGGTGTCCGTCATCGCGCCCCGCACCACCATGGTGGGGACCGGGATGCGGGGGACAAACCGCCAGGCATCATGGGGGACGCTTACAAAGATGTGAACTTCCCATTCCGGCGGATACGACAGCTCCACCTGCCCGTCCCGGGAAGGTCGCAGGCCTTCCTCCAGGTATCCCGTGAAGGCGGCCGGATGCCAGGCGGCGAACAGCGGACGGGATCGCAGGTGGGCCGCAGCGGCCTCCCGGCTGGGCCAGACCCGCCGGCGGCGCCGGGCCCGCCGGGCCAGTGGATGCAGCCGCGGCCCCAGGCCCAGGGCCCGCAGGATCCGGAAGAGGAACAGCACCTTCGGATCCATCAGCACGGGGTCCATCAGGACGATGGCCCGGAAGAGATCCGGACGTCGCGCGGCGGCGACCATGGTGATCACGCCGCCCATCGAGTGGCCGATCCCGATCACCCCCCGCCAGCCCAGAGCATCAAAGGCCTGGATCAGATCCTCCGCCAGGGTATACCAGGTGATCCCCCGCCGGGGCTGTTCGCCATCAGGCCAGAGCGGGCGAGGGAGGATGCTCACCCCATGCCCGGCCGGGGTCAGGGCCTCCATGAGCGGCCGATAACAGGCCGGCGGGAACCCATTCGCCACGGCCAGGTGCATCAGCGGGCCTTCCCCACCGAAGTCCCGCACCCGCCCCACCCAGCTCACCCCAGCACCTCCTCCACGAACGCTCGCACGAGGCGATCCCGCTCGGGATGATACCCCAGCACGATGGTGTAGTGGGTGGTGTTCGGGATCTCTGCGATCCGCACCTGGGGGACCACCTCTTGCAGCAGGCGTTCCTCGGCCTCCGTGAAAAAGCGATCGTGAGGCCCGAAGGTGCCCACAGGTGCTTTCAGCAGGAGCACAGGGCATCGGATCCGCCCGGCATACCCGCGCAGGCGGTCGTTCCAGATCGCCCCCAGCTCCATGGCCTCCAGGGCACCCAGCCGGGAGGGGAATTTCACCCGCACCCGGCCATCGGGCTCGCGGACCAACCCGGCTTCCAGGATCGGCATCAGGCGCTCGTCGAACGGCTGCAGGAAGGGCATCGAGCGGACCAGCTCCCGGAAGGCTTCCATGGAGGGCAGCTCCTCCACGCGGGCGTTCAGCACCTGGTTCAGGGATTCGGAGAACGCCCGGGAGGGAAGCGGACCCCCATCGAACAGAACCAGTCCTCGAACCCGATCTGGATGCTCCGCGGCGACGGCCAGGCTGAGCATCGCGCCCAGGGAGTGACCCATGAGAAGCGCCCCCTCGGGGACCAGGGCCTTCAGCACGGTGACGATATCCCGCAGGTGCGCCTCCAGGCCGTAGGCCCGGGGATCTGCTGGCTGCTCGCTCTCCCCCCGGCCCCGCATGTCCATGCTCAGCACCCGGTAGGGCGGATTCAGCGCCGGGATCAGGGGGAGGAACGTCTCCGCATAACCCGTCAGGCCATGGAGGGCCAGGATCGTCCCCCTCTCCCCCGGCCACTCCAGCACCCGAAGCTGCACCTCACCAGACACCCGGTGGATTCGATAGGACATCGGGGAGCTTCTCCTTTACAGCGCTGCTCTTTCAAGCGGCTTCAGAGGCGGTCGACGTTCTTTTCCTCTGGGATCTCCTTACGCCAGCCCGCCGGTCAGCGATAGCCCCCCGTCCACGACGTAGACGGCTCCGGTGATGAAATCGGCAGCGGGAGAGACCAGGAACACGGCCAGGCGGGCGATCTCCTCTGGCTCCCCGAAGCGCCCCTGAGGGGTGGCCTGCAGGATGCGCTGGGAGATCTCCGGCGTGCTCCAGAGGAGCTCGCTGAAGCGGGTGCGGATCACCCCCGGCGCGATGGCGTTCACCTGGATGTTGTCCGGCGCCAGCTCCAGGGCCAGCAGCTGGGTGAGCATGATCACCCCGGCCTTGGAGACGCCGTAAAGGCCCATCCCCGGGGATGGGCGCAGCCCGGCCACCGAGGCGATGTTGAGGATCTTGCCCCGCCGCTGGGCCCGCATCACCGGGACCACCGCTTTGGCCATCCGCCAGTAGCCCAGGAGGTTCACCTCCAGGATCTTCTGCCACTGCCCCTCATCAGCGTCCAGGGTGGGCCCGAAGTGGGGGTTCGTCGCCGCGTTGTTGATCAGGATATCCACCCGCCCGAAGGCTTTCACCGTCTCCTCCACCAGCCGCTCGACCTCCGCCGTGCGGCCGGTGTGGGCCGGCACCGACAGGACCTCTCCGCCCAGGGCGCGGATCTCCTCAGCGACAGGGGTGAGATTCTCCGCTTTGCGGCTGGAGATCACCACCTTCGCCCCGGCCTCGGCCAGGGCCCGGGCGATGGCCCGCCCGATCCCGCGCGAGGCCCCGGTGATGATCGCCACCTGATCCCGCAGATCGATTCGCATCCGGAGCCTGCCTCCTCAACGCTGGCACGGCGGGAGTCGCATCGATGGTCACCTCTATGCGCGGGGAGGAAGGGGGTAGACCCAGTCATCGACGCACTCGCTGATCGCCGGCCCTTTCTGGTTGCTCCGCCCCGCGCCCACCAGCTCCCAGAAGGGGCTTTCGTCCAGCGGTCGCCAGGCCTGGTGAGCCCGCAGCGTCTCGATTGCCTCCCGGATCAGCGCGGAGACGGAAACGCCCCGCCGCTCCGCTTCGTTACGCAACCATCGATACTGCTCCTCCTCCAGAATTGCCTGGATCCGACGTCGCACCACCCGCCTCCAGTTCTGGATGTGCACATCCATGGATTTCCATACCACATCTCCAGAAGGGGAGCGGTCCCTTTCCCTTCTTCACTTCAGCTCACGGCTGGTCAGGCCGAGCACCCGGCGGGCGACGATCAGGGTGTTGATCTGGCCGGTCCCCTCGTAGAGGTCGTTGATCTTGGCATCCCGCATCCACTTCTCCACCAGGTAACGGGTGGAGTAGCCCAGCGGCCCCAGGATCTCCACGGCCTTGTAGGTGATCCAGGTCACGGCCTTGCCGGCTTTCACCTTCGCCATGGAGGCCTCCAGGGCGTTGGGTTTCCCCTGATCCAGCATCCACCCGGCCCGCAGGGTGAGCAACCACGCCGCCTTGTGCATGGCCTCCATCTCCATCACATCCCGCTCGATCGCCGTCAGCTGATGCCGGGGGAGGCCGTAGCGGATGCGGATCCCTTCCTTCTCCAGGACCTCCTTGGTGAACTCGATGGCGGCGCGGGCGATGCCCAGGGCGCCGGCGGCCACCACCGGCCGGGAGGCGTCGAAGGTCACCATCACCCCCTTGAACCCGTCGGTGCGCGCCGTGTCCAGGATCTCCGGGCTGCCCAGGATGTTGTCCAGGGGGATGCGAGCGTTGTCGAAGCGGATGGCCGCCGTGTCGCTCGCCCGGATGCCCAGCTTGTGCTCCCGCTTGGTGATGCTCACTCCGGGGGTGCCCGCCTCCACCACGAAGGGCTTGATCCCGGCCCGCCCCGCCGTCTTATCGATGGTCGCCCAGACCACGACGATCCCATCCGAGGCCTCCAGGGCCAGGTAGCCGTTCGTGATAAAGATCTTCTCCCCGTTCAGCACCCAGTGTCCATCCTCACGCTTCGCCGTGGTCTGGATGGCCGAGACGTCGGAGCCAGCGCCCGGCTCCGTCACGGCCATGGCCCCCCACTTCGGGCCGCCCTCGGTGTAGCGCTTGAGGAAGCGAACCTTCTGCTCAGGCGTGCCCACGGCGTTGATGGAATAACCGGCCAGGCCCGGGCCGGGCATACAGAGATAGAGGCCCGCGTCGCCCCAGGTCAGCATCTCCACCAGGAAGATCATGCGCAGGTTGTCATACCGCGGCCCCTCGCGCTTCTTCTCTGTCGGTTGCTCCCCGGCCAGCTGTCGTTCCGCCCGCCGCACGATCCGGATCCAGTCCTGCTGCACGATGGGCCACATGGTGTTCACGAAGTCCCAGGGGATCTCATGCTCGTGCTCATCGTAGTAGCGGGCGTTGGGCCGCATCAGCTGCTCGGCGATCATGCGGGCCATCTCCCGCTGCTGCTGGATTTCCTCCGGGATCTCAAAGCTGATCATGCAGCACCTCCCAGTCGCAGGAGTTAACCAGGATCCCCATCCCTTCTCACACCATCACCATCCCTTCCAGCATGGGGAGGCCCCGGGCGTTGCGCAACCACATCTCCACCGGGTGGTCCCGGATGTAGCCGTAGCCGCCCAGGGTCTGGACGGCGCCATCGGTGACGCGCAGGGCCATGTCGTCTGCGAAGAGCTTGCACAGATAGGCCTCCCGGGCCACATCCTCTCCGCGGTCGATCTTCCATGCGGCCTCCCAGGCCATCAGCCGGGCGGCGTCGATATCGATGGCCATCTCCGCGATCATGAAGGCGATGGCCTGGCGGTGGGCGATGGGTTCACCGAACTGGACCCGCTGCTTGGCGTAATCCCGCGCATACTCGAAGGCACCCCGGGCCAGCCCGACCGCCAGGGCGGCCAGCGCCACCCGGGATCGCTCCAGCAACCGCTCCATCGGGATCCCGGAGTCCCCACCGATCCGCTGGCAGAGGGGAACGCGGCAACCTTCCAAGGCGATCTCATACGTTGGGAGGGCGCGGATCCCGGCGTAGCGATCGCGCCCCTTCACCACCAGCCCCGGCGTCCCCTTCTCCACCAGGAAGGCCTGGGGGTGCCCATTCTCGCTGGCGTAGACCAGGAGCAGTTCCGCCTCCGCCCCGAAGGGGACGCCGATCTTGATCCCGTTCAGAACGTATTCCTCCCCCTCCCGATGGGCGGTGGTCTTCAGCTGGAAGGGATCGAACAGAAAGCTGGGCTCGATCAGCGCCGCCGCCGCTTTCACGAAGCGCTCCCCGCAGAAGCGGGGGAGATAGGTCCGCTTCTGCTCCTCGGTTCCATACAGCAGGATCGGGAGGGCCACCGCATGGGGTGCCAGCAGGTAGAGGGCGAGGGTGAAATCGCCCCAGCCCAGCTCCTCCAGCGCCAGCACGCTGGTCAGCGCTGACGGTTCGCCGAAGCCCCCATAGGCCTCCGGGATCATGCTGGGGAGCAACCCGATGGACCATCCGCGATCGATCACGTCCTCCGGGACCTGGCCGGTCTCATCGCACTCCCGTGCGACCCGGCGCAGGTGCTCCTCGGCGAAGGCATGGACCGTCTGGATCAGCATCCGCTGTTCATCGGTCGGCTCGAACGAGATCATCGCCATCTCCCTCCGGTAAGGATCCCAAACCGATCGCCACGCTCCCGGCCCCCCGCATTCCTTATTCCCTCAATGTGCGCAGGCCGATGAGGAGGGTGAAGTCGCCTTCCCATCGCAGTTTCCCGGTGGCGAAAGCCACCTGGCCATCCAGCTCCCCGCGCTGCATCGAGCTGTAATCCGTGGTGGTCATGCGCAGCGTGCCTGAGGGCTCCGCCGCCCCGTTATAGATGGCCGTCGCCTGCCACAGGGTTCCATCGGGCCGTTCCAGCTCCAGGCGCACCGTCCCCTTCAGACGCTGAAGCGCCTCAAAGCGGCGTCGGGATCGGAAGGCCAGGTAAGGGGGCTCCCCCATGTAGAGACGACCCGTGATGACCTCTCGCAGCGCTTCCGGATCGAGGACCAGCTCCACGTGGGGCGTCTCCCCTGTCTCCCCCTCGACCACCGTCAGGCGCCGGCCATCCTCGACCCGCAGCGTGAAGACCTCGCCATCCACCCGGTAGCGGACGATCAGGGTGGTTCCCTCCATCCCCTCCGGGGGGGCGGCGGCGACGGCCGCCTCGAAGAGCCGGGGAACCCATTCCGTAAAGAACGCCCGGATGGGGACATCCGGCGGCACCGCGGGCGAGGGCGCGGCGATCGCCGGCGCGGCCTCCCGGAGCACCCGCCGGAGCACCTTTCCAACCATCGACGTGGGCAGGGAATCCCGGAACTCCACGCTCCGGGGAACCTTGTAGGGCGCGAGGTTCCGGCGACAGTGCTCCAGGATCTCCTCCTCGGAGGCCTGGGCCCCGGGCCTGAGGACCACGTAGGCCTTCACCGCCTCTCCGCGGTAGGGATCCGGGATGCCGACCACGGCGGCCTCCAGGACCGCGGGATGGGCATACAGGACCTCCTCCACCTCCCGCGGGTAGACATTAAAGCCGCCCGTGAGGATCATATCCTTCTTGCGGTCAACAATATAGAAGTAGCCGTCCTCGTCCATGCGGGCGATGTCCCCGGTGTAGAGCCAGCCGTCCCGCAGGGTCTGCGCGGTCTCCTCCGGCCGGTTCCAGTAGCCCTTCATCACCTGCGGGCCCCGGATGATCAGCTCGCCGATCTCGCCCGGCTCCAGCTCGCGCGTCCCGGTCTCCACATCCACGATGCGGGCGTCCGTGTCGGGGATGGGAAGCCCGATGCTTCCCAGCTTCTTGAGGTTCATAATGGGGTTGATATGGGTGATGGGGGAGGCCTCCGTCAGGCCGTAGCCTTCGATGAAGGTGCCGGAGGAGAAGCGGGCGAACTGCTGGATGACCTCCACCGGCAGCGGGGCGGCGCCGCTGTTGCACAGGCGGATGGAGCCCAGGCCGGACTCGGCGGCCCGCGGATGGTTCAGCAGGGCGATATACATCGTCGGCACGGCGGGCAGGAACGTGGGCTGATAGGTCCGGATCGCGTTCAGCGCCTCCTCCACATCGAAACGGGGCAACAGGATGAAGGTCGCCCCGTTGAACATCCCCACGTTCATCAGCGAGGTCATGCCGAAAGAATGGAAAAGGGGAAGCACCACCAGATAACGCTCCTCCCCCCTCCGGACGAACTCCCGGGCCCAGACGTAGGCCTGGATCACGTTGGCGAAGAGGTTGAAGTGGGTGAGCATCACCCCCTTGGGCAGGCCGGTGGTGCCGCCCGTGTAGGGGAGGACGGCGACGTCCTCCACCGGGTTCACGGGCGGCTGGAAGAAGCGCTCCCCCGCCCGCTCCATCAGGTCCGTCCAGCGGTAGAGCCCCGGGCCGGCGGGCGTCTCCACGCTCATCCCCTGGGCCTGGATCCGCTGGAGGTAGATGGGGCGGACAGCCTCCGGCATGGAATCCTGGAGGCCGGCGAAGATCACGAGCTCCGGCCCGGCCTGCTCGCGCACGGCCATGACCTTCGGGGCCATCGTGTCCAGGGCGATCAGCGCCCGCATCCCGCTGTCTTCCACCACGTAGCGGAGCTCCCGCTCCACGTAGAGGGGGTTCAGCGGGACCACCACGGCGCCCAGGCGAAGGATGGCGTAGAAGGCGATGAAGAACTGAGGGCAGTTCGGGAGCATGAGGCCCACCCGATCCCCGGGCCGGACCCCCAGGGCGTCCAGAGCGGTGGCCAGGCGGATCGAGTGGGCCCGGAGATCCCGATACGTCATCTCCGCCCCATAGAAGATCGTCGCGGTGCGATCCCCATACTGATTGGCCGCGAAATCCATGAGGGCGCTCAGGGGCTGCCGGGGATACGTCAGCGAGCGCGGCACCCAGAAATCATAGAAACGATGCCATCGCCGCTCCTCCATGGCGACCTCCTCCCCTTCGATGGGTGAGCGATGCCTCGCGCTCGGGTTTTCAGGGGCCTCCACCTTTGAACTCGACTTCAAGGTGGCAGGATGGCCCTTCCCTCCTTTTATAGAAGCCCCCTGCTGCGAACCCGGTCTATCCCATGCGGAAGAACGAGGTCAGGCGCGTGGCCAGCATCATGTTGCCGCTGACCTTAAGCTTGCCGCTCATGAAAGCCTTCATCGCGTCCAGCTTCCCGGTCGCGATATCCACGAAGTCCCGGGCGTCCATGGTCAGCGTCACATCGGCCTTCTCCGCCCTGCCCTCATGGACGGAGCAGGTGCCCTCGGCGATCACGATATACCAGTCGCCCCCTCCCTCGCCGGTGAGGGAATACTGGATGGTGGCGTTCACACCCTGCGCCTTGTCCGGCTGAAAGGCCTCCGGCATTCGCATGATCACATCGCGTGCGGTTAACTCACTCATGGGTTCCTCCCGGATGAAGGGATCGATCGCCTTTGCGTATATAAAATCTTAGGCCTTTAAAGTTCAGGAAAAGTTCAGACCGCCGGCGATAGCCGAATCAATTTGTGATTTCTTGAACGAAGGCTCAGAAGGGGCTTCAGCCCCGACGGCTGTAGCCCCGACCTTCGGGCACGGCTGAAGCGGCTCCGGCAACTCCCGAAGGGTCGGCCCTCGCGGATCTCCCGGCCAAAGGCCTATGGTGGGCGGCTGGAGTCGGCATTTGAAGGGGCCCATCTGGCTTCCCGTCCTGGGGGGAGGCCTGGTTTTGTTGAACCCTGCACGGATTTGCCCTCTCACAGAAATTGACGGGATTCCTTCCCCTTCTTAGAATGAGGAGCAATCCGACCGGCCGCCAGATCGGGCTGGGATCCGGAAAGGGGGGCTTATGGTCGCTTCAATTGAGGAGGTCCGGCAACGACTGGCTGCCCAGCAGTATATCGCCTCCGATGAGATCGCCACGACGGTTTTCCTCGCCGAGCGCCTGGGCAAGCCCGTGCTGATCGAGGGCCCCGCAGGGGTGGGCAAGACGGAGCTCGCCAAAGCATGGGCGGCCGCCACCGGCCGGCCGCTGATCCGCCTCCAGTGCTACGAGGGTCTGGATGAAACCAAGGCGCTCTATGAGTGGGAATACGCCAAGCAGATGCTCTATACCCAGCTGTTGCGGGACAAGCTCAACGCGGCGCTGGCCGATGCCTCCACATTGCGGGAAGCCGCCGACCGCATCGCCCAGGAGGAAGACGTCTTCTTCTCCCTGCGCTTCCTGCTCCCCCGCCCCCTGCTCAAAGCCATCCTCTCCGAGGAGCCGGTGGTCCTCCTCATCGATGAGATCGACCGCGCTGACGCCGAGTTCGAGGCCTTCCTCCTGGAGGTCCTCAGCGACTTCCAGGTGAGCGTCCCGGAGCTGGGGACCCTCCGGGCGAAACATATCCCCATGGTTTTCCTCACCAGCAACAACACCCGCGAGCTGAGCGAAGCCCTGAAACGCCGCTGCCTTTACCTGTTCATCGATTACCCATCGCTGGAGCAGGAGCTGGCCATCGTGCGCCTGAAGGTGCCGGAGCTCGCCCCACAACTGGCCCGGCAGGCCGTGGAGCTGGTCCAGCGCTTGCGGCGGCTGGATCTCAAAAAGCAGCCCAGCATCAGCGAGACCCTGGACTGGGCGCGGGCGCTGGTGGCCCTGAACGCGCAGCATCTGGATCGCAAAACCCTGGAGAGCACCCTGGCGGTCCTTTTAAAGCACGAGGCGGATTTGCGACGGGGACGTCATCTGCTGGAGGGCGGTGAGGAGCCCCGACGGCCCCGATCGTTCCCCCGCTGGACCACCGATTCGTGATCCCCGGTCGCGCAGGGATGGGGGGTCTGGGGAAGCGGGGTCGCCTTCAGGGCCCCCCGGCCTTCGGAAGGTCTCCCCTCCCCCTCGGAGCCCGGCGGCGTAAGCCCCCGGCCCATCAGGTCTCCCCCTTCCCGAACCACCGGAAAAACACCACCGTCAGCGCTCCGAGATAGATCAGCGCTCCCGGCACCCACATGACAAGCCCCGCCATCCGCTGATCCTCCAACGAGGCCGGGGCGCAGACCTCAAAGCCCAGCGCGGTCGGGTTGTAGATCCGGGTGTCGGGGAAGGTGAACAGAGCGCCCAGCAGGGTGGTCGGCATGGCGAGGAAGAAGAGATACAGCACCTGGCCGGGTTCGGAGAGGCGGGGCCATGCCCGGGCGGGGCTCAGCACCGGCCACCAGGCCAGCATGGAGGCGATGAGGAAGAGGCCCTGCTTGAAGGCCCACAGGCCCACGCTGCGGGAGGCCAGTTCGAAGAGGATCGGGGTGTGCCAGGCGAAGAAGACCAGGTTGGCCGTCAGATACGCCGGGATGGGCCGGGTCAGGCGGAGGCCCAGGCCCCGGAGGGGGCCGGAGCGGAGGAATGGGTCGAAAAAGGGTTCGGGCAAACCCATCAGCATCAGGGGGGCGGCCAGCCCGGTGAGGACGATGAACTGGATCATGTTCACGGTAAAACGATAGGCCGGACCCAGGGGGATCGGCGAAGGGATGAATCCCAGGCCGGCCAGGCTCAGGCCCAGGAGGAACCATCCCAGATGGGCCCGCCGCCGGGCCGCGCTCAGCCGCTCGTATACCGCCCCGATCCCCACCAGATACGCGCCCAGCGCCGCCAGCATGCCAATCCCCAGGATCGTCCCGATCCGCTCGAGGGACATTGGCAAGAAGGCCTCCCGCCAGAGGATCCTCTATATCTTAGCGCAAGCTCTTCCCTTTGGATCATGGAGGCGAGGGATGGCAGGGCTTCTCAATTTCTGGCGGTGGGTTCGCGAGGAAGAAATCCAACAGGGGACAGGCAGCCTCTGCTCCCTGTCCCCTGTCTGGGGCGTTTCTTAAAGTTTAAGGAAGGGCCCGCCAGGGGTTCACGAACCCGCCCGGGCCCCGGATCTCAAAGTGCAGGTGGGGCCCGGTGGAGCGGCCGGTCGAGCCCACCAGGCCGATGGTCGCCCCTTTGGCCACCTGCTGCCCGCAGCCCACGAAGATGGCGCTGAGGTGCGCATAATACGTCTGGTAGCCGTTCCCGTGATCCAGGACAATCAGGTTGCCGTAGCCGACGGTGCTCCAGCCCGCGTAGACAACCGTTCCCGCGTCCGCCGCATACACCGGATCCCCCAGTCGCCCGGCGAGGTCCACCCCCGGGTGGTAAGCGGTGAAATCATAGCCGGAGCGCCAGCGGCTGTTGACCGGCCAGACGAAGCTCCCCGTGCCCAGCGGGGGGACCTGCACGCTGGGGCAGGCGCCGGAGGGCAGCCGTTTGCCGCCCGCAACGGTTACATACGCCTGGCGAGGGGGCGTCCATCCCGCGAAGGGGCGGGTGCCGCCCGGCACGATCAGCACCTGGCCGACCTGGGGTTCGCCGCCCTCCATCAGGCCGTTCCACTCCGCGTTGCGGATGGCCTCGGGGGTCACGTTGTATTTCTTGGCGATGGCCTCCAGGGTTTCCCCTTCCTTCACCACGTGGAGGACCCCATCCACCGGCGGGATGTTCAGAACCTGGCCGATGTCCAGCATGTGGGGATCATCCTGGAGGACATCGTAGTTTGCCCAGAGGATCGTCTCCGGGCGCAGCTTGAACTTCTCGGCGATCCCGAAGAGGGTATCCCCGGGTTGAACCGTGTAGGTGATGATCCCCCGTCGAGGCCGTTCTGGGATCTCGGTGTGGAGATCCACCTGCCGGATCAATAACGCGGGGCCGCTCCGACGGGTGCCCCCCAGATAGGCGGAACGGCGGAGGAGCGCTTGCAGAACCTCCGGAGAGGCGGGTTCGTTCCGGGAAGTCTCCGGAAGCTGGATCGGCTGAAGGAGCCATGCAGGGGCCATCCGGCTCTGGGTGAGGGCCAGATAGAGCAATCCCACCACCAGAACGAGGCCGATGTGCACACTGTAATGGGCCCATAGCGCGGCGCTGAACGCCAGGGCTCTTCGAACCGCATCTTGCAGCTTTCTGAGCTGGGCCTGAAGCGGGACAGACCAGGAGACCTGCCGATCAGGGGCGGAAGAGATCCGCAGCAGGCGTCCCCTTATCCTCCCGAAACGGGAGGATTTCCGAACCGAGGGGTGGTGCTCCATCCCTGCGTTCTCCTCAGCGGGAGAGGGAAAATCGAACTCGGGCGGCAGATCCCTCCCCCTCAGAATTACAAACTCTTATCGCTCCAGCCCCGGCCCGGATCCCGACCAGGGTCGCCCCTATTATAGGGGGTCCCCCGATTCCAGGCAAGTCCATATTGTGAATATAATCACAAACTGGGGGAAAGGTACCCCGGTGTCCCCTATCAAAGGGGACGGAACCCGAGCAGATCCCGGATGCTTCCCGACCGCTCGGCGGGCGGCCGGAAGACCGCTTCCACCCGCATGCCGCTGGTCCATTCCCGACCATCGATCAGCTCGTGCACCAGGACCGCATCCGCGCCGTCCAGACGGATCAGGCCGAGGGTCCGTGGGGGAACCAGCCGGGTTCCATCCGGAGCCACGTGCAGTCGGGTCCACGCGACCAGCGTCCCCTGCGGGCCGACCTCGATCCAGGTGTCCTCCCCCAGGGGGCCCAGACAGCGCTCACAGAACCGTCGGGCCGGAACATAGGTATATTGACAGCGGGGGCAACGGGTTCCGTAGATTTTCCCTTCCTGCAACCCGCGCAGCCAGCGTTCCCCCGCCACTCCCGCGGTATAGACGCCCTCCAGCTGGATGGTTCCCCGCCAGGTTCGGACCTCGTCCAGGTGCTGGATCCGTTCAATCAGGGGCATTGGGGGCCTCCTCATCGCTCCAGGGGTCGAAAATAGAGGATATCGGTGATCGCACCCTCCCGCTCCCCGGCCGGCTTCCAGACCGCCTGGACGCGCATCCCAATCCGGACCCGATCCAGGATCTCCTCGAGGGTTCGGCCGACCTCCCCGAGTTTATGCATGATCCCCATCCCCGGGGAGGCTCCATCAATGGCGATCACCGCGGGGACCTCCGGGACGTCCAGGCGGCGCATATCCCAGGAGATGGTGCACACGGAGAACGTGATCACGGTCCCGGTATCGGCCAGAGGCACCCACTCATCGGTGGGCCGGAAGCACTGCTCACAGAACATCCGGGGGGGAATCATCACCCGGCCGCAGGCTCGACAGCGACGCCCGACCAGGCGGCCCGCTTTCAATTCCGTCAGGAACCGTCCGATGGCCACCCCGGCGTCCCAGGCATATTCCCCCCGCAGCGGGGTTCGCGTGATGCAGACCCGCCCCTGTTCCACGTCCTCTGGCCGAAGGCTGGTGACCGGGTAGACCCAGCGTTCCATGGATGCGCCTCCTGACTGGAGTGCCTTGCCTGATGACTTAGTGCGACAACCGCAGATCGTTGAGCGGGGCCTCCCCGTTCCCTGTAGGGCAACTGCAAGCAGTTGCCCTACGCCTCCAGGTGGGGTGGTGACCCCACTGCCAGGTGCGGCTGTAGGAGTTAGATCCCCAGGATGATCACTGTGCCCACCTGCATCAGATCGCCCCAGGCCTGGGCCAGGCCCCGCCGGGGCTGGCCGGGCACCTGGCGCTTCCCAGCCTCTCCCCGCAGCTGCCAGAAAATCTCGGCGACCTTCATTAAACCCGCGGCGGCGATCGGGTTGCCCACTCCCAGAAGCCCGCCGGACGGCGTCACCGGCATATCCCCATCCCGATTGGCGATCCCCAGGGCGATCAGCTCGGCCGCCTTCCCCCGATCGGCCAGGAGCAGCCCTTCCAGATGATGCAGTTCCTTATAATCGAAGGGATCATAGGGCTCGACGATATGGATCTCCTTGCGGGGCTCCTTAATCCCGGCCATGGCATAGGCTTTGCGGGCCGCCTCTTCGACATACGTGGGGTAGGAGAGATCCCGGTTGGTCCAGTATTGCGTATCCAGGGACCAGCCCACTCCCTCCACCCAGACGGGCTTGTTCGTCACCCGCCGGGCGATATGCTCAGCGGCCATCACGATGGCCACCGCTCCATCGCTGGTGGGGGAGACATCCAGCCGTTGGACCGGCCAGGCCAGCACCTCGGAGTTCAGCACATCCTCCACCGTGATGTGAGGATCCCCGAGCTGGGCGGCGGGATGATCGGCGGCGTTCCGTTTGTTCTTCACGGCCACCATCGCGATATCCCGCTTGGTCAGCCCGTATTTGGTCATATAAGCGTTCATCTCCAGGGCAAAGATCCACAGGAGGTTGGGGCCCAGGGGGCGTTCCAGGGTGTGATCGAAAATGTAATTGAAGGCGGCCTGGGGATGGGGGTGGCAGGAGGACATTTTCTCTTCGCACACCACCAGCACCGTATCGAACATCCCGCTGGCGATGTGATACCAGCCCTGAATGGCCGCGAAGACCCCTGTCCCACCGCCCACATATCCCCGGATGGTGGGTTTGCCCCAGGCCCCCGCCCCGGGGCTCAGGTATTCGACTTTCATATGGACGCCATCGAAGGCGTCCGGAGCGGAGCCCAGGACCACGGCGTCGATCTGATCCAGGGTCATCTCGCAGGACTCCAGCGCCTTGCTGGCAGCCTCCCAGGCCAGCTCCTGGCCGGTCTCCAGGGCCCGACGGACGAATTTGGTCATCCCGGCGCCCACGATGGCCACCCGTCGTCCCGCCATGGCCCATTTCCTCCTAAATATGGGTTTTGGAATGTGGAACAGGACTTCCGCCATTCGCTCCCAGAGCCTCTTTCATGGCCTCTTCTGGCCCCCGAGGGCAATTTACCAGAGCGTCTCCACCCGCCCGGACTGGCGGATGGTTTCGTCGTAGGTCACCAGCACCGCGTTGTAACGCTGCGCGGTGGCCACAATCACCCGATCATGCAGGTCTTCCAGCTCGGGAAGTTCCCGAACCAGGGCCAGCAGACCGAGATCCAGGGGGACGATTTCGAATCTCCCCTCCCCCAGCAGGGTAGTGATGGCGATCTCCCAGAGCGGAGGGATCAGCTCCTTCTCCTCGATCCGAATCAATTCCAGCAGAACCACAATCGGGATCAGGCCTCTGGCTTCCCCGCGTTCGATCTCTTCCAGCGCGCGGCGAGCGGCCGGGCTCAATCGCTCATCCCGGGTGAGATACCAGATCAGGGCATGGGTGTCCAGAACGTAAGCTCTCACATGGACCTCGAGTTCGGGGTGATCAGCTCATGCCATTCCTGATCCCACTGGGCCTGGATCTCCCGCCGCACCTGCCGCACCGTCTCCGGATCCACTCGCTGGCCGGGAAAAGAGGAAAGGTTGCGCCGGTGAGCGGCCAGGATGAGGCGGATCACATGCTTGAGCACCAGCACTTCGCTTTCCAGCTGCTCCAATCGCACCCGCAGCTCTTCCGAATGCATGGGTACCTCCGGCCGGTCCCCTGGAGGCTACGCTTTCCGGGAGGGGCTTTCTCTTTCTTCTCCTGATGGCGGAAGGATGCGCAGGCTCGGACGGTGAACGTTTTGCGCCCGTGGGCCCGCCCGAGAGCGTGTGCTCATCCTTGCCTCTGCCATCAGGTTCTGACACGGCCGGATGGAAGAAAAGAAGGCGGGGCGCTTCGCTGCATCCCTTAAGGCTCCCGGCTCAGGATCGCCACCGCTCCGGTGGCGGTGGGCAGCCCTCGCCATGAGGCCACGAGGGCGGTATGGGCATTCGGGATCTGCCGAGGGCCGGCCTCTCCCCGGAGCTGAAGCACAGCCTCCAGCACCCGGGCCAGCCCCGAGGCATCCAGCAGATGCCCTTCGCCCAGGCAACCCCCTGAAGGATTCACCGGCAACTCCCCTCCGATCTCGGTGGCCCCCTCGGCGGTCCACCAGCCGGCCTCCCCCGGGCGGCAGAGCCCCAGGGCCTCCAGGTGCTGGAGCTCTTTGTAGGCGAACGTATCATCCACCTCGACGAAATCGAAAGCCCGGCGGGGGGATCGGATCCCGGCCTGCTGATAGGCCAGCTCGGCCGCCCGGCGCAGGTAACGGGCCCCCTCCCAGTCCCGGTTTTCCAGGGTGTAAGAATCCGTCGCCCATCCGATGCCCCGGATCCAGATCGGCCGATCGGTGAGGGATCGGGCGACATCCCCCCGGGCCAGGACCAGAACCACGCATCCATCGGCGGGTTCTGCGGCCATCAGCCGGGTGAGGGGCTCCGCCAGGGGCTCACTGCCCAGCACATCTTCGATGGAGAGCACTGCCGGGAAGGCGGCTCGTGGATTTCGCATGGCATTGCGCCGGTTCTTGACCACCACCCGGGCCACATGCTCCACCGGGGTGCGGGTGGCTTCCAGATACCGGCGCATCTCCAGCCCGGCGATGAAGAGGGGGTGAGCCTCCAGGGGGCGCTGGAACACCGGATCCAGCGCGAGGGCGGTGATGTGGGGGAGGTTCTGGACGTTGCTGGCCTTGCTATGGGACTCGACGGCCAGGATGCGGGCGGCGCCGGAAGCGATCTGCATCACCCCGGCGGCCAGTGCCTGAAGCCCATCCCCGGCGATGGTGTGCACCGATTTGAGGACGGCTCCCATCTGGTCGGGGACGTATTCATCGCTGATGGCGATGCCTTCGTGGAAGTCCTCCTCCGCGGTGACCAGCCCGTCCAGATCCCGGCGGGGGTGGATCCCGGCATCGGCGTAGGCCATGGCGGCGGCCTCAAACATCAGCTCCCGAAACGAGAGGTCAGGGGTGATCGAGTGGAAACCGCTCCAGCCGACGCCGACGATGGCCACCTCGCTCATCAGACGCCCCATCCCGAACCTCCGGTGTGAGAGTTGAACGCCACTTTTTCTCCCCCCATGGCCCCTCGGGCCACGGGGAGGGCCATTCGGCCCTCCCCGCAAGCTCGGACCGGGCAGGTCCTGGCTTTATTGCGTGCCGCGCATGCGCGGATCCAGGGCGTCTCGCAGCCCGTCCCCCAGGAAGTTGAAAGCGAACATCGTGATGGCCAGGGCCAGAGCAGGCGCCAGAGCCTGGTTGGGGTAAGTGCGAATGGCCTGGGCACCCTGGGAGATCATCAGCCCCCAGCTGGGGGTGGGCGGGTTCACCCCGAGGCCGATGAAGCTCAGGAAGGCCTCAGTCGTGATGTAGGAGGGGATAGCCAGGGTTTCCGCCACGATGAGGGGGCCGATGATGTTGGGCAGGATGTGGCGGAACATGATCCGAAGATGGCCGGCCCCAATGGCCCGGGCGGCCTCGATGAACTCCTTCTCCCGGACGGAGAGGACCTGCCCCCGGGCCAGACGGGCCATGTTCTCCCAGGCCGTCAGCCCGATGCCCACGAAGATGAACAGCATCCCCCCGAAGGCGGCATCGATCTTATACATCTGGATGCGGATCGCATCCCAGACGGAGCGGGCCTCCTGGGGGACCTGGCGGAAGAACACCATCAGGAGGATGATGAACAGCAGCCCCGGGAAGGCGTAGAGGACATCCACGAGGCGCATCATGATGTTATCCAGGCGCCCCCCGAAGTAGCCGGAGATCAGGCCGTAGGTGGTGCCCACGATCAAGCTGATCAACGGCCCCACGAAGGCCACCGTCAGGGATACGCGGGTCCCATAGATGATGCGACTGAGGAGATCCCGCCCTACATAATCAGCCCCCAGCAGGTAACGGTCGCTGATCCGGGCGTAGGGCTCCATGAAGGGAAAGACCTTCACCATCCAGGCGGGGACCTTATCCCGATCGGTCAGCACCTGCTTGTCGTAGGGATAGGGGGCAATGAAGGGCGCGAAGATGGCCACCAGGATCAGCAGGATGACGATCCCCGCTCCCACCATGGCCGCCCGGTTGCGGGAGAGCCGGTAGAAGGCGTCCTCCCAGAACCCCACGGGCCGGCGGGTGGGAACCGCGAGCGTTTCTGCGCCTCGGCGCATCGCCTGTGTCGCCATCGTTCACCTCAATCCTCAAGAGCTAAGCGAAGCGATTTTCCCTTGGAGAAACTGGGCGGAGCGCTGAAGATATCCCGCTCCGTCACTCCAGCCCCTCCGGAGACGCTTTAAGTATACCGGATCCGCGGATCCAGGAAGGCATACGTGATGTCCACCACCAGATTGGCGATCACCAGGAAGATCGCGTAGATCAGGATCGTCCCCATGATCACCGGATGATCCCGGTTGGTGATGCTGGTGACGAAATATCGGCCCAGTCCGGGGATGCCGAAGATCGTCTCCGTCACGAAGGTCCCGGTCACCAGGGCGGCGAAGAGGGGGCCGAGGACCGTGACCACGGGGATCAGGGAGTTCCGGAGGGCGTGGCGGATAATGACCAGGCGCTCCGCCAGGCCCTTGGCCCGGGCGGTGCGGATGTAGTCTTCCCGGATCACCTGAAGCAGGCTGGCCCGGGTGAGACGGGCGATGAGGGCGGAGCTGGCCAGCCCCAGAGCGATCGAGGGCATAATCGCATGCTGGGGGGTCCCCCACCCGGTCGGCGGCAGCCATTTGAGCCATACCCCGAAGATGGAGACCAGGATCGGCCCCAGGACGATGACGGGCACGGAGACCCCGAAGATCGCCAGGCTCATCCCGAAGTAATCCAGGAAAGTGTTCTGATTGAGGGCCGCCAGGATGCCCAGGGGGATCCCGATCCCGACCGCTACCAGCAGGGCATACACCCCCAGCTCAAAGGAAACGGGCAGGTTCTGGCGGATGATGTCGTTCACGGAACGGCTGCGGGAGGAATACGAGGGGCCCAGGTTGATCCACAGGAAATAGCCCGGCCCGATCTTCCAGCGGATCAGCGCATCTTCCTGCAGGGAGGTTGGGAGGGTGGGCGAATAGCGGGGGACCAGCAGATCGCGCATGTAATAGAGATACTGGACCACCACGGGTTTATCCAGATGATACTTGGCCTCGATATTGGCCTTAATCTCGGGGGGCAGCGGCTTCTCCCGATCAAAAGGCCCTCCGGGGACCGCGTGCATGAGGCCGAAGGTGATGACGGTGATCACCCACAGGACCAGGAGGTTCCACAGCATCCGCCGCACGATATAGCGAATCATCCTCCACGCTCCTTATCCCATAAGGTGCAGCACTGACCTTGCCGGCTCGAATTGGGAAGGCGGGATGGCCTCTCCCCGCGATAGGAGCCGGGCAGGGCGTCGCCGTGCTCCACCCGGCATCCAGAGCCTCCCCAGGGAATTCCCATACGGGGCGGGGAGGTCGCCAGAAACCAGGAGAGGCCGGATGGGTTTCCGCCCGCTCCCGGCCTCTCCTGTTATACCCCGGTGCCGAACTGGAAACAAGAAGGGAGGGCAGCCCAAAGGCTGCCCTCCCCCTGCCCGAAAGCTACTTCTGGATGTCCCACTTCTCGATGTGCTCCAGGCCGCCCAGGACCGAGAAGGTCCGCTTCACATACGGCTTGGTGACCGTGACACGGGTGTACCAGTAGATGGGGATGATCGCCGCGTCCTTAGCCACCAGGATCTCCTCGGCCTTGGCGTAGAGCTCGCGGGCCTTGGCCTCATCCGTCTCCTTCAGCGCCTGGTCCACCAGGGCGTCGAACTCCGGATTCCCCCACTTGGTGTGGTTGTTGTCGGACGTGGAGTAGAACACGTCCTTCAGGAAGTTGCTGGCGTGGGGGTAATCCTGGCACCAGCCCAGGCGCCAGATCTGCGGCGGGTCGGTCTGGAGGGTCTTCAGGTAGACCTTCCACTCCTGGGTCTCCAGCTTCACGTCGACGCCCAGGACCTCCTTCCACATCTGCTGGATGGCCTCGGCGATCTTGATATGACCCTCCACCTGGTTGACCATCAGGGTGATGGGCGGCAGGTTCTTCACATCGCCGCCATACTTCTCCTTCAGGACCTCCTGGAAGAGCTGCTTGGCCCGCTCAGGGTCATACTTCACGCCGAGGTTGGGGTGGGTCTGGAGGGTGGGCGCCGCCTGCAGGCCGGGCCGGGAGAACCACTGGGCCGGCTCCTGCCCGCCCTTGGTCACGTTCTCCACGATGGCCTTGCGGTCCACGGCCAGGGAGAAGGCCAGCCGCATGCGGGCGTCATCGAAGGGCGGCTTGGTGACGTTGAAGCCATAGTAATAGGTGCAGAGGACCGGCGCGATGGTGAGCTCCTTGGAAAGTTGCGGATCGGCCTTCACCCGGTCGATCTCAGAAAGCGGCACGCCGGCCACATCCAGGTTCCCCGCCTCATATTCGGCGAAGGCGGGGGACTCATCCAGCATGCGGAAGACGATCTCCTCGATCTTCGGCTTCGGCACGCTGGGGATGTTGTCCGGCCAGAAGGGGTTGGCGACCATCACGATGTGGCTATCATGGACCCACTCCTTCATCACATAGGGACCATAGGAGTGGTAGGCGCCGGTCTCCGTCCAGCGGTCGCCCTTCTCCTCGATCAGCCACTGGGGCTCCGCCCGCAGCATCCAGAGGCCGGCGATGTTGGCGAAGAAGCCCACCGGCTCCTTCAGCGTGAACTGGATGGTGTAATCATCCAGCACCTTGATGCCGACCTTGGTCGGATCCGTGATGGTCCCCTCGTTGAACTCCTTCGCGCCCTCGATGAAGAAGGCCGGCACATAGGCATACTCGCCGCCGGTCTTGGGATCCAGGGTGCGGATGGCCCCGTAATAGAAGTCGTGGGCGGTGACGTAACGGACGTTGCCCTTCTCATCCTTGACCTGTTCCACTTCCTGGCCGTTCCAGCGCACCCACGGGATGCCCTTGCGCAGGTAGAAGGTCCACACCTTGCCATCCGGCGAGACCTCCCACCGCTCCGCCATCCCGGGCTCGACCGCGGCGGTCTCCTCATTCTGGCGGGTCAGGCCGACGAAGGCCAGCTCAATGATCTGGATCGAGGAGGTGTCCGTAGCGAGGGAGGGATCAAGGGTGGGGACATCGCCTGGACCCAGGTTCAGGCGCAATACCTTGCGCGGCACCGGGGTCGGGGTCACTACCTTCTCCACCACCCGTTCTTTCTCAATCACCTGGGGGGTTGGCGTGGCCGCGGGGGCACAGGCGGAAAGCACCAGGCCCACCAGGGCGACCAGCGAAAGCCACCACCATGCGCGTGAACGGCTCATCGGACCTCCTCCTTTTAGCCTGATATAAGGTGTCCCTGTGCAGCGGGGCCAGCGCTGGAAAGCATCGCGCTGAGAGGCCATGACCCTCCTCGCATCCTCCTGCGCTATTAGTTATAGCAACCTTTAGGGGTTTTGGCAAGAGGAGCTCCGGGCTTTCCGCGCCCGGTCGAGTGGGTCCGGGCGCTCTTCCCCCTTTTGAAGAGGGATCCTGGCTCTTATGGGCTTCCTCAAGTATGCTGAAAGATGAACAGATCTGCCCAAGGAGGCCGGATGCCCAAGCGTTCTGCTGCAACCCGGGAATCCGCGCGGAGCAAGCTCCTTCGAGCAGCCCGTGCGCCACAGGTTCAGGTATATCTGACGCCGGAGCAGGAGCATGCCCTGGACGCCCGTCTGGCTCGGATCGAGGGACACCTGGCCGCCGTTCGACGGATGCTGGCGGAGCACCAGGATTGCAACAGCCTGCTGGTGCAGCTGGCGGCGGTCAAGGCCGCGCTCAATCAGGCGATCATCACCCTCCTGGAAAGCCATATGGATGCGTGCATCATCGCCTGCGCGATGGATGAGGACAGCCGCGCGGCCCTGGAAGGCCTGAAAGAGGCGATGGCGATCGTCCTGCGGAAGACATAAGTCGGGGTGGCCACGATGGATCTCCTGCAGCAGCTGTGGGCCTGGCTGGCGGATCCCAATGTGGCGTATCTCCTGCTGGTGGGCGGGATCCTGGCCGCCGTCGCCGCCTGGAGCATCCCGGGAACCGGGCTCGCGGAGGGCCTGGCGGTCCTGATGCTGGGCCTGGCGCTGATCGGCCTCCTGCGCCTGCCGATCAGCGCCGCCGGGCTCCTGCTGATCCTGCTGGGCGCCCTCCTCTTCCTGTCGGAGCTCTATTTCCAGAGCGGCGGATACCTCGGCCTGTCCGGAGCCCTGGCGCTGGGGCTGGGGGGCATGCTCCTGCTTCCCCCAGGCGCCGGGCAACGGATCGCTCCCGTGGTCCTCGTCGGAACCACCCTGATGGCGGCCGCCGCCTCGTTCGGTCTGGCCTTCCTGGTGCGGCAGCTCGGACGGCGCCCTCCCCTCCAGACCCCGGAGCGTCTGATCGGGGCGGAGGGTATCGCCCAGACCGATCTGGATCCGGAGGGGACGGTCTGGGTGCGGGGGGAAACGTGGACGGCGCGGTCGGTGGAGGGGCGGATCGCCGCGGGCGAGCGGGTGCGCGTGCTGGCGGTTCATGGATTGCGCCTGCAGGTGGCCCGCATGGAACGAGCATCCGGGCCTTCCTCTACGGACATCGAATCCTCGCATCCCCCATCCGGGCCAGCGGCCATGGGCGGCGGTATGGCCATCCTCCTGGCTGTCCACTGGCTCGGTTTCCTGGAATCCGGCCTGATCTCCGGGCATCCTTCCCCTCCAGCCGACCCCTCGCTGGCCGTGGCCCGTCAGCTCTCTGAGCAGCTTGCAGTCCGTCCCGCTGGCGAACAGGCGATCTCCACCATCCCGATGGCCCTGGGATGGATCGCCCTCGGTTTGCTTCTGGTCTTTCTCCTGCTCCGGCTGCGGAGCTCTCAAGGGATCCTCAGGGCCTTTATGATGGCCATGTTGACCCTTGTCCTGTTCTTCTCTCTCCGTCTTTTACTGGTCTCGCTGATCGGGCCGATCCCTCCCGGGATCCTTCCGATCCTGGCGGGGCTTGCCTTCGGTCTGGCGCTCTGGTGGCGCCGTCGGCCGGGATGGGTGGCGTTGAACGGGATGGGGTTGCTGATCTGCAGCGCGGCGGCGGTTTACATGGGCCATCTCTGGACCCCCATCGCCACGGTGGCCCTGCTGGTCGTGATGATGCTTTACGATGCGCTGGCGGTTTATGTCTCCGGGCATATGCAGCGGCTTGCGGAATGGGCGATCCGGGAGCGCATGCCCCTCATGTTTCTGATCCCCCTGAGCTTCCCGCCCTCTCGATCCGGGAGCCCGGCCCTGGCCCTGGGATTCGGAGATGCGGTTCTGCCGGCGGTTTTAACCCTTTCCGCCCTGCGGACGCATCCCACGCCGTGGCCAGCGGTAGGGACGCTCCTCGGGATCCTGATCGGCCATGGGATTCTGGTTCGTGGGTTTCTGGCGAAGGGGAAAAGCCATGCCGGGCTTCCTTTCCTCGCGGGAGGGGCTCTGGGGGGCTACGGGCTGGGAAGTCTGCTGGAAAGGGTCCTTGGATAGTTGAGAAAATTCGAGTTCAACTGCCCAGGTCCTTCACGGCAATCCACTTTCGCACTCGCTCCCGAACCCGACGAGCCAGTTCGGGAATCGCCTGGCGGACTAGAGGGGTAACCTCTCCGCCGATCGTCATGGGATCCACCACCTCCACTGCATAGATCTGGATCTCTTCCGGGAACGGAAGCTGGAGCGCGCGAGCTAATGTCAGCACCTCAGGGAGCCCGGCGAAGTGCGGAGAGGGTGCCCGGGTTCGACCCAGCTCCTCCGCAGGCCATTCCCAGATCGTCCCGGGTGGGGCCCGGCCGGTCTGAACTGCGTCGATGAGGATAACCCGGTCATACCCGATCAGGAGATCCAGCAGCGCCAGGCCCGAGAGGGGGCTTTCCACCAGCTCAATCTCTTCCGAAGACCTCCCGCGGGCTGGCCTCTCTCCTGATTTTTCGAACAGCCCCGTTGCCGCTTTTGCTATCTTCCATTCAGCGAAACCCTTCGACACTCCAACAGCCCTACCGGGAGTTCCCCGGGAAGTGACGCCTGTAGGGGCAACCGGCCGGTTGCCCCTACAGCGTCGGAACGGGCAAAAGTCCGGTCTACGAGCCACGGGTCGAGGAAGCAGGAAGTGACCGGTCATTTGTTTCACCCTGTGGGGTGAAATAAATGACGATGAGTCACAGAACGGCTCAAAGCCGGGAGGCATAATAGATCCTTCCTGGGGTTTCCAGGCCATGGGTGAGGCCGAAGAGACCCGTCGCGCAACTTCTATAAAAACCCAGGCGCCCCACGCCTGTGGGGCGCCTGGGGGAGGTGGCGAGGGTGGGACTCGAACCCACAACCCGCCGATTATGAGCCAAGAGGGGAGCGATACAGCCCCACCATCGCCTCCGTCTCCACATACCGGATGTAGACCTCCAGGATCCGGTAGTCGCTCCACCCGCCCCATTCCTTAACGGCCTTCAGCGGCACCCCCATCTCCACCAGTCGCGTGGCCCACCCTCTCCGGAAGGCATGCGGGCTGAGGGTTTCCATCCCTGCCGCCGCGCACAGCCGCCGCAACATGGTCTTGAGCCCGTGGCGGTTGAGGCCGAACAGGGTCCGCAGATGACCCGGGCGGACTTCCAGCCACGCCCGCAGCCGCCGCGCCGTCTCCTCCCCGAAGGGCGCGGTCCGTTCCCGGTTCCCCTTCCCCATCACCCGCGCGATCCGCCGCCGCAGATCCACGTCCTCCGGCCGCAGGGCGCACAGCTCGGAGGCCCGCAGGCCCGACTCGAACAGCATCGCCACCACCGCCGCGTTACGGCGCCCGCGAGGCGAGTCCTCGCAGGCGGCCAGCAGGCGGCGGACGTCCTCCGCCCGGGCCACCGCCTGACGGCGCCACGGACGGGCGGGGAGCCGCAGCCGCCGGGCGGGGTTGTCCTCGCGCCAGCCCATCCGGACGCAGAACGCGAAGAAGCTGCGCAGGGCGATGACATAGAGGCGGCGGGTGGCCGGGGCGATCTTCATCCCCGCCAGGAACCGGCGCAGATCGCGCTCGCTCACCTCCCGGAGCTCCACGTCCCCAACGGCCCGGATCAGGCGGCGGACGGCATAGGCGTAGATCTCCGCCGTGCGCGGGGATCCCGCAAGGCGCACATCGGCCTCGAACTCGATGAGCGCTTCCAACAGCCGCATGAGGAAAGCCTCCATGGGCGTGATGACACACGCCCATGGGATAGCGGACCTCTATCCCCATGCTCTCACGGTATGGGGAGAAATCGGAGAGGAAAAGCCGATTTGCGCTCAGAGGACTTCGGCTTCGCGATGGCGGAAGTCCAGGCGCAGGGCCAGGAGCTTCCCATCATCGGCCCGCGCGAGGGCGAGGACGAAGGGGCCGTCCGGGAGCAGAAAGAGGATCTCCCCGATGAAGGGAGGCAGAGGAGGACGGAGGGCGAAGCGGAGCTCGCGGTCCTCCAGGATCAGGGCCAGGCCGTCCAGGAAGGCGAAGAGCATGGAGGGATCCCGAAAAGGACGGGTTCATGAAGATGATAGTCATTCCGGCTACTCGTTCAGACCACCCGGAATTCCTTTGTTGAGCCTGGAGACCCTTCGGCGTCTGGTGGAGGTGGTGTGGATTGCGGCGTGCTTTCTGCTGAACGTGGGCTGGTGGGGGACGAAACGGGGCGTCAGACCCTTTTGGTCCTGGGTGGGAAGCTGGGGCTGAAGGGCGAATGAGATGGGCCCTATCTGGCGCTGAGAGGGATGCTGTATAATTTATGTGGGAGCGTAGCTCAGTGGTCAGAGCGCCCCCCAGATGAGGGGAAGGCATCCTCTCGGCCGTCCCATAAGGCGCGGGGATTGCTGGGAGGTCGCGGGTTCGAATCCCGCCGCTCCCACTTTCGTTTTCCCCTTCCTCTTTGAATTCTTTGAATTAACCTTGCCAGAGGTGACGTTGGAGAATTCCTTCGGCGTGGCCAATTTGTTGCGCATCCTTCGGAAGTAGCGCTGCCAGCAACCGGACATCCTGAATCAGAGTGCGAAGCCATCCCCTTGCCTGGCGGAAATTTTCTAACTGCTCAAAACACCTGTTTGCTTCCCCGAATTCCCTCAATGCGAGCGATGCCAATCCGTGATGGGCGATAACCTGATAAGGCCGCGACGGCTTCGGTAGCTTTCCACAAAGACTATGGGCAACTTCAAAAAAGTACTCATGCGGCCGGTTTCTTAACAACTGGGCCATCCCCAATCCGTTATAAACCTGGTATAGGGGACCGGCGTTGAATTGCTCCAGGATTGTTCGAGCCTGGTGCAGGCATTCAAATGCGTTGTCTCCATTCCTGCGATGAAGGTAAATCCATCCCAGGCTAATGTAAGGGTTTGCGTAATCCGGAGACCATTCGATTGCCTGCCGGAAGGACCGCTCTGCGTCTTCCTGCTTTCCCTCCATAGCCAGTAGACTGCCTCGGGCTTCCTCAATACCAGCCCTCCATCGGTTAGGGAAAGCTGTCCAATTCAATCTGAGAATTTGCTGAAGCAAGTCCCAGGCTTCCTGCAAACGATCCAGATGGCGAAGCAGATGAATGAGCTTAAGCGCAGCCGGGATATATTCGGGGTTACTCGAGAGGGCCTCTCGATAGTATCTTTCTGCCTCACTGAATTCTCCATACGCGCTACTGTCATTGCCCAGCATAGTCAGAATCTTTGCCCTCCGGGCGCCGCCAGGCAATCTCTCCTGAAGATTGCGCTCCATTTTCTGGATTTGTTCTTCAAATTGCGCTCGCCTTTCAGGAGCAATTTGTTCGATCCCCCGGCGAGCCTTTCTCAAGGCAATATAAGCGCCCAGGACATCTCCTTGAGGACTCTTTATCCGGGCCCCAGCCATCCGGAGCCAGGGGTGATCCCCGACCATCCTGCGGCCAAGCATCAGCGCTTCCTGTCCCGCTGAACGCCACCTCAATATATGCTGGATGATCCCTTCCAGCAGCAAAGCCCACCTCTCAGCAGTCCCTGGCGGCGGACTCTCGAGAGCATTGTCTGCAGCATCCTTTAGAGCCCGAAGGGTCTCAGCAAGATTCCCCCTCCTAGCAAGCCTTCGAGCAAGCTCCAGGGCCGTGGTGACACGCCTCTGGGGATCTATGCGATAGCGCTCGGCCAGTTCCTGATACCGGTTTATCACCTCGGGACTTCCCCAATTCTCGATTATCTCACGGAGGTCGGCAAAATCCCGGGCCAGATGAGAGGCCCGATGGCTGATATCCTCTTCCCAATCGTTCAGAAGCTCCCCGAGCTCCAGACGGGTAGCATGGGAAGGTACGGCGAGAAGATCAATGGCCTCCCTGAGCCCCTCTTCATATTTCTGCAGCCAGAACCGGTAGTGAATGATGTGGAGCGTCCATTCCCTCCATTCCTCCGTTCCCTCCCTGGCCTCCTTTCGACTATTCGAACAAAAGTGCAGCGCCCGCTCCGCCAGCTCCATAGCGTCGAGGCGACTCTCACTCTCATTCTTAAGATATTGAACGATGATTTCACGCACATCAGGATGAAGGGTTAGATTGCCACTTCGAACAAATGAAAACTTCTCTTCGACCTTCCTTGCCCACTCGTAGATCGGCCGAGGCAAGCCCAGCATGGCCCTTATAAGCTGTGAACGGTGTTGCAGCCATCGCTCACCTGTAGGGCGCATCATGGCCATGCTGTAAAAAAAGCGACGATAGATGTGTGACTTCGAGAGGTGCCGCAGAAAGCGGTAGAACAAGGCCTGGACAATCTTGCGATCATGCGCTATGGCTGCCAGGCTCTCAAGGTCTCTCTGGGGCAGCCATCGAAGAATATCCAGTGCCAGCGGAATGCCACGGGTGAGTTCATAAGCCCTTTGGGTAAGCTCATCAACCCTTTCAGGATCCTCTCTGATCCCATAAGCATCGAGGATCTTATAGGCATCGAGATACTCCTTCACCTCCGACGGTGTGAATTTCATCAACTCGCGAAAGTGAACGGAATCCCGAAATTGATGAAGAGCATCAAGAGCTTCCATAACAAACCGTTCTGGAAGCCTTCCTGCCGTGACAAAGATAAAGCGATTTCCGAGCTCCAGATTAGATAAGAGATGAAACATGAGCCCGCGGACCAACCATGAGGAGGCAAAGGGGTGGACCACCTCCCATGTGTCCAGAAGGATCACCAGGGGACAATACCGGGCCATGGACACGAGATCCTGATTCAGGGCTCTCGAGCAGTCGCGCGCCTCAACCTGGCCTTTCTGCCATGCCTCCCATGCCTTCTCAAACTCATGAGCCTGGAACCGCGCATCCCGTTCTCTAAGGCTATTCGCCAGGACCCTCATCAGGTAAGGAGTCCCATCCTCAGATCGGATCCTGAGATCCTCCAGATCCAGATAGACACAGCAGAGCTCGCCCGCGCGCTGACGGGCCAGCTCTTCATATTTCCTGAGCAGCGTGGTTTTCCCGATCCCTCCCTCTCCATGAATCAGGAAGACGGAATAGCGGGGGGCATCGCGCCTGACGAGGGCATCTATGGATTCTTCAAACAGGCGAAGCTCTTCCTTTCGGCCGATAAAGACCATGGGGATCCCCTCCTCCTTCAAAGCCATCCGCGCTCCCGACATGCCTCCCGAAGTTCTATAACGCGCTCCTTTCCCATCCCCGCCGATTTCCTCTCCAGATTCTCCAGGAGGAGGCTCAGCAGCTCCCCTCGTATGCCTGACTCATGAATCTGATGAAGGATCTGGCTCAGCGTCCTTTTGCCATCTCGAAACGATTCCAGCTCCTGCCAGAATCGCTGAAAGCGCCGGTCTTCCTTTCGCTTCCTGTCCTCCCGTTTGCGGATCAGGCTTTTCAAATATTGGCCCGAGAGGATTTCGTCCCGCTCCTCGAGAAAGATCCGCTGGAGCGCAGAGAAATTTCTCAGCACATTGACCGTGTACTCGACAAAATTCTCCCTGCTCTCCGCAATCCTCGCGTAGCGCAGCGTTTCCAGCACAAGCTCCCTTAACCCGGTATCCTCGGGATCCAGGTAAAGGGCGCTGGGCCACGCCTTCCGGGTCAGCTCCTCCACCCGGTGGCGGATGGATAGAAGTTCGGCGTGTTCCAGGGGGTGCTGGCCAGCCAGCTCGGTCACCAGTTCTCCCATGAAGGCGAGAGCCGGGCGATAGCGCTCTTCCAGCCAGCGCAGGTTCTCCTCCACCCGGCGCCGCCTCCACTCCAAACGGTGGGAGATGTAGGCCGTGAGGGCGCTGCTCAGGATGGCGGCTCCCGCGCTAATCAGGGCGACCTGCCATTCCGGCATCGCGGCCTTCCCGCTTCCGAATGTGTTGCTCGGCCTTCTTCATGATTTCGAGGATCTCGTCGTAGGTTCCGGGTCCCCCAATCGTATCCCACAGCTCCTCCCCCAGGAGCACTTCATGGGACATGTCCATAACCCGACGGACGATGAGATGGGAATATTTCTCGCGGTCGATATCGGGGTTATACCAGAGGCCCATGTATGCTTTGGCTTGAGGCTGACCCATCGCCAGCATCATGGCGCGGAAGGTCAGCATCTTCCGTTTGGTCTCAGCGCAGATATCCAGGTTGGGGCGCGGGCTTTTGATCTCCACAAAGAGCGGCCCACCCTCGAAATCTTCCACATACAGGTCGGCGACCACCTGTTGCGGAACCATCCTGTTTGAGGCGGATCCCAGGATTTCCTCCCATTCTTTCTGGGCGTTGGGCTGCCTTCTTCCTGCTCTTAGATCGTTCACGATTTGCTGGATTCTGGCCATCATCCCCTCGTCGACCTGTCCGGTTATCGGGTGCTCCCGGTGCACTTTCTGATACTTATCTCGTGCGATCAGCTCCGCGATACGCGGGATGAGGACCTGCCCCAGCCGGGTCACGATGTTTCTCTGGACCTTAAAGGCCCGCAGACCTTCATCGGTGAAGAACGGCGCGTGAAAGGGAAAGGCCCGCCGGAGACGCTCCACATCCAGGTCCAGCGGAAGGGCGCTTTCCGCAAACTCCACGACCATCTTCAGGATCTGCCTTTGAGTTTCCAGTTGCATTTCAGGCCTCCCGGAAAAGGATCTCAAGGGCCGAGGCCAGGGTCTCCATTTCCGCCGGGTCGATCCGCTCGTGGGGGAACAGGCGGGCCTTTTGCAGCTGAGCCAGGAACCGCTCCCGGAGGGTGTCGATGTCCACCACGGGAGCGAACTCCGCCTTGCGGGCCACCACGACGAGCACCCGGTGGATGCCCCCCCGACCGCCGCGGGTGACGCTTCGTGTGGGATGTTCAGACACCAGGGGGATCACATTGACAACGGTGAAGCGGCTCCGATGGAGGGCCCGGGCTACCGCCTGCCATGCCTTCAGCTCCCGATGGCTGAACCAGAGCACCAGCAGGCCGTCGTCCTTCAGCGCCTCGCGCATCTCCTGCAGGGCTTGCGCGAGCCGGCCCTCGAACTCCTCGTCCTCCCTCCCCATTCGCCCAATCACCTCATGCTGACGGGGCGCCGTCCTCATCGCCGGGGACCAATCCAGAAGCACCCGTCCGCCGAACAGGACGGGCAGGGCCTCCTCCAGGGTCGTCTGCAGGATCGGCCAGAAGAATTCTGAGAAATCGCTGTATCCGTGAACGTCGAAGTAGGGCGGATCCACGTTGATCACGTCCGCCAGGCGACGGAAATGGCGGGACAGCTGAAGGGCATCCATCATGAAAATTTGAATCCGTCCCCCCAAATCCCCCCGCAGGCTCCGTGTCAGCTCCTTCAGGACCGGGCAGATGCCTCCTGCGGTCTCGCGCTCGGCGTCCGGCTCGAAAATCCACTCCAGCGTCCGATAGGGCACCACCGCCTCCGCATACACGCCCTCCAGCCTCAGCTCTCGGAACTTATAGTAGCTGCCCAGGGCATCCCGGATGGTTCCCTGGCGTTCATTCCAGGAAGTCAGGATGGAGTTGAAATCCGCCAGACGACAGAGCCCGAAGGCCAGATAGGTGGCCACCGCGGCGCCGAACTCCGGATCCTCCCGCGCCAGCGCCCGTACCCTTTCCCGGACATACCGGATCAGACGCCCCATCGCCAGCGCCTGCCGGGGGTTGAACAGATACCGGTAGCTTCCCAGCGCCCGGATCTTCCGGAAGATCCGGTTGTCTTCCGGAAGATCCGTGTCCGGGAGGAGCGGGAGGGAAGCCATGTTGGCCTCCAGGGCCCGTCGCAGAAGCTCCTGATCCTCCTCCCGCGCGGGACGGAATCCCCCCCGCTCCTGCACCGCTACCACCCGGTGGGTGATCAGCAGATCCGGGTTCCCCTGCATCATAGCCCGGTGCTGCTGTATCCATGGCTCGATCAGATCCCGTCGCGTCGGGCCCCGGACGGACGCCGGCGCCAGCCTCGGCCTCCCCCCATTCAGCTGCAGGGCGATGCCCCTCCCCAGGATCACCGAGGAGACCAGCGGGATAGGGCCCGAATCGGACAGCGCCTGCCGGAGGATGAGATAGCCGCGGTCCTCTCCCCCATAATAGGGGGCCAGCGCCTCCCGGGCGAAGGCGATCAGGGCCCGGGCCTCCTCCCGCACCCGACGATAAAGATCCGGGCCATACCGGGCTGGCCACTCCACCGTTGCCCGAAGGATCAGAAAGGCCACGGGGTTGTAATCGCCGGCAATCGTCCGGGCTCCCAGGATGGCCGCTTCCAGCGGGATGGTTCCACCGCCGGCCATGGGATCCATGATCACCACGGACTCCAGGAGGGAAGGGTCCACCTCCGGCCGGGCGTAGGAGAGAAGAGGGGGATAGCCCGCGGCCACCAGCGCCGGCAGCTGCTCCTTCGAAAACCCCAGCATCCGAAGATAAAGGTCCGGAGGCGTGGCCGCGGGAAGGATCGCCGCCAGATTCAGCGCTCGCGCCACAGCCCGGGAACGCCGGGCCAGCCAGGGAAGCAGGCTCCGGATCTTGGGGTCAAAGAATTTCCGGCCCGGATGGGGAAGCCCCAGCTCCCGACATCGGGCCAAGTAGGAAGGGGTGGGCTTGAAGCTCATCTCAATGCCCGCGTCCCGGCTGATCACATCCACCGGGAGAACATCCTCGATTAGCTTCCGTTCCATATGCTTCTCCCCATTCTTCCGTATGACGGCCTCCGGAAACGCGCGCGCCCGCCGGGGCCCTTCTTGCCCGCGGCGGGCGCGCTGTGCTAAACTATTCCCCGCCGGGGCGCCCAAGCCGCCCCGCGCCATCGCCTCGCCGTGGGAGGGACCGGCGAGGCGTTTTTGTTTTCAGGGCCATGATAGCGCCGGATGAAGGCTGCCGACAAGAGTCCTCGCGCCAGCGCTTCCTTCGAGTCGCAAGGGCCTCGCCTCATGATCTGCCCCTGCCGCTTTCGCTCCTCTCGTTCGATTCCATCTTTTATCCCCATCGAACCAATTGACTCTCCAGGACAGCTCATGGGCTGGCGCAAAACCGGTCCGAACCGATGAACCCCATGTTTGCCGGATCCTATGCCCTGGCCTTCAGGAACACGACGCTTTCCCGGGAGGGAAGTCGGCCGTATCGACCCATTTGTTGAGCGCTGTTCCCGCGCAGCCGGATCACCCAGGCGCCCTCAAAGCGATAACCGGCCTGCTCCCCGATCTCTACCATCAGCTCGTCTGCCGGGAGGATCTGCCCGCCGTAGCGGGCATTCCCGACCACCAGCGCAAGACGCGCTCCTGGGTTTAGAATCTGACGGGCGCCGCGCAACACCCAGAACAGATCCTCAAAGTAACCGGCCACCATGCGCGGAACCCGTGGATCAAGATCCTTCAGGTCATTCAGATAGGCCTGCAAACGAGACGGCGGCAAATATCCTTCCGGAGTCAGATCCAAACCCCGAGCCTCCACGTGAGAGCGCAGGGATTCCCGGCGGAGGCGGAGGATATCCTCCTCTCTACATCCCATAAAAAGCAGCTCGATATGAAAGATCCGGGTGTAATCGTGACGATTGGGATAAGGCGGGGAAGTGATCACGGCGTCGAACATCCGTGGAAGTCGATGGATCCGGCGGGCATCCATCCGATGAACGGAAACCCGCGCCGGGGGGACAGGATGCCGCGCCCGCCACTCCAGATCCTCCGTGAAACGTCGGATTTCCTCCTCGAAGGCGCTCAGGATCTGTTCCGGCGTCGCTTCCGGGCGCTCCACCCAGCGCAGCCATCCCCCATCGCCGCTCGCCCGGCTGAACCGGGGAAGGATGCGCAGCAGAGCCAGCCACAGCAAATCACGCTCGAAAGAGGGCGGGAGCTGAAGGATCCACTCCCGGAGCACGGAGAGCGCCGCCCATTCGATCGGTGTGAACGCTCGGGCCAGCCGTGGGGAAGGGGGCGAAACGGGGCGAAACAGAGCCCGACGACGGAAAACCCGAAGCTGTTGTGAGACGACGCGCCGAAGACGTTGAAGGCTGGAGAGGATCCCTTCGGAACTGCCGGGCCATCGCGTTTTGGCCCGGCTGGCCAGCACCGCCAGGGGGGAAAGATCCACACCGGCGGCCGGGAAGCCGCGTTCCCGGGCCACCAGCAGGGTGGTCCCGGCGCCGCAGAAAGGATCCAGAAGGCGAGATCCGGGTGGAAGATCCCATGCCTCCAGGATGGCCTCCACCAGCTCCGGCGAATAAGAATGAGGAAACCAGAACCATCGATGGATCGGCCGCTGGCGAAGCAGCGTCGGTGTGGCCGCGCGGCTCAAATCGGCTCGCAGAACGAAGCCATCGGGCAATACAACGGAAGGCTTTGTGAAAGCGCTCATCGCTTTCATACGATCCACCCCGGAATCTGACGGTTCGCCCTTTCAGGCAGGGAATACGCCCGGATCGAAGCGGACTAAAAGGCCCCTTTCCCCGTTCTCGATCCGGGCTGGGGCCAGGGTGCCCGGCCCGGATTGAAGGACCCGGGAAAGAAGATCACCGATCCGGAACCCATCTCTTCATACCCCGGGTATGCCAACCACGGGCGCCTCTTTCAAGGTTTTGTCAGCGAATCAGACCGAATCTGCAAGATCTCCAGGGTGCCTGCCGAGCCAAGCCCGGGCGATGCCGGGAATACTGGCTGTTCTTGCCCGTAACGTTCCAGAATTCGCCTCAGGCTTTGCTGCAGGTGATCCCACCGACGATCCCCCGAAGGATTGCAAAGCTTGTTGATCATCTTGCTAAAAGCCCTATCGGAAGTAATCAGCTGGTCGGCTTGCACTGCCAGGGCGCTAGCGTAGATAAAACTATCCATGATATTGTCAAGGATCACTTCTTTTGTAATCAATTCTGCGATCTCAAGCGCGTCTCGAAAATAATCTTTGTAATCCTCTATAAACAGGATTTGAACCCCACATCGTGCGCTCAAATCGTTTGGGAAGTTAAGAATTCTTTCGACGGACTCCCTGAGCTCATCCGAGGGCAAGTAAGATTGAAGCGGTTCGCCGAAAGCCAATCCTGCTCGCCCGGGATGCCACAAGATGCCCCAGCGGGCCAGCTGTTGGTGCAGAGCGCCCTCCAGAACGGCCCGAAGCATCTCAAGCCGAACAAGCCGGGAGGTATAGATCCGAACGCCGTTCCTCTGTCTATTCTGCAGATAAGCCAGAGCATTATAGCCATATAACAGCACTTCTTTTAGTCTCTTAGTAAACTGGTTGAATTCCTGGAGCACTTTTTTGCGCTCCAGGTGTCCCGGCGAAATCAATTGGTAACGGCTTGCCGCATCCCAGAAAAGCCGGATCCTGAGCAGCACACTCGTATCGACAAAGATCACCGATTCCATGCTCGAGGATGCGGGGGCCATCATCCCTCCTTTCGGGGCGGCTGAGGGAAAAGCTCCTCCTGAAGCTTCTGCAGGAAATCGGCCTTGAGGGGGATTTCAACTTGCTGGTCGCTGGCGGCTCGAGCAATGGCGTGGCTGGCCAGCTGGATTAGCCGCCGGGGAGAAGAGCGCACGTCTTCCCGAAGGATCTTGCCGATTCCATCCGGAAACGGGAAAAGACTGCTGTCCTGATCCTCCAACCGTGCGCACCGAAGCCGTCGTCGAAGGATCTCCTCGGCATCTTCCGGCTTCAGAGGAGGGATTCGCAGGAGATAATTCCCCTGGCTGGTCATACGCTGCCAGAGGTCCGGTTTGAGCTCCTCGGTTTTCTGAGCTGCTTCAGGCGTCATGGAAAGCGCCAGCCAGAACGGTTCGTTCGCTGTGGCATCGATCAGCTGTCGGAGCGTCGCCATGTAATCATAAGCCTCCCGCCTGGACAGCCTTCTTTCCATTGCCACCTCTTCGAATTCATCAATAAGGAAAGCCACGCCCTGGAGATCCCAGATCTTCTGCATGATGCGGATCACTGCCGCGAAGTAAGGGGCCTCATCCTGCTCCGGGACCAGAGCGCCGCGCTTCCCTGCCACAAAATCCCGATAGGAGAAATAAGGTTGCTTTGCCGTTTCAACCACCAGGCGCCCAAACTGAAAGGCGATCTCTTCATCTTGAGTGATCTGATGCTCCCTGAGGCGGGCCGCGATGGCGAGGATAGCTTCGTGATTTTTGTTTTGCCTGTAAAGGGCTTCCAGGATGTTCAGGAAAGAGAAACTCAGCCATGGGATCTGGAAGCCCGGGATGCTGGGGCGAGCCCATTCCCAGATTGCCTTAGCCAGCTCCTCCCGGCCCAGCTGACTGAACAGCCTGTCGGCAAGATCATAGAAACGAACCCCGGGGTTCTTAAAGTAAAAGGGCCGGATCCGCTCTCCGGGGAACAGCTCCCGCTCCAGCCAGCGCAGCAGATATGTCTTCCCAGCCCCATAACTGCCAAGGATCACGAACGCTTTCGGACCCCGGGTATGCTGGGCCCTTCGGATGAACTCCCGAAGTGGGTTCTCCCAGGCTTCCGGGATCCACATCGGACAATCCGACGGCACATCGGTTGCGGCGGGCTCAAAGGGGTTATACCTCAGCCTCAGGCGCTGATAGGGATTGTCCATGGCTTTACCTCCCGTAATCGGACGTTGGCCCAGAAATGAGAGATATACCGGCCCCACGGATCCCGGAAATAACTGCGCAGCTGAAGTTTCTCTTCAAAGGTGGAGGGGGCAGCAAAGGCGGCAATGTGGGAGGAAGTAGGGATCCACATGAGCCAGGCTGGATAGGCATGGTAAAGGGCCTCCAGAGTAGCGAAAAACCGGCGCAGGGGAATTTTCAGGGCTGGGCAGAGCTCCCATGCCAGCTCACGGACACTGAAAAAAGTCCACTCCTGCTCAGGATCCAGGCGCTCCTGCAGCGCCTCGATCACGCGAGGATCCGGCACAGAACCATGAATCTCTACCGGGAACATCACGTTCCCGTAGCGCTCCATGAAAATCTCATCCAGAAACCCCAGCTCGTCACGAGCCCAGAAACGAACGCCATACAGGATCGCCTGCCGCTCGTCCTCAAGCGTGAGCATGCGCTCCCGCCCATTGCTCAGATTCCATATCCGAACCGGCGATGGAGGAGACGTCCGCCGTTTGCGCTGTCGGCCCCGGCATCGGTCTCGGACGGGCATCCGGGAAGAGGTTTCCGCAGATCGCTCGGCAGATGTCATCTCCTGCTTCGCGATCACGCGCCATGCGACCGGCTGGCCATGCCGAATGAACAGGTCCAGGTCCGTCAGAGGCTCTCCGTCGGTAAAGAGGTCGAAGAAGTGAGCCTGGCAATCCGCATTGCGAAGCACCAGATTCGCAAAGTGATAACGCTCATCAAGGCTCAGTTCTGGATTGCCCGGCTGAAGCGCCCGGAGCAACGCCTGAACTAAGGGATCCTGATGTTGAACGAAATAACGTCCTGCGCGACGTCCGAGGATCCCCAGATTTAGGAGGATGTTCCGATAGTGATAGCGGGTGGTTCGCGCCGGAGTCCTCCCGCTTGGTGTTTTCAGCCGTTCAGCAACAGCATCCAGATCCTTTGCCCGCAGGCCTTTCGAAGACTGCGCGGCAAAGGCAAGTAGCTCGCGCAGTATCGTGAAAGACACAGCACGCATCCAGAGACCCCGGGATCGAGCCTGACGGGCATCCGATATCATTTCACGGCTCCCGCTTCAGAGGATCCGCCAGAGACTTCTTGCGCCACACGCGTTGAGCTTGTTCTGTTAAATTTCGAAATCAGCAGCGCTCGCATCGTAAATGAAACCGGCGACTTCCTCGCATCAACCTCCGAATCCTCCCAACCGCTCCATCGCGGCCTCCAGATCTCGCTCCGAAGGGCGTGTATAACGGGCCGTAGTGTTTAAGGACTCATGACCCAGGAGCTCGGCCACCGTGACCAGATCCGCCCCTGCCTCCCGCAAAAGACGCGTGGCGAAGGTGTGCCGCAACACGTGGGGATGCACATCCTCCAGCCCCGCCTGGCGGGCGTAGGCCTTCACGATCTGCCACACCCCCGAGGGGGTCAGCGGCCCGCGGCGGCCGATGAACAGCCGGTCGGAGTCGATCTCCGGCCGCACGGCCAGATAGGCCTGAAGCGCCCGCCGCGCCTCCGGCGCCAGGGGGATCGTCCGGGTTTTCTCCCCTTTGCCTCGCGCCACCACCCGCCCGGAGCGCGGGGTCAGCTGCACGTCCGAAAGGCGCAGCTCGCACACCTCCCCCACGCGCAAGCCGGCGAAGGCCAGCATGGTCAGCACCGCGATGTGCAGGGGATTCCCGCCCCGATGCGCGGCCCGCAGCAGCCGCCGCAGCTCCTGGGGCGTGAGGGCCTTCGGCGCCGGGCGGACCTCCCGGGCCAGGGGAAGGCCTTCCGTGGGATCCTCCGGGATCTCCCCCCGAGCCTTCAGCCAGCGGAAGAAGGCCCGCAGGGCGATCAGGCGGCGGTTGACGGTGGCGGGGCGGAAGCGGGCCAGCAGGAAGGCCCGGTAGTCGCGGACGTCGGCGGGGAGCACGGCGCGGGGCTCGAAGGGCTCGCCAAAGGTGTCTTGAATCCACCGGGCGAAGGCCTGCAGGTCCTCGCGGTAGCCCTTCACGGTGCGGGGGCTGCGTCCCCGCCGCTCCAGCTCGGCCAGAAAAGCGGTGATGGACGGGTGGATCTCGGGGCCCATTTTTCTTATCTCCTGAATTCCGGAAGGGGTTTCCGGGGCTTTCTCCGGCCATTATAGGGGGATCCGGAGGGCCTGTCAAGGATCCAAGGGATCTTGG
>JAEVEX010000047.1:0-812 GCA_016842085.1 Candidatus Thermoflexus tengchongensis | reverse complement strand
ATTATCTTGCGAAAGTTTTGGGGGATATCGTCCCCCAATCCCTGCTTCCAGGATAGGAGAAGCAGGGGTTTTTGGCAAGTCAAGGTTCCTTGGATTGCGAAATTATGTTGCGAATCCCGGGCCGCTATCCCAGCAGCGCCAGGCTGCGCAGCCCCCGCGCCACCGCCTCCCGCTCCCCGGGCGCCTCCCCCTCTCCCTCCTTTTCCTCCTTCCGCCCGCCCCGCACATGCGGGCGGACGAAGGTGAAGCCGTCCGGGATCACCACCCCAAACCCCAGGGCGATCGCCCGGGCCTCCTCCGACGGCTTCCATCCGGGCGGAAGCCGCCGCAGATGCCCCCGCACCACGTGGGCGGCGCGGGCGATGCGCTCCCGCTCCTCCCGCTCCCCCCAATCCACCTCGGGCTCTTTATCGGGCTGTTTCGACAACCCGATAAAACCCTCCCGGACCACGAAGGGGCGGGGGAGGATGGCCGGTCGTTCGGGGGGCGTCTCCCGGCGCTCCTTCGCCGCCGGCGCCTCCCGGGCCTCTCCGCGCTCCCGCGGGGCGCGGGGGACCCCCACGGTCAGATCGTGCCACAACGCGGCGGCGGCGGCGAGCCAGGCCGGATCAGCGGCCATGTCCGGGCGGGGCGGGAGCTCCCGGTCAAACCGGAAGATCTCCCCCGGCCCCCGGTCCCCCGCGAGCTGGATCCACAGCCCGCGGGGGTCCGCCGCCACCCGGATGGCCGTCACGCCCGCATGCCGGAAGAGCGGCAGCTCCGGCGCCCGCACCCGGAACCGCCCGGCGGGGACGTAGCGGGCCTCCCGGGCC